>AXWR01000010.1 GCA_000482765.1 Meiothermus taiwanensis DSM 14542
AGCACATCCTGGGCCCAGGCCAGCATGGCCTCCTGCAAGGCTGCCAACTGCCCATCCAGGAACCAGAAGAAGCGATACATCGTGGCCTGGGCGGGCAGTTTGCGTTGCCCGAAGCGGTTGCGTAGCTTCAGGGTGTTCAGCAGGTACTTCTCCTGATCCCTGATCCAGTGGGCGATGGCCAGGATATTTGTCCGACCGCTGCCCAGGGCCATCAGACTGATCAGCATCAGGTTTTCCCATTCATGCTCGGTCTTCAGATATTCCCTCGGATCGGGTATCTCCGCCAGGTATGGCAAGGGGCTGGGTATCTGTGTGGGATTCATAGGCTCTTATGATAAAAGCCTGGCTGACACTGGCTTGGGCTGCAAAAGCCAAAGGGTCATCATACTGCCCTCGAGCGCAGCCCAATAGGGACATTTGCTTGGGTACAGATTCACCTACTGCTGCTTTGCTTTTGGTCGTACTTTGAATTTCGAAATAGGAGGAGGTAGGTATGGCAGCAGCAAGAATCAACACCAACCTGCAGGTTCCCGAGCCCAGGATCACCCGGTTTCTCTTTGCGGATGTGCGGCTCGCGCCCATCTGGCTGGTGCTCAGGGTGTACCTAGGCTGGCAGTGGCTCGAGGCGGGCTGGGGCAAGCTGAATAACCCGGCGTGGGTGGGTGACAAGGCCGGTGTGGCGGTGGGGGGGTTTCTCGAGCGGGCCCTGACCAAGACCACCGGCGACCACCCCGACGTAACCGGCTGGTACGCCTGGTTCATCCAGAACGTGGCCCTGCCCAACAAGGTGCTCTTCAGCTACCTGGTGACCTTCGGCGAGATCCTGGTAGGACTGGCGCTCATCCTGGGCCTCTTTACCGGTCTGGCGGCCTTCTTCGCCGGCTTTATGAACGCGGCCTTCCTGCTGGCGGGCACGGTAAGCTCGAACCCCTGGATGTTCATCGTGGCGACCTGGCTGGTGCTGGCCTGGCGCACGGCGGGCTATATCGGCCTCGACTACTATGTGCTGCCCCGCTTGGGGGTGATGCTCCGGAGGAACGCAGAGCCGGCCTCGTAGGCCTAGGGCGGGCCTAGAACCCCGCGCGTCCGACGCGGGGTTTTTTAGCGCCGATCTGCATTTAGTGTGGTGAGGGTGGTGCCGGGGTAGAAGTGCTCCAAGATCTGCTGGTAGCCGTACCCCCGCCGGGCCAGCCCCAGCGCACCGTACTGGCTCATCCCCACCCCATGCCCAAAGCCCCCACCCCAGAAGGTGAGGCCCAGAAGATTTCCGCGCTCGTCACGTTCCTCTTGCAGGGCAAAGGCCGCACTGGGCAGGCTGGGGAAGTTGAGGCGTGGTTCCCCTTGCCACAGCTCCAGCCGCACGTCGTTCCCTCCGGTCAAAGCCTTGTCGGGCCGCAGCAGGCTGCGGATATGCGACTCCCGCTGCACCACATAGCGCCCGGTGGAGGTCTGGATTTCCAGGGCGGTCACGTAGCCGCCGGTGGTGCGCCTCAGCACGGCGATTTTTTGCAGGCTTCCCAGCTCGAACCCCGGGGCGTCCGGCGAAAGCGGGCCTTCGGGGGTTTGTACGAACTGGGGGGCCAGCCGGGCCCTTTCCGGGAGGGTGCGGCGCAGGAGGGCCTCGAGCTCCTCCCGGCTCAGCCTGAGCTTCCAGCGCCAGAAAGGTGAGATGGCATCGTAAAAGCCCTCGGGGTTCCAGTCCTGAAAAAAGGCCAGCGCTTCGCTTTCGCTCTCGAGCGAAACCCGGGCGGGGTTGGTCTGGGAACGGCCCTTCAGGTAGGGTGCGGGGGGCCGATCCATCCAGACCTCCTCGATGCTGGCGGTAGCACCGGGGCTGGTGGAGAAGAAAAAGCTCTGGATGGGCCGGCCCTCAAAGGTCAGGATCTGATTGCGGGTGGCCTCTACCGCAGCGTCGGTGGCGGGGTGGCGGCGGGTTTGGTGGTAGACCTGCTCGCTCGAGGAATCGTCCACATCGGCTCCAAACTGCTTCCAGTAGGTGCTGGCCTGCTGCCGGACGAAGGCATAGGTGCGGGCTGCCACCGCCTGGGCCTTGAGGGCCTCGGGGTGAAAGTGCGGGGGCATCTCGCTGGGCAGCACCCCCTTGAGGTAGTCCTGGTAATCCACCCGATTGACCACCAACAGGCCGTTGCTGCGCAGCTCGAGCCAGAGTTCGCCGGGGTACTCCGATAGGCGGTTGGGCCGGGAGGTGAGCAGGCGGTACAGCACGGGCTGGGCGGGGTTGGCGGCTTTGAGCTGAACCACGCCCTCCAGGGCAAAGGTAAGCCCCTCGAAGGAAGCCACCAGACGGCCATTCTGTGGGGTGAAGGTGAGGGGTTTGTCGGCAAAAACCGTTACCACGGGCCGCAGGTTTGCGCGGTCGGGGCCGCTCGAGATCTGTACGCTTCCTCCCAGCGGAACCAGGCCCAGGGTAGGGAAGAGGTACTTCGCCTCGAAGGACGCCGCCCCCGGCTGATAAGAAAGCAGCACGCGGATCTCCTGGCCGCTGGGGGCGGGGGGCGGCGGGGTTTGCTTTGGATTGAGGGTGCCAAACAACAGGGCTGTGACCATGGCAGGTACCAGCAAAAAGGCCAGCTTCATCCGCGTCATTCTTACCCTTTGGTATGAGAACCTGAGAGGAGCTGGGCTGCACCAAGTTCCCCCACGGCATAGCGCACGTGGGCCAGCAAGGCCAGCAGCAGGCGATCCAGCGGCGCGCCTTCTTCCAGTACCGCAATGGCCTCGCTGCCAGGCAGACGCAGGATGGCAGTTAGGGCCTGTATACCCTCGAGCCCCAGATAAACCCCGCCCCGCTCCACCCGCTCGCCATCCAGCAGATACAGGCCCGTGCCCCCCAGGTTGGGGGCCAGCCCCGCGGCTTTGAGGATTCGCCAGCCAGCCCACAGCAGAGCGATGCGGGGGTTGGGGTGTTTGGCGATGCCTTTCAGCCCCGAGGTGAGCAAAGGCCAGATTTTGCCGCCTACCTCGGGGGATGCGATGCGAAAAGCCAGCTCGGCCAGGTAGCTGGCATAGGGGAAGCGTGTGGGGGCCTCGAGCCCCTCGAGCCGCCCCACCAGCTCCACCTGGGTGAGGGTGGGGAGGTCGTTGCCGGGCTTCTGATAGACCTGGTACCGGAGGTGGTGAAACAGCGAGAGCCGCCCGCTGCGCCCGGTGGGCCGCAGGGCTTTGCGGGCGATGGCCTGGGCTGCGCCTTCCGGCCCCACAAACGAGAGAATCACATCGCCGGCCGGGAGCGGTTTGCGCCCTACCACCAGTCCTTCGCTGAGCCGATAGCGTTCCACTGCCCTCATGGTACGTGAGCAGAGCACCGATTGGGATAAGGCCGGGTGGGGTGGCTGCGGATCGTTTTCATCCGAAAGGGGGATGAAGCCAGCCGGCATTGTGCTATCCTGAGCCTTATGAACGAGCGGTCGTTGCAGGACATCCTCGAGTGGGTGGTGTTGGGCCTCCTGATAGCTGTAGCGGCACTGGTAGTACTGTGGGTGGGGGGTTGGCTTTTCACTTTCCTGGGCACCATTCTCAAGGGGCTGGCCGGTATTGTCTGGGCGCTGCTGCGGGTGTTGGTGCCGGTGCTGATTGTAGCCGCGGTGGTTTACTTTGTGATGCGCTTTATTCAAAAGCCCAAAACGGCTTGAAGGACTTTCTAGAATAGCCCATCGGTAGAGTCGTCCTGACCCTACCGACTGCTATTGCACCCAGCCCAGGGGGCTGCTCTGCTGCCTGGAGCAGTGCGAGCCACAGTAAGCTTCGACCGCGCAGGACTTGTGCGCATTCCGCCAGTATCGTTTGCTTTTGATAGTCTAGAGCGTTTCCCACGAGTACCCAGTACAGCGTTTTTTGCTGTATGTGGATAAGTTGCTCGCTACCGTGGGGCGAGTAATTGCGGAAACGCGATAAACGATACTGTCGATCGGATTGAATTTTTCACTTTATGAAACCGGATTCAAAAAGACAGTTATCCAGAGCAAAGACCTCCAGGTGGTTAGTTTTTGTATAGCTCGAGCACCTTTTCTACCGCCTGGGCATAGGCTTTGCGGAGGGCCTCAAGGCCCTCCAGCGGGGGGGTGGCGGGCTGCTCACTGGGAGCCGTGGCCTCCAGGGCCTCGCGGAGGCTGGGATACACCCCGGCCCCCACCAGGGCCAGAATTCCGGCGCCCCGTGCTGCGCCCTCATCCCCCACCACCCGGTGGATGGGAACCCCCAGGGCCCCGCCCACCAGCGCCAGCCACAGATCGGAGGCCGAGCCGCCCCCGGTGGCCAGCAGCCGCTGGGCCTTGGCCAGGGGGCGCATCACCCGGTAGACCTCGCCCAGGCTCAGGGCCACCCCTTCCAGCACGGCGCGCACCAGGTGGCCCCGGCGGTGGGCCAGCGAGAGGCCCAGGAAGGCCCCGCGCAGGTGGGGGGACAGGTAAGGGCTGCGCTCCCCGGCCAGAAAGGGCAGAAAGTACAGGCCCTCACAGCCCAGGGGGGCCTGGCGGGCCTCCTCGAGCAGGGTTTCCAGGCCCACCTCGGGAAAGAGGCCCCGCAGCCACTCCAGGCTGCCCGCCGCGCTGAGCGTCACCCCCAGCAGGTGGTACCCCCCGTCGGCGTGGGCAAACAGGTGCACCCGGCCCTCGGGCTCGGGGGTGGGCTGCTCGGTGGGGATGAAGATCACCCCGCTGGTGCCCAGGGAGAGGCTGCCCACCCCCGCGCGGTAACGCGAGACCCCCAGGCCCAGGGCCGCGGCGGCGTTGTCGCCGGCCCCGGCCACCACCGGGAGGCCCGCCTTGAGCCCGGTGGCCTGGGCCCAGGCCGGGCTCAGGTGCCCCACCACCCGCTGGCTTTCACCCACCTCGGGGAAAAGGTCGGGGGAAAGCGAGAGGGCTTGCAGAACCTCGCGATCCCAGCTTTTTTGGGCTAAGTTCAGGGCCCCCACGCCCGAGGCATCGGAGTACTCGCTGGATAGGGCGCCGGTTAGTAGGAAGGCCAGGTAGTCCTTGGGTAGCAAGACCTTATAGAGCCGGCGAAATAGCTCGGGGTGCTGGTTTCTCAGCCAGAGCAGCTTGGGGAGCTGGAAGCCGGTCACCGCCGGGTTGCCGGTGCGCCGGATGAGCTCGCTGCGCGGGATGGCCTGTTCGATCTGCTCGACCTCGCGGGCGGTGCGCTGGTCGTTCCAGAGCGGGGCCGGGCCCAGGGGGTTCCCGGCTTTGTCCAGGAACACCGCCCCGTGCATCTGGCCCGAAAGCCCGATGCCCACCACCTCGGCGCCCGGCAGCTGCTCGCAGAGGGCGCGCAGGGCTTCCTGGGCGGCGCGGGCCCAGTCCAGGGGGTCTTGCTCGGTCCAGCCGGGGCGGGGGGTGTGGAGGGGGTAGGCCGCCCGGGCCTCGGCCACCTTCTGGCCCCTGGCATCCAGTGCCACCGCCTTGAGGCCGCTGGTGCCCAGGTCGAGGCCCAGCACCAGGCTCATCCCCGTACCCCCAGCAGGTGTTCTACCGCGAGCTGATCGAGCTGCTCCAGGGCATAACCGCGGCTGCGGCGGGCCTCGGGCAGCTCGAGCTGCTTGAGCCGCTGGGCTTTTTCCCGGCTGTAGGCCCCCAGCAGGGCCTGAGGCTCGGGGTCGGCCTGGTAGTAGGCCTCGAGCAAAGCCTGCACCTCGGGGTCGGCCCGGAAGGCCTGGGCTTTCTCCTTCAGAATCAGGTAGGTGCGCATGCAGCCCTTAGCAAAGGCCCAGACCCCGGCCTCGTCCTCGGTGCGCAGGGCGTGGGCGTCGAAGTGGCGGGGGCCGTCGTAACCGCTGGCCTCGAGCAGATCCACCAGGAAGAACGCGGCCTTGAGGTTCTCCGAGCCAAAGCGCAGATCCTGGTCGAAGCGGCTCATGCGCTGGTCGTTCAGGTCGATGTGGAAGAGCTTGCCCATATCGAGAATCTGGGCCACCGCGTGCACGAAGTTGAGCCCGGCCATGGTCTCGTGGGCGAACTCGGGGTTGAGGCCAAAGCGCTGCGGGTGCTTCAGGGTGCCGATCAGGGCCAGCATGCTGCCCACGGTGGGCAGGTAGATGTCGCCTCGCGGCTCATTGGGCTTGGGCTCCAGGGCAAAGCGGTAGTTGTAGCCCTGCTCCTCCGCATATTCGGCCATAAAGTCGAGGGCCTCGCGGAACCAACCCCATACCCGCGGGGCCTTGCCGGTGGCGTCCACCTCGGCCCCCTCCCGCCCCGGCCAGACCACATAGATCTGGGCCCCCAGCTCGGCGCCCAGGTCGAGGGTCTCGAGGCTCTTCTTCAGGGCGTAGGCCCGCACCCAGGGATCGGGGCTGGTCAGGGCCCCATCCTTGAAGGCCGGGTCGGAGAAGAGGTTGGCGGTGACCATGGGCACCTTAAGGCCGGTCTCCTGCAGGGCCTTCTTGAAGCGGCGCAGGATGGCCTCGCGCTCGGCGGGGGGCGTGCCGCGGGGAATCAGGTCTTCGTCGTGCAGGTTGACCCCGTAGGCCCCCAGCTCGGCCAGCTTGTGTACCACGTAGTCGGGCTCGAGCCGTTCCCGCACAGCCTCGCCAAAGGGGTCGCGCCCGATGTTGCCTACCGTCCAAAGGCCAAAGGTGAACTTGTGCTCGGGTCTGGGTTCGTACATTATGCCTCCTCGTAGCTCATCTGCTCTATAAACACATCGGCGGCCAGCGCGCCCACCCCCAGCAGGGCGGCCTCGCGGCCCAGGGGCGAGACGGTGATCTGCGCGGGGTCGTGCACCGCCAGGGCATAGCGGGGAAGCCGGGCCTGCACCGCTTCCAGCAGGGCTTCACCGGTGGCCTCGATGAGGGGCCCGCCCAGCACGATGCGTTCGGGGTCGAGGGTGGCCAGCACCATGGCCGAGAGCTGGGCCAGCCGCTCGGCCATCTCCTGCAGGCGGGCTGGGCTGGGGTCTTCCTGCCAGCGGCGGTAGCTCAGGAAAGCCTCGGCGCAGCCCCGTTTGCCGCAGCGGCAGGGGGGGCCTTCCGGGTCGAGGGGGATGTGCCCCACCTCGCCGGCGTGGAAGCGGGCCCCGTGGTACACCTTGCGCTCCACCACCACCCCGCCCCCCACGCCCACCCCCAGGTTCAGGTAGACGCAGTGCTCGAGGGCCAGCCCCCCCAGGGCGTACAGCCCGTAGGCGGCTGCGTTGGCCTCGTTTTCCACAACGGCCGGGATCCCCACCAGGCCCAACGACCGCAGGGCCTCCTGGAAGCGCTCGAGCAGCGGCAGGTCGGCCCAGCCCAGGTTGGGGGCCAGGGTCAGGTGGCCCTGGGCGGGCTCGAGCAGCCCCGGCAGGGCAAGGCCCGCCGAGAGCACCCGCACCCCCGCCAGCAGCGGGGCGGTGTGCTGCTGGAGCAGGGCCAGGGCCTCGTCCAGTTGCATGGGGGCCGGGGGCAGCACCACCCGGGCCCGCACCTCGCCCTTCAGGTTCAGAAGGGCCACGGCCATCCGGTCTACGTCGATTTCCCAGGCCAGCGCCAGGTGGCGCTTCTCTTCGACCTCGAGGGCCACCGAGGGGCGGCCCTGGCCTGTGGGGGGCAGGGGGCGCTCGGTCAGGAGGCCCTCGTTCAACAGCTCGGCCACCACCTCGGTCACCGCCGAGGGCGAGAGGCCCAGCTTGCGGGCCAGCTTGAGGCGGGAGATGCCGGCCTCGGCCCGGATGGCCTGCAGGATGCGTGCGCGGTGCCAGCGCCGTAATTGCCGTGTGCTGCCCAGGGGGGTGTGCTCGAGGTACTTAGGCATCCTGCATGCTCCGTTAAGGCTTTCCGCTATTTATTTCCCGACTCAAAATAACAACTTTTGCACGGGGTGTCAATCAAAGCCGTGTCGGCTCGAGGCAATCGGTGCATCGGTTACCTTTGTTATGCAGCCGCGGTGGCTAGAATCGGAATTCATGCAGGCTACCCCGCTGCTGCACAGACTGTTCAGGTGGGGCCTGGTTGGGCTGGTGCTGGGCGTGCTGGGCTTGCTGCTGGCCCAGCCGCTTACGCCCGAGGGGCGCTTTGCCCTGGCCATGATTCCCCACCATGCCCAGGCGGTTGAACTGGCTAAAATTCTGGAGCCTCGAGCCACCGATCAGAACCTGCGCTATTTTGCCCAGGATGTGGCCCAGACCCAGGCCGCCCAGATCGCCCAGATGCGGCGCTGGCTGCCGTGGTGGCGGCAGCTCACGATTGGTTTTGAACGCCCCAGCCCCCAGGCCGCTGCTGCCATGGGCATGGCCTCGCAGCAAGAGATTGCCGAGCTGCT
This sequence comes from Meiothermus taiwanensis DSM 14542, assembly GCA_000482765.1. Taxonomy (GTDB): domain Bacteria; phylum Deinococcota; class Deinococci; order Deinococcales; family Thermaceae; genus Meiothermus; species Meiothermus taiwanensis. The sequence continues at coordinate 8,250 of AXWR01000010.1, forward strand.
GGCCCTGCAGGGCCGCGAGGCCGAGATCAGGTTTTTGCAGCTTATGATTCGGCACCACCAGGGGGCGCTGCCCATGATTGAGCAGGGTCTGGCCGAGGTGCAGTCCCCAGGCCTCTCGCGCCGGCTTATCGAGGCCATGGGCCAGAGCCAGGCGGGTGAAATTCAAACGATGAAACGCTGGTTGCTCGAGCGCGGGGGAACGCTCCTTCCCTTTGATCCCACCACCCTGCCCATGCATAACCACTAGAGCGTTTCCCACACATACCCAGCACAGCGTATTTAGCTGTACTGGGTAAATTGCCTGCCACCGTGGGGCAGGTAATTGTGGAAACGCGATAAGCGCCGCGGTCTAGCCGCCTGGTGAGCGGGCTGCAGCCAGGCCACCGCTGGATGATGTCCACAAGCCCTGGATACCCAAAACTAGGACGGCAATGCGAATCCATAGAGGGCGAAGGTGAAGGATTCAAAAAGATGGCCTCTGGGGGGTCTTTGCTTTGGATGATTATCTTTTCCGCTATAAGGCCGGCCCTGTAGAACAGGGCCGGTGGGTCTGGGCCCTGCGCCTGCCGGGACAATTGTCCTAATGGTGCATCCTGGGGCCTTCTGGCAGAATAAAGGCACTGCCCCCAGGGGGGGTCTTTTCCTTATGTCCAACCGACGGTTTACCTACTACGCTTGGGGGGTGGTGGTTTTTACCCTGGTGGTCATCTTGTGGGGCGATGTGGTGCAGGCCACCGGCTCCGGGGATGGCTGCGGTGCCCACTGGCCCACCTGCAACGGGGAAGTGCTGCCCGCTTTTAGGGGCCTCGAGACCTTCATCGAGTTTTTCCACCGGGTTACCAGCGGTCTTTCGCTGCTCCTGACCATCGGGCTTCTGATCTGGTCACGCCGGGCTTTTCCCAAGGGCCACCTGGCCCGGCTGGGGGCCGGTCTTGCCATGTTCTTCATGATTACCGAGAGCCTGGTGGGGGCCGGGCTGGTGCTCTTCCGGCTGGTAGGGGAGGATGCCAGCGTGGCGCGGGCCATTGTGGCACCCGTTCACCTGATCAACACCCTTTTCCTGATCGGTGCGCTGACCCTCACCGCCTGGTGGTCGCGCCACCCCGAGCAACGCCCGGTCTTGCAAGGCCAGGGACTGATGGGTTGGGCCCTGGGTCTGGGTTTTGGGGGCATCCTGCTGGTTGCAGCGGCCGGGGCCCTGACCTCTCTGGGCGATGCCTTGTTCCCGGTGCGCAACACCGCCGAGGCGGTGGGGCGGGCGCTCACCCCCGGCGAGCATTTTTTGGTACAGCTTCGCATCTACCACCCCTTTATCGCGGTGGTGGTGAGCGTGTACGTGGTTCTGGTGGCCAACCTGGTTGCATTGCTGCGCCCCAGCCGCCACACCAAACTATTCGCCCGCATGGCCGGCCTTCTGTTTATCCTGCAGCTTGGGGTGGGCTATCTTAACGTGCTGCAAGCAGCCCCGCTGTACACCCAGCTTCCCCACCTGTTGCTTTCCGATCTGATCTGGGTGACCTGGCTCTTGCTCACGGTCTCGGCCCTCAGCCTGGGCTACCCTGTGAGGCCATCTAGGGCCGAAGTGGCTAAAGCGAGGTAGACTGCTGTGGTGGTTTCTATTGCTAGCACCGAGCGCGCCACATGGCGGGACTATTTTTGGCTAACCAAACCTCGAGTCATCAGCCTGCTGCTGTTTACCACCCTGGCGGCCATGTTCATTGCCGCAGGTGGGTGGCCGGGCCTGGGCTTGTTCCTGGTGGTTTTTGTGGGCGGTTATATGGCGGCTGGTGCGGCCAACGCCTTCAACATGGTCATTGACCGCGACATCGATGGCCGCATGAAGCGCACGGCCCAGCGCCCTACCGTTACCGATAAGATCAGCAGCCGGGATGCCATCCTTTTTGCTACCACCCTGATGCTGCTCTCCTTTGTACTGCTGTGGTGGGGTGCAAACCTGACCACCGCGCTTTTGGCTATGGCCGGGCTGGGCTGGTACGTGCTGGTCTACACCCTTTACATGAAGCGCCGTTTCTGGAGCAACATCGTAATTGGGGGGGCTGCCGGGGCTTTCCCGCCTTTGGTTGGTTGGGCCGCCGTGACCGGTGGACTGAGCCTTTTTGCCTGGTATCTGTTCTTGATTATCTTTTTCTGGACACCCGTGCATTTCTGGGCGCTCTCGCTCATGATCAAAGACGACTACGCCGCGGTGGGCGTTCCCATGCTCCCAGTGGTGCGTGGTGAGCGCGAGACGGCCTATCAGATAGGCCTTTATGCCATTCTGACCGCTGTCATTACCCTTATCCCGGTGCTGATGGGCGAGCTGCGCTGGGTGTATTTGCTGGCGGCACTGCTGCTCAACAGCTTGCTTTTGCTGTATAGCTGGCGCTTATACCGAACCTTGGCGCGAAACTGGATGCTTACGCTGTATAAGTACTCGATGTTATACCTGGCATTACTATTTGTCGCGATGGCCATAGACCGGGCCCTGTGGATGTAGCTAAAATATCCTATCGGGATAGGATATAGGATGCTTGGAGGCGAGTATCCTAAAATGGTTCCAAATAAAATGCTATAGAATACCCCAAGACCAAGGGAGGATGCGAGGAATGCTGCAACGAAGTTTAGGTTTGATCGTCCTGCTGTTGCTGGGTTTGGTGCTAGCAGCAGAGCCAGGCCAGGCCGGGGGGCACACCCTTAACATCCTGGATCGGGATGCTTCGGCTTTTAACCGGGAAGTCCGGGGGTTGCTGGTCTGGGTCATGGGTTTTGCGGCCCTGGTGTTTGTGGTGGTGACCGGGGCCCTGGTGTACGTAACCGTTAAGTTCCGGCGCACTGGTAAAGAGACTGGCGAACCCGAGCAGCTGCACGGCAACGATCGCCTCGAGGTGGCCTGGACGGTAATCCCCACAGTGATTGTGCTTATCATCTTTGGTCTTACGGCTCAGAGCATGTTCAAACTGGATCGCCCGACGCCGGGGGCCATGGTGGTGGAGGTGCGGGGCTGGCAGTTCTGGTGGGACTTCCACTACAAGGATTACGGGGTTCGCAACTCCAATGAGCTGATTTTGCCGGTCGGTAAGCCCGTGCGCTTCGAGATTACCGGCGGGGATGGCACCAACTACGACGTTATCCACTCCTTCCGCATCGCCAGCATGGTGGGGGCCCGGGATGCCATTCCGGGTGTGGTCACGCACATCGAGGTGACCCCGGAGAAAATCGGCACCTACTACGGCCAGTGTGTGGAGCTGTGCGGGGCCTCCCACGCCAACATGCGCTTCAGGGTCAAGGTAGTCCCGCAGGAGGAGTTCGACCGCTGGATTGAAGGGGCCAGGGCCTTCCAGGCTGCCCAGCCCACCGATCCAACCTTGGTACGGGGGCAGGAGCTCTACAAGCAGCAGTGTGCGGGCTGCCACGCCCTCAAGGGGGTTTCCCAGGGGGCGCCGAGCAACCCCGACCTGACCTTCTTTGGCAACCGCACCACGGTGGGGGCCGGGATGTGGCCCAATGTGCCGGAGTACCTCGAGCCCTGGATCAAAAACTCCCCCGGCATGAAGCCCGGCGTTAAGATGCCGGCCTTCCCCAACCTGTCCGACGAGGATGTCAAGGCCATCGCCGCTTACCTGATGAGCCACAAGGTGGAGGGCCTCGACTTTAGCAAGCTGGAGAAGTTCTAACGGGAGGATTGAACCAACTATGGCTGTTGCAACACCACAAAGCACTTCCCGTATGGGATTCTGGGCCGCGGTCTGGGATCTGCTGACCACCAGCGACCATAAGAAGGTCGGCATGATCTACCTGGTCACCTCCTTCGTGGCCTTTGGGCTGTCCGGCCTGATGGCGGTGGCCATCCGCTGGCAGCTGGCAGGCCCCGAGCGGCAGTTCCTGGTAGGGGACGCCTACAACCAGGTGCTCACCCTGCACGGCGCCACCATGCTCTTCTTTTTCATCATTCCGGCGGGGCTGTCGGGTTTTGGGAACTTCATCCTGCCCCTGATGCTAGGGGAGCGGGACGTGGCACTGCCGCGCATCAACGCCTTTGCGGCCTGGCTTTTTGTGTTCTCAGCGGCGCTTCTCTACACCTCGCTGTTCTTCGGTGGGGCGCCGGACGTGGGCTGGACCTTCTATTACCCCTTCTCGCGCACCACCGGCCTGGGCACCGATTTCTTCATGATGGGCGTGCTGCTGGTGGGTCTTTCGAGCTTGCTGGGTGCGGCCAACTTCGCCGCCACGGTCTACAACCTGCGGGCCAAGGGGATGGGCCTGTGGAAGATGCCCATCTTTGTGTGGGCGATCTTCGCAACCTCCATGCTTTCCCTCTTCGCCCTGGCCGGCATCACCGCGGCCAGCCTGACCGTGCTGCTCTCCCGCAAGCTGGGCCTGAGCCTTTTCGACCCTGTCATCGGCGGCGACCCGGTGCTGTTCCAGCAGTTCTTCTGGTTCTACTCCCACCCGGCGGTGTACATCATGCTGCTGCCCTACCTGGGCATCGCCGCCGAGGTGTCCTCGACCTTCGCACGCAAGCCGGTCTTTGGCTACCGCTTTATGGTGTTTGCCCTGGTGGGCATCGCGGTGGTGGGCTTTCTGGTCTGGGCGCACCACATGTTTACGGTGGGCGAAAGCCTCTTGTTCCAGCTGGTCTTTGTGTTCTTCACCGTGTTGGTGGCGGTGCCCACCGGCGTAAAGATCTTTAACCTGCTGGGTACCCTGTGGGGCGGCCAGCTCGACTTCAAGACCCCGCTGCTCTTTGTGATGGGCTTCATGTTCAACTTCCTGCTGGGGGGGATTACCGGGGTCATGCTGGCGGTGGTGCCCTTCGACTACCAGGTGCAGGACAGCTACTTCGTGGTGGCCCATTTCCACAACGTCTTGATGGCCGGTTCGGGCTTCTTAGCCTTCGCGGGGCTCTACTACTGGTGGCCCAAGATCACCGGGCGCATGTACCCCGAGTTCTGGGGTAAGGTGCACTTCTGGCTCTTCCTGGTGGGCTACCTGATTACCTTCATGCCGCAGTACGTGCTGGGCTTCCTGGGGATGCCCCGGCGCTACTACACCTACCCCGACGGGCTGTACCTGTGGAACGAGCTGAACTTTGCTTCTACTGTTGGGGCGGTAATTCTGGCTCTGGGCGGTATTGCCTGGCTCATTGCTATGGTTCAGAGCTTCCGCCAGAACGTCAAGGCCCCCGACAACCCCTGGGGTGGGTACACCCTCGAGTGGGCCACCTCCTCACCGCCCCCCTCGTATAACTTTGCCGTGCAGTTCCCCACCGTCTTCAAGTCTGAGCGGCCCCTCTACGACTGGGAGAAGGAGGGCCTCAAGCCAACCCCAGTAGACCCGGCCACCATTCACTTGCCGGCCCCTACTGTCTGGCCCTTCATGACCGCTGTGGGCCTTTTGATTACCGGCATTGGCATCTCGCTGGCCCCCAATCTGGGCAATGCCCCAGTGGGTGGGGTCGCGGGCTGGGGTGGCTGGCTGGCGGTGGGGCTGGTGCTCTTTATTTACAGCCTCTTCCAGTGGGCGCTGCGTAAAGAATACGACCACCCGGTGGTGCACCACACCGTCACCGGTAAGTCCAACGCCTGGGTGGGGATGGCCTGGTTTATCGTCTCGGAGATCGCCCTCTTCGGCATTCTGATTGCGGGCTACCTGTACCTGCGCCTCACCGGCGCGGCGGTGCCGCCCGAGGATCACCGCCCGGCCCTGTGGCTGGCCCTGCTCAACACCTTCTTCCTGGTCGCCAGCTCCTTCACCGTTCACTACGCCCACCACGATCTGCGCACCAACAAGTTCTCGCCCTTCAAGCTGGGGATGCTCATCAGCATCCTGCTGGGGGTGGTCTTCTTCCTCTTCCAGATCTGGGAGTTTGCCATTGCCTCGGGGCACTACGTGGAAGCCCTGAATGCTGCCGGCCAGTCGGAAGCGGCCCAGAAGGCGGCTCTGTGGTTCACTGCCTTCTTCCTGATTGTGGGTCTGCACGGGGCGCACGTGTTGATCGGTGGTACCGGTCTGGCCCTGGCCTATGCCCAGGGTCTGGCGGGCAAGATTGACAGTCACGAGCAGGGCACCCTCGAGGGCTCCTCGATGTACTGGCACCTGGTGGACGCGGTCTGGTTGTTCATTGTGACTATCTTCTACATCTGGTAGTTTCCCCTGAACCGAGGGCCGGAATACCTCCGGCCCTCGGCTTTTTTGGTGTGCCCACGCTATAGACAACTTCGGGCCATTTGCCTATAATCTCTAAGGCTGTTGGGAGTTGTTGGCTCCACAGGCCTAAAAAATTGGACCGCTAGCTCAGTTGGTAGAGCAACCGACTTTTAATCGGTTGGTCACAGGTTCGAGTCCTGTGCGGTCCACCAGTCCAGGACGCAAAACCGGAGGATGATCAGTCCTCCGGTTGTCCGTTTTACGGTGATTCTACGGTTTATGGTTCAGGCTTTCGCACGGGGTTTGATACCAGATTTGGTTAGTTCGGCACCGGAAGGCGGCGAACTAACCCGACCGAAGTTATCCGCGTAGCGGAGGGCGATACCGCCCCTTGGAAGGGATACGCTTTCTTCGCCGAGCGTAGCGAGGGGTGTGCTCTAGGATTCAAAGAGATAGCCTCTGAATGTTTCTTGTTTGAAGATTATCTTTTTGAATCCGGTATGAGCGGGCCTTCAGGGTCGAGTACCCACCCGGCAAAGACTTCTAGAGGCTATTTTGAGCACTTGCTTAGCTCGGCACTGGAAGGTGTCGGACTAACCGAGTCTGGTAAGAGTGGCCCATTGAGGGGTGGGCCGACGGGGTTTCTGAAGACAAGCTCCATATCCAGCGCGCCCCTGCGCAGGTTCGGGGGTTTATCTTTACGAATGGGCGGCCCTATGTTACTCTGATGAACGGTCTTGTTGATGGGTTCATTCCCACAACAGGAGCGACTCCAGCGGCCCCATCGTCTAGTGGCCTAGGACGCCGCCCTCTCACGGCGGTAACAGGGGTTCGAATCCCCTTGGGGTCACCACACGGGCGACTAACTCAGCTGGTAGAGTGCATCCCTTACAAGGATGAAGTCGGGGGTTCGAGTCCCTCGTCGCCCACCACGTCCAGAACGAGAAACCCCCTTTATGCACCCTTTGCATAAAGGGGGTTTTGGCGCAACCAGGGTGCCATTGCTTCCTGCTATATCCAGGCTTCCCAAAGACCGGCTAAAGAATCGCTCAACGCCAGGATTAAGCTTTGCTGATGCGGGCTTCATAGCACTGGGTCGTCTCTTTCCTACCTTTGAAGCAGGAGGAAGGAGATGAAGCGACTGATGGCAACAAGCCTGCTGGGCCTGATGGCCTATGCCACGCCGGTGCTGAGCCCCCAGGGCATTATCGTCAACCCGCTGCCCACCGACCTCGAGGTGCAGACCTGGGTAGACCGCGACCCTGCGGGGTTGGGCAACGCGACCTACTTTTTTGGCGACAAGATCCGGATTTACACCCGTGTCAACCAGAACGCCTACGTCTACCTCTTCAACATCAACGCCAATGGGCAGATCGACCTGATCCTGCCCAACCCTTATAGCCCCAGCAACTATTTGCGGGCGGGGGAGACCTACAGCTTCCCGGAGCCTGGGGCGCGCTACGAGTTCACCATCGGCGGGCCGGCGGGGGTAGACCAGGTGCTGGCGGTGGCCAGCCGCCAGCCGCTCTCGCTCGCACAGATTGCCGATATTCGCAGCGGGCAGATGCGGGTGCAGGGGGCCAGCAACCTGGCCAGGGCGCTCTCGATTGTGGTTACCCCGCTGCCCGAGCGCGACTGGGTAAGCGCAGTGGTGCGCTACAATGTGCAGCCCCGCCAGGCGGTCAACCCGCAGCCCGTGGTGCCCAGGCCGCCCATCTACTTCATCTCGCCCATGCCGGGGTACTGGGTGAACTGGGAAGACCGCGACGACACCGAGTATCGCGTGGCCTACCGTGGTGGCGATCTGGAGCAAATTTTCAGCTACTATCACCGCGACCTGACCTCCAAAGGCTGGGTGAGGGTGAGCTTCAAGTCCAAGGGGGGCAAGAAGAATCTGGCCTACGAGGCCGAGTACCGCCGGGGTGGGGATAGGCTCGAGGTCAAGGTAGCACCCCGCGGCGCCGAGATGGTTGTCAAGCTGGAGTGGGGCAGATAGCGCCCCCTTGCCCATAGGCCCCCGCTGGAGGCGCGGGGGCTTTGCTTTTATAATTGCCCTATGCACCCCTGGCTGGATATTCCAACCAAACAACTGCGCTTTGCCAGGGCCATTATTTCCGCGGGTAAATAAAACCCCTTTCGCCCTCGTACAGTCGGGAGGCTGTACGGGTTTGGTCTTTTGAGCCCTCGATTCCAAGCACCATAAGGAGCAACCATGAACAACCTCGAGGTTCACCCCGACATCGCCCAGGCCTCCACCCTTCCGGCCCGCTTCTACCAAGACCCTCAGGTATACGAAGCGGTAAAAGAGAAGGTGTTTGCCCGAAGCTGGCAGTGGGTGGGCGACACCGACGACCTGAAGGCCCCCGGCACCGTCAAGCCCTTTACCTTGCTGGAAGGCTGCCTGGACGAGCCGCTGGTGCTGACCCGCGACCACCAGGATCAGCTGCACCTGCTCTCCAACGTCTGCACCCACCGGGGGATGCTGGTGGCCGAGAGCGGCGGCAACGCCCGCTACCTGCGCTGCCGCTACCATGGGCGGCGGTTTGGGCTCGATGGCTGCTTCCAGGCCATGCCGGAGTTCGAGGGGGTGGTGGGGTTCCCCAGCCCCAAGGACGACCTGCCCAGGGTGGCCTTCGAGACCTGGGGCCAGGGGAAGTTTTTGTTTGCCAGCCTGAACCCGCCGGTTTCGCTGCAAGAGGTGCTGCGCCCTGTGCAGGAGCGGGTGGGCTGGCTGCCCTTTCGCGAGTTTTACTTCGAGCCCTCCCGCGCCCGCGACTACCTGGTGCGGGCCAACTGGGCCCTCTACTGCGACAACTACCTGGAAGGCTTCCACATCCCCTACATCCACGCCTCGCTCAATAGCGCCATTGACTACGGCAGCTACACCACCGAGGTCTACGACTGGTGCAACCTGCAGCTCGGGGTGGCGGCCCCCGGCGAGCCCTGCTTCGACCTGCCCAAGGACTCACCCGACTACGGCCAGCGCATCGCGGCCTACTACTACTGGGTTTTCCCCAACCTGATGCTGAACTTCTACCCCTGGGGGCTTTCGGTTAACGTGGTGCGCCCGCTGGGGCCCGAGCTTACCAAGGTCTCGTTTTTGCCTTATGTGTGGGATGCCAGCAAGCTGGACGCCGGGGCCGGGGCCGCCCTCGACCGGGTGGAGCGCGAAGACGAGGTGGTGGTGGAGGCTGTGCAGAAGGGGGTCAAGTCGCGCTTCTACGACCGAGGGCGCTTTAGCGTCAAGCGGGAGCAGGGGGTGCACCACTTTCACCGGCTGCTGGCGCGGGCTTTAGGGTAGTGCGGACTGTCCTGGTATGATGAAGCAGCGTTTGGAGGAACTATGCAGCGACTGCTTGCTTTGCTCGTCTTGGTGGTTGGTCTTGCCCTGGCCCAGGCCCCGGCCTATCCCGAGAACACCGTAGGGGTGGGTTTTGGGATTGGGCGTGGGCTGATGCTGCAGGGCAGCGCGGGCCTGCCCTTCAGCCCGCTGGGAATAGACACCGGGCTGGATGTGGAGGTTATCGTTCCCACCAGCTTTGATGCGCTGGAGGTCTGGGCGCTTTTGAAGGCCAACCTGCTGCCGGCTCTTACGGTGGCCGATTTTTCACTCTCGGCAGGCCTGGGGCTGGATGTGAGCTTCAACACGGTGGGGAACGTGTTTGGTCTTCACCTGGGGCCGGTGGCCAGCCTCGAGATTCCCGGTGGGGCCATCTCGGGCTATCTGGGGCTGGGCATCGAAGGAGGGTTTAACCTGGCCTATGGCCTGGGGGGGCGGCTCTACCTTGACCCGGTGGCCCTCGAGGTGGGCCTTTCCGACCGCTACCCCTTCAAAATAGCCTTGCTCTACCTGTGGTGATATCCTAAAGCACAGGAAAAAACCGGCCCATGCGCTGGATTGGGGTTCTGGCGGTTTTGTGGGGCATGGCCTGGGGGCACCCGGTTTTTGTGCTCACCCCCCAGGGGCGCCTTCAGGGTGGTTACAACCCGCAGGCCCAGGTGGCCTATTTTCTGGGCATCCCCTATGCCAGGGCCGAGCGCTGGAAAGCCCCGCGGCCGGTACTGCGCCTCGAGGGGGTGTTCAAAGCCACCCAGCCGGGCCCGGCCTGCCCCCAGCGCGGGGTCTTCACCACCCGCCTGGGGGGCTACCTCCCACCCCAGAGCGAGGACTGCCTGAACCTGGGCGTCTGGATGCCCATGGCCGCCCCTCCGCCTGAGGGCTACCCGGTGATGGTCTTTATTCACGGGGGCAGCTACACCGGCGGCAGCTGGGCCGAGCCCCTCTACGACGGCACGGCCCTGGCCTCGCAGGGGGTGGTGGTGGTGGGGTTCAACTACCGGCTGGGTTCGCTGGGCTGGCTGGCCCTGCCCGCGCTGCGGCATGAGGACCCCCACGGCTCCACCGGCAACTACGGGCTCTTGGATATGCTCGAGGCCCTGCGCTGGGTGCAGCGCAACATCGCCGCCTTCGGGGGCAACCCCGAGAACGTGACCCTCTTCGGGCAGTCGGCGGGGGGGATGGCGGTCTGCACCCTGCTGGCGGCCCCGGCGGCCCGGGGCCTCTTCCACAAGGCCATTATTCAGTCGGGGGGGTGCGGGTACGTGCGCACCCTGGAACAGGGGCTGGCCTGGGGGGTTCGCTGGGCGGCCCAGATGGGGTGTGAGGCGGGGGATCTGGCCTGTTTACGCCGGCTTCCCCTGGAGCGCCTCTTCCCACCCGAAGACCGCAGCATCGGGGCGCTTTTGCAAAGGGTTGAGGCCGGGGAGTTTGCCGAGGTGCCCTGGAAGCCCCATCTGGACGGGGTCTGGTTGAAAAAACTGCCCCTCCAGGCTTTGCGCGAGGGCGATGCGGCGGGGGTGCCCCTGCTGGTCGGGGCCACCGCCCAGGAGACCTGGGGGGAGCGCTTTGTGGGCCCTTCGGACTGGGCCGGGTTTGTAAAGCGTGTGGAAGAAAAGCTGCCGGGGCAGGGGGCTCGAGCCGAGCAGCTTTACCGGGCCCGTTCCGCTTCCCCCGCCGAGGCCTGGGCCTACTTCCAGACCGACCGGATTCTGCTCTGCCCCACGCTGGCCGCTGGGGCTGCCCAGGCCGCCCATGCGCCCACCTACAGCTACCTGGTGGACTGGGCCTCGCCGGTGCTCGAGGGGCTGGGGAGCTTCCACGGGATCGAGCTGCCCCTGCTCTTCGGAACCGAGAGGAGCTGGCCTGCGCTGGCTTTGTTCCTGACCCAGGAGGCCCTGGAAAGCTCCCGCCCCCTGGCCCAGGCCTTGCAGGCCCAGTGGCTCAATTTTGCCCGCACCGGTGAGCCTTTTCTGCTGGGCTGGCCCGAGACCAGGGCTGGCTACGCCATGGGCTTTTCCGCCCAGCCGGGCCGCATCCCCGACCCCTACCCCGAACGCTGTGGGTTGTTTCGCTAGGCCCAACTGAATAGCATAGAGGGGTGCCGGTGCTCCGGGTTTCCGCCGCCGACCAGTACCTCATCGCCAGCGGCGACACGCCGTTGCTGGAAGTCTGGGCGGCCCTGCCCCAAGGGCTGTTTCCGCCCTTTCCCCCGGTCGAACTGCCGGGGGGCCTGGACGGCCTGCTCAAGCGCGGCGGCTTCGCCCAGACTTTTTTTATGGGCAGCGAGGTGCTGGGGCTTAAGTTCAGGTCGCCCAAGGGGCACATCATCCAGGCTGGGGGCCTCACCGTAAAAAACGTGCAGGGCTACGACCTGGTGCGCCCCTTCGTGGGCAGTTTTGGGGCGCTAGGGGACGTGCTCGAGGCCACCCTACGCCTGCGCCCAGGGCGGGCCTCGGTGTTTTTGCGCCGAACAGGTGAGCTTTCCACCCCCCCCATCCGGCCCCGCTTTTTGTGGCAGGCCCTGGCCTATACCCATGCTTTTCACTTTGGGCACCCCCTCGAGGTTCAGCGCTTTGCAGAAACCTTCGGCGGAGAAGAGGTGCAGGGGCCGCTGGATTACACTGGGCTTTTCCCCCAGGGCATGGGGATAGGGCCGGGCAGCCTGAGCGATCTGCGCTTTAGCTGGGCCAACGGCGGGGCCCGGCCCGAGCTGCCCGAGGCCTTCCGGCGCCTGGCGGAGGCAATTTAGGAACCTATGAGACCCAAATTTACTGTTCCGGATCATCTGAGGCCCTACCAACGCCGGATCAGCGCCAACGGGGTGGGGCTGCACCTCTACGACTCGGGGCCGGCCCAAGCCCCAGACCCCACCTTTCTGCTGATTCATGGCCTGGGCGACGAGGCCGATAGCTGGCGTAAGGTGTTTCCGCTGCTCGCCGGGCGGGGCCGGGTGGTGGCCCCCGACCTGCCGGGGTTTGGCCGATCGGAGCACCCCCGGCGGGCCTACACCCTCAACTTTTTTGCCGATACAATGGCCGCCCTGCTGGAAAGCCTGAAGGTTTCGCAGGCCGTCCTGGTGGGCAGCTCGCTGGGGGCCGCGGTGGCCCTGCGGGTGGCCCAGCGGCGCGCCGACCTGGTGGGGCGGCTGGTGCTGGTGGGGGGGCCGCCGGTGCGGGGCCGGCTCAACCGGGTGCAGCTCATGTTTTTGATTCCGGGCCAGGGTGAAAAGCTATACAACAGCTTCCGCCGCTCACAGGAGGCTGCTTTTGAGAGCCTGCGGCCCTACTATGCCAGTCTGGAGGCCCTGCCGCCGGAAGACCGCCAGTTTTTGCGGGAGCGGGTCTGGGATCGGGTCTGGAGCGACGACCAGCGGCGGGCCTACTTCTCCACCTTCCGCTGGATGGCTTTGGAGAGCCTGCTGGGCTCGGCCCGCTTAGAACAGATAAAAACCCCTACGCTGCTGGTCTGGGGCGAGCAGGACGCAGTAATTCCCCTCGAGGCCGCCAGGGCCCTGCAAGGCCGGATACCGGGTTCACAACTTCAAGTGATCCCTGGCTGCGGCCACCTACCCCAGCAGGAAAAGCCCCTCGAGCTGGCCCGGCTTATTTTGCAGTAGCGGCCTGGCAGGCCGGACAGAGGCCCTGGTACTCGACCTGCACGTCTTCAATCACAAAGGCGGGGTACTTGGCCTTGACCTCGCTCAGCAGGTCGGGCAGCGGGTGCACGATGTCAAAGAAGCGGTTGCATTTGCGGCAGACCATGTGCAGGTGGCCGTCCAGGTTGGCCTCGTAGCGCAGGGCCTCTCCGGGTCGGGCCAGCGGCACCAGGTAGCCCTCCTCGGTGAGCGCGTCCAGGGTGCGGTACACCGTACCCAGGCTGATGCTGGGTACCTGCTTGCGTACTTCAGCATAGACCCAAGCAGCATCGGGGTGGTGGCCCTTGGCGCTGCGAACCACCTCGAGCACGGCTTTACGCTGCTTGGTTAGGCGCTTCATTCTCATAGCGATCCTTCGGGGATTGGCCGGGGTGCGTATTGAATCCCGACTATTAAGCTCAAGTTTACAACAAAACCCCTGAGGAAATTAAGCCGGGATACAAAACGCCTCAGCGTTGTGGTGCAGGTACTGCGCTGAGCAGCTCCCGCCCCCCTTCGGCCAGCAAATCCTGGGCCAGGTCGTGGCCCAGCTCGGCGGCTTCTTCGGCGTCGCCCTCGATCTCGGCCCGGATCAGCTCGCGGCCATCGGGTGAGGCCACCACCCCTTGCAGCAGCAGGGTGTCGTCGCTCTCGAGGGTGGCCAGCGCGGCGGCGGCACACCCGTCGCCCGCACCCAGGGCCTTCAAGAAGGCCCGCTCGGCAATGGTTCGGACGAAGGAGGCCCGGTGGTTGAGGCTGTAGGCCAGCTCCTCGGCCCAGTCGTCGCCCTGGCGCACCTCGAGGCCCAGGGCTCCCTGGCCGGGTGCAGGCAGCATGATCTCGGGGTCCACAAGCTGGTCGATGCGGTTTCTCAAGTCCAGCCGCAGCAGGCTGGCCGCTCCAATGATCATCGCGTCGTACTCACCGGTGCCGAGGGCGCTCAGGCGGTCGTCCACGTCGCCCTCCAGATCACACACATTTAGGTCGGGGCGGTAGGCCAGCAACTGGGCCCTGCGCCGCAGGCTGTTGACCCCCACCACGGCCCCTTTAGGCAGATCCTCCAGGCGTTTGGCGCTGCGCCCGACCAGGGCCTCGCGGGGCTCCATGCGCTTGGGCACCGCCACCAGCCGGAGGCCGGGTGCTTCCTGGGTGGGCAGGTATTTGAGCGAATACACGGCAATATCCACTTCCCGCTTGCTGAGGGCCTGTCGCAAGGCTTCGGCGGCGCTTTGCTCAGAGGCGTTTTTGGACTGTATGGTGCGTATTTTGAACTCGGTTTCGGGCCAGTTTTCTTTGAGGCGTTCCACCACCCAGCGGGTCTGGGCTTGCGCCAGCAGGCTCGCCCGGGCCCCTATTACGATGACGCGCATAACGCCCAATATATTAGCCGGAAATTGCCTGCGGTGGTATGCGCGGCGGGCTTCTATGGGCGGTATGGTGGGGGAATGCAGTCCGGCACGAGTTCGAAATCACCCTGCACGGCTTTGGCTCTGCCTTCTTTGACCAACAAAAGCAGGGTTTGGTGGACATACTGCTGCACACGCCGCAGCGGGAGGGTCTCGGCGGCCAGCTCGGGCCGGTGCAGCTTGAGGAAAGCCCGGTGAAAAGCGGGCAACTCGTTCAGCGGGAGGGCGGCCTCGAGGGTGCTCCAGCGCACGGTGTTCATGAGAGCCAGCCTACTCCTAAAGAAGCCCCCGCTCTACTTGGCGACCCCGAAGGCAAAAACCAGCTCGTCCCCCTTGCGCACCACAAACAGAAGGGCGGCCCGGCCGGCCTCGTTCCGCAGGTTGTAGCGGGTGCGCACCTCGCCGGCCACCTGGGTTTCCTGCTGGTTTTCCACGAAGTAGCCAGCGGCCGCAAAGCCGGTCAGAATCTGCTGGACAAAGCCGGGTTGCAGCCGGGCCGCCACGCCCCTGGCCGCGTAGACCTCCAGGTTGAACCGGCTGGCATCGGGGATGCGGGCCACAATGGCCTCGCTGCCGCGCCCGGCCTTAAAGGAGCCGGAGGGAAAGCGCACACTGGCATCCAGGCTAGAGGTGATGGCCGCCACCGTGGTCACCTCGACCAGGGTCTGGGCCAGGGCCGGAGCCCCCAGCAGGAGCAGCAAGCCAAGCAAAAGGGTCTTCATGCCTCGAGCATAGCGCCGGGCAGAGGGGGTTGCTGGGTTATTTGCCTCCGGACTGCCCCACGGGCACATCCCTGGGCGGCAAGGGGGGCAGCCCCAGGCGGCTCCAGCGCTCGTCTACCCGGCGCACGATCTCGGGGGACATCACAATTTTGGGCGGCCAGCGGCGGGTAAAGCCCTCCTCGGCCAGCTTGCGGGTGCCGTCCAGCACCAGCACCGGGCCCTCCACCCCCGGCAGCACCCAGGCGTCGCGCTCGGGGTCAATGTTGTTGAGCACCGCCCACATCACCTCGTCGAACTCGAGCGCGGTGTCGGCATCGGTCAGGAGCAGCAGCCGAATGCCGGCACTCTGGGGGGCTGCCAGCAGGCGCTCGGCCATCTCTCTGGCCTGGTGGGGGCGGGTTTTCTCGAAGGTGACCATCCAGATGCCCGGCAGCTGCTTCTGCCGCACCCCCGGGATGCCCGGCAGGCTGGGGTGGGCCTGGAGGGTAAAGGGCAGGGGGCCGCCTTCCTCCTCGAGCTTGGCCGTACCGTCCACAATCAGCTTGCCCCCGTAGCCCATGGCGCGGGAGGAATGGTCGAGCACGTCGATGGGGCCGCGCGAGATGAGCGTGTCGCGCCCTGGCACGGCCTGTAGAAGGGCTTTTTGCAGGGCCTCGGGCCCCTTCAGGGGAGCGCCCGCATCCAGCACCACGATCACCTTGGCAAACATCATCTGGCCCAGCCCAAACAGGCCGTTGGCCACCTTGTAGGCCTGGCCGGGGTAACGCTTCTCGATGCTCACGTTCACCCAGTTGTGGGCCACCCCGGCGGGCGGCATGTGGTAGTCGTGGATCTCCGGCAGGATGAGCTGGGCCGCGGGCAGAAAGAGCCGTTCGGAGGCCTCGATCAGGTAGGCGTCCTCCATGGGCGGGCGGCCCACGATGGTGGCCGGGTAAACCGCGTTTTTGCGGTGGGTGATGGCGGTGATGTGGAAGCGGGGGTAGTAGTCTTCCAGGGTGTAAAAGCCGGTGTGGTCGCCAAAAGGCCCTTCCAGCACCAGCTCCTCGGCAGGGTCGATGTAGCCCTCGAGCACGAACTCGGCCTCGGCGGGCACCGGCAGGTCTACCGTAACGCCCTTGGTCAGCTCGACCGGCTGCCCCCGTAGAAATCCGGCCAGGTTGAACTCATTGACGCCCGGAATGGGGGGCACGGGGGCGGTGGCGGCGTAGGTCAGGATGGGGTCGCCGCCCAGGGCCACGGCCACCTCCAGCCGCTTCCCCAGCTTTTTGGCTTTGTCGTAGTGCCGCCGCCCCACCTTGTGTAGCTGCCAGTGCATGGCGGTGCTCTGCTTGTCCAGCACCTGCATGCGGTACATGCCCAGGTTAAGCTCGCCCGTTTCCGGGTCTTTGGATATCACCAGCGGCAGGGTGATGAAGGGGCCGCCGTCTAAGGGCCAGCACTTGAGGATGGGCATTCTAAATAGGTCTACCTGCTCGCCCCGCCAAATCACCTCCTGCACCGGCCCGCCGCGCACTTTTTTGGGGAAGAAGCCCTTGAGCTCCCGCAGCTTGGGCAGCAGGGCGAGGGCCGCCTTGAGGCCGCCCTTGCCGGGGTTGAGGTTCATCAGCTGGGCCACCCGCACCGCCAGATCGTCCAGGCGTTTCACGCCCATGGCCCGCGCGGTGCGCTCGGCGGTGCCGAACCCCCCGATGAAAACCGGGAAGTCGCGCCCTTCGACGTTTTCAAACAGCAGGGCCGGGCCGCCCGACTTGACCATTCGGTCGGCGATCTCGGTGATCTCCAGCTCGCAGGAGACCGGCTCCTTGATGCGAACGAGCTCTCCGTGGCGCTCGAGGTCGCGGATGAAGGCCTGGAGGTTCTTGTACATCTGCTCCAGAATAGCCGATACGGCCCAGGGCAATATGGAAGCAGGTTCCGGTATTGGGGAAAGGGCCTGTCGCCCGCCCTTCAGGGATGGCCTCCACGACCTGGCCAACCGGCTGGGCAGGGGTCATGGCTCCAAAAGCAGGTGCTCGAGGCGAAACCGCCGAGGGGTTCCATACACCAGAACCGCCTCCAGCCGCACCGCCGCATCGTCCCGGCCCAGCAGATAGAGCACCGACCGGTAGATGCGCCGGTACTTGGTGGGCGTAAGGGCCTCGAGGGGGCTACCAAAAGCCTCGTTGCTACGCTGCTTGACCTCTACCGCCACATAGGTGGGGCCGTCCTGCATCCAGAGGTCAATCTCACCAAAAGGGGTGCGTTTGTTCCGCCCCAGCAACACATAGCCCTTGGCCTGTAGGTGCTGGCAGGCCAGAGCCTCGGCCCAGGCCCCCTTCATAACGGGCTTTCCAGCACCTGCTGCCCGTTGACCACCACCCGCAGCACCGCGCTGCCGCGCACCACAATCTCCTGGTTAAAGCTCCAGGGCTGCTGCACCGGCCCCTCAAACACCGTGTTGACCAGTACCTCGTCCTGCACGGTGATGATCACCACCGCGTTGGGGATGTCTTCCGGCAGGGTGTAGCTCACGTTCACCCGCCGTTCTTGCGGCCCGGTGGGTGTGGGTGTGGGGCTGGGCTGGTTTATGTTCGGGTTGGTGGGTGCTGGTGCGGGCTCGGGGGGCGGGGGTGCCTCTAGGCGAGCAGGGGCGAAGGGGGAGGCTTTGGGAAGGGTGGCCACCGGCTGGGCAGCCACCAGAACGCGTACCACCGTTTCACGGGGCAGCACCACGCCGGGGCCGGGTTCCTGGCCCACCACCAGCCCGTCGGGCGCGCCCGAGGCCACCCGCACCACCTGGGCCTGGAGTTCGGCCACCGTCAGGATGTAACGGGCCTCCTCCTCGGTCAGGCCGGTTAGGTCGGGCAGCAGGGTCTCGCGCACCGGCGGGCGGGTTCCGGTGGAGACCAGGAGCCGCACCCCCTCGCCGGGGCGCAGGGGCTGGCCTTCGCTGGGAATGCTGGCCAGGACGGTATCGGCAGTGTCGCCCGAGGCCATGCGGGTGATCCCGGCGACACGGTAACCGGCGGCCTCGAGGGCCTGGCGGGCATCCTCGAGGGAGCGCCCGCTCACGGTGGGTACGCTGCCGAGGCGGGGTTTGTTGACCACCAGCTCCAGCCTGCGCCCTGGCTTGACGCGGGTGCCGGGATCGGGGGTTTGCTCCAGAATCTGATCCTTGGGCAGCGAAACATCGCTGCCTTCGGTAAACTCCACCTTCAACCCGTAGCTGCGCACAGCCTCCAGGGCCTGCCGGGGGGTTTTGCCCACCAGGTCGGGCAGCACATACTCCGGCGGGTTCAGGTAGCGGTTGGTGGCCTGCCAGAGGGCCAGACTTCCCAGGGCCAGCATCAGCAAGCCCGGAAGCCAGCCGGGCCAGCTTCCAAAGTGAAGGCGCTGTGGGGCGCGGGGCCGGGTCTCGAGGTGGGCACGGGGGGCAGGTTTGCGGGGCATCTCGATCCTGGACGGGTGTTCTTGAGGCTGGACGGTGGAGGGGTCAAGGGGCAGGGTGGCTGGGTTGGTGCGGTTTGTGGCGGTGGGGGCTGGGGTAAGTTGTGGGTGCAGTTTCCCCACTAGGGGCCGCCCATCCACCTCGGTGGCCTCGAGGTCGCTCTCCTGGTAACCAAAGGGTTCGAGAAGCTCCAGAATTGGTCGGAGCCGCCGGGGTTTGAGCGCGATTTTGGGCTGCTCGGGCCAGAAGACATAGTAGCGCCCCGGATTGGCCGAGACCAGCACCCCTTGCGGTAAAAAACCCTGGTTTTCCAGCCGCCGAATTGCATTTTTGTAGCGGTGGAAAGCGGTGCGGGCCTCAGGGGTATGCACCTCGAACCAATACAAATGTCCTTTCAGGCCCTCGGGTATCTGCGCCTGATAGACGCGCAAAAAGCCCTGGGCAGGCTCCTCACCAAGAATTGTGAACTTGTCGTCCAGCAACGACACCACAAGCGATTATACAGACCCCCACGAGGGCATTATGAGGGTCTGCAATTGTACCCACAGCAAGAAAGCCGCCGCAGGCACCCGTAACGCTTTGCTGGATGGCCCAGGCCCAAAGGTCACACTCGAGTTCAACGCTTCAGGGTATGATTTGCAATTTAATTTTGCATTGCTATCATTAAAACCGAGCATGACTTCTCATTTTAGTCGGGTGGCCTTTACCTACGACCGAACACGGTACCATCCTCCTGAGGTTTCTGGGCGTATCGCTACCGCCCTCACGGCGCCCGTTGAGAAGTTATTCCGCGATCCCTTGTTTCTGGAGATTGGGGCGGGTACTGGTCGGATTGCAGTGCCGATTATTGCCCGTGGGTACCGCTATATTGCCCTGGACAACAACCCGGCCATGCTCGAGGTGCTACGGCAAAAGGTGGCCGGGGTGGCCCGTAAAGCCCGCCTGGTCGAGGCCGATGCTCGTGAGTTACCCTTCGAACGGGCCAGCCTCCATGCCGTGATTGCGGTGCACTGCTGGCACCTGATAGAAGGCTGGCAGCAGGCCCTGCAGGAGAGCCTGCGGGTGCTGCGCCCCGGGGGTTTTTTGTTTGAGGGCTGGGATCGATCCAATGGAGAAAGCGAGGACTGGCGTATCCAGCAAAAGTGGCAGGAAATTCTGGCTGGGTTGGGTTATCGGCTGGTTCGAGGCCGGCACCAGGCCCGCCTGGAGGAGGTGGAAAGAGAGCTGGTTCGTTATGGGCTCGAGCCCAGATCCAGGATTGTAGCTGACTGGGTAGAGCTGCGCAGCCCCCGAACCAGCCTGGAGATGCTGCTGGAACGCATTTACTCCTTTACCTGGGCTGTCCCCGAGGAGGTGTTCAGGCCCTCCGTGCTCGAGCTAGCCCGGTGGGTCGAGGCCACCTACCCCGATCCCGATGTGGAGTACCCAATTCACTGGCAATTTGTGGTGCGTAGCAGCCGGGTTGCCTAGGATGCGAATCGACCCTACGTAGCCGTGTTATATCGGATTCAATAAAGATAATCATCCAAAGCAAAAACCTCCAGAGTTTATCTTTTTGAATCCTATAGCACACCCCTTCGCTACGCTCAGCGCAGAAAGCGTACCCCTTCGGTTGGGTTGGTTCGGCGCCGGAAGGCAGCGAACTAACCCAGTCCTGTATTATCTGTGAACAAAACCGAACTGCTCGAGGCGCCGCTTGATTTCAGCATCCATGGGCGGGCGGGCCCCAAACCGTCCGATCACCCAGCCCGCCACCTGCACCGCGAGCTGCCCGGCGGCCAGGGCATCTTTAGAACGCAGGTAATGCCCCAGGAAGGCTCCCCCAAACGAATCCCCGGCCCCGGTGGCGTCTACCGGCTGGTCGCGGGTGGCTGGAAGCTCGATGAGCCGGCCCCGGTCGAGAATCAGGGCCCCATCGGCGGCCAGCTTGAGCAGAATCATGGCCTCGGGGTAGAGCTTTTGCAGCACCTCGAGGATGTCCTTGGGGTCTCGCGCCCCGGTGAGGGCCTGGCCTTCGTCCAGGTTGGGAAAGACAAAATCCAACGAGAGATCGCGGGTCATGCGGCGGAACTCCTCGCGCCCAATTTCCCGGATCATCTGGAACGAGGCCGGGTCGAAAGATACCGTTACACCGGCCTCGCGTGCGACGTGTACGGCTTTGAGCGCGGCCTGGCGTGGTGGGTCGGTAAAGAGCGACCAGGCCGTCACGTGCAGGTGCCCGGCCTGCCGGATCACCTCCAGCGGTACTTCCTCGGGACGCAGCTCGAAGTCGGCCCCCTGGGAGGTGAGCATGGAACGCTGTCCGGCAGCATCGATCAGCACCAGGATTACGCCAGTGGGGGTGCTGCTGTTCCAGATGATGTGGGGCTCTACCCCTTCGCTGGCCAACTCCTGCACCGCAAACTCGCCGAAGCGGTCGCGCCCTACGGCCCCGATAAAACCCGCCGGATAGCCCACCCGGGCTGCCCACACCGCCACATTGGCCGCACTTCCGCCGCCCATCAGCAAAACCCGCCCGGTGGTATCCCCGCCGGGCAGCAGCAGGGTATTGGGTTTGGCCAGCACATCCCAGGTAAGGTCGCCCAGGGCAACGAGGGGTTTGAGCGTAGTCATCGGGCCGATTCTACCCTGGCCTGCCCCGGTTGTCGGTTCTGTGTCCCTGTGCTACAATCCGATGCGCTAGTGTGGGCCGTTAGCTCAGCCCGGTAGAGCACTCGTCTCCAAAACGAGGTGTCGGAGGTTCGAATCCTTCACGGCCCGCCAGACTGTCCAGAACGCAAAAAACCCGAGGTGCCAATCCTTGGGTTTTGCTTTTGATACCAAGTCTGGGTGAATCATCACACATCGGAAAGCCGACCCCAGCCCTGACACCCCCGGATGAGGCCAGCGTGCCCCTGGTGGCACCCTGGCTCTTTGCGGCCCGTTCGAGTTCTTCCAGGCCGGGATTTTGTGTGACTATTTACCTAGATTCCGTATGACCCCAGATTTTTACCCCTGCGCCCTGACCCCCGGCAGGTCTTCAGGGCCAATGACCCAGCCCCGGCGCTCCTGCTGGAGTAGGTGACGGTACACCCCCGGAGTGATCTTGGGGCTGGTGTGCCCCATCCGTTCCGCCACCAATGCCATTTGCCAGCATGTGCGAGCCGTAGCCGTAGGAGTGTCTGAGGTTGTGCACCCGCACCGATGAGAAAGACTCCTCTAGACGTTCGACGAGCCGCCTTAGCGGCTCGTTTTTCCCCTCGAGGCAAACCGCGCCCGCAGGGTTTTGAGCCGCTCGCGCACCCGCTCTTCCCAGCCCTCGCCGGTGGCCTGGTAGAGCTCGAGGCCCTCCAACACCTCGGGCAGGTACCGCTGGGCGAAGCTGCCCTCGGGGTCGTCGTGGTAGTAAGCGTAGCCCCGGCCATAGCCCATCTGTTGCATGAGGGCGGTGGGGGCGTTGCGCAGGTGCAGGGGAATGGGGGCGGTAGGGTGTTTGCGGGCGGCCTCCTGGGCCTTGTGCCAGGCCACATAGACGCTGTTGGACTTGGGGGCCAAAGCCAGGTACACCACCAGCTCGGCCAGGGCCAGCTCGCCCTCGGGGCTGCCTAAAAAATCGTAGGCCTCCTTGGCGGCCATAGCCAGGCGCAGGGCGTTGGGGTCGGCCAGGCCCACGTCCTCCACGGCCATGCGGGCCAGCCGGCGGGCCAGGTAGAGGGGGTCGGCGCCGCCCTCGAGCATGCGGGCCAGGTAGTAGAGTGCGGCGTCGACGTGGTTGCCGCGCACCGACTTGTGCAGGGCCGAGATCAGGTCGTAGAAGTAATCGCCCCCTTTGTCGAAGCCCAGCGTGCCACGGCCCAGGGCTTCGCGGGCGGCTGTCAGGCTAATGTGCCCTTCACCCAGGCTGGCGGCAAGCTCCAGCGCCGACAGGGCCCGCCGGGCGTCGCCCATGGCGGCCTGGGCGATGAACTCCAGGGCTTCCGGCTCGGCCTGGGCTTGCAGGCCCTGGGGGTGGTGGAGTGCTCGCTCCAGAAGCCTGCGGGTGGCTGCCCCGTCCAGGGGCTCGAGCACGTAGACCCGCGCGCGGGAGCGCAGGGCGGGATTCACCTCGAAGGAGGGGTTTTCGGTGGTGGCCCCAATCAGGGTCAGGAGGCCCGACTCCACGTGGGGCAGGAGTGCGTCTTGCTGGGCTTTGTTGAAGCGGTGGATCTCGTCCAGGAAAAGCACCAGGCCGCCCTGTTCCTGGGCCTGGGCCACGATCTCCTTGATATCCTTGAGGCCGGCATTGACCGCCGAAAGCATCACCATGGCCCGCCCCACGCCCTGGGCCATCAGCCGGGCCAGGGTGGTTTTGCCGCTGCCGGGCGGCCCCCACAAAATGAAGGAGGAAAGCCGCCGGGTCTCCAGCATCCGCCGCAGGGGTTTGCCCGGCCCGGTGAGATGTTCCTGGCCCACCACCTCGTCTAGGGTCTGGGGGCGTACGCGCTCGGCCAGCGGTGCTATGCTCACAACATAATCGTACCAGAGGGCGGGGGTTTGTCACCCCGGCTTGTGTTTATTCTTGATGCAGCCGGGCGAGCTGTGATCGTATGCTAGGGGTTATGTGGTTGTCGCTGCTGCCCTGGGGCTTCGTCCTGCTGGGGCTGTTGCCGCTGTGGTTGTTTCCCCGGCAGGCAAGCCTTTATCCCGGTCTGGTATTTTTGCTGGCTGCACTGATGCTGGCCGCCGCAGCCAGCCTGTACGCCCGCGTACCGTTGGGCCCACAGGCACGGTTTTTCTGGGTGCTGGGGCTGGGTTTGATGAGCAGCGCTATGGCTGTAGCCGCCAGCCGTGACCTGGCCCAGATTCCTGAAGATCTGGCGGTGGTGGCCTCGGTAGCAAGTTTGATGGGAGCCTGTGCCTTCTTGATGGGATTGTTTTTCTTGCTTAGGCGCGAGGTGCCAAGCCTGCCACCTGCCACACAGATGGGTTTTCGCCATGAGGGGGGTGTTCTATCTCATACCGCTTTGCAAGCCCTGGCTCCCAGCCTCGAGGCCCTCTCGGCGGTGCGCCCTGTTACGCTTTTGTTGTTGCACACCCGTGCCGACCAGCCAGGGGCTGAACTGGTGCAGTACCTGCGTCAGCCCGACATGGTGTTTCAGCTTGGCCCTGGCCAGTTTCTGATTGTTTTGCAGGGTAGCAACCTGGAGGGGGCCCAGGTTGTCTTCCGTCGCATCCGGCAGAACCTGGCGATCCGGGCCTATGGGGTGCTGCCCCTGCAAGGCATCAGCGTTCAACAAGCGCTCGCACAGCTCGAGGGTGAGCTTCAACACTACTACCTGACCCAGCACTAGAAGGCTACCAGGCCCAGCCGCTCCTCGAAGGCCCGCTCGAGGCCGCTCTTGCCCAGCACCTCGCCCAGGGCCTTGAAGAATACCCGGTAGTGCTCGGGCCGTGCGCTTTCGCCCATCAGCCCCAGCCGCAGCACCTTACCGGCGGTGGGGCCGATACCCCCGGCTACCGAGACCCCCCGCGCATACAGCCCCTTGCGGATCTCGGCCTCCTCTAGGCCCTGGGGTGGGCGTACCACCAGCACCGTGGGCAGGCGGGCTCCCTCGGCTGCATAGGCGCTGAAGCCCAGCTCTTCCAAGAGCGACAGCACCGTGCCGTACAGCAGCTCGGCGCGTTTCTGGCGGTTCTCCAGGCCTTCCTCCAGGGCCAGCTTGAGGGCCTCCTCGAGCGCGTAGTGCAGCAGCACCGGCGAGGTGCAGAAGTAGCCCTCCTGCTCCCAGTAGACCGCCACCCGCGACAGGTCGGAGTACCAGCCCCGCACCTGCCCTAAGCACTCCCGCCCGCGCTGGGAGAGGGCAAAGGGGGCCAGCCCCGGCGGGGCCGAGAGGCATTTCTGGCTACCGGTGAAGGCGTAGTCAATGCCCAGCTTCTGCATCGAGAGCGGCATCATGCCGGCGGTGGTCACCGCGTCCAACATGAACAGCGCGCCGTGGGCCTGCACCAGCTCGGCAATCTCTTCTACCGGGTTGAGCACGCCGGTGCTGGTCTCACCGTGCACCAGGGCCACCAGCTTGTAGGGGCGGTGCTTCAACTCCTCGGCCACGGCCTGGGGGTCAATGGGGTGGCCCGGCTCGGAGCGCAGTACCTTGTAGTCGAACTGGTAGGCGTGAGCAATCTCCACCATGCGCTCGCCAAAAGTGCCGCTCACCAGCAGCAGCACGGCATCGCCCTCGTCGGCCAGGTTGGTGAGGCCGGCCTCCATGCCCAGGCTCCCCGAACCCGGCATGGCCGCCAGCAAAGCGCCAGGGCCGGGGTCGAAGAGCTTGTTGAGGTGCTCGCGAATGCGGCGGTTGGTGGCCAGCACCTCGGGGTCGAGGTGGCCGCGCATCTCCTTGCCGAGGGCGGTCTGTACCCTGGGGTGGATGGGGGTAGGGCCGGGGGTCAAGAGAACCATGGGTTTCCTCCAAAACAAAAAAGAGATTCCCCGCCGGGCAAACCCCTACGGCCTCTTCCGAAGAAGAGCGCCGCTTAAAGGGTAGCTCGTGCGGAGAATCGCATCTGGTTTGAATATACAGGGGTATATTGGTTTTGTCAAAAACCGGGTTGCAACGCCTCGTGTTTAAAACCACAAGAAAAATACCTAAGCCTGATAGACTAAACTTCGATGAACGACTACTACGCAACCCTGGGGGTAGACCGAAACGCGAGCGCCGAGGAGATCAAGAAGGCCTATCGCAAGCTGGCCCTCCAGTACCACCCCGATAAAAACCCCGGTAACAAGGAGGCCGAGGAGCGGTTCAAGCAGATTAACGAGGCCTACGCGGTGCTTTCCGACCCGGAAAAAAGGGCCCACTACGACCGCTACGGCACGGCCACACCGGGCGGGCTGGGCGGTGTAGGGGGCAATTTTGGCGACATCTTCGATCTGTTTGAGCAGGTGTTTGGTTTTCGCACGCCGGGGGGTGCGGGCCGTGCGCCACGGGGGGAAGACCTCGAGGCCGAGATCGAGCTGGAGCTGGTGGATGTGCTGCATGG
The DNA here is from genome assembly GCA_000482765.1 of Meiothermus taiwanensis DSM 14542. Taxonomy (GTDB): domain Bacteria; phylum Deinococcota; class Deinococci; order Deinococcales; family Thermaceae; genus Meiothermus; species Meiothermus taiwanensis. The sequence goes on from AXWR01000010.1 coordinate 33,928, forward strand.
TGTTCAGAAGGAGCTCGAGTACGACCGTCTGGTTCCCTGCGAAACCTGCCACGGGCAGGGGGGTAAGCGCCAGGCCTGCCGCTCGTGCGGGGGGCGGGGGACGCTCGAGCAGATACAGCGCACCTTTTTTGGCAACATGGTGGCCCAGGTGCCCTGCACGGCCTGCCGGGGCCGGGGTTACGTCTTTTCCGAGACCTGCTCAAGCTGCAAAGGCCAGGGCCGGGTGCGGCGCAGGGAAAAGATTCAAATCAACATCCCAGCCGGTATTGATGAGAACCAGCTCCTGCGGGTCTCGGGGATGGGCAACCTGGGGCCGGGGGGGCCGGGCGATCTGTTTGTTCGCCCGCACATCCACCCCCACCCGCAGCTCAGGCGCGAGGGTTCTAATCTGATTTACGAGCTCAGGCTGGGGCTGGCCCAGGCCGCGCTGGGGGCCAGGGTGCAGATTCCGGGCCTGGAGGGCGACCTCGAGCTCAGCATACCCCCCGGCACCCACGAGGGCGAGGTGTTCGAGCTCGAGGGCCAGGGTTTACCCCACCCCGGTAGCCGCAGCCGGGGCAAGCTGCAGGTGATCACCCAGATCGTGGTGCCACACAACCTTTCCAAGCGAGCCCGCGAACTCCTGCGCCAGTACGCGCAGGAAGTGGGCGAGGAGGTGGCCCCCGAGGGCTTCTGGGACAAGGTGAAGCGGGTATTCAGGGGCTAGCGCACCTGCGGGAAGCCCAGATCCACCTTGCTGGTGCTGGGGTCGGGCCAGCGGCTGGTGACCACCTTGGCGCGGGTGTAGAACTGCACCCCTTCGGGGCCGTACATGTGCAGGTCGCCGAACAGGCTGGCCTTCCAGCCGCCAAAGCTGTAGTAGGCCACCGGCACCGGGATGGGCACGTTGATGCCCACCATGCCGGCCTCCACCTCGAACTGGAACTGCCGGGCAGCCCCCCCGTCGCGGGTGAAGATGGCCGTGCCGTTGCCGTAGGGGTGCTCGTTGATGAGCTTCAGGGCCTCGTCGTAGGTCTTGACCCGCACCACGCTGAGCACCGGGCCAAAAATCTCGTCGTCGTAGCACTTCATGCCGGGCCTGGCGTGGTCAATCAGGCTGGGGCCCAGGAAAAACCCCTCGGACTGGGCGATGGGATCCTGCCGGCCATCCACCACCACGCTGGCCCCTTCCTTGGGGGCGTTTTCGATGTAGGAGGCCACCTTGTCGCGGTGCTCGCGGGTGATCAGGGGGCCCATCTCCACGCCCTCCTCGAGGCCCGGCCCCACCTTGATTCTGGGCATCCGCTCCTTGATGGCGGCAATCAGGGCATCGGCGGTCTGGTCGCCCACCGCCACCACCACCGAGATGGCCATGCAGCGCTCGCCCGCCGAACCATAGGCCGCGCTCACGGCGGCGTCGGCGGCCATGCCGATATCGGCGTCGGGCAGCACCACCATGTGGTTTTTGGCCCCGCCCAGGGCCTGCACCCGCTTGCCGTGTTTGGTGCCGGTCTCGTAGATGTACCGGGCCACCGGGGTGGAGCCCACGAAACTTACGGCCTTGATCTCGGGGTGCTCGAGGATGCGATCCACCGCCACCTTGTCGCCCTGCACCACGTTGAACACCCCATCGGGGAGGCCGGCTTGCTGCAGGAGCTCGGCCAGGAAGAGGCTGGGGGAGGGGTCTTTTTCCGAGGGCTTCAGGATGAAGGTGTTGCCGCAGGCGATGGCGTTGGCGAACATCCACATGGGCACCATGGCCGGAAAGTTGAAGGGGGTGATGCCCGCTACCACGCCCAGCGGCTGGCGAATCTGGTACACGTCCACCCCCCGGCTGGCCTGCTCGGAGAAGCCCCCCTTCAAGAGGTGCGGAATACCGGTGGCGAACTCCACGTTTTCCAGGCCCCGCGCCACCTCGCCCAGGGCATCGGCCAGAGTTTTGCCGTGCTCGAGGGTGATCAGCTCGGCAATTTTGCGACGGTTCTGGTCTACCAGATCGCGGAACTTGAACATGATCTCGGCCCGGCGGGAGAGGGGGGTCTGCCGCCAGGTTTTGTAGGCTTCCCTGGCCACCGCCACCGCCGCGTCGACCTCTTCCACCGAGGCGAAGTCCACGGTGGCCTGCGGCTGCCCGGTGGCGGGGTTCCAGACCACGCCGCTCCGCCCAGACCTACCCTCGACCAGCCTGCCGCCGATCCAGTGGGAAACGCGTTTCAGGGTGACTTGGGGTTCCTTGACTGCCATCTGCTACCTCCGTATGGGTTGGGCAATGAAACAGGGTTGAGGCCCGATAGGTTCATGGTAGGAGCCTGGGCCCCAGATGGCAATGGACAGTCTGTCTAATTACTTTGCGTACTCCACGGCCCGGCTTTCCCGCACCACCGTGACCTGCACCTGGCCGGGGTAGTTCATGTCGCGCTCGATGCGCCCGGCAATCTCGCGGGCCAGCAGGACGGCCTTGGCGTCGGAGATGCGGTCGGGCTTCACAATCACCCGCACCTCACGCCCGGCCTGCACCGCGAAGGCGTTGTCCACGCCCGGGAAGGACAGGGCAATGCGCTCGAGCTGCTCCAAGCGCTGGATGTACTCCTCCAGGCTCTCGCGGCGGGCGCCGGGACGGGCCGCGCTGATGGCATCGGCGGCAGCGGCCAGCACCGAGTAGAGGGTCTCGCCGTTTTCGGGGTCGTGGTGGTGGGCGATGGCGTCAATCACCTCTTTGGGCTCGCCAAAGCGGGTGGCCAGGGTGACGCCGATCTCCACGTGGGTGCCCTCGATCTCGCGGTCCACCGACTTGCCCAGGTCGTGCAGCAGCCCAGCCCGGCGGCCCAGGGCAGCGTCCAGGCCCAGTTCGGCGGCCATGATGCCGGTCAGGTGGGCCACCTGCACCGAGTGCTTGAGCACGTTCTGGCCGTAGGAGGAGCGGAAGTGCAGCCGGCCTAAAAGCTGCACCAGGCCTGGCTTGAGGCCCACCACCCCGGCCTCCAGGGCGGCCTCCTCGCCGCGCTCGTAGATGAAGGTTTTCATCTCGTTTTTGGCCTTTTCCACCACCTCCTCGATGCGGCTGGGGTGGATGCGGCCATCAGCCACAAGCTGCTCGAGGGCCATTCTGGCGATCTCGCGCCGCATGGGGTTGAAGCTGGAGAGCAGCACCGCCTCGGGGGTGTCGTCGATGATCAGATCCACCCCGGTGAGGGCCTCGAAGGTGCGGATGTTGCGCCCTTCGCGCCCGATGATGCGGCCCTTCATGGCGTCGGAGGGGATGGGTACGACCGAGACGGCCAGGGCCGCGGCGGTCTCGGAGGCCTGGCGCTGGGCGGCCTGGGCCAAAAGCTTCTGGGCCTCGCGCTTGACCTCGAGCCGGATGCGCTCGAGGTTGGCCTTGACCCGCAGGGCTTTTTCTTCCTCCAGCTCGGCGTCCAGGCGCGACAGAAGCAGGTTCTGGGCCTCCTCCCGGCTCATCCCGGCCACCTCCTGGAGCTTGAGGTCGATCTGCCGTTCACGTTGGGCCAGCTCGGCCTGGCGGGCCTCGAGGGCCTTCTCCAGGGCGTCGAGCTTTTCCTCCTGCTCGTCGAGCTTGGCCGCGCGGGCATCGAGCTGCTCGCCCCGCCTTGCTAAGCGCTCGGTCTCGCGCTTGAGCTCCTCGCGCTCGGCCCGGCTGGCCTGTAGGTCGGCCTGCAAGCGTTCGCGCTCGGCCTGGAGGGAGGCCCGCTCGCTCAACAGGGCCTCGCGCTCGGCCTGGAGGCTGGCCTGCAGGCGTTCGCGTTCCTCCCGCAGCTGCTGGCGCAGGCGCTCCTCGCCTTGCTGACGGAGGCGCTCGAGCTCGGCCTGGGCGCTTTGCCGCAGGTTTTGTACCTCCGTCTGGGCGCTCTGGCGCAGGCTCTGGGCCTCGGCACGGGCGGCCTCGAGCAGCGCCTGGGCCTGGCTCTGGGCCTGCTCGAGGGCGGTCTGGGCCTGGCGGCGGGCGGCCTCCAGGGTCTGCTGGGCCTCGCGACGGGCGGCCTCGAGTTCGCTTTTGTTAACTTCGGTCTGGCGGTTGCTGCGCTGCAAAAGCAGCACCACCACCGCCGCCAACACAATCACAATCAGGGTGAGTATCAAATCTAGGGGAGTAAAGGCCATCGGTACCTCCAAGGGTTGCATGGAGGTTCTCACAGTTTCTGATCGGCGTTTGGCTAAATACGTGTTCCAGTTTTTTCAGGCATACCCTTGCACTGAACGGCTCTTGAAAACAGCCCGCGCACCTGGCAGGGTTGTTTTGAAAGACCCACCACGCCCATCCTGCGGGGCACAGCGGGAACCGTGATCAGACTGGCCCGAGTCCGACGCCAAACCAGAAGTAGACCATTACCAAGCTCTACTGCGCACCGCTCCCTGGCCCAAAGCGCCACCGGACGGATGCTGAGCATTTGGGTTGCCTGGCCTTTCATACTGGGAGAACCCCACCTAACCAGCAGTCTATACCTCGGCAGCCACAGTGGAAGACTCCTCGTCTTCTTCTGAAGCTGCCAATACCGATAGCTTACCAGCTTGGGCCAAAACTTTCTCGCGGATCTCCTGAACCAGGCGCGGCTCGCCCCTCAGAAACTCGGCGGCCTTCTCCTTGCCCTGGCCCAGCCGGGTATCGCCATAGGAGAGCCAGGAACCCGATTTGTCTATCACCTCGGTGGCGATGGCGACTGTGACCAGGTCGGCCAGGGGGTCGATGCCCTTGCCGAAGTACAGTTCGATCTCATGCTCGCGGAAGGGTGGGGCCAGCTTGTTCTTGGTCACCTTGACCCGTACCCGGTTGCCCACCGCGTCGTTGCCCACCTTGATGGGCTGGCCTTGCTTGCGCACATCCAGCCGCACCGAGGCATAAAACTTGAGGGCCCGTCCGCCGGGGGTGGTCTCGGGGTTGCCGTACATCTGCCCCACCTTTTCCCGGATCTGGTTGATGAAGATGGCGGCGGTGTTGCTCTTGGAAAGCGCCGCCGTGAGCTTGCGCAGGGCCTGGCTCATCAGGCGGGCCTGGACGCCCACGAAGGCATCGCCCATCTGCCCCTCGATCTCGGCCTGGGGCACCAGGGCCGCCACCGAGTCGATCACGATAACGTCTATCGCGCCGCTGCGGGTGAGGAGCTCCACGATCTCCAGGGCCTGTTCGCCGGTGTCGGGCTGGGAGACCAGGAGGTCGTCGATGTTAACCCCCAGGCTTTTGGCGTAGATGGGGTCGAGGGCGTGCTCGGCGTCCACGAAGGCCGCCACCCCCCCGGCCTGCTGGGCCTGGGCGATGATGGAGAGGGCCAGGGTGGTTTTGCCGCCCGATTCGGGGCCGTAGATCTCGGTGATCCGCCCTTTGGGAATCCCCCCGATGCCCAGGGCCATGTCCAGGCCCAGGCTGCCGGTGGGGATGACCTCCACCTGTTGCCTGGGGGCCTCGCCCAGGCGCATCACGGCCCCTTTGCCGAACTGCTTCTCGATGGACTTCAGGGCCCCTTCCAGCGCTTTTTGCTTGTCTTTATCCATACACACTCCTACGATCAGAGGCTGTTCAACCGAGTGGAAACTGTTCCAAAACGCGGTATTGTGAACCTGAGCGCTCCAGCTTGGACTCTACCAAGCATACTGCTTGAACCTGAAAGCGAATATTCATCACCACGGGCCCCACGCGGGGGGCCGGGCCTTTTTTGCGGGCCAGGGTCAGGTGGGGCTTGAAGGGCGCCGCCTCGACCTCCGGCAGGGCTTGCTGCAGTCCCTGGGCCAGGGCCTCGAGCCCCTCCCCGCTGGCCTTGACGAACCAGACCCGGGGCGCGCCGGTAGGGGGGAAGTAGCCGGTTCCGCCCAACTCCACCTCGAAGGCCTTGGTACGGGATGCCACCTCGCGCCCGATGCGGCGGAACTCCGGCAGGCGCTCGGGGGGCTGCTCCCCCAGAAAGAGCAGGGTGATATGGAGCTGGTGGGGGGGGCTGGGCTTCCAGCCCCGGTAGCTCTGCACTCGAGCCTGGGCCTCGGCAAGGGTGGCCTGCACCTCGCGTGGGGGGAAGATGGCATAAAAAAGTCTCATCGCAGCTCACTCACCAGAAAAGCCAGGGCCGCGTGGGCTGCCCGCTGGCGTATCATCTCGCGGCTGGCCCCCGGCAGCCGGAAATGCCGGGAGCTGACCCCCTGGGGGCCGGCCAGACCTACGAACAGGGTTCCCACCGGCTGGCCCTCCAGGGGCTCGGGGCCGGCCACGCCGGTGGTGGAAAGGCCGTAGGTGGCTCCCAGCAGGCTGCGGGCCGCCACGGCCATGGCTTCGGCAAAGGCCGCCGAGACCACCCCGTGCTGGGCCGCGACCTCGAGGGGAATGGGGAGCTGGGATTTGGCGAGGGGGCTGTAGGAGACCAGGCCCCCCAGGTAGCTTCTGGAAGCGCCCGGCACCCCCGTCAGGAGGGCGCCCAGCACCCCCCCGGTCATGGACTCGAGGGTGGCCAGGGTGGCTTTTTGGTCATCCAGCCGCTGCAGGGCCAGCGCCGGGAGGGTATCGCCCTCCCGGCCCCAGACCGCCTCGCCCAGCAGGGGCCGGATCTGCGCGGCCAGGGCTTCGACCGGGCCGGGCTCCCCCCGCACCACCACCGCCACCCCATCCATCTTGGCGTAGGTGCCCACCTCCACCGCCCCGCCCCGCCGGAACAGGTCGCCCAGGAGCTCCACGATGCGCGACTCGCCCAGGCCAAAGGTTTTGAAGGTAATCTGCCGGTAGGGTTTTGCTGGCAGCCCCAGCCTGGGCAGCAGCTCGGCCCACATCGGGCGCCACTCGGCGGGCGGGCCGGGCAGGCAGACCAGGTCTTGGCCCTCCCGGTGCACCCACCAGCCGGGCGCGGTGCCGCGGGGGTTGGCGATCCAGGTGGCCGAAGGAATCTTGAGGGCCTGTTTGCGGTTGGCCTCGGGCATCTTCCAGCCCCGATCGGCAAAGATACCCTCCAACCAGGCCAGCACCTGGGGGTCAATTTCCATCTTCTCGCCCAGGGCCGCGGCGATGGCCTCGCGGGTGATGTCGTCGGGGGTGGGGCCCAGCCCGCCCGAGAGCACCACCAGCCGGGCCTTTTGCCAGGCCTCGCGCACGGCCTCGGTCAGGGCCTCGAGGTGGTCGGCCACGCGCAGGGTGCGGCGGATCTCGAGGGCGTAAGGCTGCAGACTAACGGCAATTTCAGCGGTGTTGCTGTCCACCGTTTCGCCGTATAGCAGCTCATCCCCTACGCCAATTATTTCTGCTAAAAACATAATAGCTCCTATACACTACAACAACTTATTAAAAAGGTCAAAAGCCCGCACCTCTATCATACGGGCTGGTCTCGAGGCCGAGGACGCTTTTACGGCATTGGCAAGCCCGAAACGGTAGCCGACCAACCCTCGATGTGCACCTGGTCGCCGGGGGCCAGCTCCTTGCGCAGCAGGGCCAGTGCGATGGCCCCGAGCCGGGGTGACTCCACAGCGGTGCCCACCCTGCCAACGCGCTTGCCCTCGCGGAAGATTTCGGCCCCGCTGGGGAGCTCCTTCTGACCCAGAAGCCCCATGAGCTGGTAGCGGGTGTTGCCCCGGGCCTCGAGCCGGGCCATTATTTCCTGCCCCAGGTAGCAGCCCTTCTTGTAGCTCACCCGGCCCTCCAGCCCCACCTCCTGGGGCAGCTCACCCAGCGCCTCCGGCAGGTCGGGGATGCCGCGCTCGACCCGCCAGATGTGCCAGGCCTCGTGCCCTACCAGGCTGGCCCCGGCCTCCAGTATTGGCTGAACTAGCATGTGCGCTTGGCTGGAGGGCGTCAGCAGCCACAGGCCGAATTCGTCGCGGGCCATTACCCAATGCGGGGTCTTCCCAAGGCCCCAGCGCGGGGGCAGGGGGGCCAGCTTTTGGGCCACCGCCTCGGCATCCGGGCCATGCAGACGCAGCAATGACCAGGGCAGCGCTTCGATCTCGACCTGGTCGAACACAATAAACTTGCGAAAGCGCTCGGCCAGGGCCCTGGCGCTGGGGGAGCTAACCCAGAAGGAGTCGCCCAGGTTGAGAACCAAGCCCAGGTGCTCGATCTGGCCCCTGGCGTTCAGGAAGAGGGTCTCGAGCCAGCTATCCTGCAACATTGCGCGAATATTGGAGGTGCACTGGTTGTGCAGGAACTCGGTGCGGTCGGGGCCTCTAAGCTCCAACAGGCCGTGGTTGGAGAAGTCCAGCAGGGCCGCGCCTTGCTGGAGGGCCTCGAGTTCGGCCTCCACATCACCGTAGTTCCACGGGACGCGAAATTCATCCTGCTCGCGCCAGGTAACCTTCAACGATTCGTGTAAGTCTTGCAGATGCACACCTTTAGTCTAAGGCCAGACCCGTTTGAGTTTTTGGAAGGGGGGTTAGGTTTCGCTATCGATACCAGATCGGGTTGGTTCGGGCCGACAAATAACCCAACCGAAGGGGGTGTTCTAGAGCGTTTCCCACGAATACCCGGTACGGCGTACGGGGGCGGGTAATTGTGGGAAATGCGATAGGCTTCAAAAAGATGGCCTCTGGAAGTCTTTGCCTTGGACGACCATCTTGTTGAATCCGGTACGGAAAACCTGCTGCGCTGCAGCGAACCACGGCCGATGGGATGCTCAGTTCACCTGCACCCGGTACACGAAATACCCACCCTGACCGGGCAGCAGGGCCGGGGCGCTGCCGCCGCCAGGCTGAGGGGCGGTGGGGAGGGTGCAGAGCGTAGCCAGGTTCAGGGTGATGCTGCTGGTAGAACCCAGGTCGGGCCGTACCACCGCACCACCGGGGCAGACCAGCTCCACCTCGCCGGTGCCGCCGTAGGCGTTCTGTACCAGGGTGCTGAAGAAGGGGATGGGGTCATAGAGCACCACGTTGAAGATGGGCTGGCTGCCGATGTTCTGGTACTGGATGCGGTATTCCAGCACCTCCCCGGGCCGTCCCTGGGCGCTGGCGGCGAAAGCGGTGTTCTGGCTCACGTTACGCACCTGCTTTTCCAGCCTTAGCTCCCCACCCCGAATAACAGTGGTGGCATCGGTCAGGCCCCTGGTTTCCTGGACGGCAGGGTTGCTGCCCCAGGACAGACTGGCGCTGAGGCTGGCGATATCCACCTGGCCGGCGCTCACCCCTGCGGGCACCAGTACCTGCACCTCGAGGGCGCACCCTGCCAGACTGCCGTCGGATGCCCGCGGCCAGCCAGAGCCCACACTAAAGCTCTGCGGTAGCCCCTGGAAGCCCTCGCCAGCGTCGTCGAAGTCGCCATCGCAGTTCACATCGCGGCGGAGTTGGTAGCCAAACTGCGGGGTGTTGGTCAGGGCCAGGGTAACCGTTCCCAGGGTGCCGGGCTTGAACTGGTGCAGATAGCGCACCACCCCTGGGCTGGTGGTCTGGCCCGACTGGTCGGGCCTAAAGAGCGAGCTGCGCACCACCCCAAAGTTGCGGGTAAGGCTGGAACCGGCCAGGCTGCTGGCCGAACCCAGGCTAATCACGGCACCGCTGGAGGTGGGGCTTGTGGCGTCGGCCCAGCTTCCTACCAGGGTGGCGCTGCTCCCGTTGTTCCAGCCGGTGGCCGGGCGCAGGGGGTGGGAGAGGGTCACGCTGCCCCAGGAGGCGGGAATCCAAAGGGTGTAGCCCCCGTTCCCATCGGTGGCGGCGGTGCGGGTGTAGGTGCCATCGGTGGCGCTGACCACGCTGGCGGCCCCGCGCTCACCCCCATCCTGCAGGGCGTTGTTGGCCGAGCCGCCGCTCTCGCCATCGTCGTAGAAGACCCGGCCCTCTACCCGCGCGCCGTGGAAGAGGCCAAAGTCCTGGTTCAGCAGGTTGCTAGCAGCCACGGTGATGGCCCGGCTCCCACCGGCTGGGTTAATAAAATGCCAGCCAGCGGGAGGGGTGGGGGTGGTGTCGGCGGTGCTGTTGTTGTTGTCCAGCACCAGGCTGTAGCTGCCGGGGGCCACCCCGCTAAAGCTGTAGGCTCCGGTTCCGGGACTCACGGTCTGAACAGCCAGCACCGTGCTGCCCTGCACAAGCTTCACATAGACCGTAACCCCCGTGCTCCAGTTCTCGCTGTTCCGCACCCCGTTGGGTTCTAGGTCGTGGTAGACCTGGCCGCTCACGTTGACACCGGTCACGTTCAACACTGCGCTGGCCGGGCTCTGGTTGCTGCCGTGGTTGGTTTGGAGGGCCCCGGCAGCCAGGGTGTTGGTGTAGCTGCCTGGTGTGCTGGCAGTGACGCTCACGCTTACAGTACAGCTTCCGTTAGCCGGTATCTGGGCCCCGGCAGCCAGGGTTACGCTGCTGCTGCCAGGCGTGGTGCTCACGCTGCCGCTGGGGCAGGTGGTGCTGGCATTGGCTGGGCTGGCCACCACCAGGCCCGCGGGCAGGTTGTCCACCAGGGCCGCGCTCAGGGTGGCAGGGGTGGGGTTGGGGTTTGTGAGGGTAATGCTGAGGGTGCTGGTGCTACCTACGGGAATGCTGGCCGGGGAGAAGGCTTTGCTAAGAGAAGGAGGGTTAGAGACCTGGCTATTGGCCGAGACGCTGGCCGTCTGGCTGAAGCTGGTGCCCAGGGTCTGGCTGTTGTAGCTGATCTGGGCGGTGTTGGTGATGGTCTGCCCGCCGGCGCTGGGCAGCACCTGTACCCGGAAGCGCACGCTGGCGCCCTGGCTCGGTAGGATTAGCCCGCCGCTCGAGGCGTTGGCCCCGGTGCCCAGGCGGAAAACCACGCGGTTGTTGGCGTTATCAAACTCGGCAATGTCGTCGCCAGCGGCATCGGTAAAGGTGCCGGTGGGGGCGCCAGTGGCGTTGGTGAGCACCTGCAGGCTTCCCGGCACATACTGGGTTCCGGCAGGAATGGGGTCGTACACGACCACATTGGTGGCCCCGTCCCCCCCAGTGTTAGAAAAACTGAGGGTGTACTCGAGGATATCGCCCGGCACCAAGTTGCCCCCGTTGATGTCCTGTCCGGTTTTACTGAAGGAACTGGTCAGGTCGGGAAGGTAGACCTGGGTGGCGAAAGTCAGCACGGTGGGGAAGTAAACGTCCTGAGAGGAGGTGAACTGGATGGTTGCAGTAGTGGATCCGTTGGGAAGGTGCCCTGTGGCGTCTATTAGGTCGACGTCCACCGCCATCTGGTTGAGGTAGTTGGGGGTTTTGGCAGTGAAACGGGTACCGAGTTGAGATACAGAGCTGTTGAAGAAGTTGTTGCTAGGGTTTTGTGCGTCGCCAAGTGGTACTCCATTCAGCACCAGTTGGTCACCTGTGATGCCGCCATCCCCCTCAAAGGCCACTGCCCCCAGGTAGGTGGTAAAGGAGCCTGTGATGGGGGTCAGGAAGCCGCTGGGGGTGATGGTGACGGGGTTGCCGTTGCTTACCGAGGCCAGCCCGTTGTAGACCGTGAGGTTGCGGAGGGGCTCGCTGGACAGCCGGTAAACCACCACCAGCGACCAGCCTGCATAGAAGCCCAGCCCGTCATTGCCGGTGTCAGCCAGGATACCCCCTACCCAATAGGAGCCGTTGCCGCTGGCTTGCACGAGGTCGGTTACATCAGCAAAGGCGGTGTAAGGGCGGGTGGTAGGGGTGCCCTGGTTTGTGATGGTGCCAATGAGGCTGCCCGAGAGGGGCTGGTAGGTGCTGCTCCCCGGAGGTTTGATGGAGATCTGGTTGCGGCCAGCGGCGTTTTCACCTGTTCTGGCACCCCAGTAAAGACCGGCAAAGAGTACCTGGGCCCCGGTGGGCAGGGAGAGGGTGGCGGCGCTCGAGCCTCCCCGGCCTGAAGGCCAGGTAGGGTTGGTGGGGTCGGCGTTGATGAAAATCATGTTTCGTGTGGTATCGAGCTGGTTGCTGGAAGTTACCGCCGTGTTGTTTTGGCTTGAATTATTCATCCGGGTTGTATCGCACTGGGTGGTGGAGTTGGCCTGACTCATGCACATTAGGGTGTTGCCCACCAGCATGATGTTGCCATTGGTGGTGTTTTGGTAGCGGATGCTAAATGAGGTTACCACCTGGGCCTGGGCCAGGCCCAGGAACGTGAACAGGGCCAGGAGTAGGATGCGGTTCATCGGTGCCCTCCTAAAAAGTCCAGGCGCAGATAGAAGCCGGGGGCGGTATCGGGGGTGAGGCCGGTAAAGCCGCCGACGGTGTAGCCCAGGTTGAACCACAGGCCCTCCACGATCCGCAAGGAGGCCTCCAGGGAGAAAGCAGTGGCGTTGCTTTGGGTGCCGGGCTGGAACTGGTAGTATACCCCCCCGCCCAGGCCCAGCCAGTCGGTGAGGTAGTAGTTGGCCCCCAGGCCGAGCTGGTAGGTGTTGCCGCTGGGGTCGTCGAGCTTGAGGCGGTAGGCCAGGCTGGGGCGGAGCTGGAAGGAGAGACCGGGGTGATAGCTGCTGGCCAGGGCCCCTTCGAAGATACGCTCACCCACAATGCTCAGGCGGTGGTAGGTGAGCAGCGACACATCGCGCCCGCGCAGGGCGTAGGCCAGGGTGAAGCGGCCTTCGGAGGTGGGCAGAACCTGGTAGCTGGCATCCAGCGAGAGGGTCTGCTGCTCGTCGAGCTGGCCGGTGGCCCCGGCCCGCAGCACCACCTTGGGCTGCCCCGCGCTCCAGGCGGTCTCGCCCCCCAGGGTGGCGGTGAAGCCCTGGGCCTGGTAGCGCAGGGCCAGGCCAAAGGCAGCCTGATCCTGGCCGGTGCTGAGGCTGCGCTCATAGCCGGCGCTGGCGTTCAGGCTCCAATGTTCGGAGAGGGGGAGCGGGGCCTCCAGGCCAAAACGGGCCCGGTTGCCCTCGCCGGAGGCACCGGGGAGCTGGTAGGAGAGCGAGAGGTTGCTTCCACCCAGTTTCTGCTTGAGGCCGAGCTGGCCGCTCATGCCCAGGCCCCAGGTCTGGATCAGGTCGGCCTCGGCGGTGAGGTTGGCATCGAAGGCGTAGGTGCTTCTGAGGCGGGTGGAGGCGCTTTTGGTCAGGCTGAAGGGCTGGGCGTGGGTCAGTTCGGTGCTCAAGGGGCCGCTCTTGAAGCCCAGCCGCCCCAGGCTGGCCCAGGCTGCTTCCTCCCAGGTGTAGCCCAGCCCGGCCCCTACCGAGAAGCTCTGGGAGAGGCGGCGGGTGTAGAGCAGGCCGGTGCGGTTGCTGGGGCCGGTCTGGTGCTCGAGGCTGAGGCGGTCGGCCTCGCTCAGGTTGTAGGAAAGTTGGGCCTGGCCCTGGAGCCTGCCTTCGTAGGTCAGGTTGGTGCTGGCCTCTAGGGCCCCGTTTTTACCGGAGAGCTCGAGGCCGTACCGCTCCGCCGTACCCCGGCTGTAGCTCACTTTTACGCCAAAGCCGGGTGGCTGGTAGGCGGCCTCGGCCCCGTAGCGCCAGCCCTGGGCGGGCAGGTAGGCCGCTCCCAGCCCAAGGCTAAAGTCGCCGGCCTTCCAGCGGGCCCCGGCCCCGTAGCCCAGCTCGCGCTGCCCGCCCTGGGGGGCGTAGGTGACCTCGAGGTAAACCGGCTGGAAGTCGGGGTCGCTGGGCCAGAGGGGTCTGCTCAAGGTGAGGAGGCCGGTATCGGCGTCCAGCACATAGTCCTTGAGACGCTCGAGGCGGGTCTTCTGGCTTCCCACCCAGAGCACCACCTGCTCGCTGCCGGGCTCGGCCGGGCTGGACAGCCGGTAGTAGCGGGTGCCGTCGGGGGTGATGCGCTCGGTGCGGCTGCCCGCAGGCAGGTAGCCCACAAAGCCCTGCAGGGCCAGCTCGCCGCGGGTCTCGAGGCGCAGGGCCGTGCCCTGGGGCAGTCCGTCAACCCCAAAGACCGCCAGCTTGTCGGCGTAGTAGCCCAGGCTGAACCCCTCCTGGTCGTAGCGCAGAGCAAAAGGCTCATCCGAGCGCAGGGGGAGGGTGGCCTCGTTGCCAGCGCCGGTGAGGGGGAAGCGTCCGGTGGGGTCGGGCTGGTCGCGCAGGTTGGATTGCAGCCGGGGCTGGCCTGCTTCAAAGCGCAGCGAACCGTCCAGCGCGCCTTGCAGGAGGCCCGGGCCCAGGGGGCTTTCCAGATAGCCCCGCCCCAGCCCGAACACCTGAAGGCTATCGCCAAGGCGCACCCCCAGGCTTCCTTGAAGCTGCCACAGGGTGCTCTGGCGGCCCAGCACGAAGAATTCGTTTTGCGCTTGCAGTTCCCCGGTTGCCAGCCGCAGGCGCAGGGTGGTGGGGGTGGGGGTGGGCTTCAGGCGCAGCCGGGCCACCCCGTCCTTCAAAAGCACCTGGTAGCCCGAGAGCAGCGGGAAGGCATCCTCCTCCAGAGGTTCTAACGAAGCCTCTACCGTGAGAGGGCCAAAGCCCGAGGCCAGGCCCAGCGCATCCACGGCCCGCACCTCGAGCTCCAGCGGGGTGCGGCCATCGGCCAGCAGGCGCAGGGGGCGTACTTCCAGCCGCACGGGGCTACCGGCCAGGAAGACCTCCACCCGATCCGAGCCCAGGGGGGTCTGCACCTCGATCAGGTTGCGGCCCGGCTGCAGCGGCAGGCCGTAGTACTCCAGGCGCTGCAGGCCGAGGGCGCTGTCGTAGGTGGCCTGGCCCAGGAACCTGGAGTCTACGGGGGCCCCGTTCACGGTCAGACGGGTCTCGAGGCCGTTGGGGGTTTGCAGCACCACCCGGGCTTTATCGCTGCGGAACACACTGCCGGGCATGGGCTCCTGGATGAAGCCGTCGCGGGCTGTAGCCACGATGGGCTGGGCTTTTTCCAGGTCGGCCAGGCGCTGCTGGCCCTGCAGGTAGACTTCCCGGTCGCCTACCTGCGCGGTCAGGGTGGGTTCGGGTATGGGGCCCAGGGCCTCGCGGTGGCGGAGCTGGTAGGTGAGCTGGCCCTGGCGCTGGTAGGGCAGCTCGAAGTAGAGGCGGCCCTTCTCGTCCTGGCGGGGGTCGGGGATGGGGCGGCCATCCAGCCGGGCTGAACCGGGTTCGTAGGTGCTTTGGGCGGGGGGCTGGTGGGTGAGCAGCAGGCGCTCGAAGGGGGCGCTGCCCTGCACCTCAAAGTCCAGGGTGACGGTGGAAAGCCGGCGGGGCTCGAGGATGGGCAGGGCCTGCAGGGTGGCTTTGGCGGGGAGGGAGGCCGGGGTGCTGCCCACAAAGGCCGTGACCTGGTTGTCGAGCGAGCCCACCCGTTCGGCCCGGGCCTCCAGCTCCATCTCCCGCACCTCGCCGGGCTGTAGCGTAAATTCCAGGCTTTCCGGCAGGCTCACCCGCAGGCCCTCGGCGGGCGACTCCTGCAGGCGCAGGTTGAGTGGGTGATCGGTGGGGTTGCCGAGCCGAATGGTGAAGCGGGCCTGGCCGCCCACCAGCACCCGGCCCGGTTCCACGGTCTTCTCGAGCTGCACCAGCACCCGCTGGAGGCTGTCGGGCGCGCTGGGGTGGCCGCCGTTGGAGGTGAGCTGGGCCAGGAACGACCCCTCAGCCGCCGGGCCAAAGCGCACCCGGGCTTTATAGAGGTGGGTGGCGCTGGCGCCGGGGGCCAGTTCACCGCTAAAGACCGGGGTTTGCGCCACCTCCAGCCACTCGGGGTGGCTGTCGCGCAGCTCGTAGTTCAGGGGGGCCTGGCCGGTGTTGCGCACCACCAGGCGCACCTCTACTTCTTCCCCCGGCACCACCCGGCGCTTATCCAGCGAGCGCGAGAGCTCGGCCACCGGGCGCAGCACCCGCACCTCGGCCTGGGCCGTGGCGATGAGGCTGCCATCGGGCCGGAGAAGCTGGGCCTGGTTGACGAGGAGGCTGGGGGCTGCCTCGCCCACCGGGCTGCGCACCTGGAAGCTGCGTCTTTCCCCCGGGGATAGCTCAAAGATCTGGTCAAACCCCACGGGCTCGTCCTTCAAGCGCACCTGCCCTTTTTCATCCCCGGTATTGGTTGCCGTCAGCTGCCATACGGCCTCATCGCCCACGGCCACCTGGGGGGTCAGGGCTACTTTCTGCAGGGTGAAGGTGGCCGGCCGAATGATGCTCAATCGGGCACTGGATTTTTGCCCCCAGGGGCTCAGGGTGGCGCCAACCTCGGGCTCGCCCTTGCACAGGGCCCGGGCCCGCACCTGCAACACCGCCTCGCGGCCCTGGGCGATGGGGGCCAGCAGGCGGGGGGCCTCGAGGGCCTCCAGGCAGGGGGGCAGTTCAAGCTCGAGGTCGGCGGGCAGCAGGCGCGGGAAGGCGGTGGTAGCGCGGGCGGTCAGGAGGGTCTCCTCGCCTACGCGCAGATGGGCCGGGGCGGCCTCCAGGGTCAGCCGAACCTCTGGATAGACTTTGAAGCGCACCTGCTGGGTCTGGTTGGTCAGGAGTTCCACAACCGAGGGCCCCTCGATGCGGGCCCCACCCAGTTGGGGCACGAGGGGGTAGGTGCCCGGCGCCAGGCTCAGACGGGCCCGGCCCTGTTCAAGTGCCACGGGCTGTTCGTTTACTGTGAGCGGCAGGTCGAAGGGCTGTTCGCCCTCCGGCAGCACCAGCACCGCCTCGAGTTCCAGGGTAGACGCGGGCGGAGCGGCGGGGCTTGTTGAAGCGGGGGCTGGCCTTTCCACCACATAGCGCACCAGGCCGCCCGCACAGCCGAAGCGGGCAGTATGGGCATCCAGGGCTTCCCCGCCTTCTACCTCCATCCGCACCAGGCGGTACCCCTCGGCCAGGGCCGGCAGCCGAAGGGTGCGGATCTTGTCGCCCTCCACGCCAGGGGTGATCTCGAGCGGCCGTCCGGCGGTGTCCTGCACCAAAGCCTGCACCGGGCGCGGGGGCACCACCCGGAAGGCCTCCCGCTCCACTTCCATACAGGCGTCCACCCGGAAGCCGATGGTGTTGGAGTACTGGGTGGCGGTTCTGGGCTGGCGGAAGCCGAAGCGCACCAGGCCAGGCCGCCGGATATCGAAGTAGGCCCAGGTTCGATCCCCGGAGACGGGCCGGGCCTCTGTGCTTCCGTCCTGCCAGCGCACCCGGCCCTCCATCTCCTTCGGGCCATCCTCGTCGTAGAAGCCCACGCGCAAGGGCAGCACCTCGGGGCTCACGTTGAGCACGAAGGGCTCGTGCCAGTCCTGCCCCCGGATGGTGGCCACCGAAAGCGGGGTCACTGCCTGAAAAGGCCGGACGTCGTAGAGCTGAAGGGTGGGGTCTATGAGCAGTTCGGCGGCCTCCGGCACACTGGTCTGGATGCGGTAGCGGAAGGCGTTCTTGCCCAGGCCGGCCAGGCGGCTCTTGAGCAGGTAGACCCCCGGCTCCACCTGGCCCCGGAAGAACAGCACCCAGCGGTGCGGCTCCACGCTAAAGTTCTCCTGGGCCAGCACTTTTCCATCCCGGATCAGCACAAACTCGGCCAGCATCTGACCTCGGCCCTTGTCGTAGCGCTCATCGCCGAGTTCTTCCTGGCCCTTTAGGGCCCGGCGGTAGTCGGTGGGGTCGAAGCCAGGGGAGTAGATCTGAAGGTTCAGGATGGTGGGTTTGCTTACCACCACGCTGGCCCGCAGCTCCTGGATTTCCCAGCCCAGCGCGTCCCCCGGCACGATGCCCTTGAGGTCGGTACGGGTTTGGCCCAGGGCCGGGAAGGCCAGCAGCAGGAGGAGCGGAGCAAGCCAGCGTCTCATGGGTACCTCCAGCGCACCTGGGGATCGGTTAGATGGGGTGTGCCTTCCAGGTCGTAGGTGAGGGTCTTCTGGCCCTGGAACTGCACAAAGTGGAAGCTGCGCTCACCGCCGCCGGGGAGGGGGTCGGTGAGGGTCAGGTCGGTGAGGGGCTCGTCGGATTCCAGTACCAGCACCACTCGAAAACCCTCTGGTAGCGGCAGCAGCTTTTTGCTAAGGCGCAGGGGGCCAAACTCCAGAACGGTCTCGCGCTGGGCACGGGCCAGGCCCGCTGGGCGCTCGAGGGGGAAGTCGCTCACGGTCAGGCCCTCCACCCGTACCCGGTGGCGGTAGCCCGCCCCCTGGGCCTCGGGGTGGGGGAGGGGCGGGAAGGGGGCCGAGGCCGGCTCGAGCATCACCTCCCACACCCCGCCGGTAAGGTTGCGGAAGCTGTAGCGCCCCTCGGCATCGGTCAGGGCCTGCCAGCCGTTGCCGAGAATCACTCGAGCCCCCGGCAGCGGCACATCCAGGCCGGCGGTGTACAGACCGTCGCGGTTGGTATCCAGAAAGACCCGGCCCACCAGCAGATGGGGTACGGCCAGCACGCCCTGCTCGACCTGCACCGAGGCCGAGGCCACCGCGCTGGCTACCGCGCTTCCGCCTGCGCTATCCCCGGTGGCCTGCACGGTGTTTTTCAGCTCGCTACCGGCCCCCGCCAGCACCCGCATGCGGTAGCGAAGCTCCACCCGCGCCCCGGGGGCCAGGGTGAGGTTTTCCCAGACCAGGCGGCCGTTTTGCAGAACGGGTTCCGTGGGGCTGGCGCTACCGGCCAGGTATTGCAGGTGGGGGTCGGGGGTGTCTTCCAGGCGCACCGTGAGGGGAACCTGCCCCACATTGACCGCGATCAGGGTGTAGGTGAGCAGGTCGCCCACCTTGACCTTTCTGGGCTCCACCCGCTTTTCCAGAAGCAGGGCCGCCGCCTGCACCCGCAAGGTGACGCTGTTGGAAACCAATGGGTTGCCAATATCGGCAGAACGCAGGCTGAAGCGGTTTACAATGGCTACATTGTCGGGCACGGCGGCGTTAACCCGCACGCGCAGGCGCAGGGTGAGGGTGCTCCGGGCTGCCAGCGTCAGGCTCCAGCGCACCGTGCGGCTTCCGGGGTCGAAGACCCCCCCGTCGGAAGCTGAGAGGAACTCGAGGTGGGCCTCCAGGGCATCTTCAATTTGCACGTTTGAGAGGGTCAAGGGCAGCGGATTCTCAACCTGTAAGGTGTATTCCACCCCCTGCCCGGGACTCACGATGGGCCCGCTCGAGCTGTTCTTGAACAGAACGATCTGAGAAAGATCCCAGACCTGTGCGACGCGATCCACGGTGGGGTCGGCGCTGCCAGTGCTCCCCGAGCGAGCCAGCAGGCTGAACTCAAAGGCAGGTGTACCGGCAGGCAGGGCCGATATGCAGGCCTGGAAGTCCAGGGTGTTTCCTGGGGCCAGCGTGATGGGGGTGGGCAGGCTGGCCCCGCCCATGGTGCGGTAGGTCAGGTTCACGCCGCTGGGCAGCCCAAGAGCCTCCAGGGTATAGGTATCGGGTGCATTGCCGCTGTTGAGCAGGGTATGGTGAAAGCAGTAAGGCTGCCCGGCCAGCACCTCGGCTTCCTGCCGGTCGGCAGCGCCTGCGGCCTGCGGGTTGCCGATGGGCCCCAGGGCGTGGGCGTAAAGGGCGGCAATTTGCAGCGAAACCTGGGTCTGTGCGCTGCTTTCGCTGGAGGTGGCACGGGCCAGGTTAATCCGCTCGCCCGGCGCGGTGTCGGCAGCGACCTGCATCCGGAAGCTAAAGACGGCTTCCTCGCCCACCTCGAGGCCATCCAGCACCAGCCGGAGGCCGCGCACGCTGGCGGGCTCGAGGCTGCTCCAATTAGCCCCGTCGAAGTACTCCAGGCGGCCTTTAACCGCACTTGCAGAGCCAGCCAGATATGCCAGGCCGCTCAGTTCGGGCACATCCAGCCGATCCTCTACGTAAACTGGCCCGCTGGCGCGCGCACTGCCCAGGTTTTGTACCCGCAGGGTGAAGCCCACGCTCTGGTTTTGTCGAACCGGGTTCGCATCCACCGACTTGGCCAGGCTCAAAGCTGGCCCGCTGCCGATGCGAATAGCGCCAAAGTTATCCTCATCGCGCGTACCGTCGGGGCAGGAGGCCACAGGGCTAATCAGCAGCTCGCCGCTGGCTGAGGGTGGGGTCTGTACGGCCATAACCAGCCGCACCTCCTGTCCCATATCCAGGGAGAGGCTGCTAACTTCCGGCTCGCCGGGGTCGAGCTGGGCGTTGGCGTTGACATCGAGATAAAAGCGCACTGTGCTGGGTGTCCAGGCGGCTCCGTTTTGCAACCAGCTCAGGTTGAACAGAAAACTTTGATTTCCACTGTTTTGCAAGCGATAGCTAAAATAGGCGGTTCCACCGGCTGGAGCAGTGGTGCGCTGGCCGGGGCTGGCAAGGTTGCCGTTGGGGGTCATGGCCGGAACGCACACCGCCTGTACCCGGGTCTCCACCTCGTTGGATAGATACACCTGGCCGTTCACAATGGCCGCAGCCTGGTTGCGAATTACCGTCCCAGCGGGCGCAGCCCAGGCCAGGTGTAAGCAAAACAACACCCATGCCAAACCTGCCCAGAGGGTGGAACCCTGGCTTCTCCTGGCCCTGTGGGCAGTTGGTATGGGTGCTTGGGTTTGCATGGGCTCTTGCTTTGGTTTATTCCCTACGAGGGCTCAGAGGCCCTCGCAGGGATGGGTATGTAATCCGGCTTACTGCACCTGCACGCGGAAGCTGAGGGTAATGGTAGCTCCGGGTGGCAGGATGTCGGCGTTGGTGATGGTGTTGTCACCGTTGGTGTCTACAGCCACGTAGAGGGTCTGGCCTGAAGACAGCGTGGTTGGGGCGGTGGTGCTCCAGGTGCTCCCGTTGGTCGAGTAGAGCACAGTTCCGCTGAAGCCGCTGATGCTGACGCTTGCGCTTACAAAGCTGGTGTAGCTGGGCAGCGGGTCGCTCACCACCACCTGGGTCAGATTGCCCGTGCCGATGTTCTGGGCCACCACGGTGTAGAGGATCTGGTCGCCGGGCAGGGCCACCGCTGCGTTGGCATCCCGTACAGTGCTGCTGCTGCCCACGTAGCTCACCGCGCTCTTGGTCAGGCGCAGGTCGCCACCCACCACGGTGGTGGTTTCCGAGGCTGTGGCGGTGGCCGTAGTGCTGGCAATGGTGCAGCTTGCGGTCAGGGCATTGATGTCGGTGCGCCCGATGGGCTGGCCGGCCGGGGTCAGCACCCGCACATACACCACCTGGCTGCCACCGTTGGCCGCCACTGCAATGCTGCTCAGACTGGAGGCCCAGGTGCTGCCATCCAGCGAGTACTGATAGGTCCAGCCGAAGCTCCCGCCGCTACCGGAGATGCTGCAGGTGGCAGGGGCGTTGGAGCTGTTGGTCAGGGTGTGGGTGTACTGGATGGTGCCGGGGCTGGTCACAGTCCCGCTGCGGTTGGGCGTCAGGCTTACCTGGGCCACCAGGTTCACGTCCACCGCGCCGGCGATGGTGTCGCTCACGCTGGGCAGGGTGGTGCTGGTAGCGGTGAACTGTACGTTATCGTTGGTGCCAGCGGTTACATCCACGGGGGCAGCACCGTTGGGCACCTGTACGGCTGCGATGAAGCAAGCGATGGTGCCTGCATTGATCAGGCCGGTGCTGCTCACAGGGGCCGGGGTGGGGGTGTCCATCACGCCGTCGCAGTTGGTGTCGGGGTAGAAGAGCGCCGTCCAACCCGCGGGCAGGTTGGCCGTGAGGTTATAGGTATCCGGGTTGGCGCCCGTGTTGTTGACCTCGAAGGGGAAGTAGGCCACACCGCCAGGGTTGACCGCAGGGTTGTAACCGGGGCGGGTGTCGTTGGCGGGGTCAGAACCTTCACCGCCGGAAGCCCCGTTGGTGTTGTGGGCGACATCCAGGCTGTAGCCCAAGACCACGTTGGTCACGGCCAGGGTGGTTGCATCCACCCCGTCCAGCAGGGTGCCCACGCTACCGCTGGGGTTGTTCACCGAGGTTGCGGTCAGGGTCACGCTGCCGCCGGTGGTCTGGCTGGCCGGAATGGTGCAGCGCACCACCACGTTGTAGGTTGCACCGGCCGCCAGCGGGCCCACCGGGCCGGAAAGCGGGGTTACGCCGTCGGATTGCAGGATGGTGCAGGTGCCCAGGGTGCTGGTGCCCAGGCTGAGGGTGAAGCTATCGGCGGCGTTGCCGGTGTTTTGCAGGGTGGAGTTGAAGGTCACCGTGCTGCCGGAAGTGGCGGTGGCAATGGTCTGGGTATCGGCCCCGTCTATAGCGCTGGCCCCGGTACCGCCGATAGCCACGCTGTAGCGGCTGGCCGCGGTGTTGTTGGTGGTGTTGGAGGTGGTGATCTGGTTGGCGGTTCCGTCGTTGTACTGGACGGTGGCCGTGTTGGGGTAAGAGGTGCCAGCCGGGGCGTTGGTAGGTACGGTGACCTGGAAGCTAAAGGTGTAGGAGGCGGTCTGGGGGAAGAAGGCCCCGCTGCCGCTGATGAACATACCTACCCGGTTGGAGCCGTTGCCCACGAAGGGGAAGGCAGGGGCGGTGGTACTCCAGGTGGTGCCGCCGTTGGTGCTGTAGACGATTTGCACGGTACCAGCGCCTGCGCTACCGGTGGGGGCGGCGGGCACGCTCAGGCCGGTGGGGATGGTGTCGGAGATCAGGATGCCGGTGCCGGTGAGGCCGCTCACGCTCACACCGCTGGCAGCACTGCCGCCGGTGTTGGCGCCGGAGATGGTGTAGGTGATGGTGCTGCCGGGGGTGACAGGGCCTGAGGGGCTGGCCGATTTAGTGGCGGTGAGGATGGCTGCGGTGGTGGCGATGGCCCGGGCCCAGTTGTTGTTGTCGGTGGTGGTGGGGCTGCCTGCCGAGGTGCCTACTAGGTTGAGGTTGCCAAACTGACCGCTGGTAGCCGAAGCGGGAATAGTGCCGGCCACGATTACACAGGCGCTGGCACCCGGGGTGCCCTGGCGGCTCAGGGTGACGCTGGTGATGGGGGTGGTTTCACCGGAGTCGAGCGTGCCGTTGCAGTTGGCATCCAGGTAACGGGCAGTCCCGGTCAGGTCGAAGTTGTCACCCGTATCCTGCGCTAGGGTCAGGTTGATGGTATCTGTGCCGTTACCGGTATTGCTGACCGTGTAGCTGAAGTAGACCGGGGCGCCGGCCAGGGCCGTGCGGGTCTGGCCGGGGGTGGTGGTGCTGCCGTCGGGGGTGATGCTAAAGCTGTAGACCTGTTGCACCACCGTGATGACCTGGTTGGAGGTGGTGGTGCGGGGCTGGCCAGCGGAGTCTATGTAGCTGGCTGAGGCCTGGTTGGAGATGTTGGTGCCAGCAGGCGTCTGCTGAGCGAAGGCCAGGCCCGGCAGCATCAGCGCTGCAAGCAAGATGGGATAGATTCTCTTCATGTATTTTCCTCCTATTTATCGCACGACAACGCGAAGCGTAAGGGTAAGGGTCTGTTGGGGCTCTATTTGCGGAATAACCCAGCGGGCGTGGGTGTATTCTTCGGGTTTGACTTCTACTTCCTTCTCTACCTCCTTGCCGTTTTCCACAACTTTGAGTTTTCGCTTGAGGGGGGGTCGGCCATAGCTTTTCCCTCCGTCAAAGCTAAACTCGGGAACAACCAGGGTATCTCCCAGGCGCAAAGGCAGTGCGCTTTGGGCCTGGTAGGCGGTGGTGGGGGGGATAGGAATGACCAGCGCCACCTGACGAAGCGGGCTGGTGAAGGTGTTCAAGGCGGTGAGTTGGTACTGGATGATCTGGCCTGGTTTTGCATCCAGGGCGGGCTCGAGCCGCTCGACGGTACGGCTTTGCTCCTGCACGCTCACCACCCGGAAGGCCTTGAGATCAAGCCGTATGTCGCTGCTGGCTTGAGCCAGGGCCAGACCAATCAGGCATAGTAGGCCTGTACCAAACCGCCACCCAAAGTGTTTCATCATCCTTGCTCTCCTCAAAAAAAACAACGACCGACTCAAAAAAAAGAGCCGGTCGCGCCACTGGCTACCTCCAGCCCCATGGCGCCCGTGTGGGGGACTGGAGGTCATCACCTCTCAAAGGGGCAGTTTAGTAGAGATTTTTCTGGTGTTTGTGACAAATGACCATAAACTTTTAGACTGATGGTTAGGATATTGTCCAGGACACATTTTTTCGCTCAATGCACCTGCATACCGTGGGTGGGTATACCATCTAATGAGCAATCTATAAGCATTTCGGTAGCATGGTTTGATCTTGTCAAAGTGAACGAATCGGTGATGAACGAACCGAATCTGGTATCAGAACCTCCAAACCGGCAGAAAACAGCCTGGCCTGAATATAGACCAGGGGCATTACCGGCCAGCTGTTTTGAAGGATGGGGGCGTTACGGAATGAGAACCACCCGCGCAACCATGTTGCGAAAATGCATGGTGCCGGCGGTGGCCAGGCCGCTATCGAGCTGTATCCCTATCCAAAGGTTGCCGCTGTTGATGCCGTCGGTTAGTTTAGAACCCCTCAGCTTCAGGGTTTGAGTAGGGCTGGACTGGAAGTTGGCCGTGCCAATCTCTTCAAAGCTCGTGTTGCGGTCGCAGATGTAAAAGCCTTGGCTCTGGGTGCTGCACGGTTCTGTATCGGTGGCGTAAAAAGTGAAGGAAACCCCGGTTTTGTAGGTAAGGTTGCCCTCGAGTTCAACCCTGGACAAGCTGACTGGAGGCCGGTCGAAGCTTTGTTTCACAAACACAATTTTGTTGTTCTGAATAGCCGCCACGTCCACATCAAAATCGCGCAGGGCCACGCTCAAGGGCGCATTGCTACAGCCGAACAAAAGACCGCTAAGAACAAGAAGCAGCAGTGAGAACGAACGCATAACACCTCAAGTTTAAATTAGCTCCTGAGTAAAGTATTTAGGGGGCGGACTGTCCGATTCCCTCACCCTCCATCGCTTTGCACACCATCTGCCCTTCCACCCAGGTGCACACCGGCCAGCCCTTTAATTCCCAGCCAGCCCAGGGGCTGAAGCGGGCCTTGGAAGCAAAGGTCTGGGGTTCCACTGCACGCTGGGCGCTCGGATTCCACAGCACCAGGCTGGCCTCGGCCCCTTCCTCCAGGTGCAGTGGGGGAAAACCCAGGACGCGCCGGGGGCCGTCGGTAAAGCGGGCTACCAGCACATCCAGGGGAAAGCCCCGCTTTTCCACCAGCTCGGTGTAGAGCAGGGGCCAGCAGACCTCGAGGCTGGGGATGCCAAAGGGGGCCCGCAACAAGTCGAGTTCCTTTTCATCCTGGGTGTGGGGGGCATGGTCGGTGCCGATGCAGTCGATGCTGCCGTCCAGCAATCCTTCGATAAGGGCTTCTACATCGCTCTGGGTGCGTAGGGGCGGGGCCACTTTGTAGAGGGGATTTAGCCCGTTCAGGGCTTCCTCGGTCAGGGTTAGATGGTGGGGCCCAACCTCGGTGGTAACGGGCAGACCCTGGTGTTTGGCCTGGCGGATGAGCTCGAGGCCCCGCCGGGTGCTCAGGTGCTGGATGTGCAGCAGACGGTCGGGCGCTGCCTTGGCCGCCAGGCGATCTAGTACATACCGCACCACCTCTAGGTCTCTGGCGATGCGCGCACTCTCGGCGTAGCCGCTGTTGCCGGGCAGGCCCAGCCGGTACGAGACCGCCCCTTCGTTCATCACCCCGTTCCGCCGCAGTCCGGCATCTTCGGCATGCACCGCGACCACCAGGCCCCAGGAAGCCGCATACAGCAGGCCCTGCGCCAGCACACCGGCATCTTCGTTGGTTTTTCCGTCGTCGGTGAGCATGACGGCCCCAGCTTCCTGCAGCCGATGGGCCTCGCTCAGAACCTTACCCTCCTGGCCCTGGGTGAGGGCCGCCGCGGGGTGCAGCCGGGCCTGCTGGATCTGGGCTGCCTTTTTCTTTAAGGCCGCTACGATCTCGGGGTTATCGACCACGGGGGTGGTGTTGGGCATGGAGACTATATCGGTATACCCACCTCGAGCCGCCGCGGTTAGGCCGCTTTGCAGGTCTTCTTTGACCTCTTGTCCTGGTTCGCGTAGATGGGCGTGGGGGTCAAAGAAGCCCGGCGACAGGATCATCCCGCTCGCATCCAGTACGCTTGGGGCCTCACCCCCTGAGAGCGAAAGAATACGCCCCTCACCGATCAGCACATCGGCTGTGCCGTGGACTCCTCGTCCGTCTACCAGCTTTGCCTTTTTGATAAGAAAATCGCCCTTCATGTGGCTCCTTGCAATCAACTTTTGCCCACCAACACGTGGTAAAGTACCGCCATCCGCACGGCCTGCCCGTTGGCTACCTGGCGCTCGACCAGGCTTTGGGCCGAGTCGGCCAGGGTGCCTTCCAGTTCCACATCGCGGTTCATGGGGCCGGGGTGGAGGAGGGGGGCCTGGGGTTTGGCCCAGCCCAGGCGTTCCCGGTTGACCTGATAGGCGGCGATATACTCCGGTAGTGAGGGCAGCAAACCCTTCTCCATCCGCTCTTTTTGCAAGCGCAAGACCATCACCGCATCGGCTTCGTACAGGGCTTCCCGCAGGCTGGTGGTGAGGGTGGCACCGGGCAGGCTACCGGGAAGCAGGGTGGCCGGGCCACAGGCCACCACGGTAGCACCCAGCATGGGCAGCAACTCGGCGTTGGAACGGGCCACCCGCGAGTGCAGAATGTCCCCCACAATGGCGATTTTTTTGCCCTCGAGGCTGCCCAGTTTTTCCCTCAGGGTAAAGGCATCCAGCAGGGCCTGGGTGGGGTGGGCCCGCCAGCCGTCCCCTGCGTTGATGACCGGCTTGTGCAGCCAACGGTGGGCCTGGTGGGGCACCCCAGCGGCATCGGTGCGCAGGATGTAGGCGTCGATGCCCATCTGATCCAGGGTTCGCAGGGTGTCCCGGTAGGTTTCGCCCTTGGTGGTGGAGCTGGTTGCGCCCGAAAAGCTCACCACATCGGCCGACATGCGCCGGGCAGCCAGCTCGAAGGAGATGCGGGTGCGGGTGGAGGGCTCGAAGAAGACCGTGGCCACCGTAAAGCCTGTGAGGGCCGGTACTTTCTTGACCGGACGGGCCAGCACCTCCTGCATCATCTGGGCAGTCTCGAGCAGGCTTTCTACCTGGCGGCGGTTCCAGTCCCGGAAATCGAGCAGGTGTTTAGGGAAGCTTGGGGTGGCGCTCTCGCTCACGATGCCTCCACCTCCCACAGCTCCACTGCGTCCTCTCCATCGTCTTCCAGGGTTTTGACCTTCACCACTTCGCTTTTGGAGGTGGGGAGGTTCTTGCCAACAAAGTCGGCGCGGATGGGCAGCTCGCGGTGTCCCCGGTCTACCAGCACGGCCAGGTAAATCCGGCTGGGGCGGCCCTGGTCGATCAGGGCATCCAGCGCAGCCCGTGCGGTGCGGCCGGTGTAGAGCACATCATCTACCAGCACCACGGCCTTACCCCCGAGGTCGAAGGGAATGCGGGTCTCGCGCACCTTGGGCTGCAGGCCGATCTCGCTCAGGTCGTCGCGGTAGAGGGTGATGTCCAGGATGCCCATTGGCACCCGTTTTCCCTCGAACTTTTCCACCAGATCGACCAGCCTTTTGGCCAGGCTGATGCCGCGGGTGTGAATGCCCACGAAGCAGAGGCGATCAACGCCCTTGTTTTTTTCGATCACCTCGTGGGCGATGCGGGTAAGGGCCCGGCGCACTTCGTCTTCGTTGAGGAGCTTAGACTTGAAGATCATGGCTGTTCCTCCTGGTGCACGAGCATACCCAGGCGAAGCTGCCTCTGGGGTAAAGAAAAAATGCGCCCTGAACAGGCGCACAACTCCGATTTGTAGTCTTCGATATGCTTCACTTGTACTCCTTTCCGACCTCGCAGGATCGGGTTAAAGGTGCGGGGAAAACCCCGCCCGTTATGCTACGCCCTGGGGATGCCCTGGGTCAAGGGCAAAAAAAATGTGGCCCCCGGGTTCGGGAGCCACCCAATACCGCATGCCCGGCTAGCCCCGCGCGGCCTCCAGGCTGCCGTAGAGCGTCCACCAGGGCTTAGCCCCTTTGGCCAGCACCTGGTTGAGCAACTGGATGTTCTTCACGCCCTGATCCGAAAGCCAGGCCTCGAGCGCCTCCAGCCCCTGCTTAGCGTAGACCGGAATCCCGTCTTGCCAGGTGGCCCGCCCACACAGCACCCCGCTGAAGGGTACCCCGGCCTCGGCGGCCATCTCCAAAGACTCGCGGAAGACCGCATCGCTGACCCCGGCCGAGAGGTAGATGAAGGGCTTGCCGGCTGCGCTGGCGGTGTCCTTGAGGAACTGCAGGGCCTGGGCGCGGGTGTAGGCTTCCTCGCCCTTGAAACCCAGGGTGCCGCTGGTGTAGGCGATGTTGAAGGGCAGCTCCACCTTGAGCACGTCCACCCCGTAGCGGTCTTTGGAGAACTCCTCCATGTACTTGGCTACGTAGCGGGGTTTGACTTTGGCGAACTCGAGGCCCTCGCCAAGCTGGTCGTTGTAGGCAATGGGCTCCAGGAAGAAAGGCACCTCCAGCGCGGCGCACTCGGCCCCCACCCGTTCGATAAAGGCGTGCTTGATATTGTTGATCTTGGGGTCGTCCTCGGGGTTGTAGTAAAGCAGAATCTTGACCGCGTCCCCCCCAAGCTCCACAATGCGCCGCACGCTGAGGTCGGGCAGCAGGTCGGGCAGGCGGCCTACCGTGCTGGTGTCGTACCCCGATTTCTCATAGGCCAGCAGCACACCGGTGCCGGGGGCTTTGTGCTTGAGCGCTGGCAGTCCGTACTCGGTGTCCATCAGAATCGCCGAGGCGTAGGGGGTGAGGATTTTGACCACCGCGGTTTTGAACTCGGTTAGCTCGGCGTCGCTCACCTCAGCACCGCGGGCTTTGGCGATGGCTTTGCGCAAGGAGCCCCGCTGATCCATCGCGGCCGCCGCGATCACGCCCTGTTCGTCGGCACAGGCCTGTATCCGTTCAAACTTTCCTTTGCTGAGTCCCATAGGTTTCTCCAACCAAGAGTTTACCCTACCTGCGGGCCTTTACATGCCGCACATAACTCCGGGCGCGAGGGTGTGTGGGCCTGTTAGACTCTTCATAGCTTTGTGGGAGGAAGCATGCTAATTGTTGCTGGTGAGGCCCTGATCGATATGACCCCCATAACCCACAACGGTGGTATGGCTTATATGCCGCATCCTGGGGGTTCCCCCTACAACGTGGCCATAGGCGCGGGCCGTCTGGGTACGCCCACTGCGTTTCTGGGGTGCATCTCGCGCGATGCTTTTGGGCAGCTTCTAAGGAGCCATCTGGCCGCCAGCGGGGTCAGCCTGGATTACCTAAAGGAAAGCGAGCACCTGACCACCTTGGCCCTGGTGACCCCATCCGAGTCGGGCGAGTTTTTTTCCTTTTACTGTGAAAACACCGCCGACCGCATGCTTTATCCCGAAGACCTGCCGGCCACGCTACCGCCCGGTGCGGCCCTGCACTTCGGCTCGTACTCGCTGGTGCTGGAGCCGGGGGCCTCGAGCCTCGAGCTTTTGATGCGACGCGAGGCCCGCCGCCGCCTGATCTCGCTTGACCCCAATGTGCGGCCTTTTCTGATTCCTAACCGCGAGGCCTACCTCGAGCGCCTCTTGGGCTGGCTCGAGCTGGCCGATCTGGTCAAGGTGAGCCAGGCCGACCTGGCCTGGCTCTACCCAGGCAAAAACCCAGAAACCATCGCCCAGGAGTGGAAACAGCAAGGCCCGGCGCTGGTGATCGTAACCCAGGGCGGCCAGGGGGCCTTGGCCGTGACCGGACAGTCTGTCCTTCGCGTTCAGGCCCCCAGGGTTTCTGTGGTAGATACGGTAGGGGCTGGAGATGCTTTTATGTCGGGTGCCTTGAGCTGGCTGTGGGAGCACGGTGCCTGGTCTCGAGCCGCGCTGGAATCGCTAAGCAGTGCACAGGTTACAGACCTACTGAACTTCGCCGCTAAAGTTGCGGCCATCACCTGCACCCGGGCCGGGGCCAACCCGCCCTGGCGGGCAGAGCTGTCCTAGTCCGCTTTCTGGCGGTACTCTTCCTCCGATACGCGCTCCAGCCATTCGGTGCTCACCCCCTCCACCGCAGCCTGAATGGCTAGGTGGGTCATGGCGTGGGTGGGGCTGGCCCCGTGCCAGTGTTTCTCGCCGGCGGCAAAGTAAATGGTGTCGCCGGCTTTCATCTCACGCACCGGCTCACCCCAGCGCTGGAACCAGCCAATCCCCGACTCCACGTGCAAAACCTGCCCTTGGGGGTGGGTGTGCCAGGCGGTGCGGGCCCCCGGCGCAAACATCACCCGCAGCACGTGCAGGTGCATGGGCGCGGGCGTGACCACCAGCTCGCTCAGGTAGACCGTGCCGGTGAACCACTCGGGCGGGCCTAAGCGGGTAGGGGCCTGGGGTACGAAGGTTTTCCACGGGCTTTCCATAGCTCGATGTTAGCGCACCTCAAGCAAAATGCCCGGGGGCCTAGAAAGCCCGCTCGTACTGCACCGGCCAGACCTTGGTGCCCAGGGCCTGGGCGGCCCGGTAGGGCCAGTACGGCTCCCGCAGCAAGACCCGGCCCAAAAGAACCAGGTCGGCCTGGTTTTCCTGAAGAATGGCCTCGGCTTGTAAGGGCTCGGTAATGAGGCCCACCGCCCCTGTGGACAAGCCTGTGGACAACCGCACCTGGGCGGCAAAGGGCACCTGGTAGCCGGGGCCAACGGGAATTTTCACCCCCGGCACAGCCCCGCCCGAGGAGCAGTCCAGCAGATCTACGCCGCGCCGCTGCAACTCCCTTGCAAGGGCCACCGTGTCGGCGATCTCCCAGCCCCCTTCAACCCAGTCGCTGGCCGAGACCCGCACCAAAAGCGGCAGCTCGGCGGGCCAGACCTCCCGCACCGCCTCCACGACCTCGAGCGGGAAACGCATACGGTTTTCCCGACTGCCCCCGTAGCGGTCGGTGCGCTGGTTGGTGAGGGGGGACAAAAACGAGTGCAGCAGGTAGCCGTGGGCCATGTGAATCTCCAACACTTCAAACCCGGCCGCCAGGGCCCGCCGGGCCGCCTGCCCAAAGGCCTGGCGCACCTCCTCCAGGCCCGTCTCGTCGAGGGCCTGGGGCACGGGCCAGCCTTCCTGAAAGGGCAGGGGGCTGGGGGCCACCGGCGTCCAGTGGTAAAGGGGCTTCCCCCCCTGCCAGGGGCTGGCCGTGCCCGCCTTGCGCCCGGCGTGGGCGATCTGGATGCCCGGTACCGCCCCGGCGTGGCGGATGCGCCGGGTGAGCTCTTTTAGCCCGGCGATGTGCTCGTCCGACCAGAGGCCCAGGTCGTCCGGGCTGATCCTCCCCCGGGCCTCCACCGCGGTGGCCTCCACGATCACCAGCCCCACCCCGCCCACGGCCCGGGTGGGGTAGTGCAGCAGATGCCAGTCGGTCGCGTGGCCGTCCTGGGCCGAGTACTGGCACATGGGTGACATGGCGATGCGGTTTTTGAGGGTGACGGAACGCAGCT
This sequence comes from Meiothermus taiwanensis DSM 14542, assembly GCA_000482765.1. GTDB lineage: Bacteria > Deinococcota > Deinococci > Deinococcales > Thermaceae > Meiothermus > Meiothermus taiwanensis. The sequence goes on from AXWR01000010.1 coordinate 64,972, forward strand.
TAAGCGGGCTAAAGAGCAGGCTCATAGCGCGGATTCTACGCCCTGGGCGGGCCGGGTTTGTGGACTTCAATACATAACGCTTTTTCTTCACAGGGCGCGTGATACGATGGACGAGAGCGAGAGAAAAAAGTTATACTAAGTACAAGAAGTTTTGTAAGGAGGTGAAGCAAAAGCCGAATGCCAAAAGCCAGACGCCAAAAACTGTAGCGGCTTTGGGCCTTCTGCTTTCAGCCATGCCCATTGATTTCACCCTGACCGAGGAACAAAAGGAGCTGCAAAAGCTGGCCCGGCGCTTCGCCAGGGAGCAGATCGCGCCGGTGGCGGCCGAGTACGACCGTAAAGAGGAAGTGCCCTGGGGCGTGATAGAGAAGCTGTACGAGGTGGGCCTGCTCAACGCTATCATCCCCGAGGCCTACGGCGGCATGGGTTTGGGGATGCTCGAGGAAGTCATCATTGGCGAGGAGCTGGCCTGGGGCTGCATGGGCATCTACACCATCCCCATGGCCTCCGACCTGGGCATCACCCCCATTCTGCTGGCCGGAACCCACGAGCAGAAGCAACGCTTCTTCAAGAAACTCACCGAAAAACCGGCCCTGGCCGCCTTTGCCCTCTCCGAACCCGGCAACGGCTCCGACGCCGCGGCCCTGCGCACGCGGGCGGTGCGGGACGGGGACTACTACGTTCTAAACGGCACCAAGACCTGGATCTCCAACGGTGGCGAGGCCGAGACCGTGGTGGTGTTTGCTACCGTGAACCCGGAGCTGCGCCACAAGGGTGTGGTGGCTTTGGTGGTGGAGAAGGGCACCCCCGGCTTCAAGGCCCACAAACTCCACGGCAAGATGGGCCAGCGGGCCAGCGGCACCTACGAGCTGGTCTTCGAGGACTGCCGGGTGCCGGTGGAAAACCGGCTGGGCCAGGAGGGCGACGGCTTCAAGATCGCCATGCAGACCCTGGACAAGACCCGCATCCCGGTGGCTGCGGGCAGCCTGGGGGTGGCCCGGCGGGCCCTCGAGGAGGCCACCAGGTACGCCAGGGAACGCGAGGCCTTTGGCAAGCCCATCGCCGAGTTTCAGGCCATCCAGTTCAAGCTGGCCGAGATGCTGATGGGCCTCGAGACCGCCCGTACCTACACCTACTACGCGGCCTGGCTGGTAGACACCCACCAGCCCCACGCCCACGCCGCGGCCATTGCCAAAGCCTATGCCTCGGAGATGGCCTTCGAGGCGGCCAACCAGGCCATCCAGATTCACGGCGGCTATGGCTATATGCAGGAGTACCCGGTAGAAAAGCTCTTGCGCGACGTAAAGCTAAACCAGATTTACGAAGGCACCAACGAGATCCAGCGCCTCATCATCGCGCGGCATATCCTGAAAGGGTAGGTTGTAGAGGGGCAACCCTTGTGGCCGCCCGCTCGTGAAGTCTAAAAATAGTTACAGCAAATGGAGGAGAGATGAAGTTCGTTGCGGTTATTCGGCAGGTTCCAGACGGTGAGTCCCGCCTCAAGATCGAGGGGGGCAAGGTAGACCTGGGCGGGGTCACCATGATCCTCGACCAGATGGACGAGTGGGCGGTGGAGGAGGTCATCCGACTACAGGAGAAGCACGGGGGCGAGAGCGTGGTGGTGGCCCTGGGCCCCGAGCGCTTCGAGGAGGCCATCCGCACCGCGCTGGCCATGGGCATTGACCGGGCCATCCACCTGGTGGCCGAGGGCTACCTCGACCCCATCACCCAGGCCGAGGCCCTGGCCAAGGTCATCCGGGCCGAGGCCCCCACCCTGGTCTTTACCGGCGGGCAGCAGGCCGACTGGGACTCCCAGGCCCTGGGGCCGGCCCTGGCCGAGGCCCTCGCGTGGCCGGTGGTGAGCTGGACGACCCAGATCGAGCTGGAAGGCGAGACCCACGCCAAGGCCAAACACGACCTCGACGAGGGGGCCGAGGTGGTGCGGGTGGCCTTGCCGGCGGTCTTTACCAGCCAGCAGGGCCTGAACGAGCCGCGCTACCCCACCCTGCCCGGCATCATGAAGGCCAAACGCAAGGAGCTGAAAAAGGTTCCGGTGAGCGCTAGCAGCAAGGTGGAGATTCTGGAACAGACCATCCAGGAGAAAAGCCGCCTGAACAAGATGATCGACGGTAAAGACCCGGTGGCTGCGGCCCACGAGCTGGTGCGGCTGCTGCACGAAGAGGCCAAGGTTATCTAATGGGGGAGTACATGATTCTGGTTGTCTTGGAACACGACGGCCAGCGCCTGCGTAAAGGCGCTCTGGAAGCCATCAGCCGGGCCCGGCAACTCAGCGCTCTGGGGGCCATTGCCGGGGTGGTGATCGGTGAAAACACCCAGGCCGTGGCCCAGGAGGCGGCCCAGTACCTGTCCACGGTCTATGCTGCCGAGGTGGGCCCTTACACACCGGAGAAATGGGCCGAGGCGGCCTATGCGGCCGCCCAGAAAAGCGGGGCCAGGGTGGTGGTGGCCAGCGGAGGCCGCCAAAGCCGCACCTGGACGGCCCGCCTGGCCTACAAGATGAAGGCTGGCCTGCTGGAAGACACCCTCGAGACCAGCACCGACGGCCAGCACATCATCGGCGTGCGCTATAGCTTTTTGAACCGCGTCACCGAGAAGCAAAAAGCGGCCCTGCCGGTGGTGTTTACCGCCAAACCCAACACCACCCCCCTGGCCGAGCCGGCCGGTAGCAGTGGGGTGGTGGAGGCCCTCGAGGTCGGCCGGCCCCCTACGGTGGAGGTGCTCGAGCGCCTGAGCGAGCAGAAGAAGGGCGTCTCGCTCACCGAGGCCACCGTGGTGGTGACGGGCGGGCGCGGGCTGGGCAGCCCCGAGGCCTTCGCGGGTGTGGAGGAGCTGGCGAGCACCCTGGGTGCCGCTGTGGGCGCGACCCGCGCGGTGGTGGACGCGGGCTGGCGGCCCTACAGCGAGCAGGTGGGCCAGACCGGCAAAACCGTTCAGCCCAACCTCTACATCGCCCTGGCGGTTTCCGGCGCGGTGCAGCACCAGGCCGGTATGAACAAGAGCAAGTACATCGTGGCGGTCAACAAGGACGCCGAGGCCCCCATCTTCAAGATTGCCGACTACGGCATCGTGGGCGATGTGCACCAGGTGCTGCCCGCGTTGATTGACGCAGCCAAGAAGCTGAAGGACTAATACCAGCCGGCGGGATACGCTTTCTTCGCCGAGCGTAGCCAGAGGTGTGCTCTAGGATTCAAAAAGATGGCCTCTTGAGGTCTTTGGAAGCTTATCTTTTTGAATCCGGTATAAAGTCCAGCACAACCCGAGGGCAGGCCCAGGCCTGCTCTTTGGTCTTAAAAAAAGCCAGTCATCCAACCGGTGCTGCACTAACCGAATCTGGTATTGTCGTTGACCACAGCACGGCGCACCCGGCGTGGTTCGGCCTCGAGGTGCAAATCACCCAGGGCGGTTCTGAGGCCTGGAGTACACTAACAGCGTATACCCACCTCCACGCGGCCGCGCGTGCTGGCGTGAGCCCCCCAGGAGTCCTATGGTTGCCACACCAACAGCAGAATCCAACAAGATGCGGGAAGTAAACACCCTTTTAGAAGAGGGTCGGCGCTTGCAAAACCGTCTGGCCGATCTGGGGGCCGCCCTGCGCCAGGCCGCCGCCGAACTGGACGAGGGCCGCCCACCCTCCCCCGATCTTGCCGCCAGCCTGGTTGAGGTTTCGCAGGCCTTTGACGGGCTGCACGCAAGGGTGCAGCGCCTGCTGGGGGGTGGGCCGATTGAGCCACTCTTACCGAAGGTGCTGGAAGCCCTCGAGGCCCACCGCAAGGCGCTGGAGGCGGCCGCCCTGCGCCAGCAAGCCCTGAATGTGCTGGAGCAGGTGAGCAGCCTGGTCTACCGGGGCGGTGAGGAGTTCCTGCCGCTGTCTGCGGTGCAGTTCGATGCTTTGGGCCTGATGCGCCAGCAAAAGGAAAGCACAGAACTCAACGCGACCGTTCTGGCTTTGGCTAACGGCAGCCACCCCTACAACCTGCTGATTAAGCTGGTGGTGGACAAAGGCATGAGCAACGAAGAGTGGGTTAGGGTGTACCAGCAGGTGGCCCAGGAGATCGGCCAGGATATTGCTGTGGCGGCTGCACGCGGCCAGATTGTGCTGCCCGAGTAAACCATCTACCCCTTGGCCCTGCGATCCAGGGCCCGGGCGTGGGCTTCCAGGCCCTCTTCGCGGGCCATGCAGGCCCCGAGCGCGGCCAGCTTGCTGGCTGCTGCCTGGTTGAGACCCACCACCGGGATGACCTTGAGAAAGTCCCGCAGGGCCAGCCCACCCCCAAAACGGGCCGTGCCGGCTGTGGGCATGACATGGCTGGGGCCGGCGATATAGTCGCCGAGGGCCTCGCAGGAGTGCTCACCTAGAAAAACCCCGCCAGCGTTGCGCACCTGTCCCAGCACGGCCAGCGGGTCGTTTACAGAAAGGCAGAGGTGCTCGGGGGCGTAGAGGTTGGCGAGCTCGAGGGCCTGTTGGAGGCTTTCTACCAGCACCAGACCGCTACGCTGCAGGGCTTGCCGGGCAATGCTGGCCCTTGGCAGGTCGGCCAGCTGGCGCTGAAGCTCTTCCTCCACACGCTCCAGCAGTTCACGGTAGGACGAAAGCAGCCAGGCTTCGGAGTCGGGGCCGTGTTCGGCCTGGGCCAGCAGATCGGCGGCCAGCAGCTTGGGGTCGGCGGAGGCATCGGCGATGATGAGGGTCTCGGTGGGCCCGGGCAGCCCCTCCATGCCCACCACCCCATACACCTCGCGTTTGGCCAGCACCACGTAGCGGTTGCCGGGGCCCATGATTTTATCCACCCGGGGGATGGTCTCGGTGCCGTAGGCCAGCGCTGCAACGGCCTGGGCCCCACCCATGGCAAACAAGCGGTCGGCGCCGGCCACCCAGGCTGCGGCCAGAATGCCCGGATGTACCCGTGGGGGGGAAGCCAGCACAATCTCGCCCACCCCGGCGACCTTGGCCGGGATCGCGGTCATCAATACCGTGGAAAGCAGCGGAGCCGAGCCCCCCGGTACATACACCCCTACCCGATCCAGCGGGCGCACCAGCTGGCCCAGCACCCCATCGGCGCCGGCCTCCAGGAACCCGCCCAGGGGCTCCCGCCGGTAGAAGGCCTCGATGCGTTCTTTAGCGGTCTCGAGGGCATCCCGCAGATCGGCGTCCAGATTCTCGTAGGCTTCGCGCCAGACCCGCTTGGGAATTTCTTCCACGGGGTGCCCGTCGATCTCCTGGCTGATGCGTTGCAGGGCCGCGTCGCCCTCTTGTTCGACCTGGCGTAGAATCGACCGAACTGTCTCCAGCGCATCGCCGTACTCTACGGTCATGCGGCGGTTTTTGAAGTGTTCGTGGATCTGTTCAGGGGTTTTGATCATAAAGGCCCTTCTGTTCGGTACACACAGCGTGGCAAAACACCTCTACCCCAGCGTTGTAGGGTTTGGCTGGCTGACGTCGACTGTTGATCGTCATGGCTGGTTCTGTCTCAGGTATACCGCCGGCGACGTCGGCGCCGCCGGGCGGGGGCTTCGTTCTCCCGCTCTTTTGGGGGCTCACCGGACACCACCCGGGCTTTGGGAGGGTCGCTCGAGCCCCCCTTAGGCCGGCCTGCGTCACGCTGGCTCTTGGGGTGCGGTGTGACCTCCTGGTTCTTTTCCAGTGGTTGGGGTCGTTGCCCGGGCTCGAGGCGCTGGATCTGCACCAGATCGGCTTCAAAAACGTGCTCCCCCACCTTTTGCGTAAAGCGCACCGGGTAGCCCTCCTGATCGAAGTACAGCAGGCTAAGCCCCGGACGCAGGCGGTAGACCCGCACGCTTTGCGCTTCCACCCCGCCGGTCGCCAGGGCCTGGTCGGGCAGGCGCTCCACATAGGCCCGGCCCCCCACCAGGGTAAATCGCTCTACCTGGCCTACTGCGATATCAAGCCCGCCCACGGCCAGGATCAGGGAGAGGGGGTCGTGCATCGGGGTGAGGTAGGGGATGGCGAAGTCGTCCTTGCCCTGGCTGACTGTAACCAGGCCGTCCTCCGTCGAGAATTCCACCTCCATCACCCGGGCTCCGTTGCCCTCGACCCGTTCGCGGTAGCGGCGGGGTAGCCCTTCGGGGTTTAGCTCGCTCTCCCAGCGCTGGCGGGTCTTGGGCAGCGGCAGTTCTACACTGGCCTCGAGCACCACCCGCAGGCCATCCCGGCGCGGCTCGATGGTAAGGCGTTGCTCGCCAGCTGGGTGCCCGGCATACCGCAGGGTGTATCGCAGCGCAGTTGGAACCGCCCAGTTCATGCCTTACATCCTACCAGGCTCAGTTTAAACCCAGTTTTTCAGCCCCAACAGCCTGGAGTACCCAGAAAGCTGCCACACCAAGAGCAGACTATCTACACTTGTGTGTAAAATATCTTACGTGTAAGCAGATAAATAGTACACATTTTTATAAGTGTTGCTCTTTTTGATATACACAGTTGGATTTTGGGGTGCGCAAGCCATACTCAAAGCAGGAGGAAGGGCCATGTCCAAACTGACCCCCGAGATGAAACTGGAAGCCGACAAACTCCGCCGTGAGTGGGAGACCAATCCCCGCTGGAAAGGTATCAAGCGCGATTACACCGCCGAGGATGTGGTGCGCTTGCGCCCAAGCCTGCTGCCCGAGCAGACCTTAGCCAGGGCGGGGGCCGAGCGCTTGTGGGAGCTTTTGCACACCCGCCCCTATGTGAACACCTTTGGCGCCTACACCGGGGCCCAGGCGGTGCAGATGGTCAAGGCCGGCCTCGAGGCCATCTACCTCTCGGGCTGGCAGGTGGCCGCCGATGCCAACCTGGCCTGGCAGACCTACCCCGACCAGTCGCTCTACCCGGCCAACTCGGTGCCGCAGATTGTGCGCCGCATCAACAACGCCTTACAACGGGCCGACCAGATCGAGCGCGCCGAGGGCAAGACCGGCCGCTACTGGTACGCCCCCATCGTGGCCGACGCCGAGGCCGGGTTTGGCGGCCCCCTGAACGCCTTTGAGCTGATGAAGGCCATGATCGAGGCGGGCGCAGCCGGGGTGCACTGGGAAGACCAGCTTTCCAGCGAGAAGAAGTGCGGGCACTTAGGCGGCAAGGTGCTGATTCCCACCTCGCAGCACATCCGCACCCTGAACGCCGCCCGGCTGGCCGCCGATGTGATGAACGTGCCCACCCTGATCATCGCCCGCACCGATGCCGAAGCCGCCACCCTGCTCACCAGCGACATCGACGAGCGCGACAAACCCTTTGTGAAGGAAGGTGAGCGCACCCCCGAGGGCTTTTATCGCATTCGCAACGGCCTCGAGGCCTGCATCACCCGTTCGCTGGCCTATGCCCCCTACGCCGATTTGCTGTGGATGGAGACCAGCACCCCCGACCTGGAGGTGGCCCGCAAGTTCGCCGAGGCCATCCATGCGGTCTACCCCGACAAGATGCTGGCCTACAACTGCTCGCCCAGCTTCAACTGGAAAAAGAACCTCGACGACGAGACCATCGCCAAGTTCCAGCGCGAGCTGGGGGCCATGGGCTACAAGTTCCAGTTCATCACCCTGGCCGGCTGGCACAACCTCAACTACCGCACCTTCGAGCTGGCCAAGAGTTACAAGGAGCGCGGCATGACCGCCTTTGTGGAGCTGCAGCAGCTCGAGTTTGCCGCCGAGAAGGATGGCTTTACCGCGGTCAAGCACCAGCGCGAGGTGGGCGCGGGCTACTTCGACGAGGTGCTCATGGCCATCACCGCCGGGCAGGCCTCCACCGCGGCTTTGGCCGGCTCCACCGAGGAAGCCCAGTTCCATTGATTGGAGCCGAAAGTCAGCAGGCCGATAGCGGGCAGCCGCTATCGGTTTTTTTACAGGGCTTCCAGTTGCTCCGATACCTCGGCCCAGCGGGCAAAGGCTTGCTCGAGCTGGGCTTGGAGCCGGTGTTGTTCCTCGGCCATCCGGGCGTACTCGAGGTGGTGCAAAGGCTGGTTGGCCTGGGCCAGCAGGGCCTGAAGCTGGGCCTCGAGCCCGGTTATCTCGGCCTCCAGACGCTCTTTTTCCCGCTCGAGGTGCCAGCGGCCCTTGACCCTGCCGGGCCTGGCGGTGGCGGTGGGGTTCTGGGGCTTGGGGTCGGGGCTTTTCTCGGGCGCTGCGCGCACACTCCGGCGCTCCAGATACTCGCCGGGCGGGGCCGGGTAGTCGGTGAACTGCCCGTTATGGAGGTGCCAGGTACGGGTAGCCAGTTGGTCGAGGAAGGCCAGGTCGTGCGAGACCAAGAGCAGCGTGCCGGGGTAGCTGAGCAGGGCCTGCTCGAGGGCCTCCACGGTCTTTAGATCGAGGTGGTTGGTGGGCTCGTCCAGGATCAGCAGGCTGGCCTGCTGCAGCGAGAGCGAGAGCAGGGCCAGCCGGGCCCGCTCCCCGCCCGAAAGGTGCTTGACCTGCTTGAACTGGGCCTCGTAGGGAAACATCCAGCCCCCCAGCGCAGCATGGGCCTTCTCGCCCAGCATGCGGTAAAGGGTCTCGAACAGGGTGAGCTCGGGGTCGAAGCCGGAGAGCTTTTGGTCGTAGTAGCCGATCCGCACCCCCGGCCCGGTTTTAACCCGCCCCGCCGGATGATCGGAGGGCAGCAGGCCCAGAAGCACCTTGAGCAGGGTGGTCTTGCCGGCCCCGTTGGGGCCGATCAGGGCGATGCGCTCGCCCTTGCGCACCAGCAGATGGGGTATCTGGAACAGCAGGCGCCCTCCCAGGCTTTTGTGCAACTCCCAGCCCTCCAGCACCCGCTCGGCGGTGGCTTCCTTCTCCAGGGGGAAGCGGATCCGTACGCCGGGCTCGTCTTGCTCGGGCGGCTGTACCGCCTCCTCCTCGAACTGGGCCATACGGGCTTCCAGGCTGTGCAGGCGCCGGGCGTGCTTGGCGCTGCTGTGGGCCCAGCGCTGGGCCTGCTCCAGGATGCCCTCGCGCCGCTCCTTCTCCTTGAGCCAGTTGGCGTACTCACGGGCTTCCTGCTCCTCCTGAAGCGCACGCTCGCGGCGAAAGGCCGAGTAGTTGCCCTCGTAGAGCCGGATCTGCCCGCGGCGCAGCCAGGCCACCCGCTGGGTTACCTGGTCGAGGAAGCGCCGGTCGTGTGAGACGGTCAGAATGGCACCACCGTAGGATTGCAAGAAACCCTCCAGCCAGGCGGTCATCTCGAGGTCGAGGTGGTTGGTGGGCTCGTCCAGCAAAAGCGCGTCCGCCCCCGAGAGCAGCAAGGCCCCCAGGGCCAGGCGCCGGGCCTCCCCCCCCGAGAGCACGCCGGCCTTCTCCTGCTCACGTCCCGCAAAACGCAAACCCTTGAGCACCGCCTCGTAGCGGGCCCGCTGCTGGTAGCCGCCAACGGCCTGATAACGCTCGTGCAGCGCCTCCCAGCGGTGGTAGATCTCGGGGTCGGCCAGATGGGCCTCGAGCCGGGCCAGCTCGGCCTCCATGGCCTGCACTCGAGCAAACCCCCGCTTGAGCACCGACTCCACAGTGTCGGCGGGGCCGTACTGGGGGTCTTGGGCCAGAAGCTCCAGATGCACCCCCTCACTCCGGTAAATCCGGCCCGCGCTGGGCTCCAGCTCGCCTACCAGCAGGCGCATGAGGGTGGTCTTGCCCGAGCCGTTGGCCCCGACCAGGGCCAGACGGTCGCCATGGCGCAGCTCCAGGTTTACCCCGGCCAGCAGGTCGCGGGCCCCCAGGGTGTACTCGAGGTTCTCGGTTAATACAATCCGCACAAAGGCCAGTTTAGCAAGTGGGCTACGACCGATACGCGCAAGCTTTTACAGCTTATTTGTAGCCAGGCGCAGGCCCCGCAGGGCTACGGTGAGGCTCACCAGCAAAAGAGCCCAAAACCCCATCCCGGTGGGCCAGAACGCGATAAGCGCATACGCGTATCCCACCACAGCCCCTACCGGAATGGGGTACCAGCTCTGCCGGTGGCTTTTCCAGTACAACTGCCAGTAAAAGCCCGCCACCGCCAGGCCAATAACCACCGCTGTTAGGGTGATGCCGGGGTGCAGGAAAAGGAAAAAACCCAGGCTGGGGGCGATGCCGCCCCCACCGCGAAAGCCGAAGAAAAGCGGCCAGTTGTGCCCAGCCACCACCGCCGCCCCCATCAGGGGCAGGGCCCAGGGGGTCTGGAGAAGTCCGCTCAGGTAGGCCACCAGACTCCCCTTGGCGGTATCGGCCAAGGCCACCAGCACCCCCCAGGCCGGCCCAAACTGCCGCCAGGTACCGCTGGCGCCGGGGGTATCGCGCTCGGCCAGATTGATGCCCTTGATGGCCCCCACGATGCGTCCAAAGCTTAGCGAGCCCAGCAGATAGGCCAGCACCACCCACAGCAGATCCATAACTGCTGATATGGTATCCCGTTTTGCAGCCGATTCGGGACGGGGGGCCTGAGCCCCTGATACAAATTGTCTGATAGACTATATTTGGCTTTAAGAAAGGGCTTCCACGCAGAAGAGGAAACTTACGTGGCTAAACGCAAACCCACCATTCACGAAGTGGCGCATCTAGCCAAAGTCGGAATCGGAACAGTTAGTCGAGTGCTCAACAACCATCCCTCGGTTCGCTCCGAGACCCGCGAGCGGGTGCTGGCGGCCATGTCCAGCCTGGGCTACAGCCCCAACCCGCATGCCCGGCGGGTGGCTGGGGGACGCAGCTACACCGTCTCGCTCATCCTGCCGGTGATCTCCACCGAGTTTTATAACCGGCTGCTCGAGGGCATTGAGCAGGTGCTCAGCGAGGAACGCTACGAGATTGCGCTTTTCCCCATTTTCTCCCCTCAGCGTTTGCGGCGTTACTTGGAAAGTCGTTCGTTGGCGTATCAAACCGATGGGTTGCTGGTGGCCTCGCAGGGACTGGCGCATCTTCTGCCCGACCAGAAGTTCCCTACCGAGCGTCCTGTGGTGTTGGTGGATGCACACAGCACCCGCTACGACTCGGCCTACGTGGACAACTACCTGGGGGGTCGCATGGCCGCGGCCCACCTGGCCCAGTTTCCTGGTGCGCATTTTGCCATCCAGATGCAAGAAGAGCTCGATGAGGTCATGCGCAATACCGTAGGGCAGGAGCGGGTGGCCGGGTTTCGGGATGGGCTCGAGCAGGCCGGGCGTAAACTGCCCAAGGCCCACGTCTTCAAATCGCGCTTTTCAGCCGAGGGTGGGCGACTGGCCCTGCAACACTTTATGCGGCAGTCCAAACCGCCCTACAACATCTTCGCCGGGGCCGACCTATTGGCTTTGGGGGTGTTGGAGGAGGCCGAGCGGCAGGGGCTCGAGGTCGGCGAGGAGGTGCGCTTGCTGGGCTTCGATGGGCACCCCTGGACCGAGGCCCGGGGCCTCTCGACCCTTGCTCAGCCCATCGAGGACATGGGGGCCGAGGCCGCCCGCCTGTTGCTCGATCGCATTCGGGGCTATAAAGGCAGCCCTCGAGCCCGGCGCTTTGAGCCGACCCTAATCATTCGCCAGTCGACCCAGCCCTGCTGAGTGCCCTAATAGTGCCGCTGTTGAGGCTGTCCCACAAATACCCGGTACAGCGTATTTTGCTGTGCTGGGTAAATTGCCTGCTACAGGGGCAGGCAATTGTTGGGAGACGCAATCAGACGCTGTTATACATCCAGCCCGCGCACCCAGAAGGTTTCGCTGTCCAGCGTTAGCTCGAGCTCGAGATCACCCTTGTCGGGGAGCTGTATTCGAAAGTTCCCGCGTTCAGTAATGAAGCTGCTGCGGCTATAGCTGGGTGCGTGAAGGGTGACGCGCAACGCCGGCGGCTTTTGTGCTGCGCCGATCACCTGCCCGACCAGAAACGCTCCATTTGGGCCGCGTTTGAGCGAAAGATCGAGGTAGAAGCTGCCTATTTTGTAGAGTCTGTTCCACACATTCAGCAGGCCCTGATGCCGTTGTGGGGCGCCGAGGGCGTGACGCGAATCCATGATCAGGATTCCGTCTTTGTGCGTTGAGGGTGGGCTTAAGGGCATCATGGGTTCCAGTCTGGCGCTTGGGGCGTTGCAGCCCCTGCATTCAGCAAACCTTAGGATAGTGCCCCTTTCACAGGACAAGTTCAGATTTGACCGTTACGTCAGGCTGGATGATCTCAAGCTTCCAGATCCAGCACAACGTAGCGTTAACTCCAGCCCAGGGGTGGATTTATACCAGATTCGGTTAGTTCGGCGTTGGAAGGCAGCGAACCAACCCGACCGAAGTTATCCGCGTAGCGGAGGGCGATACCGCCCCTTGGAAGGGATGCGCTTTCTTCGTCGAGCGTAGCGAGGGGTGTGCTCTAGGATGCAAAAAGATAACGCTAATTCAAGAAAAACACCCCCTCGAGGTCGAGGGGGTGTAGCGCTAACTGCGGGTCAGACCTCGAGCCAGACCTGCCCATCCTCCAGCCGGGCCTTGTAGGCCTTGACCGGGCGGGGTGCGGGCAGGGTGGCCTTGCCGGTGCGCAGGTTGAATTTGGCCCCGTGGCGGGTGCACCGGATGTTTTCACCTTCGATGGGGCCATCGGAGAGCGGGTTTTTGTCGTGGGTGCAGATGTCCGAGATGGCGAAAATTTCCTCGCCGGCGTGGATGAGCAGCACCGGGGTTTTCTCGCCCTCCACCCGCACCACCAGGCGGCCATTCTGGAACTCCTCGAGGCGGGCCACAGGGATCCACATACTAGACGCGCACCTTCTCCTCGATGATGCTCTCGATGTACTGCCTGAGAGGCTCAATGGGAATGCGGGTGAGCACATCGGCCATATGGCCCTTGACCAGGATCTGCTGGGCCAGGTGGCGCGGCAGGCCCCGGCTCATCAGGTAGAAGAGCTCCTCGGGGGCCACCGGCGCGGTGGAGGAGCCGTGGGAACACTTCACGTCGTTGGCCCCGATCTCGAGCTGCGGCACGCTGTCGCTGCGGGCATCTGCGGATAGGAGCAGGTTGCGGTTGGTCTGGTAGGCGTCGGTCTTCTGGGCCCCCTGCTCCACCTTGATAAGGCCCGCGTACACCGTGCGGCTCTGATCCTTGGCCGCACCCTTGTAGAGCACGTCGGAGTAGGCGTGGTCGGCCACGTGGTGCTGGAGGGTGTAGTGATCCACGTGCTCCTGGCCGGTGGTGAAGTACAGGCCCAGCATCTCCGAGGAGGAGCCCGGCCCCAGCATCTCCGACTGCACCTCGGCCCGGCTGATGGAGGCCCCCATGTTCACCACCAGGTCGTTGAGGGCGGCGTCGCGCTGGAGGTGGGCCCGCTGGCGGTGGAAGTGGTAGAAGCCCTGGCCCAGAAGCTGGATGTGGGCGTGGCGCACCTTGGCCCCGTTGCCCACGATAATCTCGGTGGAGGAGGTGTTCACCGAAGGGGCCACCCTGGCCGGCGAGATGTACTCCTCGATGTAGACGGCCTGGCTGTTCACGTCCCCCACAATCAGGGTGCGCGAGCTGGAAAGCCTACCGCCTTCCAGGTACTTGAACACGCCAATGGGCTTGCTGAACTCCACGTTCTTGGGGATGTACAGGAACACCCCGTGGGTGAAGAGGGCCGCGCCCAGGGCGGGAATTTTGGAGTTCTCGGGGCGGTTCTTCTGCGCGCCCACCAGGTCGTGCCAGTTGACGGCCTGGAAGAGGTTAGCCTCCACCAGCTCGGGGTGCTGGGCAAGGGCCTGGTGCAGGCTGGTGAAGATAACGCCCTGTTGCCGGTACTCCTCCGGTAGCTCCACGTGTACCAGGTCGGCCCCCACGAACACCGCATAGCCCGAGAGCTGGGCCTGGGCCAGGCGATCCTGGACGGCCTGGGGAATCTCGCTTACACCGCCCTTGGGTAGCTCGAGCGGCAGCTCCTCGAAGGGCACCTCGGTGATGTCGGTGTACTTCCACTCCTCGGTGCGGGTGGTGGGGTAGGGCAGCTTGGCGAAGGTCTCCCAGGCCTCCAGCCGCTTGGTCTGGAGCCACTGGGGCTCGCCTAGTTTTTTGGAGACCTCTAGAACGAGGTCGCGGGAAAGGCTCGAGGTAAGTTCCACTTATTCTCCTCCTGGTTGAACGGCGTGTTGCGCACGACCAAAACACCCTGCTTATACGGCGGCACGGCAATGGTCTGGGTCTCGGTATTCACCGAAAACGCTTCTGTGATCGCCAAACCGAACCCTATACAATGCCTCGGAAACGGTTAGCCTACGCTGCCTTCCATCTCGAGCTCGATCAGCCGGTTCAGCTCGACGGCGTACTCCAGGGGCAGCTCCTTGGCCACAGGCTCAATAAACCCGCGCACAATCAGGGCGGCGGCCTCGTCCTCGGGCAGGCCCCGGCTCTGCAGGTAGAAGATTTGCTCGTCGTTGAGGCGGCTCACGGTGGCCTCGTGCCCCACCGTGGCGGTGTCGTCCTCGATCTCCATGTAGGGGTAGGTGTCGGTGCGCGACTCCTCGTTGATCAAGAGCGCGTCGCACTCCACGTTCACCTTGACGTGCTTGGCCCCCTCGTAGACCTTGATCAGGCCGCGGTAGCTGCTGCGCCCCGAGCCTTTGGAGATGCTCTTGGAGACGATGGAGCCGCCGGTGTGGGAGGCCGCGAAGATCAGCTTGCCGCCGGCGTCCTGGTGCTGGCCGGTGTTGGCAAAGGCGATGGAGAGGATGTCCGAGCGGGCCCCTTCCTCCACCAGGTAGCTGCTGGGGTACTTCATGGTCACCTTGGAGCCCAGGTTGCCGTCCAGCCACATGTGGTAGGCGTCCTTCTTCACCAAAGCCCGCTGGGTGACCAGGTTGTACATGTTGTGCGGCCAGTTCTGGATGGTGGTGTAGCGGCTCTTGGCCCCCTGGTTCACCACAATCTCAATCACGCCGGAGTGGAAGGAGTCGGTGGTGTAGACAGGGGCGGTGCAGCCCTCGATGTAGTGCACCTCGGCCCCTTCGTCCACCACGATGATGGTGCGCTCGAACTGGCCCAGCTCGGCGGTGTTGACCCGGAAGTAGGCCTGCAGGGGCAGGTCTACCTTGACCCCCTTGGGCACATACACAAAGCTCCCACCCGACCAGACCGCCGAGTTGAGGGCGGCGTACTTGTTGTCTTCGGGTGGAATGACCGTGGCAAAGTACTCCCGGAAGAGGTCTTCGTGGTGCTTGAGCCCCTCCTCGATGGAGACGAAGATCACGCCCAGGCGCTGGAGCTCCTCTCTGACCTGGTGGTACACCATCTCCGAGTCGTACTGGGCACCCACCCCAGCCAGCACCTTGCGCTCGGCCTCGGGAATGCCCAGCCGTTCGTAGGTGCGGCGGATCTCCTCGGGCACCTCGTCCCAGCTCCGCGCGTCGCGCTTCTCGGTGGGCTTGGCGTAGAAGTAGATCTCGTCCATGTTGAGGCCCGAGAGGTCGGCGCCCCAGGTTGGAACCGGCTTGGACTGGTAGATTTCCAGGGCCTTGAGGCGGAACTCCAGCATCCAGGCCGGCTCGTCTTTGTGGTAGCTGATGGCCTCCACCACCCGCCGGTTGAGGCCTTTTTCGGCTTTCCAGACCGGCTTCACCTCGTCCACAAAGCCGTACTTGTATTCATTCCCAATGTCTTCGATCAGGATGTTATCGGACATACGGGCTCCTTTCAGTTCGACACGGCCAGCTCTTTGACCCAGTCGTAGCCCTGCTCCTCGAGCTTCATCGCCAGCTCGGGGCCGCCCGAGGTGACGATGCGGCCATCAATCATCACGTGCACCACATCCGGCACGATGTAGTTGAGCAGGCGCTGGTAGTGGGTGATCAGGAGCGCGCCAAAGTTGGGGCCGCGCATGGCGTTGACGCCCTTGGCCACCACCTTCAGAGCGTCGATATCCAGGCCGGAGTCGGTCTCGTCCATGATGGCATAGGTGGGCTCCAGCACCATCATGTGCATGATCTCGTTGCGCTTTTTCTCGCCCCCGGAGAAGCCGTCGTTGAGGTAGCGGGTCAGGATGCTCTCGTCCCACTCGAGGGTCTCCAGGGCCTTTTGCAGCTTGCCGTAGAACTCCGTCAAGTTAACTTCGCCACCTTTTTTGGCCTGCAGGGCCAGGCGCAAAAAGTTGGCGTTGGAAACCCCCGGAACCTCCACCGGGTACTGGAAGGCCAGGAAGAGCCCCTTGCGGGCCCGCTCATCGGCCTCCATCTCCAGGATGCTCTCCCCGTCCATCAGGATGTCGCCCTTGGTGATCTCGTAGCTGGGGTCGCCGGCGATGATCTTACCCAGGGTGCTTTTGCCGGCCCCGTTGGGCCCCATGATGGCGTGCACCTGGCCCTTGGGCAGCACCAGGTTAACCCCGTTCAGAATGGTTTCACCGTCTACGATTCTGGCATGCAGGTTGCGGATTTCCAGTTGGTTCACCATGATATTCCCCTTGTGTTGGCTTGCTCGAGTGGGCTCTTACTGCGAATCACTCGCAATAAGAGTATAGGCGCTATGGCCCAGAATGTATAGTGGTTTAGTCGGGATTCTGCTACCTGGGTTACAAAGTCCAGCGTCCGGGGCGGCGGACTCTACACATCCCAGTAGTCGTCGGGGTAGGGCAGGCCCACGGCCTTGGCGAAGGCCTCGAGCCCCAGTCGATCGGGGGCCTCGAGGTGGTAGCGGAAGTTCCACAGATAGTGCTGCATCAGCCGCTCAGGCACACCCAGGCGCTGGGCCTCGGTGCCGGCCACGGCGGCCAGGTTGCCCAGACCCAGCGAACGGGCAGACCGCAGCCGGCGGACAATCTCCGGGGGGGGCGGGGCGTTGCGGCGGGTGGCCCAGACCCCAAACACAAAGGGCAGCCGGGTTCGCTCGAACCACTTCATCGACAGGTCGGTGATGCGGATGCCTTCGATCTGATTGGGAACCTGGTGCACCGACTCGGGGATGATGGAAAGCAGACCGTAGTAGGTGGTGATGGCCCGGTCGCCGATCAGGAGTACGGCGTCGTACTGCTCCAGCAGCTCCAAGCCCCCCTGCGCCGGGGTGTACTGGGCCTGGATCCCGTCGGCCTCGAGCAGGTACTGCAAAAGCCGTACCGAGGTGGCGCTTTCGGTGGTCAGGGCAATGCGTTTTAGATCGTTCCAGGGGATGCGGTGGAACAGATTGACCGAATACACCGGCCCCAGGTCGGCCACGCTAAAGTCGGGCAGGGGACGCAGTTGGTGGGCGTGCTCGAGGTAAAAGTACGACGAGACCAGGCTCAGGTCTACTGAGCCCTCCAGAAGCCAGCGGTTGAGCTCGGTGGGTACGCCATAGCGAAAAGCCAGCCCGTCCCCCTCCTCTAAGAAGTGATAGAGCGGTGCGGTGTTGGCGTAGCGGGGAACACCCAGGATGTACATGGCGGCGTTGAGGTCGGGGGCCTAGTGGGTGGCCGCCCTGGGGGCGCGGCTTCCACTGGCAATGGGCGCTTCGAAGACACGCAGCTCGTTGTACAGCGCATCCCGTTCCACCGGTATCCGCCCGGCGGCCTGGATGAGCTGCACCATCTTCTGGCGGGAGAGCCCCAGCGGTGAGGTGGCCCCCGCGGCATGGGCGATGTGTTCCTCAATGATGGTGCCGTCGATGTCCGAGACCCCCCAGTCCAGCGAGACCTGCACCAGGTCGGAGGAGATCATCACCCAGTAGCCCTTGATGTGGTCGAAGTTGTCCAGGTAAAGCCGGGCCACCGCCAGGTTGCGCAGGTCGTCCAGGCCGGTGGTGAACTCGGTCTTGCCCAGGTTGAACGCCAGGGCGTTGGCGTCGGGCTGGAAGGCCAGGGGGATAAAGCTATAAAAGCCGCCCGTCTCGTCCTGCAGGCGGCGCAGCCGATCCATATGGTCGAGGCGTTCCTCCAGGGTCTCGATATGCCCATACAGCATGGTGGCATTGGTGCGGATCCCCAGGCTGTGGGCCTCCCGGTGGATCTGCAACCATTTTTCAGCCTTGACTTTGTTCTTGGCGATCTGCTTGCGCACCCGCTCGGCGAAGATCTCCGCCCCACCCCCCGGCAGGGCCACCAGGCCGGCCTCCTTGAGCTCGCGCAGCACCTCGAGGGTGGGCTTCTTGCTGATTTTGGAGAGGTGCTCGATCTCGGCGGCGGTGAAGGCCTTGACCTGAATGCCGGGGAAGTTTTCGTTCAGGGCCCGCACCATCTGGGGGTAGTAGCTCCAGGGGCGGTTGGGGTGGTGGCCGCTGGACATGTGCAGCTCGGTAAGGCCCGGCTCCCACTTCTCCCGCACCTTGGCCACTACCTCCTCCACGCTGTAGTCCCAGGCCCGCGCCTCGCCTTTTCTGGCCGCAAAAGCACAAAAGGTGCAGCCCACATAGCAGATATTGGTGAACTCGAGCCGCAGCGAGTGCACAAAGTAGGTTTTGGAGCCGTGCTTGCGCTCGCGTACCCGGTTGGCTAGGCGCATTAGGGTGTTGTAGTCGGGGGTGTGGTAGAGCACCAGGCCCTCTTCGAAGGTGAGGCGCTCGCCAGCCTCTACTTTTTCTACAATCGGAAGTAGCTTGGGGTCGCGCACGGGGGCATACTGCCAGGCCCCGGCATGGGAAGCCGCCGCATTCATCGAGACAATCCTAACACCACCCGCCCAGAAGGCCATGTTGCTTAGCTGACGATTGGCCCGATCCTGCGATGGGGTCGGTACCCAAGCGAAATGATGCGGTTGGGGTGCTCTGGATGCGGGGTGTCTTTGGAGAGGGCCGGTACGTAACGGTTATACCCATCACCCTACCCCGGAAGGGGGGGTATTCTGATTTTGGAAATCGTTGGTGGTGTTTCCGGAAGGAGAAGTATGAAAGCATCCCTGCTGGTTAGGAGGCTATTTTGCAGTGGATTCAGGCGCTATGTCTTTGTGTGCCCTGGGGCTTGTTGTGCAAGTGTGAATGACCCGGCTTGGATCTGATGGCTTGCGTGGATGTCACCGCATTTTTTAATGAGGTTGTGAGGCTGGGTATGTTTTTGACCGAGGTTTCTGGCTGGATTGGGGTGCGTTTTAAGAAAATTGGTATACCATGCCGCCTCCGCCCGGCTGTGCGCCCGCTTCGTTGCTTGAAGGGTTGCTGCCATGTCTGAAGGACGCCTGCCCCGCCGATTGCGCCTGCCTCGAGCCCCTGCGCAGGCGAAAACCCAGCGAACACCCCCGGTGGTACCGGCCTCCCTGATCGAGCGTCTGCTGAAGGGGGGGCTATCCTCCGCCCTCGAGCAGACCCTGAGCGAGCTGCAAGATGAGCTGCCCGGGGTGGCGCAGGCCTTGTTTTGGGTGCGTACCGGCCCCAACCACTTCAATCTAGGGGCGGCTCGGGGGGTTGCCAAAGCCGTTCTTGAGGAGCTGGAGGAGGTGCCGGAGTCTTTTATCAGATCGGCCTACCTGGGGCCGCCCGAAGGATGGTTGGGTGGGGTGGCGCAGCTGGATGGCCGGCCCCACCTCCTGGCCCAGCTGTTCGGAATACAGCCGGCCGAAGCCGCGCTCGAGGTGCAGGAAGCCCCGGCCAACCTAACCCTGCCCCTGGCGGTGGAGCAAAAGGTTTGGGCCGTGCTGCACCTCCATGCAACGGCCCAGCAGCTGGATGCGGCTGGGGTAGGCTGGGTCGGGCGGTTTGTCTCGAGCATCGCACCCATCTTGCACGAGGTGTACGTGCGTGAGCAGGCTGAGCGGCAGTCCCTGTGGCTATCGGCCATCAATGCCCTGCTGCAAACCTCGCGCGATCAGCCGCTCGAGGTGGTGTTGCAGGACGCCCTCGAGGAGGCCACCCGGCTTTCCGGGGCCGATGGAGCCCGGCTGATCGCCTTTGAAGGATCCGTCATCCGCACCATTGCACAGGCCGGCTGGGGTGCTGGGCTGCCGCTGGAGGCGGCCGTCGCCCGTCCGATGGGGCAGCGCCTGCGCAGCGGCCAGCAGGTGAGCATCCTGCGCTATGACCTGTACCCCGGCCAACGCCCGGAGCTGGTAGAAGCGGGACTGCGCAGCCTGTTTATCCTGCCTATACAGCACCAGAACGGCGAAACCGACGTGTTGCTTCTTTTGAGTACCCGGCCGCGGTGGTCGCCCAAGGCCCAAACCCAGGTGCTTTTGGGCGATATGGCCGCGGCCATTGAGGCGGTGCGAACCGAATGGATCTTGCGGCGTGAGCTGACCTGGGCTGCCCACACCGACCCTTTGACGGGCCTGGGCAACCGCCGGGCTTTCGAACGGGATCTGGAGCAACTAACTTCCCGAAGCGATGGCCAGAAGGTGGTGCTGGTGCTGTTCGACCTGGATGACTTCAAGAGGATCAACGATACCTATGGCCATGTCCATGCCGATCACCTGCTGGAGCGGTTGGGCGGGGTGTTGCGCTTCAAAAGCCGGGCCGGTGACCGCGCGTACCGCCTAAGTGGGGATGAATTCGCCCTGCTGATCGGGGGCTCGAGCTCCATAGACCCGGGCCGCGTTGTTGAGCGCTACCGGGCCTTGCTGGAGGGGATTCGCGTTGCGGGTCAGGTCTACCTAAAAGTGAGCCTCGGCTATGCGACCTTCCCAACCGAGGCCAGTGAGATCGAAAGCCTCTGGCGGCTGGCCGACGACCGGATGTACAAAGACAAAGCGCGGCGCAAGGGCCGTACCCCGCTGTTCGCGCCTTCAGACGACCCCATCCAGTGGAGGTTGCAGCTTGAAACCCCCTTACTTCGGCTGGCGGCCCGATTGGCCCAGGTATTACAGATGGCCCCAGAGGAACAGCAGGTGTTGCAGGCCAGCTGCTATCTGCTCGAGCTGGCCTTGGGTCGTGTTAAGCCCTCGCAGGATGTGCCAATCCCCGAAAGCCTCTTGCTTGAAGCCGCGCGGGTGCTGATGCGCCTGCAAACCTCTTGGGAAGAAGCCCGGCAATCCCAGAATTTGTTGCGCGAACCCGCTCCCTTGGTGCTGCATGTGCTACAGGTGGCCCAGCATTACATCACCGCTACCCAGGCGGTGGAGGGCCGGGCCGCTCGCAGCGTAGAAGAAGCCTTGGAGGAAATTGCAGCCCTGGCCCACCGGCGCTTTGCTCCTGCAGTGGTGGAGGCTTTATACTCTTTGCGGGTATGGCTAAATAGCGAGTAGGCGGCCCGATCGCAGACTCTGATCTGCAACGAATATACGATCCGGCATGGCCGGCGCTCTTTTTGTAAGACAAACCCAGTTCATGAACCGTCACGAGCTGCTCCGCCGCCTGATGGGCGAGTCCGACCCAGTCCGCAGGCGGGCTTGGCTGGAGCCAATGGCCCATGGTGCCGAGGTAACCAGCCTGATTGAGCGCCTAAAAGCGGAGGTGGAGCGCCGCGGGGATGGGGCCTACCAGGCCGGGGAGCGGGCGCTGGAAGCGGCGGCCTGTGCGCTGGGGCTGACGGCCTGCGGCCGCTTTGCCGAGGCCCTGCCCTTCTATGAGGAAGCCAGTCGGGGTCTGGAAAGCCTGGGCTGCAAAGAGGGGGCGGCCCGTTTGGGTATGCGGCAAATTCAAGCCCTGGTTACAACCGGCGAGATGGCGCAGGCCTGGGCTTTGGCCCAGCAGACCCGTGTGTTGTTTATGGAGTTGGGTCTGTTGCGCGAGGCGGCGCTGGTTGACATTCACGTTGGTGCCATCCACTACCGATTGGGGCGTGTGCGCGAGGCCGAGGCGGTGCTTGGGTCTGCGTTGGAGCAGCTCGAGCGCCTGGGGGATAGGGTAGGCCAGGGCAAGGCCCACGGGAACCTGGCCCTGGTCTACGAAGCCCAGGATCGTTACCGCGAGGCTATGAACCACTGCCAGCAGGCGCTGAGGATTTTCAGGGCCCACCACCAGCTCGAAGACTTTATCGGCTGCAGCGTTAACCTCGCCCTGCTCTACCGCAAAGAAGGCCGCCTGAACCAGGCCCTCGACCTGTTGAGCCGGGTTCGGGGGATACATGGCACCCCCAACGCGGCCCGGGCCCAGCTCGCGGAGGCCCGCGTCTACCTCGACCTCAACCTGTGGGCCGAGGCCATCCTGTTTTCCCAGGAGTTGGTGGAGTTTTTTGCCGAGCGGGGTATGCGGATGGAGCTGGCTGAAGCCCTGGTCACCCTGGGTAGCGCCCAGGCCAAGCAGGGTCGGCTCGAGGAGGCCCATCAGACCCTCGAGCGTGCGCGGTCGGGCTGGTTGGCGCTGAACAATGCCATCCAGGCTGCAAGGGTGGAGGTTTTGCTGGCTTCTTTGTATTTACAGTCGGGGCACAACGCACAGGCGGTCGGGCTGGTGGAGCAGGCCCTCGAGGGGCTGGGCGGGGCTCCCTCGGCCAAAGCCCTGGGCCTCAGCGTGATGGCCGAGGCTTTGTTGCGCCAGGGCAACCACTCCAAAGCCAGGCGGCGTCTGGAAGAAGCGGCTTCATTGGCGCTGGGGCTGGGGATGCCCGACCTCATCGTTCGCATCGAGCACCTGCGGGGCCGGGCGGCCGTGCTGGAAAACCGTGTACAAGCTGCCGAACTGCACTTTAAGCGGGCCATCGAGCGCCTCGAGAAGGTGCGGATTCACCTCGGGGTCGACGAGTTTAAGTTGGCCTACCTGGGGGATAAGCTCGAGGTCTACAGCGATTTGATCGACTTGTTGCTGGATCAACAGCGCCTTCATGAGGCCTTTGAATGTGTTGAGCGGGTCAAGTCGCGGGCCTTGGTAGACCTGCTGGCCCAGCGGGGGGAGGGAGAGCCGCCCCAGGGCCGCACCGACTTTGGGGTGGAGCGCTTGCGGCAGGAGCTGGCCGGTGTGCGCCGCGAGCTAAACCAACACCTGGTGGCTTTGGAGGCGCAGGGGCAGGGAACCCGCGGCCACCACAGGGAGAAAATGGTGGCTCTCGAGCAACGGATCATGCGGCTTACTTGCGAGATCAAGCGCCGGCAGCTCGGCGCCAGCACTGCTAAAGAGAGGCCAAATCTGCGTTTGCTCGAGTTGCAGAAAATCCTCCAGCCCGGTGCGGTTTTGCTGGAGTACCACCACACGCGCCGCGGGCTTATGGCTTTTGTGGTAGAAGGCCCCCGCGCGGAGGTGGTGTGTAACCTGGGCTCTTTGGAGCAGGTTCAGCGGCATGTCGAGCAGCTCGAGTTCTTCCTGAGTCGTGTTGCTCAGGGCGGTATCCTGCTCGAAGTTTACGGCGAGGAGACCCTCAAGCGCCTGGTAGATGAGCAGCTCCAGGCCCTGTATCACCTGCTCATCGAACCCTTGCCGCTTCGCTTTTTCGGCCAACCCCTCGTTGTTGTTCCCCATGGGCTGCTTCACGCCGTGCCATTCGCGGCTTTATTTGATGGTGAACGTTACCTGCTCGACCGTGCGGAAGTCTCCTTTACGCCCAGTGCGGCTGTGTACGCTTTGTGCCGTAAGCGCCAGCGCCTCGAGGCCGGTTCGCTGGTTGCTTTTGGTGTTTCCCTCGAGCACATTCCCCAGACCATTGAAGAGGTTGAACAGATCAGCCGGATTGTCCAGAACGCCCACACCTTTGTGGGGGAAAGGGCCACCCTGGAGAATTTCTTTACGGCGGCACCCCAGGCCGGGGTTCTCCACATCGCAACCCACGGGGCCTTCCGCCCCGATAACCCCATGTTCTCGGGCCTACGCCTGGCCGATGGCTGGCTGGCAGCCCGCGACCTGTACAACCTGCATCTGAGGGCCGAACTGGTGGTGCTCTCGGCTTGTGAGACGGGGCTGGCGAAGCAGCTCGGTGGTGACGAGCTGGTGGGTCTGGCACGGGGCTTTTTATGCGCCGGTGCTACCAGCTTAATTACTAGTTTGTGGCCGGTGCGCGACGATGTCACGGCCCAGTTTATGATCGCCCTCTACACCCATCTACGAGCGGGCAAACCCATTGCCACGGCGCTGCGTGAGGCCCAGCTCGCCATGCGTGCGACCTTTCCCAACCCCTATTTCTGGGCGGCTTTTGCTGCTACGGGCGACCCACACCGCACCCTGCGTTTGTAGGCGTGCGGGTTCGCTAATATCCAGTGCCTCGAGCGCTGGTGATGCACCCACTATTCCATTGCAAGTTCAGGCTGCCTTGACAATCTGGCTACGGGCATAGAATAGGGTGAAACCTTAGGAGGAAGACGTGAAGCGATGGCTGGCTGCGTTGATCTTGCTGGTTGGAATGGCCTCGGCTCAGACGGAGATCTCGTTTTGGCACAGCATGGACGGCCCCGCCGAGCGGGTGATCGCTCAGTTTGCCAGCGCGTTTAATGCTTCGCAGCGCAACTACCGGGTCACCCCCCGCCTGATTGGCGATTACCGCGAAGGGGAGACCCGCCTGCTGGCGGCGCTGCGGGCGGGTGGTGCGCCGGTGCTGTTCCAGGCCGAGATTCTGCTCTTCCCGCGCCTGGTGGCCGAGGGGGTGGTGCTGCCGCTGGATGAGCTGACCAATACCCTGCCCAAGGCCTTTACCGACGATTTATTCGAGGCGGCCTGGGATTACGGCCTGATTAACAACCGGCGCTACGGGCTGCCTTTCAATACCTCCACCCCGGTGCTTTTCTTCAACGAAAACCAACTGCGGGCCAAAGGGCTCAAGGTGCCCACCAACTGGCGGGAGTTTGAACAGGCGGCCAAGGGCCTGACCAGCCGCACCTCCAAGGGTTTTATCGCCCTTTCGGAGTCCTGGACCTTCGAGGCCCAGGTCACCAGCCGGGGCGGCAACCTCGTAACGGCCGACGGGCGGCCCAACTTCACCTCGAGGGAGGTGGTGGAGGCCCTCGAGTTCCTGCAACGCCTGGGGCGCGAGGGCAGTACCAGCGTGCGCAACCTCTCGGAGAGCTTTTTTGCCCAGACCGATTTCATTCGCACCAAGGGCATGATGGTGATGGCCTCGATTGCCAACTGGCCGGCGGCTGAGAACGCCTCCTTTGCCTTCAAGCTGGGTGTAGCCCCCATCCCCCGTGAACCCAACGGAAAAGTGCCGCTGGGCGGGGCCCAACTGGTGGTGCTGCGCGGGGCCAGCGCCGAGCAGCAGCGCGGGGCCTTCGAATTCTGGCGCTTCCTGATGGAGCCACAAAACATCAAAACCTGGGTGGAGGCCAGCTACTACGTGCCCCTGCGCAAATCGGCCACCCCGCTGCTGGAAGCCTTCTACCGCGAAAACCCCTACCGCAAGGTGGCCTTCGAGCAGGTTGCGGTGACCCAACCGCGCCCCCGGGTGCCGCAGTTTGCCATCTGGCGGAACTACCTGGAGGAGGCCCTGGAAAAAGCCCTCAAGGGCAACGTACCAGCCCGCCAGGCCCTGGAGGAGGCCCAGCGCAAAGCCGAGGCGGCGCGCTGAGGTTTGAGTGTATTCCAAAGCCGTTCCGGCTGGGCGGGGTGGGATATCCCCGGCAGGATGCTCTTTGGCGTTGATACCGGATTCAAAAAGATAATCTCCAAACAGAAAAACATTTAAGAGGC
The DNA here is from genome assembly GCA_000482765.1 of Meiothermus taiwanensis DSM 14542. Classification (GTDB taxonomy): domain Bacteria; phylum Deinococcota; class Deinococci; order Deinococcales; family Thermaceae; genus Meiothermus; species Meiothermus taiwanensis. The sequence continues at coordinate 90,283 of AXWR01000010.1, forward strand.
TATCTTTTTGAATCCTAGAGCACTCCCTTCGGTCGGATCTGGCATGAAAGGTGGCAGAAACCCCTAAACTACTTGTGAAAAGAAGTACAATCGAGTAAGGGGACAAAAGTCCCCAGCAGGTGGGGGCGGGGTTTCCCAGGAGGCATTGGATGGCGAACAAACACGTGGTGGTGCTGGGGGCTGGCTTTGCTGGTTTACACGCAGTGCGCGAACTTTCCCGCGAACCAGGGGTGCGGGTTACGCTGGTCGACCGCAACAACTATCACTTATTCCAGCCGCTTCTGTACCAGGTGGCCACCGCCGGCCTCGAGGCCCCCCAGATTGCTTTTCCCATACGCGCCTTCCTCCGCAAACACAAGAACGCCCGCTTTTTACTGGGTTCAGCCGAGGGTGTGGATCCCCAGGCCAGGGTTTTGTGGGTGGAGGGCCGTCCTATCGCCTACGACTATCTGATTGTGGGCACCGGGGCCCGCACCAACGACTTTGGCCTGCCGGGTGTGGCCCGGTATGGCTACGGCCTTAAAAACCTCGACGATGCCATGAAAATCCGCGATCGGATTCTCTCGGCTTGTGAGGAAGCGGTGCGCACCTCCGACCCCGCGAGGCGCAAGGCGCTACTGACCTTTGTGGTGGTGGGGGGTGGGCCCACCGGGGTGGAGCTGGCGGGGGCGTTGGGGGAACTGCGCCGCCATGTGGTCTCGAGGGACTATCCCGACCTCGACCTGTCGGAGTTTCGGGTTGTGCTAATCGAGGCCGGCCCCCGCCTGCTGGAGGCTTTTGCACCCTCGTCGGCCCAGTACGCACAGCGCTTTCTGGAAAAACTGGGGGTAGAGCTGATGTTGGGCGAGCAGGTGGTGGAAGTGACCCCCGATGCCGTCCGGCTACGAAGCGGCCTCACCCTGCCCAGCTTTACCGTGGTCTGGAGCGCTGGGGTTACGGGGCGGGCGCTGCCTGGGCTAACCCCGGCTCGAGGGAACCGCATAGCCACTACCCCGGAGCTTTATGTGCCCGATCATCCCTCGATTTACGTGGCGGGCGACCTGAATTACTTGGAGTACCGAGATGGCCGCCCCCATCCCCAGGTGGCCCCTACGGCTATGCAGCAAGGGGTGCTGGCCGCCCGCAATATCCTGCGTGAGCTGCGCGGCCAAGAGAAACGCCCTTTCAAATACAAAGAAAAAGGCAGCATGGCTACCCTGGGGCGCAGCCACGCCATCGCCGAGATCGGTGGCCTGAAGATGCACGGTTTTCTGGCCTGGGGGGCCTGGCTGGCGGTGCATCTTTACTATTTGATTGGCTTCCGCAACCGCGTGATGGTGCTTTCCAACTGGGCTTATAGCTACTTCACCTACGACTATGCGGTGCGGATTATGCATAACCGCCACAGCTTTACAGAGCAAGGTGAGCCGTCTGGTGATGCGGTGAGGCTCTAAATTGTGGACTGGCGCGGCTTTGGAATTGCCTCTACAATGGTTTCCTTAATTCGCATACTGGATCACCAATCCAGATTCGGTTGGTTCGGTGCCGCAAGAGGCGAACCAACCTGGCCGAAGGGATGCGTATCTTTCGCCAAGCGCGGCGAAAGATACCCTCTGGAGGTCTTTGCTTTGCATGACAATCTTTATTGAATCCGGTATGAAGGCCCACGGCAGGAGCCAGGGAATATTTACCGACTGGGATACAGGACTGTGCTATGCTTTCGAGCAAACAGGCCCTGGCCTGCCGTAGGCAGCGATAGGTTAGCAAAGGAGGTCTTAATTAAGTCTGAATTCGGCCAGCCGGCTGCGGTACTGCTCGGCCAGCGTAGTGTATTGGGGCCTCCTCCAGTAGGGCGCTGGCCTACCGGGCGCTAAGCCGAACCACCGGCTGAGGCGCCGAACTCACCGAATCTGGTATCATTCTGCTGAATCATTAAGCGTGGCAGCACCGTCTTTGTAGCCGCTCCCCAAGCATATTTGCCCCTGTGCTCGGCCGGATACATGTGAGACTCTGAGCGAAAGAGAATAGGGGGAACCGACTCTGGAAAGGAGGTTCCCCCAGATGCAGCTTACTACAGTTGGAAAACCCCTGCTCAAAGCCGCCAACCAAGCCAGCCAGCTCGAACAAGCAGGCGCCGGCGACCCCGTCGTGGCCGAGCGCCTGCGGAAGCTCAAACTGGTAGAGACCCTCAGAAAAAAGAAAGTTCCCTGGGACGAAGTCCAAAAGCTGGTAGGCATCAGCAAGGCCACCTACC
>AXWR01000011.1 GCA_000482765.1 Meiothermus taiwanensis DSM 14542
CGCGAGGCGATACGAAGTTACCTGGCCAATCCCATACACATCCTTCACCCAACTGCGTAAGTCCTATCTGGTATCAATGTAGTGGTACAGGAGATTCCGTTTCCGCTTGCATCCTTTAGTCACAAGGGCGGGATTTAAGCCGACCAAAAGGGAGTTAGATAAAGCATTTCGGCAGTATCGTCCAGAGTTTCAAAGGTGAACGATACTGCCGAAATGCGCATCAAGCCCCGGCAAAGGAAAGCTCTGCCACCTCGACCATGGGCGAACCCACGATGCCCATCATGGGGTTCCACTCGAGCTCGCTACCCAGCGCGGTGATATTTTGCAGCAGCTCCAGGAAGTTGCCCGACACCGTGAAGTTCTCCACCGGGTAGGCCACCTCGCCCCCCTCCACCCAGAGGCCCAGGGCCTGCAGGCTGAACTCCCCCGAGATGGGGTTGGCCCCGGCGTGCAGGCCCATCAGGTCGGTGACCACCACGCCGCTGTCCATCTGCACGCCCGCGCCGGGCGCTACGAACAGGTTGCTGGGCGCAATGCCCAGCACCCCCTTATAGATGCGAAAGGCATGGCCGGTGTTCTCCACCCCCATTTTGCGAGCGGTCTCGGAGTTGTGGGCAAAGGTGCGCAGGATGCCCTTCTCGATGAAGACCGTGCGCCGGGCCGGGGTGCCTTCGGCGTCGAAGGGGCGCGAGGCCAGCCCGTCCGGCAGGGTGGGGTCGTCTACCAGGGTGAAAAGCTCTGAAGCGATTTTCTGTCCCACCCGGCCCGCCAGCAGGCTCTTGCCCTCGAGCACGTTCTTGGCCGAGAGCAAAAACCAGCCCATCATGCCCAGCAGTTGGGCAAAGGCCTTGGGTTCGAAGTAGGCTTTGTAGCGGCCGGTTTTGAGGGGGCGGGCCCCCAAAAGCCGCCCGGTGCGCTGCAAAAACTGCTGGGCGGTGCGGCCCGGCTCGAGGGCGTGAAACTCCTTGGAAAGGTCGAACTCGTAGCCCTGCTTGAGGCTCTGCCCCTCGCCCATCACGGCGTTGGCCAGGAGCAGGGCGTAGCCGTTGCGGAAGGCCCCCGCAACCCCCTGGGTGGAGCCTAAGGTGGCCTGGGTCTCCTTCTCGGAGTAGCGGGTCATCTGCACCTGCCGCACCCGGGGGTCGGCCCGCAGGCTGGCCTCGAGGTTCAAAGCCGCCTGGCGCTTTTGCTCTAAGGGCGCCGAAAGCCCCTCGCCTAGCAGGTCGTGCTGGCCCAGCCCGCCCCCCGCTGGCAGGAACCCCCCGGTCTCAGACTGCAATAGGGCGTTCTCGTGGGCCTCCTGGAGTACCCAGTCGAGCGCCGCCGGGGTGCGCTCCTCGGTGTAGGCATAGCCGGTTTTGCCCTCCACCACCACCCGCACCCCCACCCCGCCCTGGGTGGCCTGGGTAATTTCTTCCACCTTGCCGCCGTGGGCCTGGATGGTGAGTTCGCGGGTGTGGGTGGCCAGCACCTCGGCTTCAATCCCCATCGCACGGGCTTTTTGCAGCAGATAATCCATGGCTTCTTCGAAGGTCATGCCTGTCCTCCCACCACAATCTCCGAGATCAAAAGGTGCGGCTGGCCCACCTCCACCGGCAGGCTGCCCGAGAGCGAGCCGCACATGCCGGGGCCCATCTCGAGGTCGTCCGAGACCGCCACAATTCTCTGGATGCTCTCGGGGCCCTTGCCCACCAGCATGGCCCCCCGCACCGGCTCCTCGATCCGCCCCTTGCGGATGATGTAGCCCTCCTTGACCGCAAAGTTGTACTCCCCCGAGCCGGGCCGCACCTGCCCCCCGCCCATATCGGCGGCGTAGAGGCCGTACTCGATGCCCTCGAAGAGCTTTTCCTTGGGGGTAGTACCCGGAGCGATAAAGGTGTTGCGCATCCGGCTGGTGGGGGCAAAGGTGTAGTCCTGCCGCCGCCCCGAGCCGGTGGGCCGGTAGCCGGTGAGCAGGCTGCCCAGCCGATCCACCATGTAGCTTTTGAGCACCCCGTTCTCGATCAGCACGGTGCGCTCGGTGGGCATTCCCTCGTCGTCGAACTCCTGCGAGCCCCAGCCGTGGGGGGTGGTGCCGTCGTCGATGTAGGTCACGCAGTCCGAGGCCACCTTTTCCCCCAGCTTATCGGACAAGACGCTGGCTTTTTTGGCCACGGAAGTGGTTTCCAGGAGGTGCCCCAGGGCCTCGTGGAAGATCACCCCGCCAAAGCCGTTGCCGATCACCACCGGCATGGTGCCGGCGGGGGCCGGCTTGGCCCGCAGGTTGGTGAGGGCCTGCAGGCCGGCCCTGCGCCCGACCTCGGCCGGGGGGTAGCGGTCGAAGAGCTCGAGGCCCACACTGAGGCCCGGCCCCGCCACCCCGGTCTGCATCCCGCTTTCGTCCTGGGCAATGGCGGTGACGTAAAGGCGGGTACGCACCCGGCGGTCTTCGGCCCAGGCGCCCTCGCTGGTGGCGACGAGCACCTCCTGCTCCCACTCCATCAGGTTGGTCTGCACCTGCTTGATCTGGGGGCCGACCATCGCCCCGGCCTCGGCCTCTCGGATGCGTTCCAGGCGGTAACGCTTGTCCTTGGCGGTAAAGGGAACCTGGGGGGCGTGCAGCCCCTGGGCCACCGCCTTGCGAAAATCCAGGCCGCCCCGGCCCAGCGCGTCCACCTGGCCCGCCTGGCCCTTGAGCTGGACCAGGGTCTCGGTCACCTCGAGCAGGCTCTGGGGGCTCAGGTCGTTGGTGTAGGCATAGACCACCTCGGTGCCGTAAAAAAGCCGCAGCCCGGCCCCGTATTCGATGCCGCTGGTGGCCTCCTTGACCTCGCCCGAAAGCACCCGCAAGACCCGCCGCCGCCAGCGCTCCACATATAGCTCTGCAAAGTCGGCCCCACCCTGCCGGGCCCGGCGGAGCACATCACCCACCAATGCTTCGTCTAGCACAATAGCCTCCTTGTAGCTTCTACAGCCTAGCAGGCCTGACCCTTCCCAAAAACCCACCCTGGTTGCATTTTGTACCCACAGGGCATCCAACAGTTGGTGAAGACGCCAGCGCCAAAAACTCATCCTGTAGTTTTGCTTCACAATAAACTGAGGCTGCTTTGAAGATGTCTCGCCTGCTTTTGCCTTTACCGATGGCTGCCCTCTTGAGCACCAGTGCTCTGGCCCAGAGCCTGCCGCCTCCCCGCATCGGCGACCAGCCGGGGTTTGCGCGGGTGGTGCTGGATCTGCCCAAAGAGGCGACCTACCAGATCGAGCCGCTGGGCGCTGCGCTGCGGGTGACCCTGCCAAACCAGACCGTCACGCCCGGCCTGCACTTTGTGAGCCTGCCAGAGCTGGCCGGGTATGTGCTCGAGCAGCACGAAGACCAGGCGGTGCTGATCCTGCTCACCCCCCAGGGGGTCACCCCCCGCTCCGGCTACAAGACCATGACCCTGGCCGCCCTGCAGGGCGAGGGGCAGCGGCTGGTGATCGACCTCTCGGGGGCCTTTGTGGACACCAGCCCGCTGCTCTCTTTCCCGGAGTTTCGCTTTGTGAAATCGGGCGGGCGGCGTTTTTCCGTGGTGGTGGACGCCGGGCACGGCGGCCCCGACCCCGGTGCTTTGGGGCCGGTGGCGGAAAAAGTGGTGAACCTCGAGGTGGCCCTGCGGGTGCGCCGCTTTCTGCAAAATGCGGGTGTGGAAGTTATCATGACCCGCGAAAGCGATACGGCCTTTTCGCCGGACAAGCGCACCGACCTGGCCCAGCGCGTGGCCCTGGCCGAGGGCAAAGATTTATTTGTCTCCATCCATGCCAACGCCGCCGTACCCGCCCGCGCCGACGGCTGGTGCGGCCTCGAGGTCTACTACCACAGCCCCGAGACCACCCGCCCCTTTTTCCCCTCCCCGGCGCCGCTCCTGCCCACCCCTCCCTCCCTTGCCCTCAACCCGCTGGAGGCGCTCGAGGCCGCCCAGCCTCCCTCAATGCAAGGCGGCCCCCTCGACCCAGGCGCCCAGCCCAGCCTCGAGGATCCCGGCCCCATCCCACCCCAGAGCCTGCCCGCCCCCACCCCCCAGATGACCTCGCTGCGCCGCATGGAGCTTTCACGCACCCTGGCTGCCCGGGTGCTCTCGTATACGCTAGGGGCCACTGCTGCCGTCAACCGCGGGGTGCGCAGCGCCGACTTCTTCGTGATCCGCTATACCAGCGTTCCGGCCATCCTGGTGGAGATGGGCTACCTGAGCCACCCCATCGAGGGCCAGAACCTGCGCAACCCCCATTACCTCGACCGCATTAGCTACGGCATCGCCCGGGGGATACTGGAGTATCTGGAAAACGACCATCCGTTCAAATAGGCTTTCTCGGCGGAGGGATATGCCCAGCTGCTCTGACCCAACCCAGGCCACCCGGTGTACCATGGTCTATCCAGCCGCTCCTTCTGCTCGAGGAGCCGTCTTCACCCGCCCTGAGGTGGCGGAGTTCATACTGGATCTGGTGGGCTACACCCCCGACCGGCCCCTGCATCAGCAGCGCATTCTGGAACCGTCCTTTGGGGATGGGGTTTTCCTGCTAGCCATCCTGCGCCGGCTGTTATCAGCCGCCAGGCGGTTTGGGGCTTCCGAGCTGTCTGAAGCCATTCGCGGGGTGGAGCTGCACCCTGAAACCTTCGAGGCCACCTACAACGCGGTGGTTGCGCTGTTGCAGCAGGAAGGGTTCAGCCAGCATCTAGCCGACCGCTGGCTGATTCAGGGGGATTACTTGCTGTGTTCGCTCGAGGGGCCTTTCCACTACGTGGTCGGCAACCCGCCCTACGTGCGCCTGGAGGCCATCCCCCCTACCCTGCTGGCCGAGTACAAAAAGCGCTACGCCACCATGTACAACCGCGCCGATCTGTACATCCCTTTCATCGAGCGTTCGCTATCGCTGCTGGCGGAGGGGGGCACCCTGGGGTTCATCTGCGCAGACCGCTGGACCAAAAATCACTACGGTGCCCGGTTGCGCAAATATGTGGCCGACAACTTTCACCTAAAAATTTTCCTCGAGATGGCCCATGCACCGGCCTTTCGCTCTAAAGTAGCTGCTTATCCAGCCATCGTGGTGATCAGCCGGGAAGCACCGCGGACGATCCCCTTCGGGACGGAGCAGGCTCCGTGCACCGAACGGACGATCCCCTTCGGGACGGAGCACACGCCGCACACCGAAAGCACCACCCGCATCGCCCGTCTCTCCAGCCTCGAGCCAGGCCAGCTCACCCAGCTTGCGGAGGTGCTGCGGTCTAGAAGCCTGCCCGAAGGCAGCGGGGTGCGGGTGGCCCAGATCACCCGCGGGGCAGCGCCCTGGCTGCTCCTTGCGCCCGAGCAAAGGGCCTTGCTGGAGCGGCTCGAGCGCCGCTTCCCCAGCCTCGAGGAGGCGGGCTGCCGGGTTGGGATTGGGGTGGCCACCGGGGCCGACCAAGCCTTTATCGGCGTGTTCGAGGCCCTCGAGGTAGAACCGGATCGCAAGCTGCCCCTGGTCACAACCCAGGACATCTGCTCGGGTGAGGTGCGGTGGGGCGGCCAGGGCCTCATCAACCCCTTTAGCGAGACGGGTGAGCTCGTTGATCTGCGCTGCTACCCTCGGCTGCGCGCCTATTTGGAAGCGCGCCGGGAGGTCATAGCCGGACGGCACTACGCCCGGCGCTTTCCGGATAGGTGGTACCGCACCATCGACCGGATCGTACCCTCCCTGGCCAGAACGCCCAAGCTCCTCATCCCCGATATCAAAGGCCGGCCCCACGTGGTGCTCGAGGAGGGGTGCCTGTACCCCCACCACAACCTTTACTACATAACCTCCGAATCGTGGGATCTGCGCGCACTCCAGGCGGTGCTCTTGTCGGCGGTGGCCCATCTGTTTGTTGCAGCCTATTCAACCCAGATGCGCGGGGGGTATCTCCGCTTTCAGGCCCAGTATCTGCGACGCATCCGCATTCCACCCTGGAGCGAGGTGCCCCCTCCCATTCGACAGGCCCTCCTCGAGGCCGCCCAGGAGCGCGACGTGCAGGCCTGCAACCAGGCAACATCCCGGCTATACGGCCTTAGCCAGGAAGAAAGCCTCGCGCTCGAAAGGTTATACGCAGACACCTAATTTTTGCTACCCTACTCGGCATGGAGTTGGCATTGAATCTGTTGCTGATCGCCAGCGGCGTGGTACTGCTGTACTTTGGGGGCGAAACGCTGGTCAAAAACGCGGTGATACTGGCCCGCAGCTGGGGCATCAGCACCATGGTGGTGGGCCTGACGGTGGTGGCCTTTGGCACCAGCAGCCCCGAGCTGGCCGCCAGCCTGGCCGCTGCACTCTCGGGTAGCCCGTCCATCGCCATCGGCAACGTGGTGGGCTCAAACATTCTCAACATCCTCTTCATCCTGGGCCTCACCGCCCTGATCGTGCCCATCCGCTCCCAGGCCCAGTTCATCAAGCGCGAGGTGCCCATCATGCTGGGCGCAACCTTGCTGCTGTTTGTCTTCCTATACTTCGACCAGCAGATCACCCGTGGGGAGGCGCTCTTCTCGGTGGGCCTGCTGGGCCTGTACATCTGGTTTTTATACCGCAGCGGCGCAACTGAGATGGCCGAGGTACAACAAGAATACGAGCAGGAGTACGGCCAACCCCCCAGGGCCGGCTGGCCGGCCTACGCGGGGGTGGTGCTGGGGCTGGTGCTCCTGGGGGTAGGGGCCCGCCTGCTGACCCTGGGGGCGGTGGAGCTGGCCCGGGCTTTTGGGGTGCCTGAACTCATCATCGGCCTGACCATTGTGGCCCTGGGCACCAGCCTGCCGGAGGTGGCCGCTTCCATCACCGCCGCCCTGCGCCGAGAGCCCGATATCGCACTGGGCAACATTGTGGGCTCCAACATCTTCAACATCCTGGGCATCCTGGGGATCACGGCCCTTGTCCAGCCTGTGGGCCTACCCTGGGAGAAGATTCAGCGCGATATGTGGGTGATGCTTTTGGCCAGTGTGCTGCTGTGGCCGTTTCTGGCAACCGGGTTTCGCCTGGGGCGCAGGGAGGGCGGGGTTTTCCTGGGGCTGTATGTGGCGTATGTGGCGTTTTTGATCGCGACGGCTACTTAGCGCGATGCGGGCCGGTGAATACCCGCCAGCGCCACGATGGCCCGCTCCAGGGCTAGGCGCATGTCCCGGCCGGTTTTGGCAGCCTCCTCGGCCTCTATCAGGATCTCCAGGGCCCAGGTAACCGCACTGCCCGACAATTTTTTGGCCAGTAGCAAAGTTTGTTTGGCAGCGTAGGGGTGCATGCCCAGGGCGCTGGCGGCCACCCCCTCCCCCATCAGGGGGTCGTCCTGCAGCAAGGCCCAGGCTTTAGCCACCCGCACGTACTGCCAGGAGAGCGCACCCAGAATACGCAAGGGGTCTTCCCCCCGCTCCAGGAGCTCACGGGCAATCTTGAAGGCCAGGGTGGCTTTTCCTTCGGTAATCGAGCGCACCAGGTCGAAGCCGGAGATGGGGGTATCCAGAGCGACCAGGGCCTGTACTTTCTCCAGGGTGATGGGGGGCGTGACCAGGCAGAGTTTGCGCAGCTCCTGGTCGAGGGCCTCGAGGCCCATGGCCGGGTTCTCGGCGCTGCCTTTACCACCCACCAGACCCGCCAGGTACGAAGCCACCGCCCCTGGTAGCTTCAGGTCGTAGTGGCGGGCGCGGTTCACCACCCAGTTGGTCATCTCCTTGGGGCCGGGGGTGGGGTGGTCGCGCTTCTGAGCTTTGTCGGCGTACCACTTGCTGCGCACCGCGCTGGGCCGGGGGTCGAGCAGCAACACCACTGCATCGGGCGGCAGGCCTTCCAGCACCTCCCGGAGGGGCTTCCACTCGGCCTCGCTGAGGTCGCGCAGATCCACCAGAGCCCCGCCCGGGCCAAACAGCCCGCCGCTGGCCTCCTGGGCCACCAGGGCCGGCTCCGGGGGCATCAGGCGGGGGGACAGGCCCTGCAAGCCGGCCTCCTGGAGCAAGGCTTCTCGAGCCAGAAAGCTATCACCGGTGAACACCTGAATCATGGGCAGTAGCAGGGTATTATACCGGAAAGATAATCTTCAAACAAAAAACATTCAGAGGCCATCTTTTTGAATCCCAGAGCACTTCCTTCCGCGCATAAGTTCGGTCGGGTTGGTTCGCCGGCGGAAGGCGCCAAACCAACCGAATCCGGTATCAGAGGGCAGGTCGTTACAGCTTTGGCTGGCAGCCTAAGAGCTTCCCTTGCCCCAAACCACCTCGAGCGCCGCCGGTTCGCAGCTGGGCTCGAGCGGTGCAGCAGGGGTTGGGGCGAGCCCGTGTTTGTTTTCTTTCTCGGCCTCGGGCCTGACCCCCTGGGTGATGGCGTACTCCCACCAGAGCTGCAAAAGCTGGGGCTCGAGGTCGGCTACCATCCCCTGCAGCCGGGTGAGCTCGTTGCGGGCCAGGCCGTTGTTGGCCACCACGCCCACCGGCTTCAGGGTGAACTTGGCCCAGGTGTCCCCGTCGCGGGTTACAAAGATGTGTGGCTTTTCCTGGGCACTGCCCGACTTAACGTAAAAGCGAAAACCACCCCGGCGCATGAGCGTCAACATAATCTTAGTCTATCCATTCGGGGGCCCTTCCGCGGTGCTTCTGACCATCTGGGCATCAAAAAAATATCCGGAGCGAATCTCGGTCAGCACCCGGCGTCAGTTTCAGCAGCCCTACCACGGCGTGATCGGCCAGGGCCGGTCTAAACTGACCCACGGGTCAGTTTAGGAGTATGATGGGCGGGTGCTTGCATTAGCCTTGTTGCGTGACCCCAAATACCGCACCTACTGGATCGCACTGTTCCTTTCCCAGCTGGGCACCTGGATGCAGACCGCCACCCAGGGCTGGCTGGTGCTCGAGCTCACCAACAGCGCCGAGCGGCTGGGTCTGGTGGTGGCCTTGCAGTTTCTACCCTCGCTGTTGTTCTCCATACCCGCGGGCGTGCTCTCCGACCGCTACAGCCGCCGCAACCTGCTTTTTATCACCCAGGGCGGCATGGCCTTGCTGGCCTTGAGCATGTTTGTGCTCATCGCTGGTGGCTGGGTGCGCTACGAGCATGTGCTGGTGTTTGCTTTCTTATACGGCATGTTCAACGCCGCCGACCTGCCGGTACGGCAGGCCTTCACGGTGGAGCTGGCCGGTAAAGAGCGCTATCCGGGGGCCATTGCCCTCAACTCGTTTGGCTTCAACACCTCGAGGCTCGTGGGCCCGGCCCTGGCGGGCTTGCTAATTGCAAGCTTCGGCCTGTCCTGGAGCTATCTAGCCAACGCTCTCTCCTTCCTGCCGCTCATTGTGGTGCTGTTTGGGGTGCCCAATCCCAAAGTGGAGGCCAAGCGCGATGGGGTCTTGCGAGAGGCCCTCGAGGGCATGCATTTTGTCTGGGGGCATCCTTTGGTGCGGCAGGTGGTGGTGCTGGTGGGTCTGACCAGCCTCCTGGGCATGAACTTTCAGACCATCGTGCCGGCCTACGCGCGGCTCGAGCTGGGGCTCGATGCCCAGGGCTTTGGCTTCCTGATGTCGGCGGTGGGGCTCGGCTCTATTGTGGCGGCCCTCATCCAGGCCCTGGCCTCCAGAGCCCGCCCCCTGCGGGCTGTGCTGGGCAGCGGCTTGCTGGGCCTGGCCCTGATCGGTCTGGCCCTGCCACTTCCCCCAGCCTGGGTGGCCTTTATTTTCGGCCTGGCCGGCCTGGGCATGATCACCACCTTGATTAACTCCAACACCACCGTGCAGCTCCTGGCCCCCGACCGCATCCGGGGCCGGGTAATGTCGGTGTACTCGATGGTTCTGCTGGGCTCCGGCCCGCTGGGAGCCTACATTTCAGGCCTGCTGATCGACACCCTGGGGGCCCGCTTTGGCGTGGCCGTTATGGGTCTGCTCACCCTCTCGGCGGCCCTCTGGATGTCTCGTTTCCCCTGGCCCAAAACCCTGGCCCACACGCCGCCCTCCAAGGTCGAACCCTCCGTTCCACCCCCGCAGGTTGCCTCGGACTGACCCGGTGCGGGTATCCTGTGCAAGGTGGAGATGCTACCGGCCCTCGAGGCCCGCTATCAGATGCGCCTGACCCCCTTGGCCGGGGGCGGCGAGGCCCGCACCTTCGCCGGCGATGGGCTGGTATTCAAAGTGTATCCCCCCACCTCCCAACCCGGCGGCATCTACGCCGCGCGGCTCGAGGCCCTCAACATGACCAAGGCCGGGCTGGGCGACTGGGTGGTGGAGACCTACAACCTCAACCAGCACGGCATCCTGGTCACCCGACGCTATCCGGGGGCCAACTTCACCCCCGAGCGCTTCAGTCAGGCCGCCCTGGAGGAGCTGGCCCGTTTTTTCATGCGGCTCCATGCCATCCCGGAGCCCGGCGTGGTCAGCCGCACCCGCCTGCAAAACCGCCTCCAGCAGTTTGGTCGCACCCTGCACGACCTGCCCCAGGCCCGGCAGTTGGTCGGCTGGCTTTGGGAGCATATCGAAGAAGTGGCCGGAACCCCCCAGGCCTTCTGCCACCGCGATCCCCACGCGGGCAACATTCTCCTCAAGCACCCCGAGGCCCAGGGAGTACCGGAGGCCCTGGTGGTGGACTGGATACGGGCCCAGCCCGACGACCCCGCCCGCGACCTGGCCATCCTGACCACCGGAACCCTGGTGATGCTGGGCGAAGCGCAGGCACTGGCCGCCTTGCAATACATCGTGTCGTGCTACCCAGAGCCGCAAGCCCTGTGGCGCCGTCTGCGCTTCTGGGTTCCCCTCACCTACCTGCACGACATGCACTGGTTCCGCACCAAAGAACCCGCCGGCTTCGAGGCCGCCGTCGCCGACAAGATGCCCAAAGCCCTGCGGTTCTACCAGGAGTTTCGCCCGGAGCTGACCTGATATTTGCCCCCACCCTTGCCCCGGTGTTACGATTCACTGAGCATGAAACTGACCGTGGTAGATCACCCCCTGGTACAGCACAAGCTGGCCATCATTCGCGATAAGAACACCGGCAACAAAGAGTTCCGCGAACTCATGGAAGAGGTCACCATGCTCATGGCCTACGAGGCCATGCGCGACCTCGAGCTCGACCCGGTCACCATCGAAACCCCCCTTACCACCATGACCGCCCATATGCTTTCGGGCAAAAAGCTGGCTGTGGTGGCTATTTTGCGGGCTGGCCTCATTATGGTAGATGGCATTCTCAAGCTGGTTCCCGCGGCCAAAGTGGGCCACATTGGCCTTTACCGCGATCCCAACACCTTGCAGCCGGTGGAGTATTACTGCAAGCTGCCTTCCGACATTGCCGAGCGGCGGGTCTTCCTCACCGACCCCATGCTGGCCACCGCAGGCAGCGCCGTGCACGCCCTTTCGATACTGAAGTCCAAAGGGGCCCACCACATCAAACTGATGAGCATCATCGCTGCCCCGGAGGGGATTAAGCGTGTACAGGAAGCCCATCCCGACGTGGAGATTGTGGTCGCCGCGGTGGACAGCCACCTCAACGACCACGGCTATATTGTGCCCGGCCTGGGGGACGCCGGCGACCGAATCTACGGAACCAGGTAAGGCAGTTACATTCCTCACCCATTCGCGGTAGGCTGGGTCAATTGGGATGATCGAGTTTCTGAAGTCCATTGGCATTGCCAACCCCAGCGGTTCGGGCTGGCTCATCGTGGTTTTTACCTTTGTGGTGGCCTGGGTGGTCACCTGGCGGTTCATGCCCAGGGTACGGCAGTTTGCCCTCAAAGTGGGCTGGGCCGACCAGCCCAATGCCCGCCGCCTGAACAAAGAACCCCTGCCCAACGCGGGCGGCCTGGCGATCTTTTCGGGCGTGGTCGCTGCTTTAATCGTAGCCACCACCCTACGCCCCATCCTGATTCAGGAAGTACAGGTGCAGGTGCTGGCCATTTTGCTGGGTGGGGCCATCCTGGTGCTGGTGGGCTTTGTGGATGACCAGTTTGGCCTGCCACCGCTGTTTAGGCTTCTAGTACAACTACTCGCCGCTTTGCTGCTGGTTGCGGTGGACATCCGCTTTCACGCTGCTTTCGGCACCGCGCTCGACCCCTTTTGGGGCGTGATGCTAACGGTGGTATGGGTCATTGGTATCACCAACGCAATTAATCTGATGGACGGCATAGACGGACTGGCCGGCGGTATTGCTTTTATCACCGCCATGAGCCTGCTGGCGGTCTCGGCCCAGAACCCTCAGTGGGCTGCAGCTACGCTGGTACTGGCCGCGCTTGCAGGGGCCGCGCTTGGCTTCTTGCGACACAACTTTTATCCTTCAAAAATCATCATGGGCGACGCCGGGGCTTACTTCTTCGGCTACGTTCTGGCGGCCACGGCCCTGCTGGGCAGCCTCAAAGTGACCACCGCATTCTCCCTGGTTCCCACCGCGCTTTTCTTGCTGCTGCCCATCCTGGACACCACCCAGGTGTTTATTCGTCGGCTACTCAGGCAGCAAAACCCGCTGTCCACCCCAGGCAAAGACCACATCCACCACCGACTCCTGGCCCAGGGCTTCTCGCAGCGCCGCACCACCATCACCCTGTGGATTGTGACCCTGCTGTTCAATCTGCTGGCCATGCAGGTGCAGAAGGTAAGCCCGCTGGTTATAGGGGTTACCGCCGCTGGAATTACCTCCCTGCTGGGGTTTACCGTTTGGCGCCGGCTCAGGGCTGTTTGGAAGGAGGCCAGGCAATCCCCGATAAACCCCAGCCAGGCACCCTGACAGGCTTTCCGCTATGTCCGCACCAGCGCAACCCTGGCCCGGTCGGCCATCTGGTAGAGCTTCTCTTTGGTAAGGGGAAACTTGCCCTCGAGCACCAACCCCTGGCCTTCCTCCCAGTGGGCGTGGTAGTGCACATGCCCACCCGGCACCCGGAACGCCACGTGCTTGAGCTTGGCATGGCGGGGCGAGACCGAGGCGAAAAAGAAGGGTTCACCTCGCTCGTCCGAAAGCGAAACCGCCATCATGGTGGTGGGTAGTTCGTAGGGGCGCTCCATGCGGTAGATGAAGTCGGGGAAGTCGGACTCTTTGCTAAATTGCACGCCTTTTTCGGCAGCGTATTCCTTCATCCATTCGATCACCTGCACCCAGGCCTGGTAGAGCATCTGATCATGGTGGTCGTGCGCAGCACTCATGGCCCTTAGTTTATCGGTTTGGGGGCATAAAGTCTAAAATCGGCCCCGCGCAGCTCCAGGCCATACCTTCAATATCCGGGGTCGCCACGGAAAACGCTTATCCGCCGCCTACTGCAACGAGCCAGGGTGTGAGGTTTCTCGTGAGCAGCACCAGGTCACACAAAGCCCGCAGGGCTGTACTAGGATAGGGCTCAGATGCGGCTCGAAGACCTACCCCCGCTCCCCGAAACGCCGGGCGTATACCTTTGGAAAACCGGCGAGCACATCATTTACGTGGGCAAGGCCAAAAACCTCAAGGCCCGCGTGACCAGCTATTTCCACGCCGAGGGCAAGGGTCTGCGCATCTGCCAGGAGGCCACCCACCTCGACTTTATCGTGGTGCGCGACGAGGTGGAGGCGCTTTTGCTCGAGGCCAATCTCATCAAGCACCACCGCCCCCACTACAACGTCCTGATGAAGGACGACAAGCACTACCCCTTCCTCAAGCTCACCCAGGAGGAGTGGCCCATGCTGATGGTGGTGCGCCGGGTGCAGGACGACGGGGCCCGCTA
Source organism: Meiothermus taiwanensis DSM 14542 (assembly GCA_000482765.1). Classification (GTDB taxonomy): domain Bacteria; phylum Deinococcota; class Deinococci; order Deinococcales; family Thermaceae; genus Meiothermus; species Meiothermus taiwanensis. The sequence continues at coordinate 13,655 of AXWR01000011.1, forward strand.
CTGGGGGCCCTTCCCCGAGGCTTCGGTGGTGCGGCGCATCAAGCGCCTGGTGGATCGCTTCTTCCCCTTGCGCAAAAACTCCGGCTACCCCTTCAAGAAAAGGCGCTACCCCTGCCTGAACCACGCCATGGGCCGCTGCCTGGCACCTTGCGTGGGCCAGGCCGACCCGGCGCAGTATCAGATGGCTGTGCAGCAGGTGGAAAACCTGCTGGACGGCAAAATTGAGGCCTTGTACGAGAGCCTCGAGCAGCAGATGCGCCAGGCCGCCAGAAACCAGGACTTCGAGCGGGCCGCGGAAATCCGCGACCAGATCAGCGCGGTGAAGAGCTTTTTCGGCACCGACCAGCAAGCCTACGACCCCGAGCTGGGCGACCTGGACTTCCTGGGCTTTGCCCGGGCCGGCGATTATGCCCTGATCCAGCACTACCAGGTGCGCGGGGGCCAGATGCTGGGGCGCATCAGCCGCTTTGTGGAGGGGGTCAAGGAGGCCAGCGACGCCGAGTTGCTGGAAGCCTTCCTGCGCGACTACTACCTGGAAGCCACCCCCCTACCCCCGTTGGTGCTGCTCCCCTTCGAGCTAGAAGCGCAGGAGGCTTTCTCGGCCTTCCTGAGCTCCAAGGGGCGCAAGGTGGAGGTGCGCGTCCCCCAGCGCGGGGAAAAAACCCGCCTGATCGAGCTGGCCCAGCACAACGCCCAGACCGCCTTGCAGACCGAACTCAAGCTACTGGAGCGCAAGGGCGACCACCCCGGCCTCAAGGGGCTGATGGAGGTGCTGGGGCTCACCCGCCGCCCCTACCGCATCGAGGGCTACGACATATCCAACCTGCTGGGCGAGAGCGTGGTGGGTTCCATCACGGTTTTTGAAGGGGGTCGCCCCAAAAAAGCCGAGTACCGCCGCATCAAAATTAGGGGCCTGAAGGGCCAGCCCGACGACTTTTTCTCCATGGAGCAGACCATCCTCCGGCGCTTCACCGGCAGCCTGGCCGAGCAGATGCCCATCCCCGACCTGATCCTGATTGACGGCGGACTGGGCCAGGTGCGGGCCGCGCAAAAAGCCCTGCAGCAGGCCGGGCTGGAGATCCCGCTGGTGGGGCTGGCCAAGCGTGAAGAAACCCTGGTTCTGCCTGACGGCCGAACCATCGCCCTGCCACTGAGCCATCCTGCGCTGCAGCTGCTCATCTACCAGCGCGACGAGACCCACCGCAACGGGCTGGAGTTCCACCGCAAACTGCGCAATCAGAAAGCCCTCAAGAGCATCTTCGACGATATAAAGGGCATTGGCCCGGCCCGCAAGCTGGCCCTGATGAACCACTTCTCCACCCTGGAAGAGCTCAAGGCCATGAGCGTGGAGGAACTGGCCAAGCTGCCAGGCCTCGACAAGCGCAGCGCCCAGGCCGTGCTAAAGGCGCTCAACGCAACCACGTCTTCCCAATCAACATCTGCTTGAGCGGCTCCCGCTGCCGTCGTGGAGTGTTCGGGCAGATCATCTCGGATTCAAAAAGCCAGCCGTCCAAAGCAAAGACCTGCAGGGGCTATCTTTTCGCATCCCAGCGCACGCCCTTCCAAGGGGCGGTTCACCCTTCGCTACGCGGATAACCTCGGTCGGGTTGGGTTGCCGTCTTCCGGTGCTGAACTAACCGAATCTGGTATTAGACCAACCCCCACACCAGAGGCTGGCATTCCGCTTTTCGAAACGGTAGGCTTACCCCTATGGAAACCGTGCGTGTGGCCCTGATGGGGGGCGGAACGGTCGGGAGCGCTTTTGCACAGCTTTTGCCTGCACACCAGGCCCGCTTTGGTGCGCTGGGCGTTAGGGTCGAGCTGGCTCGAGTGCTGGTGCGCGACATAGAGAAAAGCCGCCCTGGCATTCCCTCGAGGCTGTTGACCAACAACCCTGAGGGTTTCCTGGACGATATAGACGTGCTGGTGGAGGTGGCCGGGGGCACCACCACCGCCGGCGACCTGGTCTTGCAGGCCCTGGAGATGGGCCTGCCGGTGGTCACGGCCAACAAAGCCCTGCTGGCCGAGCGCTGGAACGAGCTGCGCGAATACGCCGAGCAGGGCGACCTGTATTACGAGGCCAGTGTGATGGCCGGAACGCCCATCATCGGCGCCTTGCAAAGCCTGTGGGGCAACCAGACCCTGGAGATGCACGGCATCGTGAATGGCACCTGCAGCTACCTCATCCGGCGCATGGAAGAGGGCGCTACCTATGAACAGGCCTTCAAGGAAGCGAGCGACCTGGGCTACCTCGAGGCCGACCCCAACCTGGATGTGGGCGGCATTGACTCGGCCCACAAGATTTGCGTGCTGGGGCGGCTCACGGTAGACCCTGGGCTCTCCTGGGAAAAGGTCTTGCAGCGCACTCGAGGCATCCAGCACCTCACCCCGGAGTTGCTCCGGCAAGCCCGGGCCGAAGGCCACGCCATCAAGCTGGTGGCCAGCCTCTACCCCGAAAATGGCGAATGGGTGGCGGCGGTACGCCCGGTGCGCCTGCCCGAGTCGCACCCGCTGGTTACCATGGGCAGTGGGCGCAACGCCATGGTCTATAGGGGCGAGCCGGTAGGGCAGTTGGTCTTTGCCGGGGCCGGCGCCGGCGGGGGTGTGACGGCCAGCGCCGTGCTGGGCGACCTGTACCGGGTGCTGCTTGGCACACCCGGCCACCTGCCCATACCGACAGCCGCGCCGATACCGGCACAGGAAGCAGAAAAGCTCGAGGAGGTATAAGGCCTTTGGCAGGCGTTTTACCTGCCGGAGCTACCCATGCACACCCGCAGGCCGAAAGCCCGTATCTTTGCGGTTTGCACCACTCCCTTCGGTCGGGTTAGTTCGCCACCATTCGGTGACGAACTAACCGAATCTGGTATCACCCCAGGCCCCAACCGCTCAGGAGCGCAACAATTGAGCAGTTCGAAGGGGCATGGGGCTTCCAGTTATCATAAATACCCATCATGGTTCGCTACTACAGCACCCGCGACCCCCATAAAAACCTGGTAAGTTTCGAGGAAGCCCTGCTCCAGGGGCTGGCCCCCGATGGGGGGCTGTACATCCCCGAGCGCATTCCCCAAATTGCGCCGGAGGCTTGGTTGGGCGCCCGCTCCATCGCCGAGGTGGGGGTGGCCGTCCTGGGGGAATGGCTTAAGGAGGATATTCCTATCTCCGACCTGGAAGCCATCCTCCACGATGCCCTGAACTTCCCCTGTCCGCTGGTAAAGCTATCGGACGACCTGTACGTGCTCGAGCTCTTCCACGGCCCCACCCTCTCCTTCAAAGATTTTGGGGCCCGCACCATGGCCCGCCTGATGCAGTATTTCCTGCGTAAGCGGAATGAGCACCGCATCATCCTGGTAGCCACCTCGGGCGACACCGGCAGCGCCGTGGCCGATGGCTTCGCCGGGCAGGAAAACATCGAAGTGGTCTTGCTCTACCCCAAGGGCAAGGTAAGCGAGGTGCAGGAGCGCCAGCTCATTGTCCAGCGCCCCGGCGTGCGCAGCTTTGCGGTGGAGGGCACCTTCGACGACTGCCAGCGTATGGTCAAGGAGGCCTTCGTAGACCCCGAACTCGCCCACCTGCCCCTGAGCAGCGCCAACTCCATCAACATTGGGCGCCTGCTACCCCAGGCCCTCTACTACCTGTGGGCCCTTGCCCAACTACACCGCCAGGCATCGCCATCGAAGATCAGTTTTTGCGTTCCCAGCGGCAACCTGGGCAACCTGACGGCCGGAATCCTGGCTGCGCTAATGGGGCAGCCCGTCCACCGGTTCATCGCGGCCCACAACGACAACCACTTCTTCCCCGACTTTTTGCAGGGCAAGGCCGAGGCCTACCAGTTCCACCCCACCATCGCCACCCTTTCCAACGCCATGGACGTGGGCTCGCCCAGCAACTTTGAGCGCCTGTACACCCTGCTGGGGCCGGAAAAGCTGCGCGCCTGGGTCTGGGGCACCACGGTCTCGAATGAAGCCACCCTCGAGCGCATGCAAAAAACCTACGAGGCCACCGGCTACATGGCCTGCCCACACACAGCCGTTGGCCTGGAGGCCCAGGCTCGCTACCGCCAGCAGACCGCCCACCCCACCCCCCTTATCAGCCTGGCCTGTGCCCATCCGGCCAAGTTTCCCGATGTGGTGCTGAAAGCCCTGGGCCAGCACCCCCCCCAAGAGCAGGCGCTGCAGTCACTCCACAGCCGCCCCACCCAGGTGCAGGTTATCGGCCCAACCCTACAGGCCCTCAAAGACTTTCTGCTTTAGAAGGGGTTTGCTTCGTTAAGCAATCCGTTACAGGTGCGTTGGACAAGTCATAACAGCCACAACCACCCTTAACGAAGCAGCCCAACCCTCCAAGCGAAGCAAGCCAGGTCTCGATAACGGCCCAATCACGGCCGGATAGGTACCCTTTTCGCCATACAGATATGCAAATCAGGGGACTGGCATGAAAAAACTCAAGACCTGCCGCTCGTGTGGTTCAGGTGAGCTGATGCTTTTTCTCAGTCTGGGAAGAATTCCCTTCACAAGCATTCTGAGCGCCCACCAACTAGCCATCCCTGAAGAACGCGGCAGCCTCGAGGTCGCCTTTTGTCAGCGTTGCAGCCTGGTACAGCTGGCCGGCGATACCCTCGAGAACCCCCCGGCGGCTCCTCTGCCATGGGCGGAAAGCTTGCTGGAAACCTTGCCAAACAGCCACCGGATCGGCCCCCAGACGGTGGCTGTGGCGCTGGAAGGCAGCAATCCGCTGCAGCTACAGGAAATCGCACAGGCCGGGGCCCGTGTGTTTTACCTCGAGCCCCACCCTGAGCGGGCCAGAGCAGCATCCAGCAAAGGCATTCATATCCGCGAGGAGCCTTTCAATCGCAGCTACGTTAAGGCGCTGCTCGAAGAGGGGTTGCGGGCCGCGGTAATTCTGGCCAATCAGCTACCCACCTACTACAGTGATCTCAACAGCCTGTTTGAAAGCCTGGCTGCCCTGCTCGATCCAGAGGGCGTGGTCGTGCTGGAATTGCCCTATGTGCGTGCGCTGCTCGAGGCCCGGCAGTTTGCGCAGTTTGCACACCACCGGCTCCACTACTTCTCGGTGCATGCCCTCCACCAACTAGCCAGCCGCCACGGCTTGCGGGCCGTGGCACTCGAAGAACTAAACACAGGCCACCTACGATATTTCCTTGGCAAAAACCAACCAGCCGAAACACTGGTAGACCGGTACTTAAAAAAAGAACAGCAGCTTGGTCTGACCGATTCAATCTATTACCTCGAGTTTGCCTCCCACATCGCCGCGATACGCGAAGCCCTGGTTGCCCTGCTCACCGAGCTGCGCGCACGCGGGCGGAGGGTGGCTGCCTTTGGAGCCAGCACCCATGGCATGGTCTTGCTCAACTACGCTGGGTTGGGGCACGAGGTTATCGATTTTGTAGTGGATCGCGATGTCAACACACAAGGGCGCTTTCTAGCCGGGGTGCATATCCCCATTCACGGGACAAAAAAGCTGCTGGAAGCCCGACCCGACTACCTGCTGCTACTAGATCACCTACCCGACGAGATCCCCCCGGTGCTCGAGGCCTATCTCCAGGCGGGGGGAAAGTTTGTGGTAGCCACCCCTCACCCCGAAATTCTGAAGTCCCCCATCCAGCAGTCTGGCCGGTGAGCACCGGTCAAAATACGCTTTAGCGGGGTATTCGTAGGAAACGCTCTAAAAGGAGGATCCCCGGCTGGCGACCGGGGAGCTACATGAAGCGTCTGGCATAATCAATGTATCATATGTTCTATTTTTAATCAACAGTTTGCAATCTATTGCAGATTTATGCACGTAGTGTCTAGATAAAAATGGTTATATGCTACATATTTATTTTACATTTTTCATTTCCGGCCCTCCCCTTTCCAGCCTTCAAAGGCTTCCTGAAAGCGAGCCTCGAGCACCCCCTGCACGCTGAAAACAAAGCTTCGATACCGCTCAATCAGTTCCAGCGCCTCCGCTGTAAGGGCGCTGCCGCCGCCCCCCTCACCGCCCGAGAAGCGCTCGAGCAAAGCAAACCCCAGGCCGGTCTCGGCTTGCCTAAGGCGATCCCATGCTGTGCGGTAGCTTAGCCCAACTGCCTTAGCCCCGGCCTTGAGGCTGCCCTGCTCAGCAACTGCCTGCAGCAGGCGTAGGGTTCCAGGGCCCAGCACAAAGCCACCCGAATCGGACTCGAGCCAGAATTTCATCCTGAGCCGCATGACTTAAGCGTACACGAGGGCCGGGTCAACCGCAGGCTTTCGTTATCTGCATGCGTTACCACATCGTTTCGTACTCGATGGCCTTGCATAGGCAAGTAACGTGGAAAATTGCTTACGTTTAAGGGCTGTGTTCCCCTGGCTTTACGTCGGTGTTATGGGCAGTTAGATACAGTCTTATCACGTGGTCTTCAAATGAAAAGCCTCAAACCTTCGCTTCACGAGATTCAGGATCGCTTTACCAAAGACGTGTTGTACGGTGAAGTGGTTGGTAGTACCAGCGACTGCGGGGTCATCCGGCTGGGGGTAGATGCCGAGGCCAAAATCTCAGTGGAGTCGGGCGCTCTGCGCTTCGCACCACTGGACACCCCTGGCTGGGGCCGGCAGGGCATCGCCTATGGGCCCTTCACAGCCCAGGCCGGCCTGGCCTTTGGGGTTTTCATGCTCAACGGCCACAACAACTCCCAAACCTTCTCCCAGCCCCTCGAAGCTGCACAGCACCCCTCCAGAAGACAGCCCCACCCCAGTCTCAAAAGCCCCTTCAAGGCACATTTTTCATCCACGCTGCTGCAAGAAAATCTGGCGGTGGGTTGGTTTGATCACCCCGCACCCGCACGGCCCCTCGAGGCCGGCCAGGCATTCGTAATGCAAGGGCATCCCATCGCCAACGGTAGACTGTGTGCCGCAACGGTGCAAGGACTGCAGCATCTGCTTTTGGACATGCCAAACATCCCTATCTATTTCCTCTCGGTGCTCCGTGCGAAAGGGGTCATCTTTTACGCTGGATCCAGCGCAGGTCACCGACACCTACCCGCACTGCCCAGACTACGCCCGCTGGCTATAGATCCCTACGATCTGGGCACACCGGTGCTGTACGCCGGAATCCACCAGTCCATCCTGGGGGAAAATGGAGGCCAGGCCGATACCCGCGTGTACGGGGTGCGGGTGGTGCACGTGCCTGAATGGCAAGGGTACGGTACAGCCCTGATTGTAGACCCACAGCCCCAGCTGGGTCGTAAAGCCGCCCTGGGGGGGGTCTGGCGGCTGGAAGGGCCGGGTATGTTACTGACTCCCAGGGAACCAGGGGGGCTGTTCCATGTGCGGCTTACAGCACCGGCCAGCCTCATCTGGCGCTACCGCGACCCGGATCACCACCTAGCCCTCGAGCTCAGCCGCCAGGAGGTTCGGCTGCATCTGCGGTACGGGGGCAAAACATATCTGCTAGCCAGTGAACCCCACCCATACCTCACCCAAGACCCCCACTGGGTGCAGGTGCTGGATGACGGGCGGGCCCTCAACATTACCCTGGACGGTAGCCCACTCTTCAGCGAAAAGCCTCTGCACGAGCCCCGTCTAGGCCAGGAAACTGGGGTGGGGTTAAAAGGACAGGCCGCCGACCTCGAGGTGCACCCCCGGGAAATCAATCTGCCACCCGCACTGGAACTGGGCCACCCCTGGCAGGTAAAAGGCCAGCAGACGGTCTTTGTCCCCCACCTCAACCAGGCCGCCGAAAACCTGCTGCTCACCTGGGAGCCCACCATGGGGCCCGGCGCCTTGATGCCTGCCGAGGGCGGGCTAACCATTGAAGCCGCGGGCCTCGAGCGCACCGTCTACACCATCCCCTGGGAACAAGCCAACTTCGCCGATCTGGAGTGTGAAATCCTACCTCCCGAAAAAAATGGGAAACGGCAAGCGCAAAGCCGGGCCGGGGTCTGTTTCTGGCAGGATGCCCAGCACCACCTGGTGGTGGCCTTATCCCTTGATGAAAGCGAGCACGCGGTAGTAGCCATGCTGCGCCTGGCGGGCTACGAAGACCCCTACAGCAAAGTCTGGACGCATGTACCCGATAAACTCTATTTCGGCGTGCCTGTCCGGCTTCGCGCCGTTTGCGATGGAGGGCAGTTTCAGGTCTACCTCGACGATGAGCCCGTGCTGTACCGGGCCCTTCGCGACATCTACCCAGGCGCCGACCGCCTCGAGATCCGGCGGGTTGGTCTGGCCCTGAGCGGCTATGGCAGAGATACCGGCAGTATCTTTCGCGCCTGGGTTGCTCGCAAGTAACAAATTTCGGCTAGTTCGATGCCGGAAGGCGGCGAACTAACCCGACCGAAGTTATCCGCGTAGCGGAGGGCGATACCGCCCCTTGGAAGGGCCTGCCCTGGGATGCCAAAAGACAGCCTCTTGCTTTGGATGACCCCGGTACAACGCTCTAGCGATCGACAGACACAACAAGCTACCCCGCAATCACCCGTCGGTCATGATGCTCACTTTAGACAAGGCCAAGCGCAGCGGTCGAAAGGACTGGGCGGTCTCTGCTAGGGTTTCTACAGAATGGAGGCGATGCGCTCTAAGGCCTTGCGGATGTTCTCCTCGCTGGTGGCGTAGCTGAAGCGCACGTGGTGGGGGGCGGCAAAATCGGTTCCCGGCACCACCGCTACCCTGGCCTCGTTGAGGAGCTTGAGGGCCGCCCTGTTCTCATCGGGGTCAATTTTGGAGACATCCGAGAGGACATAAAAAGCCCCGCTCACCTTGGGGGTGGGCAGGCCCAGGGCGTTCAGGCCGTCCACAATGATGCCGCGGCGGGCCCGGTAGGCCTCGCGGGCCATGGAGATGAACTTTTGCGCTTCCTCCACGTTGTTCAGGGCCTCCACCATGGCCCACTGGGCGATGGTGTCGGGGCTGGTGGTGGACTGGCTGGAGACATCGATAATGCCCTTGATCACGTCCTTGGGGCCTCCGGCGTAGCCGATGCGCCAGCCGGTCATGGCAAAGGCCTTGGCCGCGCCGTTGACGGTGATGGTACGGTCGGGGGCCACGTGGGCGGGCGAGAAGTGCTCGCCTTCGTAGATGAGGTGCTCGTAAATTTCGTCGGAGACGATGTAGCAGTCGTGCTTGTTGGCCAGTTCGGCGATGGCTGCCAGCACCTCTTTGGGGTACACCGCCCCGGTGGGGTTGCCGGGAGAATTAACCACAATAGCCTTGGTACGGGGGGTTATCCTGCGCTCAATTTCGGCGGGGTCGGGAATGAAGCCCGACTCGGGGCCGGTATTGACCTCCACCGGCACCCCCTCGGCAAAACGCACCATCTCGGGGTAGCTCACCCAGTAAGGGCCAATTACGATTACCTCGTCGCCGGGGTCGAGGATGGCCTGGAACAGGTTGAACAGGGCCTGTTTACCGCCCACGGTCACCACGGTCTGGTCGGGGGGGATATCCAGCCCGTTCTCCCGTTTGAACTTGGCGCTGATGGCCTCGCGCAGCTCGGGGATGCCCGCCGGTGGGGCGTATTTGGTTTTGCCGGCGGCCATGGCCCGGGCGGCGGCGTCCTTGACGAACTGCGGGGTATCGAAGTCGGGCTCGCCTGCGGTCATGGCGATGAGGTCGACACCCTGCCGGCGCAGCTCGAGGGCCTTGGCATTAACCGCCACGGTGGAGGACGGCTTCATGGTTTTGACGCGCTTGGAGAGGCCTCGCATATCCGTAGATTGTCCTGGGTTCGGGGCTTCAGGTCAAGGGTAGTTAGAGCCGCTCGAGCCAGCCTCTCCCCGGCTCAGGGGGTCGCACCGGCCACGCGCCCTGCCGCATGTGCTCTTCAACCTGCTGCACCGCACGCAGGGCCTGCTCCACCCATTCAGCCGGGTAAAGCGGGGCTTTGCCTGCGAACTCCTCGAGGTCGAAGGTCTGGCAGGCGTGGTCGGCCTTGCACTTGACATCTATCTCCAGGTCGTACTGCCAGATGCGCCCGGGCTCGAAGCGCGGGGGCGTCTGGATGTTCCAGTAGTACTCGAGCACCCTGCCCTCCGCATCCAGGTCGGGGCCGCCCGAATACCAACGCCCCACAAAGAACGCAACGTAGGCCTGGTGGCCCACCCGCAGCACCCGCTGCTTGCTCTCGTGGTGAAACTCGAAGCCCAGCGGCATGTGCACCAGCAGCGCGTCCTCGCGCATTTCGTGAACCCGGGCCTCCCACCAGTAGTGCAGGGTGTGGGCCGGGTATTTCCAGAATTCGATGCGCACAACCTGTCCAATCGGGTAGCGGATCACAGGGGTCATCCTAGCAGGCCATGGATACGGCGGCCGTTCCCGGTCTGTGTGTTAATCACTTTGATTTTTGAGGCGCCTCGAGCTAAACTAGCAAAAACTAACGAGCGTTAGTTTGGTAGGTGGGAGGAGATATGCCAATCAAGTACGGAGTACCCAGCGACCCCGACTACAACGAGCGCCTGCGCGAGTTTGAGGCCCGCATCGCCCGCGGGGAAAAGATCGAGCCCGGCGACTGGATGCCCGAGGAGTACCGCCGCCAGCTCATTCGCATGATCTCGCAGCACGCCCACTCCGAGGTGGTGGGGATGCTGCCCGAGGGGGCCTGGATCACCCGCGCCCCCACCCTCAAGCGCAAGATGATCCTGGTGGCCAAGGTGCAGGACGAGGCCGGGCACGGCCAGTACCTCTACCACGCCGCCGAGACCCTGGGCATATCGCGCGAGGCCATGCTGGAAGCCCTGCTCTCGGGCAAGGCCAAGTACTCCTCCATCTTCAACTACCCCACCCTCACCTGGGCCGACATCGGTACCATCGGCTGGCTGGTGGACGGGGCCGCCATCAAGAACCAGACCATGCTGGCCCAGTGCTCCTATGGCCCCTACAGCCGGGCCATGGTGCGCATCTGCGCCGAGGAGACCTTCCACCACAAGCAGGGCAAGGAGATGGTGCTCCTCTACGCCAAGGGCACGCCCAAGCAGCGCCAGATGGCCCAGGACGCCATCAACCGCTGGTGGTGGCCGGCCCTGATGATGATGGGCCCCCACGACAAGGACAGCCCCAACACCGAAATTCTGGTGCGCTGGGGTATCAAGACCAAGACCAACGACCAGGTGCGCCAGGAGTTCATCAACGAGCACGCGCCCGAGATCCTGGAAGCGGGCCTCAGCATCCCCGACCCCGAGCTGCGCTACGACGAACAAACCGGCAACTGGCGGCACGGGCCCATCAACTGGGACGAGTTCTGGCAGGTGGTGAGCGGCAACGGCCCCATGAACAAAGAGCGCCTGGAGGCCCGTCGGCGGGCCCATGCCGAGGGGGCCTGGGTGCGCGAGGCCCTGGAAGCCTACGCCGCCAAGAAGCAAAAGGCCGCCCTTGCCGTGTAGCGCTGCGGAGGAGGCCTTATGGATACACAATGGCCCCGCTGGGAAGTCTTCAAGCAGGACACCCCTTCCAAGCCCCATCAGGCGGTGGGCTCGGTGCACGCCGTCGACCCCGAACACGCCCTCCTGACCGCCCGTAATGTCTTTGCCCGGCGGCCCCAGGCGGTGAGCATGTGGGTGGCTCGAGCCGAAGATGTCTACGCCTGGACCAAAGAGGAGATTCTCGAGGGCCTGGCAACCGCCAAAGCCGATCCCAGCCTGGGCACGGCCTGCCGATACCTGGTCTTTCGCAAAACCAGCCACAAGCGCTCCATGACCTTTGTGGACCATGTGGGCGAGGTGGAGGCCCGCACGCCCGAGGAGGCCCTCCAACAAGCCCAGGCCCGCTTCAGCGACAGCGAGGCCCTGGCCTGGTGGATTGTTCCGGCCGATAAGGTGTACCAGAGCGACCCCAGCCAGGAGACGGTGGAAAGCTGGTTTGCCCCGGCCAGGGATAAAACCTACAAGCAGCAGCAGTACTACGCCACGGTGGGTTCTCACATCAGCAAGCACAAACGGTGGCGGGGGGTGGAAGATGAGGAGTGAAGTCCGTGAGGCCCTGATCGCCAAACTGACCGCGCTGGCCGACGACGAGGTCATCCTGGCCCACCGCAACAGCGAGTGGGTCGGCCATGGGCCTATTCTGGAAGAGGACATCGCCCTGGCCAACATTGTGCAGGACGAGCTGGGCCACGCCACCTTGTGGTATGGTTTGCGCCAGCAGCTCGACGGCTCCGATCCCGACCAACTGGCCTTTTTCCGCGACGCCAACGAGTACCGCTGCTGCGAGCTGGTGGAGCTGCCCAAGGGCGACTGGGCCTTCACCATGCTCAGGCAGTACCTGTTCGACCTCTACGAGGCGCTCTGGCTCGAGGCCGCCCGGCACAGCACCTACCCGCCTCTGGCCGAGGCCGTGCAAAAAATCATCCGCGAGGAGCGCTTCCACCTGCAGCACACCCAGGCCTGGATCGAGCGGCTGGGCCAGGGCACCGAGGAGTCCAACCGGCGCTTGCAGCAGGCCCTGGAGATGCAGTGGAGCTATGCCCAGCAGCTTTTTGTGCCCATCCCTGGTGAAGAGCTGCTAATAGCCGAGGGCCTCGTGCCCGACCTGGCCCCCGTAAAAGAACGCTGGCTCGAGCACAGCACCCGCCACCTGCAAGCCGCTGGCCTCAAGCTGCCCATCAACCCCGGCTACCAGCCCACCTCCCGCGCCTACCACACCGAGCACCTGTGGAGCCTTCTGGCCGAGATGCAGTCCACCGCCCGCTGGGACGCCGAAGCCAAGGTTTGGTAACATGACCACCGAGCAAGTCTGGAAAGCCCTGGCCCAGATTCCCGACCCCGAGATTCCGGTGGTCAACGTGGTCGAGATGGGCATCGTGCGGGGTGTGGAGATCGAGGGCAACAAAGCCACCATCACCATGACCCCCACCTTCTCGGGCTGCCCGGCCCTGCACCTCATCCGAGAACAGCTCGAGCGCACCGCCCGCGCTTTGGGCTTCGATTCGGTCGAGGTTCGGACGGTTCTGTCCCCCCCCTGGAGCACCGACTGGATCACCCCCGAGGCCAAGGAGCGCCTGCGCCGGTACGGGATTGCACCCCCCAAACCCAGCAGCGCGCAGGATTTTTTGATAGAGCTCGAGCCCGCCCCCACCCCCTGCCCCCGCTGCGGCTCCCTCAACACATCGGTAAAAAACACCTTTGGCCCCACCCTGTGCAAGGCCATCTACGTGTGCAACAACTGCCAGGAGCCCTTCGAGGGCTTCAAAACCGTGTAGACAGCAAATATTTGGTATAAAGCCCCAAAACCCATTTTTTGGTCAAATGTAACTAAGTTCCCCCCGGGCGTGGGTGTACAATTTCCTTGCTCCGAAGAGCGAACGGGAGGTATTTATGAAGCGGGCAGGATCCCTCATCGGCATTTTGGTTTTGGCCTTGGCTGGTTGTGGACTGGTCAGCAGCCCGCCCATCAACAACCCTTTTGGGCTGGAAGGGCAGCAAACCTCCATTAACCTTGGCCCCAGCCCGGCCGCCACCGGCAGTCTGAGCGTCAACACCACCTTCCCCGACATCACCCTCAGCCTTCCGGTTACGCCCACCGGGTTCAACTACAACCTGGCTATTTCAGGGGTTGCCCTGAGCGGCTGTCCTTCCACGCCCCCCAGCAGCATCAATGTGACCATGAGCCTTGAGCTCACGGTCTCGGATAACCCCCCTACGGGGCCGCGGGAGGCCGAGGCCAAGGCCGAAAACGTGCAATTCACCCTGACCCAGTCGGGCAGCGGCTATAGCGTGGGCAACATCAGCAACGGCAGCCTCAGCTTCAGCAACCTTGGAACCCTGCTGAACATCCTGCAGAGCGGCGGGCCGAACACCGCTACCCTGAGCGGAACGGTGAATACCACCAGCAACCCCGACCTAGCCGGCTGCACCATGACCATCACCTGGGGCGGCGGACAGGGGGTTCTGGCTTTCTAGTCTTTATCGGCGCTCAAGCGCAAATCAACCCGCCCTAACCGCTTCGGTGTACGGACGGCCCCAGGTGGGCCGTCTATTTATTCCAAGCCCATTAAAGTGGGGGCTCAGAAAAAATAGTCATCCAAGGCCAAGACCTCCAGAGACTTTCTTTCTGAACCCCACAGCAAACCCCTCGCTGCGCTCGGCGAAGTTCGCCGCCTTCCAGCATCGAACTAATCGAATCCGGCATCAGTCTCTCACAGCCATGCGCCGGGCTACATACACCAGGAATGGCGCCCCAAGGCCGGCAATCAAAATTCCCACAGGCGTCTCCAGCGGCTTGTCAATCAGGCGCGCCGCCAGATCTGATAGCAGCATCAGACTCGCGCCCAAAATAGCCGACAAGGGGATCACCCGACGATAATCTGGGCCTACCAGGCCCCGGGCCGCGTGGGGTACCATTAGCCCCAAAAAACCAATGGGCCCCGCCACACTCACCGCGGCACCGGCCAGCAGCACAGCCAGGGTTGTGCTCACCAGTCGAATGACCTCCACCCTGGTTCCCAATCCGCGGGCCACATCCTCCCCAAGGCTGAGCAAGTTAACCTGATGAGACAGGATCAGGGCCAGCAACAAAGCGGGCACAGCCCAGGGTAGCAGCGTCCAGACGTGTTCCCAGGTACGGCCGGCCACACTGCCCGACAGGCTAAACAAAACCCCTCGAGTACGGTCTTCAAAGATAATCAGCAAGAAGCTGGCCGCAGCGCCCAGCATGGAACCCACAGCGATACCGGCCAGGGCCAAGCGAACCGGTGTAAGCCCCACACTCAGGGTGATGCTATAGACCAGCACCGCAGCCCCAACCCCACCTACAGCGGCCACCACCACGGTGCTCCATGGAGGAAGGTCGGGGAAAAAAACCAGGGCTACCAGTATAGCTAGCACGGCCCCCGCATTAACCCCCATAATCCCAGGCTCGCTGAGGGGGTTGCGCGTAATGCCTTGCATCATAGCCCCGGCCACCCCCAGGCAAGCTCCTACCAACGCAGCCACGATTGCTCTTGGCAGGCGCAAGGTGTGCACAATCAGGGCGTTGTTGCTGCCCTCCGGGTAGAACAGCAGACGCCACACCTCATCCAATGGGATGTTGGCGGCCCCCAGGGAGATGGCTAAAAGAAAGGAGAGCACCAGCAGTCCTAGGGCCAGCAGATATACCAGCAGCGTTGGGGCAAACCTTCTAGAGTAGAGCATGGGTTTATGGGGTGGGCATCTTGAAGCTGTAGGCTCCGCTAGCGGGTTTATCAGCCAGCAAGCCGCTGTCAATCAGTTCGGCCAGGATAAAGCGGGTGGCCAGGGGCCCCCGACCGCGGGTCCAGTTGTCTCGATCGAACTCGTAAATCCGCCCCCGCTGGGCCGCTTCCAGTCGAGACCACAAGGGGTTGCGCGCCCAACCTCGCACAACCGGGGTTTCATCAGGCGCAGTAAACACCACCAAGGTGGCTGGATTGAGGGCGACCAGGCCTTCCAATCCCACCTGGTACTGGGTTTGGTTGTTTTGAGGTTTAGCCAGACTTTTGCGCCCCAGGTGTTCTAGTAGGGAGCCGATGAAGCTCTCGTTGGTGTGCACGGTAAAACTATCGGGGGTGGCTACCGCAAGGAGCAGCGGAGGGGCTTTGGGGTTTGCAAAAGCACGCGCTTTGAGGAGCAGGCGCTCCTGATCCTGTAGAAGTTTCTGCGCCTGGGCCTCACGCCCTACCAAGCGACCCATTTCTACCACCTGTTTGTTCAGGTCATCGAAACTTCCTCGCCGGGAAGAAAAAGCCACCACCGGGGCAATGCGCTGGAGCTGGGGAATCAGGTCCCTGTGTACAAAGGTATCGGCAATAATGACCTGCGGTTGCAACGCCAGAATCGCTTCCAGGCTGGGCACCGCCCTCGAGCCAACCGAGGTTACTCCAACCACCCGGCTTCGCAGGTACGGCGGCACCCCCCGATCACCCCCCTGTGTTCCAATGGCCGCACCCACAGGGGGAACCCCCAAAGCTATTAGCGTGTCCAGAAAACTGTACTCCAAAACCACCACCCGCTTTGCGGGTGCGCCCAGGCTCAGGGTACCCAGATCGTGACGAACTTGAATCTGAGCCAAGGCCAAACCACTTAGAACCAGCAACGCCAGCAGGCGGTTTATCATGCTTTCTCCTCCACTCGTTCGTCCACTATTAGAGGCTCCTTGCGTGCAAGGGCGTAGGGAATGCAGTAGGGCCGGCCGGTCTCTGGATCCTGCAAGAAATGCGCCTTAAGGCCAAATACTTCCCGGAGTATTTGCTCGTTCAGCACCTCCTCGGGCAGCCCCTGGGCCACCACCCGCCCCCCATTCACCACAATCAACTGATGAGCAAAGCGGGAGGCCTGATTGAGGTCGTGCAGCACCATGACCACTGTCTTACCTTCCTCCCGGTTGAGCCGCACCAGCAAATGCAGCACCTCCAGCTGGTGGCTGAGGTCGAGGTAGGTAGTAGGCTCATCGAGCAGCAAAATGGGGGTCTGCTGGGCCAAGGCCATGGCTATCCAGGCCCGCTGGCGCTGCCCCCCCGATAGGGTCTCCAGGGCGCGGCTGGCAAAAACCGTCATGCCGGTCTGGGCCAGGGCCCACTCCACCGCTTCCCGATCGGATTGAGTGCGCCCACCCAGGGCAGACTGGTAGGGATAGCGCCCAAACCACACCAACTGCTCCACGCTCAGCCCCTCGGGGGCCTGTGGCATCTGAGGCAGTATCGCCAGTTTTTTAGCTACCACCTTGGTCGGAAGGTGCTGGATCATCTTTCCATCCAGCAGCACAGAACCCTGCCTGGGCGGTAAGAGCCGGGCCAGTGATCGCAAAATTGTGGACTTTCCACAACCGTTAGGCCCAATCAAGACCGATATCTGCCCCGGTGCAATGGAAAGATTAAGATCCTCGACGATCAGGCGTCCATCGTAGCCCAGGTATAGCCGATTGGTGGATAGATTCATCGTGCTCGTCCTACCCTTCGCATTAGATACAGGAAATAAGGCGCACCCACCAGGGTGGTCAGCAGCCCGGCAGGTATCTCTAAAGGCGGCACCAACCCTCGAGCCAGGGTGTCTGCCACAACCACCAGGATGGCCCCCAGCAGTAAAGAGGCCGGCAGTAGTAAATGGAACCTCGAGCTCACCAGCAAACGGGCCGCATGGGGCGCAATCAGGCCCACGAAGCCCAGAATGCCCGTCCCTGTCACAGCCACGGAGGCCAGGGCCACCCCCAGCAAAAGGGCCACCAGCCGGCCCAGCTCCAAGCGCATACCCAGGCTCTTGGCAGTGGAATCACCAAAACTGAGCACGTCAAGCTTCTGATGAAGGATCAGCGCCAACGGGATAAGGAGAAGCGCAAAAGGCAGCACCCGCCAGAGGCGTTCCCAGTCCGCCCCGTACACCGTACCCACCAGGAAAGTTAGGGCCTGGGCCACCCCATCATCGGCCCGCACCAGAATCAAGCGACGCAAAGCGTCCAGCGAGGCTTCTACCGCCACACCAATCAGGGCCAGGCGTATAGGCAACACCTCCCCGGTTCTGATAGAAAGCAGGTAGACCAGCACAAAGGCTAAGAACCCCCCCAGGCAGGCGCCCACCGGCAGGGCCCAGAGCGGGGCCTGGGGTAGCAGAATCAGGGTAAAGACTGCCGCCAGACCTGCCCCAGCCGCCACGCCCACAATGTCTGGCGAGGCCAGCGGGTTGCGCACAACACCCTGCAAGATGGCCCCGGAGGCAGCAAACATAGCCCCGCACAGAGCCCCCACCAGGATGCGCGGCATGCGCAAATCGTAGAGGATGCGGCCATGGGTATCGTCGGCATTTCCCAGGTTGCCCAGGGCTTGCAGCACCTCGGCCAAGCTCATGCGCACCGCCCCCACCCCTAGCGCGGCGATACCGACCACCACCAGCCCCAGGGTTAGCAGAGGGATGATTGCGAGTTTCAGGCCAGCCCGTGCGGCCTTCATAGGGACAACACCCCTGGGGTACGAAGACCCCCCTGGTTCGGGGCCTTCACCCTCTAACCCCCGCTATAAGCCCCATCTCCTGCACCACCTGCGCCACCCAGCGCTGGATGCGCGTATCGGTCAGGTGGGGCTGATTATCGTCGTCCAAAGCCAGGCCAACGAAGTGTTCACCGCGTTGGCCCCGGGATTTGAAATGTTCATATCCCTCAACCGACCAAAAGCCCACCAGCTCGGCCCCGCGCTCTTCGAGCATGTCGGCCAGGATACCCAGCGCATCCTGGAAGCTATCGCCGTAGCCAAGCTGGTCACCGGCGCCGAAAAGCGCGACCTGCTTACCATGGAAATCCAGGCGCTCGAGCCGGCTCCACTGGGCCTGCCAGTCATCCTGCAGCTCACCGATGTTCCAGGTAGAGCAGCCCAGCAGCAGCTTGTCGTAGGCCACCAGCTCCTCCACCTGGCTATGGGCAATGTCCTTCAGGTCGTGCTCGAGGCCCATCTGGCCCAGATAAAAACTTATCTTTTCCGCCGCCGCCGCAGTATTGCCGTAGGTGGAACCGTAAAAAATGGCGATTTTCATCTGATCTTTCCTGCCTCTCAGTTGATCATGCGCCAGGCCGCTTCCCCCTGGGCCATCGGAGGGGATTGACGCAAGCGCTGCCGGGCTACAAAGCAAAGGTGCCGAAGTTCGGCCCACTCGAGCGGCTCCAATCGAAGGCCGACGTTCCCTATCCACAACCGGGTGGCACGGGCCTGTGGACTGGCCTCGAGGAAACCGTCCTGCCTGGGCTCCGATAGGGTGCGGTTGGAGGCCAAGAAATCCTCGAGGCGGGCAAAATCCTTGGGGGCTAGGTGCAGGGTGAGATTATCCCAGGCCAGATGAATGATGCCGTCGCAACAGTTGCAATAGCCGACAAAGCGGTACTCCGAAAGCTTTGCGATGATCCGGGTGTGGTTGCACATAGCTCACCTACGCAACATGGCAGTGATAACCGCGTTCACCAGGGTCTCGGCCGAAAGGGGGCCGCCGAAGGTCCAGGTCTGACCGGAGAGCCGGTAAGCCCGGTTATTCCTGACAGGTTCCAGGTTCTTCCACAAAGGCTCCACGCTGGGGCTTAAAAAGACGTTGTCATCATCCTGCACGATGTAAAAAAAGTTATCGGCCTTAATAGAAGCCAGGCCTTCCAGCCCCATCGTGCTGTAGCCGTACACTTGGGGGCGATCCGACCAGGCGTTTTTCAAACCAATGCGCTCGAGAATTTCAGAAGCGATGCTGTTGCGGGTAAAAAGCCGCATGGTGCCCACGTTCTGGCTGGTAAAAGCTTGCACCAGAACAAAGCTCTCACCACTGCGCTTGGCCTGCTCGAGGAGCCGCCGAGCCTGGGCAAAGCGGGTCTCCATCTGAATCCGCACCCGGCGGCCCTGATCGCCTTTACCCACCAGTTCTGCTACAGTCTGAAAATCCCGCAAGACGCGGTCAAACTGGCTGCTGCCATCCTCAGGAAACGGATTAAAAGCAATGGTAGGCGCTATTTGGGAAAGCCGGCCATAGGTCTGGGTGACCCGAAAGCTGGGTGCCAGAATCAGGTCGGGCTTAATGGCCGCAATTCGCTCGAGGCTGGGCTGCTGGCGGGTACCCACATCGGGCACACTGCGGTCGAGCGCAACCGGGATCTTGACCCACTCATGGTAACCGCGAATATCGGCCATGGCCGCCGGCTGTACCCCCAGCGCCAGCAGGTATTCGACGTAGGTCCATTCCAGGGCCACCACCCGCTTAGGGGTACCTGTCACACAGGTCTCACCCAAAGCATGTTGCACAAGCCGGCCTGTGCAAGCCTGGGCAGCAGCCAGCGAGGCCAGAATAAACAGAAACCCGGAAATTAATCGCTTCATCCGATTGGGGTCTGGGGCGCTAGAACCCCTGGGCAAGTACCGACAGGGGATCGCCCCCAGGCCGCCCTCAGGCGGCCACACCCACTCACCTCCTTTGCGGTAAAACCTTCGATGGGAACGCTCTTCCCATGTATCCTGACAGCCGTTGTGCGGGGTTCCTGGCACGACCTGAAAGGCTTGCTCCCAATGCACCCACCCTGCGGGATGGCCTTAGGAGCAGATACATCCCCCAAAACCCGGGCGCCAGGGGCCTGGCCGCCGGGCGCCGTGCGCCCAACCTGTACAGAGCAGCCCGGATTCGGGGGATGTCTTCTCTGCATGGTCGTTCCTTGGAAAGCCCTAAATAGAGCTCGTCAGCGTTTAGTTAGGGTGGTTTGCGCAGTCTCCTTATAAACTAGGGGGTTCTTAACAAGAACCGTTCCAGATCATCTAGCACCCGGCCGGCTGCGAGCGGCCCTATACCCAGATACCAGTGGTCGTCCTCAACCCGGATGGCCCGTCCACGCTGCACCGCAGATAAGCGGCGCCACAGGGGATGGTTTAGCACCGCGTTTAGCTCAGTTTGGTTGGGATCCCCATAGGCAGCATAAAAGATGTAATCGGCATCCATATCGGCAATGCGCTCCTGGGAGATAAATTCGGCGAATTTGTCGCTGTCCTGGCTTTTGGGCCTGGGCAAGCCTATATCCGCCAGAATGGTGCCAATAAAGTTGGCCTTGCAGTACAGGCGAATCTGGCCTGGAACGAAACGCACCATACTCACACTGGGCAGGTGTCCACGACCCCCCAGGCGGTTGCGCAACTGGGTGACCCGTCGTTGGTACTGGGCTAGCAACACCTTGGCCTGGGTGCTGCGCCCCAGGGCTTCCCCCACCAGGAGCAGGTTGTCCTTCCAAACCACCCCCACCGTCTCGGCCATTACGGTTGGGGCAATGCGCGAAAGCTGTGGATAAATCTGACCATGCCGCAACTTGTTGCTGAGAATCAGGTCGGGCTTCAGGGCCAGTATTTTTTCCAAATTAGGCTGCTGGATGGTGCCCACCGACTGGATTCCTTCGGTTAGGCTCAGCAAGTAGCCCTGGAAAGGCTGGCCCGGCGCGGTGACCGCCCCAACCGGCTTAACGCCCAGGGCCAGCGCGCTGTCGAGTTCTCCGGTGTCTAACACCACAACCCGCTGAGCCACCTTGGGCACGCAGGTTTCGCCCATCGCATGCTGAACCAGGCGGCCCTGGCAGGTCTGGGCCAGCGCCGTCGCAGCCAGACCTGCCATAGCAAATAGTACCAACGCTCTTTTCATGTGGTTTCCTCTACCAAGCCTTTCAGATGCCTGAGCATGGCTTGGCAAATCTTTTGATTGCCACGCTCCAGGTTCTCGAGGGTGTATCTGGCATAATGCGGGGTTTCCATCGAGCAGTGCACCTCGGTATGACCATCCACCTCCCGCAAGGTAAACAAGAACTCCCTTGTAGCGAAGCTCAGGCCGAATACCTCGGGCGGCTGTAAGCGGGTGAGCCTACCAGGAAAGCGCGGGTGCTTGGGGAAGCTAAAGTAGAGCTCAGCCCCCTCGCACAAAGAACCCTCGAGGCGCAGTAGGGTGTTTTTGATCCAACGCGGGGCCAGCTCAAAATCGGTCAGAACAGCCCAAACCCGATCGCGCTCACAGGAGATCAGCAGACTGCTTTCAACGCGAACAGAAACCATCGTCAGCGCACCTTCTCCAGGATCAACCGGGTTAGGTCGTTGGAGTTGCGCAGGCTCACCAGCGGGCCGCTGTAGGGGCTATAGGCCTCGGGAAGGTAAAGAATGCTCTGGTCTTTCAGGCGTTTGCCCACAGGGCTTTCAAAAAACGCTTTGGAACCGTCGTACTGACCGCCCGGAGGAAACACCACCACCAGGGTCTCTTTATCTAAGGAGAGCAAGGCCTCATCGCTGATAGGGGCCCCGACATTGAGGGTGATCTTTTCCGGGGTAAAGCCATCCTTGAAGCCCAGCTCGCGCAGGTCTGGCATCAGCCGTACCCCGGTGTAAATCCAGTTGGCCCCTCCGGCAAAAGGTGCAATAACCACCGCCTTGGGGTACTTCTGGAAGACACCGGCGGCCCTCAGCCGGGCGGCGTTGCGCCGGTTGTTTACCGCTACCTGCTCGATAATCGCCTCGGCCTGGGCAGTGCGGCCAAAAATCCGCCCCAGGTCGCGGAGCCCCCGCTGCCAGAACCCCTCGCCCCCCTCTTGGTAGCCAATGGTGGGCGCGATAGCCGAGAGCTTGTCGTAGTGTTGGTTGCCCTGCCAGGTCAAACGCACGATGAGATCGGGCTTCAAAGCCAGAATGGTCTCGAGGTTCGGCTGGATCCAGCTACCCACATACACCGGATTGTTCAGGCGGGCACGGGCCAAAAAACCCTTCCTCAGAACCTCTGGTTTTACCCGCCCGGCCTCGACATCGGCTGGCGTAAGGTAGGCGCTACCCAGGCCCACAATTCGGTCGGAAACGCCCAGGGCCGTCAGCCACCCCAGGGCTTCTTCATCCAAAACCACCACGCGCTGTGGGGTTTTATTTAGGGTCACGCTGCCTTCGTCGTGTTTGATGGTCAGGGGAAAAGCACCCTGGGCCAGCGCTACACACAAAAAACCAAAAAGTACCACCAAGATTGCTTTTTTCACTGTTTGCTCCTCTTTTGGCAAGCGCTTCTGTGCTGCACTCGAGCGGCATTGGCAAAGGGAAGTCTATTGGGTGTTGGCTTGCAAAGTCAAGTATTCCACTCGGATTTATCGGCCTTATTCCGGGCCAGGCACCGCGACCGCGGTAGCTACTCAGCCTTCAGCCCGCACAAAGCCCTAGGCCGGCGTTGTATCCAGCCTGCGCTGATAGGCTTCGGGATCCCAGGGAACGCGCGTCCGCTTTACGGTCGGATCAGGAATGGGCACGGCCGAGAGCAGGGCCTTGGTGTAGTCGTCCTGCGGGTTCCGGTAGATGGTGTGAGCATCCGCCAGTTCTACCAAACGCCCCCTATACATAACCGCCACCCGATCCGAGATGCTCTCTACCACGGCCAGGTCGTGCGAGATGAAAAGCAAGGTCAGCCCCAGGGTTTTCTTTAGTTCCCTGATCAGCTCGAGAATTTCTGCACGAATGGAGACATCCAATGCAGAAACACACTCATCGGCCACAATAAAGTCGGGGTTGAGCGCCAGGGCTCGTGCGATACCGATGCGCTGGCGTTGCCCACCAGAAAACTCGTGCGGGTAACGGCGGGCCATATCGGGATCGAGCTGCACCATCTCCAGCAGTTCAGCCACCCGCTGGTTGCGCGCTGCGGCTGTTTTGTGGGTATTGTGAATTAGCAAAGGCTCAGCCAGGATATCCCCCACGGTCATGCGCGGGTTTAAGCTGGCGAAAGGATCCTGGAAGATTATCTGTAGCCGCCGGCGCAACGGCCGCAGCTCGTGCTTTGGCAGATGGGTGATGTCCTGCCCATCAAATATGATGCGGCCGCCCGTGGGCTCAATCAGCCGCAAGATGCACCGGCCTACCGTGGTCTTACCGGAACCGCTTTCACCCACCAGACCCAGCACCTCTCCCTTGTGTATTTTCAGGCTCACGTCGGATACAGCCTTTACATAGCCCTGAACACGGTTTAGCAGGCCACCCCGTAGCGGAAACCATTTCTGCAGGTGCTCAATTTCCAGGAGTACGGGCGGCTCCTCTTGTTTGGGCGGGGCCGGTCTAGCCATGTCAATGCGTGGAACAGAGGCGATGAGACGCTGGGTGTAAGCTTCTTTAGGGGTCGCGAAAATCTCTTTAACCCCCCCCTCTTCCACCTTAACCCCGTGCTGCATAACCACCACTCGATCGGCCATCTCGGCCACCACCCCGAGATCGTGGGTGATAAAGAGCACGCTGGTCTGGATCTCCGACTTAAGCTTGTTAATCAGCTCCAGAATCTGGGCCTGAATAATCACATCCAACGCGGTAGTGGGCTCATCGGCAATCAGCAGGCTGGGCTTGCAGGAAAGCGCCATGGCGATCATGACCCGCTGCCGCATACCTCCAGACATCTGGTGGGGATAATCTGCAAATCGCCGGTGTGGATCGGGAATTTCCACCAGGTTGAGCATCTCTATAGCCAGGGCCTTGGCCTCCTGGCGGCTTTTTCCCTGATGGAGCCGGATGGCCTCCACAATCTGGTCACCCACGGTGTAGACCGGGTTTAGCGAGGTCATCGGTTCCTGAAAAATCATGGCGATGTCGTTCCCGCGAATGCGGCGCATCTACGCTTCCGTCAGACCGATTAGATCCTTCGGCTGCCCATCCTTGCCCCGAAACCAGACCTGGCCGGATACAATCCGCCCCGGCGGGCTGGGTATGAGTCGCATGATGGCTAAGCTGGTTACACTTTTGCCCGACCCCGACTCCCCAACCACCGCCAGCGTCTCGCCTTTATCAATGTGGAAGGACAGGTCGCGCACGGCCTGAACCACCCCGTTATCGGTGGTGAACTCAACTGTTAGCTGGCTGACTTCCAGTATTCGTTCCTGCTTCATGTAGCTCCTTTCAGCGTCCCAACAGCAAACGGGCTATTTTTTCCGCCCTCCGCAGGTCGGTGATGGGGCCCCCCTGGGGCTCTTGCACATCCAGCTCGTAGCGGTACAAGGGCACCTGTGTTGCTTTGAGCACACGCTCACTGGTCAGTTCCGGATACCGGCCATCGGGGGTTTTGGCCCGTAGGTACAGGACAAAGTCGGTGTTGCTTCGGTTTATGGTAGCAAGGGCTTCCGGCGAGACCGGCTGATACGAACCATCTTTGATCTCCACGCCCGGTACGTTGGCCAGACGAAAACCTAACCGGGTCAGCGCGATGGAGTAGTTGAACTTTGGACCAAACACCCCGGTAAACTGCTCGTTGTACAGAAAAAGCGAGGTAACACGAGGGTTCTTCGCCACAAAAGGAGCCAGCCGCCCGCGCCAAACCCGCATCTGGGCATCGTAATCGCGCAGAACTTTTTGAGCCTGCTGGGTTTGATTGAGGGCCCTTGCAGTTTCTAAAAAAGCCGTGCGCCACCCGGTAACCGGATCGCGGTTAAACTCCCAAGCCAGTACCGGAGCTATTTTCTTCAAGCCCTCTATGGCCTCCGAGGTTCCCCAGACCAGTATTAGGTCGGGCTTGAGTGAGAGCACGGCCTCTAGCGAGGGTTGCATGGAGTTGCCCACATAGATGGCGGGGCCAAGCTGGCTGGGCGAGTAGTAAGTAAGGCCGCTGACCACTTCGCCCGGCCGGGCAGCCTGTATTCGGCTAGAACCATAGCCAACCGGCTTTATGCCCAGGGGTATCAAGAGTTCTAATAACTCCTCTCCCAGGGCCACCACGCGCTCGGGCTTTTTTACGATCGTGGTTTCGCCCGCATCGTGCCGAATGGTCAGTGGGTAGGCGGTCTGTGCACTGGCTAGCAGACTCCAGCAAAAGGCTACAATAATCAGGTTCCTTATCATCGTTCATCGTTCTCCTTTCTCATCCCCGAGGACAGGCTCAAGGACGGGATCGCCCAGAAGGTGAATTGCCACGCCCTGGGTCTGGGCCCGATCCAGCCTGCCCTCGAGCGGATGACGGGTGCGCAGGATGAGTGTTTGTAAACCCTCTTCAATCGAGGTCTGCAGGTACAGCAGATGCGCTCCAATGGTAAAAATGGCACGCCGCCCTTGGGCAGTGTTCTCAAAAAACCCTTGCTGCCCTAAAAGCCGGCGAAAGCGGAGGGTTTGACCCAGCAGGTTGGGGGTATGTAAACAAAGCGCGTGCAGTCCCACCACCCCATTGGGGTGCTGGGATGGAAGGTGGATGGGCTGTGGCATCAGTGGATTGAACAGCAGGGGCAGTGGAAACCAGGGCAGGGCCAGATGCGGGCACCATCCACCTAGGGTCTCATAGCTCAGATCCTGGGCCCGAAGGTGGGCCTCGAGTTCAGCAAAAGAAGCTTTTGGGGTAAGGCAAAAGTCCAGCAAGCGGCGCTGCCCGTATTGGCTTAGGCGGCTTTGCAGAATCTCCCCTCCTCGAGCCAGGAAGCGTTCCAGTCCGCCCTGGTGCGGTAAGAACTCCAGCAATACGCCATCGGGCAGGTATATCCAGGCCCCGCCCCAATGGGGGCTGCGCACCACTGCAAACCCGAGATCGCGGAAGTTTTGTACGGCCGCCTCGAGGTTCTCAAAGCGAAGCAGGACATGGGAAACGCGAAATTCAAGCATTCACATCCCCCTTACCCGCCACACCAAGCCTGGCCTCAAACCACCCAGAAATCTGGGGCCCAGCTTTAAGACAGGGCTCCACCCAGTCCGCGCACTATGCAGCCGCGCGGCCCTGGTCTTAAAAACGATTTCTCCACCCAGATTAGTCGGATTTTGGGCGCAAGGCGCACCCAACTTACCTGCAAAACCTTGCCCCCAGCAAGCCGCCTGGGGTTTTAGCAAACGTCGGCCGCCCTGAACCACCATCTGAGGGGGTGGCAGGGCTTGGCTGGGCACACCCAACACCCCTAACCCCTCCAGACCACTTTCTCTTCCCACGGTCTGCGGCGGGCTTTTGGCCAGGGAATCGCCGGGCGGCCAACATACAGGAAACCCAGCAGTTTATCGGGCGGCTCCAGGCCCACAAAGCGGGCGGTATTTTCGTGCCGCACTGGCAGCCCAGAGGTCCAGAAAGCCCCCAAACCCAGGCTGGCCGCAACCAGATGTGCATTCTGTACCGCGCAGGCCACAGCCGCTATCTCTTCCCACTCGGGAATCTTGGGATGGGTGCCTACCCGCACACCGATCGAGATCCAGACCGGCGCCTTCCAGACCCGTTCCTTCTGGGCAATCCAGGCCGATTCCTGAAAGGCCTCACCGGTAAACGCCAGGCGGTAGCTCTGGGCAAACGCTTCACCCAAGGCGCGCCTCTCTTCGCCGCTAAAAACCGTAAAACGCCAGGGCTCGGTTAGGCCGTGGGTTGGGGCGTAGTTTGCAGCCTCGAGCATCCACCGGATGTATTCCATTGGGATGGGCTCGGGAGAAAGCTGGTCTTGGGAGATGCTGCGGCGCCTACGGATAACGTCCATGAGCATTTCCAACTCCGCGGGTAGGGCCGTGTCTTCTATCATTAGAACACCTCCGTGGCCTGCGTTCTGCAAGAACAGGCGGAAAGATTGAGGCTTCTTTCGAGCAGGCCGTTGGGGTTGGGAGGGCTTTTCACCACAGGAGCAAGCTGTTTACCAAGTCCTGCAAGGGGTATTCAGCCTTCACAACGACCACAGTGTAAAATCACCAATCCGCAAAAGTCAACTATTCCAGTCGGATTTTATCAATATAAAAATGATAACCATTCTCAGTAGGTAAAAGCACCCGCGCCCAGGCCTGGTGTGCTTTAGGGCTAAAAGCGATTTGTGCCGGCTTCCCAAAGATAGCCAACCGTGGCAAAGACCCCCAGAGGCCAGCTTTTTGCAGCCCTCCGCTGCGCTTGGCAAAGAAAGTGTATCCCGCTCGGGTGGGTTCGCCGCCTTCTGGCATCAAACCAACCGAATCTGGTATTGCTCAATACCAATCTGATTTACACAGTCTTGGCACAGGCAGGACTAAACTTGACCCATGACCAAGGCCCGAACCCTCGGCGAACTCAAGCGCACCTACCCCCTGGAGAAACTCCGCCGCAGCGTAAAGGACGAAGCACGGGAGAACCTGATCGCCAAGCTCCGCGCGGGTGAGCGGCTTTTCCCCGGCATCCAGGGCTACAACGACTCGGTGATTCCCCACCTGGTCAATGCCATCCTGGCCCGGCACAACTTCATTCTTCTGGGTTTGCGCGGGCAGGCCAAAAGCCGCATCTTGCGCCAGCTAACCGAGCTGCTGGACGACGAGGTACCGGCCCTGCCCACCGAGATCCGCGACAACCCCCTCTTCCCCCTCTCGGCCGAGGCCAAGCGCCTGCTGGAGGAGGCCGGCGACGAGGCCCCCATCGTCTGGATTCCCCGCTCGGAACGTTACGTGGAAAAGCTGGCCACCCCCGACACCACCGTGGCCGATATTCTGGGCGACATTGACCCCATCAAGGCCGCCAAGCGCGGCACCGGGCTGGCCGACCTCGAGGCCGTGCACTACGGCCTCCTGCCCCGCGCCAACCGCGGTATCTTCGCCATCAACGAGGTGGCCGACCTGGCCCCCAAGGTGCAGGTGGCGCTCTTCAACATCCTGCAAGAGGGTGATGTGCAGATCCGGGGCTACCCGGTGCGCCTCGAGCTCGACGTCTGGATCGCCTTCACCGCCAACCCCCAGGACTACACCGCCCGGGGCAAGATCGTCACGCCCCTCAAAGACCGCATCGGCTCGGAGATCCGCACCCACTACCCCCGCACCCTCGAGGAGGGCCTTTCCATCACGCGGCAGGAGGCCTGGATTGCCCGCGAGGAAGGGATGTACATCCCCGCCTACGTGGCCGAGGCCTCGGAGGCGGTGGCCTTTGTGGCCCGCGAGGACAAGCGGGTGGACAAGACCTCGGGGGTCTCGCAGCGCCTCTCCATCAGCCTGCTGGAGCTGGTGGCCTCCAACGCCGAGCGGCGGGCCCTCCTCTTGGGGGAGCGCCCGGTGGCCCGGCCCCTCGACCTCTACGCGGCCCTACCGGCCATCACCGGCAAAATCGAACTCGAGTACGAGGGCGAACTCCAGGGAGCCGAGCGGGTGGCCAAAGACCTCTTGCAAAAAGCCTTTGGCCTGGCTTATGGCGAGCGGGCGCGGGGCCTGCAGGTAGACGAGATCGTGCAGTACTTCGCCGATGGCAACCTCCTGACCCTGCCCGAGGGCAGCGCCAAAGCGGTGCTGAAGGAGATGGAAAAAGTGCCGGGGCTGCTGGCTGCTGCCCAGAAGCTCGAGCCCCAGACCACCCCCGAGGCCCTGGTGGCCGCCGGGGAGTTCATCCTCGAGGGTCTGGCCGGCCGCCGCAAGATCGCCCGCGGCGAGGAGAGCTACAGCGCCCCCATCGAGCGGGAGCGCGAACGCTGGGGGAGCGGCAACTGAAAAGGAGCAGTATGCGCGTCCGATACTCCAAATACGAGCCGGGCTTCGACGACCTTACCGGCGCCGACCTGATGGACATGATCCAGGACTTCCTGATGGACTCGGGCTTTTCCGACCCCTACAACCGCTACCAGCCCGACCCCAACCGCGCCCCCACCGCCGAAGACCTGATGGACGCCCTGCTGCAAGCCCTGCTGGAACGGGATCGCATCCCCGAGGAGTGGCTGCGCGAGGCCCGAAACGCCCGGAACTTTCAGGAAACCCGCCTGGGCCAGGAGTTGCAGCGCCTGATGCAACGCCTGCAAGACGAGGGCTACATCCGGCTGCCCGGCGACGATCCCACCAGCCCCCGGGGCCAGGGTATGCAAGGTATGGCCCAGGAGACCCGGTTGGAGCTCACCAATAAGTCGGTGGACTTTCTGGGCCTCAAGAGCCTGCGCACCCTGCTGGGCTCCCTGGGCAAAAACGTCCCTGGCGCCCATGTCACGCGGCACTTTGCCTCGGGTGTGGAGAGCAGTGGCGAGACCAAACCCTACGAGTTCGGCGACCAGCCCAACATCAACATCGGCGAGACGCTCAAGCAGGTGGTGATGAAGGGGCTGGAGAACATCGAGGAACGCGACCTGACCATCGAGCTATCCGAGTACACCGCTGCCATGAACACCGTGGTGCTGCTGGACTGCTCCCACTCCATGATCCTCTACGGCGAGGACCGCTTCACCCCGGCCAAGCGGGTGGCGCTGGGGCTGGCGCACCTGATCCGCACCCAGTACCCCGGCGACCAGGTACGCTTCGGGATCTTCCACGACAGCGCCGAGGAAGTACCGCTGGGCCGCCTCCCTACCGTGCAGGTTGGGCCTTACCACACCAACACCGCCGAGGGCCTCAAGCTGGCCCGCAAGATGCTCAGGAAGATGAGCGGCGAGATGAAGCAGATCATCATGATTACCGACGGCAAGCCCTCCGCGCTCACCCTGCCCTCGGGGCAGATCTACAAAAACGCCTGGGGCCTCGACCCCGTGATCCTGGCCGAGACCCTCAAAGAGGCCACCCTGGCCCGCAAGGAAGGCATCCCCATCCACACCTTCATGCTGGCCCGCGAGCCCGAGCTGCTGGCCTTCGTCAAAAAAATCACCCAGATCACCAAGGGCAAGGCCTACCTGACCACCCCCGGCAACATCGGGCGGTATGTGCTGATGGACTTCTTGAACCGCAAGGTGAGCCGGAACTAAACGGCACCTGACCAGGCCTGTAGAGCACCTTTTGCCTTGCTTGAACTCTCTGGGGCAAAAATTCCCCCCACCTTCGAGAAATGGTTAGTAATGGTATCGCGCTTGCAGGAAATCAACCCGCTCGTCCGAGACGCGGTAAACCAGGCGGTGCTCCTGGGTGATGCGGCGTGACCATATACCAGGGCCAAGGTATTTGAGTGGTTCAGGCTTTCCTATCCCAGCAAAGGGTTCGCGCAAGACCGATTCGATAAGGTCGAAAATTTTGAGCGCAACCTTGCGGTCGGCATCCACCCAGAAGCGAAGATCCTCGAGAAAGACCGGCGTGAACAGAGCCTCGCGCGGCTTATTGGCCTTGGCCACCCAGTACCTCGAGGCGCAGATCTGCAGCGCTGCCCTTCAGGCCCTCGCCTTTTTGAGCCTGCTCGAGCGCCTTCAACAGCCGCTCGGCGTTCTTGGGAGAGCGCAGCAAATGTACGGTTTCCATAAGGCGCTCGTACTCATCGGCGTCAATCATAGCCACGCGCTTCCCGTTGCGGCGGTTGATGATGACCACCTCCAGATCGTTGGTTACGCGATCGAGCAGGGTGGCAAGCTGCTCTCTAGCCCAGCTGTAGCTCGTCTCAATAGCCATAACCCTATTGTACAATAAACCTGTACAAGTTCGAGGGCGATGGCCACCGGTCGGCACTCATGCTTTGCCCTTGGCTTCCGGCTACACTACCCGTTATGAAGACGGCCCGCGCCTGGGGAATTGCCGCCTACCTGGCCCTCCTCATCGAGCGCCTCTCCCAGGCTGTGCAGTTTCGGCCCCGGCCGGCCCTCAACCCTGCGCAGATCCGCCGCTACGAAGGGGTGCGGTGGGAGTTGAGCCTCGAGGTGCCCTACTACCCCGCGCAAGGCCCGCAGGGCTATGTGTTGATTCCCAAGGACGGCTACTTCCAGCAAACCGAGGAGGTTCTGGAGCATCTTTAGGGCGCGCGCATACCGGCGGGCCATCGTGTACTGCATCCTATCCGAACCTGACCCTCCCCCAGTACCCTGTACCCATGCACCGGGTATGGGCTGCAAGACGGGCTTGGCGGGTGCGGCTCTGGCTGGCTATAGGGCTGGCCTTGCTGCTTTTTCCGCTGGCCTGGCTGGTGCATCCGGCCTGGGTACTGGGGTCGTTGCTGGGTTTGCTGTACCCCTCCCGCTGGGAGGAGCGGCGCGCCCTGGCCGACCTGGATCGGCAGTACGGCCTGGCCTACCGCAGCGCGCTGGAGGCCCCTCCCAACCACCCCTGGCGCAATCAGTTGCAGCTCGAGTCAGAGGCCAGCCTGCGCGGAGCCCGGCTGCCCGCTTTGCCCTGGGTTTTTGTGGCCCTCTATCTGGCGCTGGTGGGGCTGGCTTGGCTCATGCCCCCACCCCCCTCCTCGCCTGCGGTGGCCTCCACCCCAGGCTCGAGCCCCCCTTCCCCTCCCGCATCACAAACCAACCCTACAACCGATCCAGCCCAGCCCCCGCAGGGGAACCCATCCGAAAGCCAGCCGCCCGGTTCGGAGCCGGGGGCAGCCCCCACCCCCACAGAAAAGACGCAGCCAGACGAAGCTGTACAGGAAGCGCAGGAAAGGGATGCACAAGGCCAGAACCAGCCACAGGAAGTAGCTAGCCAGGACGCAACACGCCCCGGTCAAACGGGTGAAAACCCGCAAGGCCGCGAACAGCCTTCATCCAGTCCAAATGGGCAGGATCCCGCCCAGCCCGGGCAGAATTCGCCCAATCCAACAGGGCAGCCGCCGACCAACCAGCCGGGTCAAGCACAGCCACCTCAACCCGGACAAGCGCAGCCAACACAGCCTGGAGAGCCACAACCCTCGCAAGCAGGCCGTCCACAATCGGAGCCAGCCCAGCCCAGCCCGCCGGGGCAACCGCCCCAGAACCAACCTGAACCAGCGCAGCCACCCCAACCTGGACAAGCGCAGCCACCCCAACCTGAAGCAGCGCAGCCAGGGCAGGGCCAGCCTTCGAGAGATAATCCGGGCCAGGGTCAGGCTCGCGGCGACGAAGGCGGCAGCCCCCAAGGACAGACCCCGCAGACCCGCCCACCCCAGAATCTGCCCTTGCGTACCGAAGGGCCGGCAGGCGAAGCGCCGCTCGGCCGGGGGGAAAACCGACAGGGTAGACCAGCACCCCTGCCCAGCCCCTGGGCCTCGGGCCAGCCCCCGCAGAACGTGCAGCGTCAGGCCGAGAAGTACCTCGAGTCTGAGCCCCTGCCTCCAGAGGTGCGCAACCTTGTCCGTCGCTACTTTGAACTACCCCCCTAGGGGATTGGGCCGCATAGGCAGCTCGCTATGCCCCACAGCGATTGTGGCTAATGCTATTAGTTATCAATTTCAAATGCCATATATTCCAACCGGATTACTTGACTTTATAACAGCGCCTTCCTAGACTGGGCCTTGAAAAAGGAAGGAACGCCATGAAATGGCCCACCCTCGCGCTGTTATCGCTATCGTTATGGTTCCCCTCAGCCCAGGCCCAGGTTGAAAGTGTAAAAAGTTATCTGATTGAGCGTGTGACGCAACAAAAAGCCGCCACGGCTCAACTGGCCGAAGCCGCTGGGCGCTACGAGGCCATCGTTCGCAACGCCGGGTTCCAGTACGCCAGCCTGGCCCAACAGCATGGCCCGGCCATCCGCAACGCTTTGCGGGACGCGCGGATGGCCTGGATTAAAGCCAGCCCAATTTACGAGAGCGTGGAGGGTATTGTGGCCGGAGTCGAGCTGCTGAGCGATTTCGACCTCAATCTGGATGCCGGTGCTTCGGGGGCCGAGGGGGGTGATGCCGTGGTCACCTTCGACCTTAAGCTTGCCAATGGCAAGGTTCTCCCCCGCCCCGGCAACCTTTTTGGTGTTTTAGAAGGCAGTCTGTGGGGCAGCGAACGCGCTTTCTCCTCCGGGGTGGCTTTTGATGTGGATGGTGATGGCCGTATAGGGTTTGGCGATCATCTACCGGATGCGCTCATACTGCGGGCTGCTGCGGAAAAGCTGGATGCCATGACCGGGGAGCTGCTAGCCACCGCCCGCACATGGAAGCCCACCGCACAGGATGTGTTCAGGGCTTTAGCTGCCAACGTACCCACGGTGGCGCCGGTGTTTATCGAGCGCTGGAAAACCAGTCGGTTTGTGCTGGGCAACAAGGCCACCCGCCGCGACTTCAACGTGATCTCCTCGCTGGACGACCTGATCAACAACATCACCTCCTGGCAGAAGCTTTACGGAGGGGTGGCACAGCTCGTGCAAGCCAAGAACCCCTCCCTCGACCGGCAGATTCGCGATGGACTGGCCAGCCTCAAAACCTGGGTGCAGCGCCTTGCTGCACAGGAGAAAACCCGTCGCTTCACACCCGAGCAAGCCGAGATGATCCTCAAAGAGGGTGATAACCGCGCCACAGCTGTGACCGGAAAAATCGTTCAGGCTGCTGCCTTGCTGGGCATCAAGGTGGAGTAATGCGCTGGATAACAACAATACTGGTGGTGCTTGGGTGCTGGGCGCTGGCCCAGCAAAGCCCTGCAGAGGCCGCCGAGCAACTGCGAGCTGCCTTAAGTCAGGCTGCCCTCGAGCTCAACTTCGACCCCGGTGCGGCCAGGAATCTTCTGCAGGAAGCGAAGCAGGCTGCGCTACAGCTAGAAAAGCTGGGCCTTGGCTTTGAGCAGGGCGCTTTTGCCCGGCTCGAAGAGCAGATTACCCAGAAAAACCCAGCCGGTTTTGCTCAGTTGCAGGCCCGGCTCTGGACGGATCTACTAGCCCAGAGCTACCGGCATCTCGAGGGGGCCCTGCGCACGGGGAACCTCGAGGAAGCCAGGAATTGGGCCAGCCTGCGGGAGTACCGCCCAGCCACCCCCTACGCCCCCCCTGCCTATGACGCCACCCTGGCACTGGAAGAGCTGGCACAAAACAAACTGACTGTGCAGGAAGCCCTGACCGCTGTGCAATCGGATCTGCTCGGCGCATACCAGGCACGCCTGGCGCAGGCCCTCGAGGCCGCGCAGCAGGCCCAGCAGCAGGGCCACCATGTGCGCCTGGCCGAGCAGGTCGCCCTGGCCCAGGGTTATTTTGCAATTCTGGCCGATGCATACCGCCAACAGCGCGGAGAAGCTGCCCTCGCCCAGGCCCAGCGGGCCTTCGCCTCTGGGCAACCCGCCGCCATGCTAAAGGCGCTCGAGGGTTTTCAAGCAGCCCCCCTGTCGCCGCGCGAGCGGGCCAAGCGGGCCAACCAAACCCTGCGTTTTTTACAACTCGTGGCCGTGGAGTACCGCCGGGGGGTGCGGGGTGCCGAGGGGGAGGTGCGCGTTACCAATGAGCTCGAGATCATCGAAGCGCGCACCTTTTTACGCAGCGCCCAGAGCGCCTGGAAGGTGCTCGAGCCGCTGCTCATCAAAGAGCAGCAGGCCCAGGTGGGCTTGGTCAACCAGCGCTTCGCCTGGCTCGAGCAGGCCCTGTACGCCAATACCCCCCCTTCAGCCGATAGGCTCTCGGACGAGATAGAAGCGACCGTGCGCCTGTTATCGGATATACTGCCCGAGTCCTGGCGGCGGGCCGATCCATCTGGTGACCTCGAGGTCATACGTCAGCAGTTGCGGTCGCTGGAAAACGCTGTTGCAGCCGGCCGCTACGACCTGGCCGAAACGGCCCGCCTGGATGCCTACGCCATGCTGGAATCGGGGGCCGAGGCCCGTCTGCGTGCCTTCAACCCTCAGCTTGCGCTCGACCTGGAATCGCTGTTTTGGAATGGGGTGAACCCCCCAGGCCTGGCCCGCCTGATCCGGGATAAAGCCAGCCCCCTCGAGGTACGCAACACCCGTCGTGCGCTGGAGGGCAAGCTCAATGAAGCCGCCCGCATACTGGGCCGCGAAACCTCTCCGACCACCATCGGCATCAATGCAGCCATTATCGTATTCCGAGAGGGCCTGGAAGCGGTGTTGATCATTGCAGCGCTGCTGGCCTCTTTTCGTCGCCCGGAAAACCTGCATCTGCGCCGACCGGTCTGGTGGGGGGTCGGCCTGGCCCTGATAGCCAGCCTGCTTACCTGGGCCGCCATGTGGGGAACCATCCAGCAGTTTGCACGGTTCGGCGAGCGGGTAGAGGCCGTGGTATCCTTGCTGGCCATCGGCGTGCTGTTGCTAATCCTGAACTGGTTTTACCATAAGATCTACTGGACTGACCGCCTGGCCGACTTTCACCAGCATAAGCAGCAGGCAGTGCAAAAAACCGGCTGGGCTGCCATACTCGGGCTGGTTGCGGTGGGTTTTGAAAGCATCTACCGTGAGGGCTTTGAAACGGTTCTGTTTTTGCAGTCGCTGGTGCTGCAAGGGGGCTTCCGCGATGTGCTTTGGGGCATCCTGGCGGGCCTAAGCACCGTGATTCTCCTGGGAATCGCCATCTTCCGCTTCCAAATTAAGCTACCCCAAAAAAAGATGCTGTTCTTCACCGGGGTGCTGATCCTGCTGGTGCTGGTGGTAATGGTGGGCCAGACTGCGCACGTCATGCAGGTGGTGGGCTGGCTACCCATACACGCTTTTCCCCTCGAGATACCCTTCTGGCTGAGCAGCTGGTTCGGCCTGTACGCGACCTGGGAAGGAATCGTCTTACAGGCGCTATCAGCAGGTGTGGTGCTTGGAAGCTATTTCTGGGCAGAGCGAATCAAGCACAGTCACCTGGGGCGTCTGAAAACGAAAACCGCCTGAAGCCCCCCAATGTGGAAGCAAAGGGGTGGCCTGGCCCTGTGCTAAAACAGACCGGCATCCTGCAACACCGCCACCACCAGCCGCCCTGGCCCATGCACCCCCTTGACCATAATCTGGCCAATGTCGGCGGATTTGCTGGGGCCGGAGTGCAGCCCGATGGCCGAGGGCAGCCCGGTTTGCAGGGCCTGGAGGGCCTGCAAAAGGGTTAGGTAAATTTTCCCTTGCGGTACAAACACCAGGTGCGTGGGCGGTAAAAGCTGGGTGCGGCGGCCTTCCTGGCTGGAGAGGATAACCGTACCGGTCTCGGCCACCGCGCCCCAAGCCCAGGAGATGCCCAGGGGGGCTTCTTCGGGGGGTAGGAGGGGCACCTGGGGGTGCAACACCTCTGGAAGCGTCTGACCCAGGCTTGCCCCAGCAAAAGTCTGGGCAAAGCGGCCCAGCCATTCCTCAGCGGCCTGCAGGCTCTCCAGCCGCACCATCTCACCCCCGTTTCCCGTCAAGCGCTCGCTAAAGAGGGCCAGGGCTTCATCGGGCGAAGGCACCGGCGAGACCAACGGCTCCGGCAGGGCAGCCTTAGGACGGTGCTCGAGGCCCCTGCGGATGCGGGCCAGGATGCGTTCGCGCATGGCTGGAGTATACCAGGCCCTCGTTGCCCGATGGCCCATGGGGCCTTTACCATAGAGGTCAAATGATCCTGATTCTCAACGGCCCCAACCTGAACCTGCTGGGTAGGCGCGAACCCGGAATTTACGGCCATACCACCCTCGAGGAGCTCGAGGAGCTGTGCGAGGCCTGGGGGGCCGAGCTGGGCCTGGGGGTGGCCTGCCGCCAGTCCAACTTTGAAGGGCAGCTGGTGGAGTGGATTCAGCAGGCCGCCGATGAGGGCTTCCGGGCCATCGTGCTGAACCCTGGGGCCCTCACCCATTACTCGGTTGCACTGCTGGATGCGCTACGGGCACAGACCTTGCCAGTGGTGGAGGTGCACCTTTCCAACATCCATGCCCGTGAGGAGTACCGCCGCCACTCGGTCACAGCCATGGGTGCCAGGGGCATCGTCTCGGGCTTTGGCCCCATGTCCTACAAGATGGCGCTGGTCTACCTGGCCGACCTGCTGGAGGCCCAGCCATGAGGGTGGAGTGGCAGGAAGTGGCCATAGTCGCGGCCATCGCCGGCATTTTCACCCTGGTGGCCCAGATTCCACAGGTGGGCTTCTGGACGGCTCTACTGCCAAGCCTTGCAATGGCCCTGCTGGCCGCGGGGGCCTATAGGCTGCTGATGCCCTGGATCATCGGCTGGGCTGCCAAAGGGGCCCAGCCCCCAAAGACACCCCCTGATGAGGAAAAGTTATAAAGACACCCCGCCCTGCAAGCTTTCAACAAGCAAGCGGCTCCTTGCTGTGGGAAAGCGCCGCCTCGGCCAGGGGCATCACCCAGGGTCTACCGCTGGGGTGCTGGGTCTGGATAAATGGCAAACCGTAAACAGCCTGAAGGCGCGCGGGCTGTAAAACTTCGGCCGGCTGACCCAGCGCCTCCATACGGCCCTGGTGTAGCAGCAAAATGTGGTCAGAGAACAGCCCGGCCAGGTTAAGATCGTGCAGCACCGTCAGCACCCCCCAGCCCGCCTGGGCCAGACGTCGGCACAGGGCCAGAATCTCCACCTGGTGTTTGGGATCGAGGTGGTTGGTGGGTTCGTCCAGCAGCAGCAGCCGCGGTTCCTGGGCCAGCACGCGGGCCAGATCCACCCGGCTCTGCTCCCCGCCCGAGAGGGTCTGGTACCGGCGGGTAGCAAACTGCAGCGCACCGGTCTGGCTCAATGCCCGCTCGGTAACCTGGTGATCCTGAAGGTTTTCGGCCCGGCGCTCGAGGTGGGGCAGGCGGCCTAAAAAGGCCACCTCATAAGCGTCAAAGGGGAAATTGATCTCGCGGCGCTGGGTTAGCACTGCACGTTCAAGGGCCAGCTCGAGCGGCCGGTAGCTGCTCAAGGGCCGGCCCAATAGTTCAATCTGCCCCGAGTCGGGCTTCATCTCGCCCGATAGAAGCCGCAACAAGGTGGATTTGCCAGCGCCGTTGGGCCCGATAATGCTCAGCATCTGGCCGGCCTCGAGCCGGAAGGAGATGTTCTCGAGAAGGGTTTTTCCGCCTACAGCATATTTGAGCGAGCGAGCCTCCAACATTACCTCACACCCTCCACACAAGACCTAGCGGGCGGCCCCCTGCTTAAAGCGCAGCAGCAGCCAGATGAAGAAAGGAGCCCCCAGCAGACTGGTCACCACACCCACCGGCAGCTCGGCGGGCGAGGCCACGGTGCGGGCAATAAGATCGGCCAGCACGCTCAGGCCAGCTCCCAGCAGCACCGAGCCGGCCAAGAGGTAGCGGTGATCCGGCCCCGCCATCAGACGGAAAAGATGGGGGGCCACCAGCCCGATGAAACCCACCCCACCCGCCGCCGCCACCGCAGTGCCCACCGCCAGCGCGGCCAGGGCCACGGCCTGGCGCTTGAAACGCTCGAGGTGCACCCCCAGATGAAAGGCCTCGCTCTCGCCAAGAACCAGCGCGTTCAGCGGGCGGGCCAGGCGCATCAGCCCCCAGAAGGCCAGCAGTGCGGTAGGGGCCATGGCGGCCAGCCCGCCCCAGGTGGCCCCGCTGTAGCCACCCAGCGTCCAAAAGGTGAGACTGCGCAGCTGCTCATCGGTGGCGCGGGTGATCAAAAGGCCAATGAGGGCCCCTGCCAGGGCGTTGATGGCAATCCCCGCCAGCAGCAGGGTCAGGGTCTGCACCCGTCCATCGCTGCTGGCCATGAACCAGACCGCCAGGGTCGCCAACAGCCCGCCCACAAAAGCCGCGAGCGGCAGGGCATACACCTCCAGGATGCCCGCGCCCGGAATCAGGATGATAAAGACAGCGGCCCCCAAGGCGGCCCCGGCGCTCACCCCGATCAGGCCCGGGTCGGCCAGGGGGTTGCGAAACAGCCCTTGCATGACCGCGCCCGAAAGGGCTAGCAACGCCCCCACCAGCAAAGCCAGCAAAACCCGGGGGAAGCGAACCGATACCAGCACCGCGTAGGCCTGCTCCGAGCGCTCCCATAGGATGCGGGGAATCTCCTGGGGTGGGATGTAGTAGGCCCCGATGCCTGCCGAGATGAGCACCACCAGCGGCAGCAATAACCCCAACGCCAGCAGGGTCGAGCGGTAGCGGCTGGAGGCTTTATAGAAAGAAGAGGGTTGCATGGCCTTAGGTCAGCAGGGCGTGCTGGTCAAGCCGCAACTCACGCACAGTCACGCCGTCCTTATCGTGGCGCACCACCTGGCGCCGGCTGGGCAACCAAACCCCCTCAACCTGAACATAGCGATCGTCGAACGATTCCACCGCTTCAATGCCACCCTGGGCATTGCGATAAACGACGGTAAAGTGCTGCGGTAGGTGGTGCGCTCCAGCCGGTACGTGGTTGTGGATGTGGATGCGAAAGGAGCTATCGGGCAGGTTGCGCTCGACCATCCGCACGTGGTTATCCTGCACCCACAAAACAGAGCGCATAGCGTCCTCGAGGCGCACACCCACCCCCAGCGGGGTTTCCCCCTCGAGGTGCATGGGGTACTGGCCCTCGCTCTGGGCAAAAGGCCGGGGGCTGCGGTGGGCCAGCATCGAGGCCAGTTCCCGACGCGGCCAGGCCTGGAGGTCTTCGAGCAGGTGCAGCTCAATTTCCTTGGGCGAGCGGGCCACCAGGCCACCCTGGTGCCAGCTACCGGCCAGGTACACCTTGAGGCTGGCCCTGAACCCGGTGAACCCCTCTGGTAGGGTGTAGGCCCGGCTGCGGGCTGCTTCCAGCAGGGCGTAGGCTTTCTCCTGAACCGATGGCATATAGCTCACCTACTCCTGGGCTCCAGCGATATAAAGCCCGCTGCGTTCATAAGCTCCCACAAACAAATCCAGCGCAGCCCGCCCCGCCCTAGGCCCAAAACCGCCCAGGTACAGGTCGTCGATGGCCACCACCCGGCCGTTCTGACCGGCAGGGGTCTGCATCACCCCCGGCAGCTTACGCAAGCCTTCCAACCCACCAATGCTCTCCAGGCCAGCAGTGAATACCACAATAACATCGGGCTGGGCAGCAATCACCGCCTCAGCGGTCATCTGCTGGCAGTTCTGGATGCCTTTGGCCGCATTGGCAATGCCGGCCAGCTCCATCATTCCCACCGGGTTGGAACCCTGACCGCAAACATAGGTGACGTTGGTGCCGCGCAGGTACAGAAAGATGCCCTTGAGCTGTTTGCGTGTGGTGGCCTGGCGCTGCTTGGAACGCAACACCAGCAGGTCGCGCTCGAGGCGGCGCACCAGCTCCTCGCCGCGTTCAACCCGACCCACCGCCGCTGCAATCGTGCGGATTTTTTCCTTGGCCCCCTCGAGGCTGGGCTTGTCCGGTACCCGCACCACCGTGACCCCAGCAGCCGTTAGCTGATCAAAAACGGTGGGGGGACGCACATCCTCCCGGCCCAGCACCAGGGTGGGGCGCAGGGAAAGGATGCCCTCCACGTTGAGCTGGAACTGGTAGCCCACCGTGGGCAGCTTGTTGACGCTGGCCGGGTAGTAGCTGCTGGTATCACGGCCCACCACCCGATCCCCCACCCCCAGGGCAAAGAGAATCTCGGTGGTAACGCCGTTGAGCGAGACGATTCGCTCGATGGAACGCACTGTGACGGTTTGACCCCTTGAATCCTTTACGGTAAAGGGCTGGGCCAGCCCAAAGCCCAACAAGCAGAGCCCCAGTCCGATAACGATCTGTTTCACAAAACCCACCTCATTTCTTTGGACGTCGGGTTTCAGTCCCCGCACTGCTCCCTAGCTAAGAAGTTGTGGCCTCGAGCGCGGCCGAATCGGTGAACACTTCAAAGGTTTCCAGCGAGCTATGCCCCGTAAACACTTCGCGGGGCAGGGTTCCACTTCTGGCATGACCTTGCTTGAACTCGGGGCTTTCCACCCAGTTTTTAAAGTGCTGCTCGCTTTCCCAGAAGGTCATGACCACATAGGGTTGGTCGGGCTTCTGCGGACGCAGCACCAGGTTGCGGATGAAGCCCGGCATGCGATCAACCAAACGGGCCCGCTCACGGAAATTTTGCTCAAACAGCGCGGCATACTCGGGGTTGACCGGTATGCGGTTCATGGTAACGAACATTTCCTTCCCTCCTTAGCTTCGTCTGGTCGCTCCCCAGGCCTCGCTTCCAGGGTAGATGGCTTGAGGAGCAGCCCCATCGGATCCCCATTCCGGCATCGCTGTGCAAACTCGGGCACCAAAAAGCCGGGAGGAACCGAACAACACGCTTTCCGTACAGCTCTCTTCCCACATTCTGGCCGTCAGTTTATATAGGCCACAGCTCAAAGTCAAGTAATCCGGTCGGAATATATTTATTTAGTAAAAAGAACTATTCGCAACAGTCCAGCCCGCCTTATACCAGATTCGTTTAGTTCGCCGCCGGAAGGCGCTGAACTAGCCCGACCGAAGTTATCCGCGTAGCGGAGGGTGATACCGCCCCTTGGAAGGGATACGCTTTCTTCGCCGAGCGTAGCGAGGGGTGTGCTCTAGGATTCAAAAAGATAGCCTCTAGAGGTCTTTGTTTTGGAAGATTGTCTTTTTGAATCCGGTATTGGCTGGCTGCTTCAAAGAGAAACCTCCCCCATTGGACGGGGGAGGCGCACAACCTCGAGGCTACCGACGAACCAGACGCCAGGCGGTAGGGAGCAGGGCAGCGGCGATGCCGGCCTTGATCAGATCCCCAGGTATGAAGGGAATCATTCCGGCCTGCAAGACCCCCCACACACCGGCGTACTTCCCCGCCCCTGCCAGCGCAAAGCCCAGCCAGGTCACACCGATGGCGTAGATCAGCAGGCTGGCCAGCAGCATGGCCCCAAAGGTCTTGAGCACGCTGCGGTCGGTGCCGTAGCGCTCCACCAGGTAGCCCACCAGGTAGGCGGCCAGGGGGTAGGACAAGAGATAACCCGCGGTAAAGGCGATGCGCGGGTGGAACCAGGTGGCCCCTCCAGCAAACACCGGCAGCACCAGGCCCTCGAGCAAATACGCTCCCATCGCCCAAAAGGCCAGCCGGCTGCCCAGCAGGGCCCCCACCAGCAGCACCCCCAGGGTCTGGCCGGTGATGGGCACCGGGGTAAAGGGTAAGGGGAGGCTCACCTGGGCCAGTAGCGCCACCAGAAAACTGCCCAAAAGCACCAGCAGCAGATCGCGCTGCCAGCTGCGGGCCGGAAAAAGGGACTTGGAGAGGGGTAGGTAGGGTAGGCTTTGCGTTGGGTTCATTGGCTTCCTCCTAAAAAACCGATCAGTTCCACATCACCCGCCCCGATGTGGTGGGTTGTGTCCGCGCTTTGCACCACCAGGGCCCCATCCGGGGCAATCTCGGTGGCCTGGCCCTCGAGCACACCCCGCGTCGTGGTCACCCGCACCCGCCGGCCCAGGGTGTAGCTGTAGGTGCGGTAGTCCCGCAGCAGCGCCTCGGGGTCGGCAAGCTGGGCATAGCGGGCCTCGAGGCACTCCAGCAGCCGGGCCAAAACCCGAACCCGGCTCACCTCGAGGAACTCCTCCAGGGCCGCAGCGCCCTCCGGAAGCGCCCCCTTGTGCACATTGAGGCCGATGCCCAACAGCACCCAGGCCACCTCCTCCCCACTCACCTGGGCCTCCAGGAGCACCCCCGCCAGCTTGCGCCCGTCGGGGCTCAGCAGGTCGTTGGGCCACTTGAGCCCCCCCACGCCACTAGCATCGCGCAGGGCCAGCCCCGCCGCCAGGGGCAGCAAGGGCAGGGCAGATAATGGCAGCGCAGGGCGCAACAAAACCGAAAAGGTCAGGCTCCGGCCCGGCTCGCTGGCCCAGGCCCGCCCACGGCGGCCCCGGCCTTTGAGCTGCCGCTCCGCCAGCACCACCGATCCTTCTTCGGCCCCGTCCAGGGCCCAGTTTTTGAGCACCTCCTGGGTGCTGTCCACCGTGCCCAGGTAGGCATAAAAGGCCCCGAAGCTCCCCTTTCGCAGGGCCTCGAGGGCCGCCGGCGTGGGGCTTCCAGGGGCCAGGCGGTAGCCCCGGCCCTTCTGGGTCTCCACCGGATAACCGGCCTTACGGAGTTCGGCTACCTGCTTCCAGACCGCCGTGCGGCTTACGCCCAGGGCCGAGGCCAGCGCCTCACCGCTCTGGAAGTGCTCGTGCAGGTGGTTGAGCAGCGCAGACACGTCAACCAAAATACCCTGCTTTGGTTGACAAAGACAAGCCCAGTCGAACGCAGTGCCAGGTGGCCTCGAGCAGCGTGGGTGGGGTGGGTTTGTGTGGCTTAAGGCTGGCTTCAGCTTGGGTGGCTATGGTGGGTGCATCAGGAGTTCCGCTATGGCCCGTCCCCTCAGTTTTTCCAACGCTGCCCACCTGCTACGCCGCGCCGCTGCACGGGGGCGCAGGGAAGAAGCCCAGCAGCTGGCCGAGATGGGCCTCGAGGCCGCCGTAGACTTCCTGCTGCGCGACCCGGCCCCGGCCCCCAGCTACCGCACAGCGGCCACCCGCACCGAGCGCGGCCAGCAACACCGTGAGATCAGCCAGCTCTGGCTCAACCACTGGCTCACCACCCCCACCCCCGCCGCCGAGCGCCTGGTGCTGTTCTGGCACGGCCACCTGACCTCGGAGTTCCGCGAGACCATGGGGGCCCAGGGCATCGACTTCTGGCAGCAGTTTGCCACCTTCCGGCAGCTGGGGTATGGCCCCTACGGCGACCTCCTGAAGGCCATCGCCCGCAACCCCGTAATGCTGCTCTACCTCAACAACGCCCAGAGCCGCAAGGAGCACCCCAACCAGAACTGGGCTCGAGAGCTGCTGGAGCTTT
The DNA here is from genome assembly GCA_000482765.1 of Meiothermus taiwanensis DSM 14542. Taxonomy (GTDB): domain Bacteria; phylum Deinococcota; class Deinococci; order Deinococcales; family Thermaceae; genus Meiothermus; species Meiothermus taiwanensis. The sequence continues at coordinate 57,248 of AXWR01000011.1, forward strand.
ACACCCTGGGGCCCGGCCACTACACCGAGCAGGACATCCTCGAGGCCGCCCGCGCCTTCACCGGCTGGACGGTGCGCCTGCCCGGCAACCAGCGGCCCCGCGAGGCCAGCGCCAACCTGGCCTTCGAGTTCGTCTTCAACCCCCGCTGGCACGACCCCGGGGAAAAAACCTTCCTGGGCCGGCGCGTCCGCACCGGCGACGAGGTACTGGAAGTTCTGATCGAGCACCCCCAGACCTATCTTTTTGTGGCCCGCAAGCTGCTGCGCTTTTACCTGTGCCCCGATCCGCCCGAGGCCCTGGTGCAGGAGGGGGCCCGGGTCTTCCGCGCCGAGGGCACCCGGGGGTTTTTGCGCTGGCTTTTCACCCACGAGGCGTTTTACAGCCCGGCGTACCGCAACGCGCTCATCAAAAGCCCCCTGGAGTACCTGGTGGGGCTGTGGTACGCCGCCGGGGTGCGCCAGGTCAACTTCGAGGAACGCCCCGGACGGGCCCTCTACCAGTCCCTGGCGGCCATGGGCCAGATTCCCTTCGACCCGCCCAACGTGGCTGGCTGGGACGGGGGCCTGGCCTGGCTGGCCGAGTCGCCCTTCCTGACCCGCATCAACCTGCTGGCCGGCTTTGCCGGCCGCGAACAGCGCCTCGACCTCTCGGTCTTCATGGACAACGCCGATGGGGCCCTGTCACTGGTCAAGCCGGAGGCCCAACTGCTGTAAACCCAGCCACCCGAACGAGGATCGTATGAACCGACGCGAGTTTATCCAGAAATCCCTGCTCACCCTGGCCCTGGGCCAGGGGGCCCCTTCGCTGCTCTCGAAGACAGCGCTGGCCGCACAGTCCAAAGACAAAATCCTGGTGGTGGTCAACCTGTTTGGCGGCAACGACCAGCTCAACACCCTGGTGCCCTACCGCAACGAGCTCTACTACCGCCTGCGCCCCAACATCGCCATCCAGCGCCCAGAGGTGCTCGACCTGGGCGCCAACGGCGAACGCCTGGGCCTGCACCCCGCCCTCAGGCCCCTGATGCCGATGTGGAACAACGGTGAACTGGCGGTCATTCCCCAGGTGGGTTATCCCAACCCCAACCGCAGCCACTTCATCTCCACCTCCATCTGGCACACCGCCGACCCCAGCCGCCGGCTGGAGACCGGCTGGCTGGGCCGCTGGGGCGACCTGCAGGACGACCCCTTCTGCGATACCTTCCTGGGCGGGGCCACCCCCCAGGCCCAGATGGGCGAACGCCGCAGCGCCCCGGCCATCAGCAGCATCGATACCTTCAGCATCCGTCTGCCCCGGCCCTTCGAGGAGGCCTTCGACCGGGAGGCCCAGCGGGTGCGCAGCGGCACCGCCGAAGAGGTGCGCCGGGCCATGCTCTCATTGCGCGGCGCCCTGGACAAGGTGGGCCAGCTACGCCAGGTTCGGAACCAGGCCCAGTACCCCGACAACGCCTTTGGCCGCAGCATGGCCGACATCGCCCGCATGATCGCCGGTGGGCTGGGCAGCAGCGTCTACTACACCACCCTGGGGGGTTGGGACACCCACGCCGGGCAGCCCCCGCGCCAGGCCGAGCTGCTGGGGTATCTGGCCCAGGCCCTGGCCGCTTTACGGGCCGACCTGAAGGCCATTGGCCGGGACAAAGACGTTATGATTATGGTCTTTAGCGAGTTCGGGCGCCAGGTGGCGGAAAACGCCTCGTTTGGCACCGACCACGGGGAGGGCGGCCTGATGCTGGTGCTGGGCGGCGGTATACGGGGTGGGCTGTACGGCGGCGAACCCGACCTAGAAGACCTCGAGCTCAACGCGCTCAAGTACCAGACCGACTTCCGCAATGTCTACGCCGCCGCCTTGCAGTGGATCGCCGCCAACCCCCAGCAGGTGTTGGGGGGCGATTTCCAGCCCTTGCGTCTGATTTAGCGTAATACCAGCACTGCTCGGTTTTATCCAGTATGGGGTTGGGCTCAGCCCACCCTTTCCTACAACGGCGGGGGCAGCAAAAAGGACCGCCCTGTTCGGCTGGAGGAGCTGGTTGCTATCATTGGTCAGATTTTAGATTTATAATCTAAAAAGCATGAAACGCAACAAGGAGTTTGCCAACCGCCTCCACGCGCTCACCCCCAAGTTTGCCTACATACCGCAGGAAGACCGCTTCCTGATGAACCCCGGCCCCCTCAAGTATCGCTTCAACGTGATTGGGGTGGGGGTGAACGGGCAGGAGCACATCCGGGTGACGCTGCTCGAGGGCCGCTGCACCGTTCACGGCGTCTACGACCCCAACCCCAGTAGCGTGGAGGCCGCCCGGCGCATCAAGGCCCAGTTCACCGAGGAACCCCTGGTGGTCTACGACAGCCTCGAGGCCGCCTGCAACGACCCCGCGGTGGACGGGCTGATCATCTGCACCCCCAACCACACCCACCTGGAGGTGCTGAAGGTGGCCGCCCAGTCGGGCAAGCACATCCTGCTGGAGAAGCCCATGGCCACCAACCTGAAGGACGCCTACGAGATCTGGCAGATTGCGCAGAATTACCCCAAGGTGCTGCAAATCGGCCTGCAGTACCGCTTCAAGCCCATCTACGTGGAGGCCATCCACGAGGCCAAGGAACGCAAAAGCCTGGGCGAGATCAAGACCATCACCATCCTCGAGCACCGCGAGCCTTTCCTGGACAAAGTCAAGCAGTGGAACAAGTTTTCCAAGTACTCGGGCGGCACCCTGGTGGAAAAGTGCTGCCACTACTTCGACCTGTTCAATCTGTTCGCTGGGTCGCGCCCGGTGAGCGTGTACGCCTCGGGCAGCCAGGCGGTGAACTTCCGCGACTTCGAGTACGGCGGGGAGAAATCGGACATCCTGGACAACGCCTTTGTAATTGTCGAATACGCCAATGGCATCCGGGCCAACTTCAACCTGTGCATGTTCGCCCCCATGGTCTACGAGGAAATCGTCATCTGCGGCGACGAAGGCCGGCTCAAAGCCAGCGAGGGCGTGAACGGGCAGGCCTACTCCAAGTGGGAGAACTACCTCGAGGTCATCTGCCTCCCCGACCGCACCTCCCGCACCATGACCCCCAGCTACCCCGCCCTGATCGAGGAGAGCGGCCACAGCGGGGCCACCTACTTCGAGCACCTGCGCTGGATTGAGGCCATGGACGGAAAACCCAATACCGCCGCCACCGCCGAAGAGGGCTTCTGGAGCGTGGTGGTGGGGGTGGCCGCCGAGGAGTCGGTGAAGCGGGGGGAGAAGGTGTGGGTAAAGGAGCTGCTCGAGGGGAGTGGTTTGGGGCAGTTGGTGTAGGTTGCGTCGCCCAGCCCCTGACCACGCTATCGTTGGTCTCGAGAGCATCGTAGCAGGCCAGCGCGTGCTTCTAACCTTGGCAGCTAGGGAATCTTGAGGCCATGCGTCACCTGTTAACCGGTGTCCTCGAGCCAGGCCGGGGCTGCCTGTTCAACCACAGATTCGGTCATCTGCGCCATGATTCATCTCTTGGCGGGGTAGGTTGCAACCCCGCCTTCTAAAATCGGATTTTCTCTATCCAGGCCCCATTTTGTCGGGTTATTCACAATATATTGGCGAATGCGGTTTAGAGATGCGTCGTTGCGGATGATGTGTTCGTAGTAATTGCGTTGCCAAAGGCGACCACCAAATGGCGGCCATCCCGATTGTTTCACGCCGCGTATATACGCGACCGTCGTCTTTGATTTGAACGCCCCCACAATATCCCCAACCGTAGGGGCAACCCTTGTGGTTGCCCCATCGGCGGTTGCCCCATCGGTGGTTGCCCCATCGGTGGTTGCGCGGTCATGTTGGGCAGGCACAAGGCCTGCCCCTACGGGGTGGTTATGGGCAATGACGATAATTCCGTGCAGATGATTCGGCATCGTCACAAACGCATCCAACTCGACATTGGGGAAATACGTAGGAATGTCGTACCAACACCGTTCGACCATGTGGCCCGCCTCGCTTAATTGCATCACTCCATCCACCACATCGCCCAACAAACATTCGCGGTCTTGCGTCACAATAGTGATGAAATATGCCCCCGCCTGGGTGTAATCGTAACCTTTCAGGCGGATGGATCGGCGGTGATGTTTTTGCGGGTCGTATTTCACAACTCGAGCTCCTTCAAGAGCCAGCGCGCATCCTTCACCCAAATCTCGCCGGAGATGAGCCCGGGCATCAGCATGTCGCGCAGGGCAGTGAGGGTGCAGGATTCCATAACTACTAACCACAACCTTCTGAGGGTTGTTGCAGTGCTTCCGGAGCGCCCCTCGGCCCAAGCCCGCTATGCGCCCTGCAAGCATGTTTGCTCTTTATCCTACGAAAACCCACAACCATACGCCAAGTCATCTGCACAGAAATAGCGCTGGTCTATTCCTTCAGTCACGCGCCAGTCATCCTGGGCTGTGTACACTGACCAATAACCATAGGAGGTGTGCGCATGAAACGGTTGGCTGGGTTTTTGGCTGCGGCGTGGCTGCTGGGGTGCGGCTTGGGGGTGGCCCTGGCCGACAGCTTCGACATTTTCGAGTACACCCCACCCCAGGGGTGGAAGAAAAGCAACCTGCAAGGCGGGGTGATGCTGGCGCTACAGACCAAGGAGTCGTTTGGTTCGATCGTGCTCTATGCCAGCGTGCCCGCCGGCAACAATCCCCAGCAAAACTTCCAGGGAGAGTGGAAGCGCCTGGTCGTAGAGGGCCTGGGCCTCTCCGGCGAACCCACCACCGAGATGGGGCCGCCCAACGGCGACTACCAGAATTTAGCGGGAGGCATCGCAGCTTCGCAGGACGGGCTGAACTATGTGGTGCTGCTCTCCACCTTTACCGGCAACGGGCGCGTGGCCAGCATCCTCTACATCACCACCGACGAGCGGCACTTCGACCTGTTCGACCGCTTCAACAGCTCCCTCAAGCTGAACAAGCCCAAGGCGGCCCAGGCCCCTCCGGTTAATGTGGCCCGCCCCCCCACCCATACAACAGCCAACCAACGCACCATCGCCACCCCCACCACCCGTTTCAACGACGGCTGGGTATCCACCATCGAAAACGGCTTCGTGCGGGTTGCCAAAGGCGAGGTGGTGGTACTGCTTCACTACGGCATGCCACTGCCGGAAAACATGTGGGTCACGGGCAACGAGCAAGAGCGGGTGGGCTACTACTGGAACCGCCTGGTGGCTCCCCGCTACCGGGTGGACGAACTCAAGGTCTTCAAAAACGATGTCTGCTATTACTGCCTCTACTTTGGCGAAGGCAGCGCTACCGAGGTTTCTACGGGTACGCGCAAGCATGTGGCCCTCTACATTGGATTTGACAAGGGCCTGGGCTACGCCATCCAGGTAGTGGCCCCCAGCTTTGCCGCCTTCCAAAAGGAATTCCCCAACATCGAGGCCGTTGGCAGGATGTACGGCTACAACAAGTTTGCGGTCAAAGCCACCGATCTGGTCGGCACGTGGAAGGAGAGCAGTTCCGTTGCAGGCCAGTACTACAACTCCATCACCGGCGCTTATGCCGGCATGAACGCGGTGAGCAGCGCCCATAGCTTCACCTTCAACCGCGACGGAACCTATACCTCCACCCACGCCGGGGCCAGCGGCTTCGTGGGGTCACAGCAGTTTTACTCCCAAAAATACCAGGGCCGAATGACCCTCAACAACTGGCAGATGAGCCTGACCAACCGCCACAACAACCGAACCGAGGTGTTCGAGGCCTACTTCGAGATGACCGGCGCTGGGCCGGTGCTCCATCTGATCCAGGTGGATGCAAGGGGCATCCACTACCGGCTGGTACGGGAATAGATTTTTAGCCTGCGACCCCCTCGAGCCTCCAGTCCACCTCGGGATACATAGGCTTGATGGCCTGCAGGAGCTCGTTTAGGCGGTGGAGGGTCTCGAGGCCCTCTTCGCGCAGGGCCTCGCGCACCCTGGCCTTGTCGGGGTAGAAACGCAAAGGATGCTGCCAGACCGCGCGGCCTGCCAGAAAACCACGGGCCCCGGCACTCAGAGCAGCTTCCAGCATCTGCACAAACTGCTCGGCATTCAGGCCACCAGAAAGCAGCAGCCAGGGCGCGGGAAGTCTGCTGTATTCGCGCATGTCGGCTTCCAGGTCTTCGAGCGAGTAGCCCCCGCCGCCAAACTCCTTTACCAGATCGGCGGCGCCGGGGAAGGCCAGCTTGTACAGGTCAATGTGGAAGCCGGGGTCGGCGAAGGCCGCGGCGATCTCCAGCGACATCTCGCGCAGCTTGGCGTTGTAGGTATGGGTATCTTCGCCGGGGAGGGGGTAGGGCAGCACCTCGAAGATGAAGAGACGGTCGGCCTTGCGGCAGGCCTCGCCCACGCTTCGCACAAAGTTCAGCTGGTGCTCGGTAATTTCGGGCGGGGCATCGGGGCGGTGCCAGGCCAGAAGCTTCAGGCCGTCGGCGCCCATCTGCACCGCCCGCTCCACGCTCCAGCCCGGAATCATCGCGCTTTTGCGCCAGCCGCCTTCTACGGTCTCGAAGCGGTGGTGCTCGAGGGTCAGCATCAGGCCGGTCTCACGCGGCAGAACCGGCATGGCCGCAGGAAAGGCGTAGTGCGGGTCTATCAGGATTCCGGTTACGGCCCGGGCCAGGGTCTCGGCCAGCAGGCCCTTGAGTTCGCTCACTTCGGGCCCCACGCTCTCCAGGTCGCGGCCCAGCGCTTTGGCAGCAATCTGCATCAAGGGTGGGCGTTGGTCAATGGCCAGGGTGCCAAAGCGCATGGCCCCATCGCCAATGCGGGCATAGGCGCGGGCTTTTGCTGGGGTGGTTTTCATGCTCCTCCTCGTGTATCTAGCTTGCTTGGGGTTTTGGGGTTCAGGGCAGGGAAGCCAGAAAGGCCTGCACCTCGTTCCGGCGCGGGGGGCTGGCCTGGGCGCAGTGCAGGGCGGCGGTCGCCGAGGCAAATCGCAGGGCCGCCAGCTCGCCCATCCCCTCGGCAAGGGCCAGGGTAAAGGCCCCGTGGAAGACGTCCCCCGCCCCGGTGGTGTCGCGCACCTGTACCGGGTAGGCCGGCAGGTGTCCGCCCGCATAGGCCACCCCCTGGGCCCCCAGGGTCACCGCGGCGAACACCCCCAGGGCTTGCAGTTGGGCCAGCAGCGCGTCCACGCCGCCTTTCTGCACGGCCAGCTCCTCCGAGGCCACCACGTGCGTGGCCACCCGGGTGAGCATCCAGTCCTCGTCGCGGTCGCGATCCAGATCCAGCACCACCGGGAGGCCCCGCGCACGGGCGGCCTGGCCCAGGCCATACCCCGCCGAGGCCCAGCGCCCGTCCAGCAGCAGCGCGCCGGTTCCTTCGAGCAGGCCCTCCTCGTTTAAAACCAGCTCATCGGGCAGCTCGGGCCGGTAGGGAAAGATGTAGCGCTCGCCCTCCGGCGTGACCAGCACCGCCGAGACCGGGGTGGCCGCGCCCAGCTGGAAGTGGGCCCTGACCCCTTCGGCCTCGAGCATCCCCTGCAGGCGTTCCCCCGTGGCATCGTCGCCCCGGCGGCTCACCAGATGGGCCTCGGCCCCCAGCCGGGCCGCCGCCACCGCCGCCACCGCCGCCGGCCCCCCGATGGTCTCGCGGTAACCCAGCACCCCGGTGCGGCTGCTGGAAGGCGGGAACTGCTCGACATAGAAGCGCTGGTCCAGGTTGGCCCAGCCCACGGTCAGGATCTTCACCATACCAGTCGGTTTTCCTCGGGCCGGGCGGGCAGCACCTCCAGGCCCAGCCAGGCGCACATCTCCAGCAAGGCTTCTTCATGCGGGCCCATCCCTACGGCCAGGTGGTGGGGGATGCGGTGGTTGAACCAGCTTGCTAAAAACTGCCGGGGGGTGAGGGGTTGGGCGGCCCAGGTGGGGCGGGTGAGGTAGCTCGAGTCCCCGTCGTAGCCTTTCTCACCGCTCAACACGCCCCCGTGCACCACGGCTTTGCGGCCCGGCAGCAGGCGCAGGCCGCTAATAGGGCCCGCCCGCAGCGCCATGTCGCGCACCGCGGGCAGGTGGCGGTTGAAGTGCGGCACCAGCCGGGTGGGGCCCGCGGCCCAGGCCAGGGGTGCCTCGCCCCCGTGCCAGAGCATGATCCCTTTGGCCGAAAAGTGCGAGATGTCCAGCAGAATGGCCGGCCGGCCCGAGATGGCCTTCAGGGCCAGCTGGCTGGCCAGGCCCATCACATCGCCCTCGGGGGCCAGGGTGTAGCCCGCATCGGCCAGGCGGGCCATGGCCGCGTAGGCCATCACCCCAGTTCGCTCGGGGATCTCCGGCCACTCCCGCAGGGCCACCCCGTCGTAGGGCCGGGCCAGTTGTTCTAAGGCCAGCTCGAGGCGGAAGCTTTCACGCAGCTGCTCCACCGGATACTCGGAAAGCTCGCGGAACCCTGCAACCCGCGCCTCTATTTCCGCCTCCGAGACCGCCGCCAGGGCCTCCCACAGCTCGGCCAGCTCAGCCTTCTCCACGGTGAGACCGGTCTCGGGCAGGGCATCAAAGGCAAAAAAGCCGGGCGCGTGGCCGCCCAGCCAGAGCACCCGGCCTTCGCGCAGCACCTTCACACCCCGCAGGGCCTGCAGGGTGAGCTTGAGGCGGGCCTGAAACCAGGCATCGTCTACTGCCCCATAGAACCACTTGGTGGGCTTTGGGGCCAGCGAGACCCCCAGGTTGAGGCCGCAGACCGCGTTCTGCGGCAGCGGGCCGCTGTCCCACACCTCGGGCAGGGCCCACAGCCCCACCGGGATGGGCAGCTCCAGGAGCGGCAAAAAGGCATCGCCGGTGGCAAAGGTCACGTGCTGCACCAGCAGCAAGTCCAACTTGGCGGCCTGGGCCGCGCGGGCCGCCGCCTCGGCCTGGGCGGCGTCGGCCACCGGCTCGGCCACATAGGCCAGCTCGAAGCCCAGCCGGGGGCCCAGGGCTTCCAGGGCCTGGCGGGTGGTGGGCTCGAGGCCCAGCTTGGAACCCCTAAACAGGGGCCGCACGATGGGAACAAGACCGATTCTGAGGTTTTGCATATGGACGTTGTTGCTCGAGGCCAGCCTATCCTTTCACGCCCCCCTGGGTCAGGCCGCCCACCACCCGCTCCTGGAAAATCGCAATCACCAGAGCCACCGGCACCAGCGCAATGATCAGCGCTGCCGAGATCAGCGGCCAGGGAAAGGTATACTCGCCTTGCAGGAACTGGATACCCACCGGCAGGGTGCGCATGGCCTGCGAGGGCAGCAGGGTCAGCGACAGAAGGAACTCATCCCAACTGTTGACGAAGGCCAGAATGCTGGCGGTAAAAACCCCCGGTGCGGAAAGCGGCACCACGATACGCCACAACGCACCCAGACGAGAGCAGCCATCCACCATGGCGGCCGACTCCAGATCCTTGGGGATACCCTGAAAAAAGCTAACCAGCACCAGCGTAGCCACCGGGATGGACAGCGCGGCATGGGGCAGAATCAGGGCAATATAGGTGTTGCGCAACCCCAGCGCCAGCACCATCTCGAACAACGGCAACAGCAGGGTGACGGTAGGAAACATCGAAACCCCCACCAGCAAAGAAAAAATCAGGGTCTTGTGGGGAATGCGCAAACGGGCCAGGGCGTAGGCGGCCAGCGCCGATACAAACACGCACAGCAGGGTTGCCCCCACGGCCACAATCAGGCTGTTGAGGAAGTAGCGCCCGATGGGGGCCTTGGTGAGGGCCTGCACGTAGTTTTGTAGGGTCGGGTTCTCGGGCAGCCAGGTGATGGGGATGCGGGTGAGCTCCGCCTCGGTTTTGAACGAGGTCAGGAGAATCCAAACCGCCGGAAAAAAGCCGTTAATAACAACGATACCTGCGGCAATCCAGAGCCATATACGGGGGTTGTTGAGTTTCATAAAACCCTCCTGGCTCGAGCAAAGGCAGCAAGGAGCCGGCCGGACTGGGCGAAGCTTGCTTCACTCCACCCATGCCCCAGACCGTGGGACTTTAGCTTAATCATCGGCCCCCCTCACATACCGCAGGTAGACCAGGGTGACCGCCAGGCTGATCAGGAACATCAGCACCGCCAGGGCCGACCCGTAGCCAAAGTTGAGGTTCTCGATGCTCATGGTGCGCACATACATAGCCAAGGTTTCAAAGGAGCTGCCCCCGTTCTGCATAGCAAAGGGGATGTCGAAGGTCTGGAAAGCCGTGATGGTGCGGAAGATCGCCGCCACCAGAATGGCTGGGGTTAGGAGCGGCAGGGTGATCCGCCAGAAACTCTGCCAGCGGTTGGCCCCGTCCACCGCAGCCGATTCGTAGAGCTCTTTGGGAATCACCTGCAACCCGGCCAGCAAGATAAGGGCCACAAAAGAACTGCTTTTCCAGATGATGCTGAAGCAAATGGCCCAGAAAAGCAGATCCGGCGTGGTTACCCATAGCAGCCGCTCACCCCCTAAGCGCACGATCACATCGTTGACCACCCCATACTGGCTGTCAAAAAACCATCTGAAAATCAACCCTGCGAACACCAGGGGCAAGGCCCAGGGCAGCAACAGGCCCAGGCGCACCGGCCACCTGACGCGAAAAGGCAGGTTGGCTAGCAAGGCCAGCAAAAGCCCCACCACCAGTGCCCCCGGCACCGTCACCAAAACAATCAGAAGGGTGTTCCACAAGGCCGTCCAGAAGCGCTCATCGGAGAGGGCCTGGGCAAAGTTGGCAAAACCAATGAACACCGGGTTGCTGCCGGTTTCATCGGTCAGGCGGCGCTGGAACAGGCTGGTGTAGAAAAGACGTACAACCGGATACAGCGCCACCGACCCCAGCAGCAAGGCCGCCGGAAGCAGCAGCCAGAAGGCCAGGGCGCGCTCGCTCAGGTCGCCAAAGCTGCGGCGGTATTTAGGCTGAATCATGCGCACCTCCCAGTTGGTTCTTGGCCCAGCCACCTGGCTTCACCATCCTGCTACGCCTGGAGATTATTGGGTCGGTCTTGGGCCGCTTTTGCATGGCTTGTTCCAGAAAGAGCCGTTCTTGTGTTGTGCAAACAAAAAACATGGGTTGAGGGGTAGGAGCGCCCGGCCCCTACCCCTATCGGCTTTTATCTGCCGCTGTAGATCGCCTGCAAGCGGTTCACAATGTCGCGGGCGCCCTGCTCAGGGGTTTTCTGGCGGGCCAGCACCTGGTTGGTGTTAACCCGGATGGCCTCAGAGATCTCAGCATAGCGCGGGTGTTGGGGGCGCGCACGGGCCGCCTGTACCACGGGCAAGGCCTGACCGAACCAGGGGTTCACCCGCAAAATATCCGCATCACGGTACAGCGAGGGGAAGGTCGGCAGATTGGAGGCATCGATAGCCAGTATCTTGGAGACCTCCGGGCTGCTCAGGAAGCGCACCAGGCGGTAGGCCTGCGCTTTATTGCGGCTAAAGTCGGAGACAGCCCACTGCCATCCCCCCAGACAGCTCGCCTGGCGGCCCCCAGGGAAGGCAGGCAGGGGCACCACGCCAATCTTGCCCTTGACCTGGCTGTCGGCGTCGTTCTGGAACCTGTTCCAGGCGTAGGCGAACAGGGTACCGAAGATCCAGCGTCCGGCCTGCATCTCCTGGCGAATGGTGTCTTGGGGTTTTTCGGCCATGTTGGGCGGCGAAACCCGCCGGTCCATCAGGCTGACCCAAAACTGCAAGGAGCGCTGGGCCTGTTCCACGGTGAGGCTGAACTGGCCCTCTGCGTTGGTCACATCGCCGCCCGCTGCCCAGATGGGGAGCAAGAAGGTGCAGACCGTCCCCTCGACGGGTGCGCCGATATAGCCGATACCGTTGAGGTTGGGGTTGTTCTCGCGCTGCAGGATGGTCTGGGCTTGCTGGATGACCTCATCCCAGGTGGTGGGGGGCTTGAAGTTGTACTTCTCCAGCAGGTCGGCGCGGTAGTACAAGAACATCGCGTCGGCAAAGGCCGGCAAGGCCACCAGTTGACCGTTGATCACGTTGGCCTGCGAGTAGGCCGGCAGGTACTGCCTCAGCAGGTTCTGGCGTGAGGCGGCGGGCAGATACTTGTCCAGGGTATCGGCCCAGCGGCTGGCCAGGTACTGGGCGGGGCGGATGACATCAATCAGGATGATGTCGATGCTGGGGTCGCGCGAGGCCAGCACCGTGGTGAGGTACTGCTGCTGCTGATCGGAGGTGGCCCCACCCACCTCGATATCCACCCGCACCCCTGGGTTGCGCTGCTGGTAGATGTCCAGAATTTTGCGCATCACATCCGGGCGCTGCTGCCCCCCCACAAAGACCCGCAAGCGGGTTTGCTGCGCCAGGGCAGTAGACATCACCAGCACAGCGACCAGTAGCCAAAACAGCTTCTTCATCTTGTCCCTCCTCCTTGTAGATGCACGCCTAGTTTACCGAGTTCGGCCTCTAGTGTCTCGTTGACCTCCACTCCTTCTACTAGGGATTTCTCTCGTAAAGCGGCGCGGCGCGCTCCAGGAATCCGGCCTCCGGCCGCTTCAAGAGCCTGGACGAGCTGGGCCAGCCGGCCCCCGTAGCCTGTGCCAAAGGCGGCGGGATCGAAGGCCAGCAGCAGCAGCCCCGGTTTGGCAGCTTGCTCGGGTGGCATCCAGGGCAGGGGCAGCTCGGGCGAGAGCACCTCGCCCGCCAGGGCCCCGGCCAGCACCTCCACCAACACCGCCAGGGCAAACCCTTTACCCTCGCCAATGGGCAGCAGCGAGCCTTCCAGCGCGGCTTGGGCATCGGTGGTGGGGCGGCCCTCCTTGTCGAGCGCCCAGCCCGGCGGGATGGGCTCGCCCTTTTTGGCCGCGGCAATAATCTTGCCGCGCGCCACCACCGAGATGGAGGTATCGATGATGATCGGCTGGGGCTCGGCCGGCGCGCCCAGGGCGATGGGGTTGGTGCCCAGCACCGGCCCCGGGGCGATGGCCGGGGGGGTGTTGGCAAAGGCCAGGGCCACCAACCCTTGCCGAGCCAGCCGGCCCACGTAAGCCGAGAGCACCCCGGAATGCCCCGCGCCCCGCACGGCCAGCGCGGCGCTCCCCTGCTCCCTGGCCATCGGGGCCAGCGCCTGCACTGCAAAAAGCCCGGCCACCGGCCCCGGTGCGCCGTCGGCATGGAGAACTGCAACGCCGGGTTTGGTTCGTTCCAAGCGCATCTGCGGCCGGGGGTTGAGCCCGCCAGCCCGAAGCTGCGCGGTGTACTGGGCAACACGGGTCAGGCCGTGCCCCACGTTGCCCTCGAGCTCGGCCTCGAGGATCACCTCGGCGAAGGCCTCGGCCTGATCCGGGGCCAGCCCCAGGCCCTGGAAGTGGCTCGAGAGCGCCTGCTTGAGCGTGGGATAAGGAACCCTCATGCCACCCCCAGGATGTTCAAAACCCCCTCGGCCACCCGCAACCCCACCGCCTCCTGGGCCTCGGCGGTCAGTCCGGCCACATGGGGGGTGATCCACAGGTTCTCCACACCCCGCAGCGGGTGTTGGGGGGGCAGAGGCTCGGGGTCGACCACGTCCAGCACCGCCCCGGCCAGGTGGCCCGAGCGCAGGGCTGCGATCAGGTCGGCCTGGTGCACCAGCTCGCCGCGGGCGGTGTTGATGAGAAAGCTGCCCCGGGGCATGGTGGCCAGGGTCTCGGCCCGGATCAGTCCTTTGGTCTCGGGGGTCAGCGGGGCGTGCAGCGAGAGGAACTGGGCCCGCCGCAGCACCTCCGGGGTCGAGAGCAGCTCGATCCCCAGGTCTTCCACCGCGCTCTCCCAGGGCAGGCGCATGGGATCGGAGGCCACCACCCGCATGCCAAAGGCCCGGGCCCGCCGGGCCACCCTGAGCCCCACCTCGCCCAGGCCCACCAAGCCCAGGGTCTTGCCCGAGAGCTCAAACCCCCCAAAGGCCGCGCGGTTCCAGCCGCCCTCGGCCACATGGGCCGCCGCCCCGGCGATGTTGCGGGCCAGGTGTAGCATGGCGGCCATTACATACTCGGCGACCGCATTGGCGTTGATGCCCCTGGCAAAGTAGAGCTGAACCCCGGCGGCCTTCAGGTCGGGCTGCGCGATGTTGTCCAGCCCCACCCCCAGCCGCCCCACCACCCGCAGCCGGGGCGCGGCGGCCAGCAGCTCGGCGTTGACCTGGGTCTGGTTGCGCACGATCAGCGCGGTGGCCCCGGCCAGCCGGGCCTTGAGGGCCTCGCGGTCTTTCCAGAGGTTGGGGTCGTAGTGCACCTCGAGGCCGCTTTGCTGCAGGCGCTGCAGGCCGCTGGGTGTGATGAACTCGCAAACCACAATCATGTTCAGGCGCTGGGGTACAGCTTGGTAATCACGAACTCGTTGTGCCGCAGGAGCTCGGCGGCGGTCAGGCGGCCATTCACGGTGCGGGCGAAGACCTCGAGGATGCGGTCGGCGGCCTCATCCAGGGTGATATCGCCCACCAGCAGATCCGGCAGTTTGACGTCGATGTGCTCGCTCATGGTGCTGCAGGTGATGGGGTTGGGCGAGACCTTGATGACCGGGATCAGGGGATGCCCCACAATGTTGCCCTGCCCGGTGGTGAAGAAGTGCAGCACGCTGCCCCCCGCCGCGCACAGCGTCACCTGCTCGGCCCCGGCGGAAGAGCTGTTCATGAAGACCAGGCCCTGGCCCGGCCTGACCGGCTCGGCGTAGTCGAGCACCGCCTGGATGGGGCGGGTGCCGGTTTTCTGGATGTTGCCCAGGGCTTTTTCCTCGATGGTGGAGAGGCCGCCGCGGATGTTGCCCTCGGTGGGCTGGGAGCCCAGCAGGTCGACGCCCTGGGCCTCAATCATGCGGATGTAGTCGTTGTAGATCTGCATGAATTTGCGCTTGAGGGCGGGGGTGGCACAGCGGTTGGCGATCAGGTGTTCGCCGCCGGTGAGCTCGGAGGTCTCGCCGAAGATGACCGAGGCCCCCATATCCACCAGCCGATCCACCGCCCGGCCCTGGGCCTTGTTGCCGGCCAGCCCCAAGGTGGGGTCGGACTCGCCGCACTTGATGGAGAGCACCAGCTCCGAGACCTGGATGGGCTCGCGTTTGAGCTCGGAGGCATCCTGCACCATCCGGTAGGCCACCCGGCTGGCCGCGTTGATCACGTTGAGGTCGCCATGGCGCTCGATGGAGAAGGTCTCGACGGGCTTGCCGGTCCTGGCAATGGCCGAGGCCACCCGGTCGGTCCATTTGGGCTCGATGCCGATCACCACCACCCCGTGCACGTTGGGGTTGGCCCCGTGGCCCGAAAGGGTGCGGAAGGTGAGCTCGAGGTCGGCGCCAAACTGCAAGCGCCCGTAAGGGTGCGGCAGGGCGGTGGTGCCGTGGATAAGCCGGGCCACCCCCTCGGCAGCGGCGTTGGAAAGATCGTCCACCGGCAGGATCAGCACGTGGTTGCGCACCCCCACCGCCCCGTTCGGGCGGCGGTAGCCGGTCAGCTGCAGGCCTTTGGAGGCTGCTTTCCTAGGCATTACTGGCCTCCTTTGGCCCTGGGCTTTTGGCCCTTGCCCTTGCTTCCGTAATCCCAGCGCAGGGTGCGGATGTTGTGCACGTGTACATAGCCACCTTTTTTGACGGGCTGGGTCATGCGGCCCACCTTCTCGCCGTACTCGATGACCACATGGCCCTCGGGCATGTCCCTGAGGGCGATTTTGTGCCCCAGGGGAATATCCTCAAGCAGTTTGACCTTGTGGGTTTTACCGCCCTCGAGGCTGTGAATGACCAGCTCCTCGCCGGCTTTTAAGTCGGCCACTGCAACCGCTACATCATCGGTGCTTTTATGCGCTAAGGCCCTATGTGCCACCAGACCCTCCTTTGGTTTCTGCAGGATTTTATATCTAAAATCTTTTATGGTCAATGTGCTAAACTGGGAGGCTAAGAATGACCCTGAACCGCACCACCCTGAACCGCGAAGCCTACAAGGCACTCAGGCAGGCCATTCTGGGGCGCAAAATTCCCCCCGGCCAGAAGCTGGTGGTGCGGGTGCTGGCCGAGGAGCTGGGCCTCTCCCCCACCCCGGTCAAGGAGGCCCTGGCCGCGCTGGAGCGGGAGGGGCTGGTGGTGGCGGTGCCGCACCGGGGCTACTTTGTGCTGGAGCCGAGCCTGGAAGACGTGCGCGAAATCTACAGCCTGCGCGAGGTGCTGGAAGGACTGGCCGCCCGGCTGGCCGTAGAAAACAACGGAAGGGCGCTGTTGCGGAAGCTCGAGCGGCTTTTCGAAAAGCAGTGCGAGGCGGCGGAGCAGGGGGATATAGAAGCCTATGGCGACCTCGACCTGGCCTTCCACCGCACCTTCTGGGAAGCCGCCGGCAGCAAACGCCTGCTGGCCACCGCCGAGACCATCGACGGCCAGATTCGCATGCTCATCAACAGCTCGGCGGCCATTCCGGGGCGCCTGCCGCAGTCGCGGGCCGAGCACCAGGCCATTTTGCAAGCGGTGCGGGACAAAGACCCCCAGGCCGCCGAAGCCGCCATGCGCAGCCACGTGCGCAACGCCGGGCAGGCCCTGGAGCAGTTCCTGCTGCACCAGGCCAAGCGCTAAGATCGCGCCGCCAGGGCCTGCCGCACATTCCCCTCCACGCGCTCGAGCAGGGCCTGGGCCGCCGGAGCATCCAGGCCTTTTTCGATCATTACAATGGCGGTTTTGACGCGGTAGTCACAGGCTTCCAGGGCTGCTCTGGCCTGGGCCTCGGAGGCCCCTGTGGCCGCCACGGTCAGGCGCACCGCCCGCGCCAGCAGCTTGGCGTTGGTGGCCTGCACATCCACCATCAGGTTGCCGTACACCTTGCCCAGTCGCACCATCAGGGCGCTGGAAAAGGCGTTGAGGGCAATCTTCTGCGCGGTACCGGCCTTGAGACGGGTTGAACCCGAGATCACCTCGGGGCCGGTCTCGAGCACAATTCCTATCTGGCTTTGTTGCACCAGCGGCGTCTTGGGGTTGTTGGCCAGGCCGATGGTCAGGGCCCCCACCTCGTTAGCCACCGCTACAGCCCCCAGCGGGTAGGGGGTGGTACCAGAAGCCGCAATCGCGATCACCACATCGGGGCGCGTGGGTTGCAGGGCCAGCAGGTCGCGCTTTCCGGCCTCGAAATCGTCTTCCGCACCCTCCACCGCTCGCCACAGGGCTTCCCGGCCCCCTGCAATACAGGCCACCGCCCGCTCCGGGGGCCAGGAAAAGGTGGGGGGCAGTTCGGAGGCATCGAGCTGCCCCAGGCGTCCGCTGGTGCCAGCCCCCACGTAAATCAGGCGCCCACCCGCCTTCATGCGTTCGGCTGCCTGTTCAACTGCGTCCACCAACTGGGGTAGGGCCCGCTGCACAGCCTGTACCGCCTGGAGCTGATCCTCCACCAGGGCCTGCACGATCGCTGGGGTAGGGCGGGTTTCGAGGTCGCGAAAGTCCTCGCTGATCTGCTCGGTGGTCAGATGCGGTTTACTCATGACAGCTCCTGCGATTCTAACGGGAAAGCCCAGTCCTGAGCAGCTCCAGGGCCATACGGGCTGCAGCCTCTGCGCTCGAGGCCTGTTGAACGGTCAGTTCCAGCAACTCTCGGGCTCCTTGCTCGATGAGCGGGCTCACCTGCAAGGCCCCCCCGCACAGCACCACCTGTAATGGCCCCAGCCGCTGGCGCAGGGTCAGGGCCAGGTCGGCCAGTTCACGCCCGGCCTGAAGCAAGATCTGGGTTGCGGCCGGGTCGCCCTCGAGGGCCGCCCGGCCCACCGCCGGGGCCAGCGCGGCCACGGCCTGCCGTCCACCCCCGTACACATACCCGCGAATCTGCGGCCAGTCGCGGCCCCCCAGCGCCCTGTATAGATGCTGGGCCAGCGGGTATGAAGCGGTGTCCAATCCCATATCGTGCCAGCGCAACACCTGGCGCAGCGCGGCTTTCCCAATCCAGAACCCGGCCCCCTCGTCGCCAATCAGAAAACCGTGCCCGCCCGCACGACAGACCGTGCCGTCCTGGGCGATGCTGTAGGCCATCGAGCCGGTTCCGGCATAAACCACAATCCCCTCCCCTGGGGCGAAGTGGGCCCGGTAGACCAGCTCCATATCGTTGAGGACGCGCACCCGGTCGTGCGCAAGCCCCAGGGCCTGCTGGATGTATGCACCAAGCTGCTGGGCCTCGAGGCTGCCCGCATCCAGGCCGGTAATGCCGGCCACCACCACCACCGGCGCATAGGGCCGGCTCTCCCAAAGCAGCGCATCCAGCGAGGCCAGCGTCCGGGCCTTTACTTTCTCGTCCAGCAGGTGGCCCACAATAGGGGCCGTCCGGCCCTGGGCTACCAGCCGGCCCGCCTCATCCAGCACCGCCCATTTGCCGCTGCTGGCGCCGCCGTCGATACCCAGAACGTAGTGCATGGGCCTTCTCCTAAAGCTCGAGCCCGCCCCTAAACACCCGCCCAACAGGACGCCCGTTCTCCCACAGGGTCAGGTCGGCAGGGGCCCCCGGGCGGATCTGGCCATGCTGGGGCCAGCCCGCCGCCAGCGCCGCCCCTCGGGTGTGGGCCCACAGGACCTCGGCCGGGGTCAGGCTCTGCTCGGGGTTCAAGGGGTGCTGGGTGGCGGCCTGGAGGTTCAGTTCGTAGAGCGGTTTCATCACCGGGGCATCCGAGCCAAAGGCCACGGGCAGGCCGGTGTTCCAGAGGTCGCGCAGGCGGAAGGCCTCGTGCTCATAGCCCTTCAGGTGAAACCGCACCAGCTCGGCATCTTCCAACAGGTGCATGGGCTGCAGGGAGAGGGCCAGCTTGAGGCCGGCCAGCCGGGCCAGCTCGGCATCGCGCAGGTGCTGGGCGTGCTCGAGCCGAAAAATGCGCCGGGAGACAGGTTGCAGCCGGTGAAAGACCTCCAACACCCCCTGCACCGCCCGGGTTCCGATGGCGTGCACCACCAGGCCCAGGCCGGCCTCCAGGGCCGCGCGCCCTTCGCTATGGATGAGCTCGAGGGAATCGAGCGCCAGCCCGTGCGAGCCGTCGGGGTAGGGCTCGATCATCCAGGCCGTGCGGCTGCCCAGGGCCCCATCGGCAAAAAACTTGACCGCGGCAATCTCCAGGCTGTCGCCCCGCCAGCCGGGCTGGGCCTCGCGCCAGTGGTCGCGGTCCAGGGCCCACCACAACCGCACCGGCAGCCGCCCCGAGTGCGCCAGTTGTTCGGCCAGGCTAAAGTGGCACCAGCCCATATGGTGCACGGCGGTGTAGCCCCGGCGCGCGAGATCCTGCAGGCCGCGCTCGAGCTCGGCCAGGCCGGGCTTTGGCATCACCCGCTGCACCAGTTCCTGGGCGGCTTCCAGCAGGTAGCCGGTGGGCTGGCCCTGCGCATCGCGCAGCAGAACCCCACCGGGCGGGTCGGGGGTCTGGGCGGTGATACCGGCCTGCTCGAGGGCTTTGGTGTTCACCCAGGCCGAGTGCCGGTCGCGGCTTTGCAGGAAAACAGGATGGTGGGGGGCTGCCGCGTCCAGCAGTTCACGGGTGGGGTAAGCCCGGAAAAGATAGCCCCCACCGCGAATCCAGCCACCAGAGGGCAGGGTGCGGGCCTTCTCGGCCACCTTCTGCGCCACCACCTGGGGGTCGGTCAGCCCCTCCAGATCCAGGCTGTCGAGTTGCAGCCCCCACATCTGCGGGTGGGCGTGGGCTTCGTGCAGGCCGGGGGTGATCTGCTCAAAAAACTGTTTTTTAGCAGCGGGATACCGCGCGCTCAGATCCTGCAGGCTGCCCACATCGGCGATGCGGTCGCCCTCCAGGTACACCGCTTCGGCCCGACCGGCCTCGGTCATGGTTTCAACGCGCCCGTATAGCAGCATGGAAGGCATCCTATCCCGCCGCCGGCCCTGGCTCAAGCCGGGGGTGAAGGTTCTATGCAACCCGATTGGGCATTCGCCCTCAAATCCAGGCTGTACCGGGCAGCTATACTCGGAGTCCGATGAGACGGGGTGTGGTGGTCGGGCTGGGTCTGGCAACCGGTCTAGCATTGGGCTGGGCGGCCTTTGAGCATTACCATCGCAACCGCATCTATGCCGGCGTCGAGGCCGCTGGGGTTCGGGTGGGAAGCCTGACCCTGGAAGAGGCCGAGGCCCGCATCGCCGCCGCCACACAAAACACCCCCCCGCCCCGGCTTACCCTCAAGGCAGGGGATAAAACCCTCGAGGTCTCCGCAGCCGAGCTGGGCTGGAGGCCCGATCCCAGGGCCACCGCCCTGCGCGCTTTTGCGGTAGGACGCACCAGCCTGGGTGAGCGGCTGGCAGCCCTGCGCGGACAGATCAAGGTTCCACTGGTGCCCGGCGTGGATGCCGCAGCCCTGGAAAAGCGGCTGCAATCCATTGCCCGGGGCCTCGAGCACCCCCCCACCAACGCCAGGGTGGTATTCCAAAACGATCGGTACGTGGTTGTTCCGGAAAAGCCGGGCCTTGCACTGGATGTCCTGAGTGCAATCGAGACCTATCTCCAGCACCCCGAGCTCACCGTGCTCGAGTTTTTCCCCAAGCCCCTCACCCCCCGCGTTACCGCCGCCATGCTCGAGCCGGTAGCCCGCCGGGCCAACGAGCTCCTGCGCCCCCTCGACCTGATCTACACAGAACCACCCCCCAGCGGCAGCGGAAAACGCCACCGGTACAGCCTGGGCACGGCCCAGGTGGCCTCGCTCCTAAGCGTGCAGGAGGAGGTCAGGGTTAACACCCAGGCCCTGCGCAAGCTCCTGGCCCAGATAGCCGCCCGCCACGACCGCTTACCCAAAGATGCCCGCTACTCCCTAGGCCCCGAGGGCCAGCTCACGGTACAGCCCGAGGTCAATGGCTGGAAGATGAACCAGATCGAAAGCCACAAGCGCCTCGAGCTGGCCCTCCTGCGGCCCGACCTCGCCGAGTTTCACCTGACCGTGCTGCCCAAAGCCGCCCAGGTGCGGGCCGCCGACCTGCCAAAAGCCGAGAACCTTCAGCTCCTGGCCGAAGCCACCACCCATTACGCCGGCTCGAGCCCCGAACGCATCGCCAACGTCCATGCGGCGGCCCGGAACCTCGATGGCTATGTGGTACCCGCGGGTGGGGTTTTCAACTTCAACGAGGCCATCGGCAGCATCAGCCCCGAGAACGGCTTCAAAGAGGCTCTGGTCATCTCCGAGGGGCGCACCGTCATGGGTGTGGGGGGTGGGGTCTGCCAGGTTTCTACCACGGCCTTCCGGGCTCTGTACCAGGCCGGCCTTCCCATCCTCGAGCGCAACCAGCACGCCTACCGGGTGCGCTGGTACGACCCCATCGTGGGCTACGATGCTGCAGTGTACCAGCCCTACCTCAACCTACGGGCGGCCAACGACACCCCTGGCCCCATCGTCGTGCGCACCAGCTTTACCCGATCCAGCCTCACAGTGCAGCTATACGGCCTCCCCGATGGCCGCAAGGTAACGGTCTCCAAGCCCGTCATCCTCGCCCGCACCCCCCACCCGCCCCCGCAGTACATCGTAGATCCCAGCCTGCGCCCCGGCCAGATTAAGCAGGTGGACTGGGCCGTGGATGGCTTCCGCACCCGCATCACCCGCACCATCCTCTGGCCCGACGGCCGGGTAAGCACCGACGTGCTCAACTCCAACTTCCGCCCCTGGCGGGCGGTGTACCTGGTGGGGCCGCAGACCCCCATTCCAGGGGATGCGGTGGCCTCGAGGAACCCTTAAGCCGGGCTCATCTCCACCCGGTTGCGGCCTAGGCGCTTGGCCTCATACAAAGCCTTATCGGCCCGCTCTACCAAAGCGTGACCGCTGTCGCCTATATGCCCTTCGGCCACCCCAAAACTCGCCGAAACCGAGCCCACCAGCTTAAACGGCCAGAAGGAGATGTCTTCCCGCAAACGCTCCACCGCTGCCAGCACATCCTGCTGGCCCTCACCGCGCATCAAGATCATGAACTCCTCGCCCCCCCAACGCCCCAAGACATCCTCCTTGCGCATGGAAACCCGCAGGCGACGGGCCACCTCCTTGAGCACCTCGTCACCGGCTGCATGACCAAAGCGGTCGTTGATCTGTTTGAAGCGGTCGATATCCAGCAGCACCAGATACAACCCATGCATATGCTGCGCGGCTCCCTCTAACAGTTCGCTCAGGGCCAGGCGGTTGGGCAGCCTGGTCAGGGGGTCGGTGCGGGCCAGGGCGTGCATCTCTTCCACCTGCCGGTTGGCCAGGGCAAGCTGATCCTTGACGATGGCCAGAGCGTACAGCAGGCCCGCCATTGCCAAAAGCCGCATCTCCGAGCGCACAAAGGCCAGAAACTCGGTTCTGTACAGGCCCTGGGCCACCTCGCCCCCCAGGCGCAGCAGACCCAGAATCAGGGTCGCCACCGCCAGGGCCAGGCTGTACACCAGCCCCATCCGGGCATCAAAAACGATGTAGAGCAAAACCATGACAAACGCCATGACCCAGTAGGTGCTCTCGATCTCGACCCAGTTGCGCTCGAGGTCGCCCCAAAACAGGTAATAGGCCAGTTTGATGGTAAAGAAAAGCGTTACCGTACCGATGGTCTCGCGCTCTATACGGCCTACGTGGGCCCCTTGATACAACCGCCAGGCCCAGCCCGCACACATCAGGATAAAGGCCGGGTACAACCAGCGGATAAAGCCTTCCTCGGGCCGCATCAGCCAGATAAAAAGCAACACCGGTACAGCCAGCAAAATAGCCCAAAAGTAAACGGCCCGTTTTTTGCTTTTAGAAATAGCTAGGAAAAACCCCCGCACTTCATCAGTCTAGGGGAAGCTCGAGGGCCCCGTACGAATTTTGGACATCACAAGCGCCTAGCGCGTAACGGCATCGGATATCTTGGCCTTGTCCCCCAGACGTCGCTCGTTGCCTGCTTGCAGTCGCTTGATGTTTTCGCGGTGCGTCCAGAAGACCAGTGCGGCCAGCAGCACCACTGTCAGGATCTCCCACATGGGCCGGCCCAGGGCTATAGCGACCACCGCTGCGGTAAGGGCACCGATCATGCTGCCCGCCGAGACAAAGCGGGTCAGTCCCATGGTTGCCACGCCCACCGGAAACGTAAGGAGGGCCAGCAGGGGATCCAAAAACAGCAGGGTGCCAAAGCTGGTCGCCACTCCCTTACCCCCAGTGAAACGTAGGAAGACCGAGTAGTTGTGGCCCAGCACCGCCGCCAGGGCCACCCCGCCCAGCAGATAGCCTTCGATGCCTACCAGCCGGGCCAGCCATACCGCAATTCCACCTTTGAGCACGTCAAAGACCGCCACCACCAGCGCCGGGCCTGCCCCCAGGGTGCGCAGGATGTTGGTAGCGCCGGTATTTCCGGAACCCACCTTCTGGATATCTACCCCGTGGTAGCGGGCCACCCAAGCGCCCGCAGGGATTGCACCAAACAAGTAAGCTAGCAACAAAACAAGCCAGGTTGTCCAGTCCACTGGGGCATTTTATACCCAACGAAAAGGTCTTTCAAAAGCACGGGCCCGTCAGGTGTTGCACCCAAAATCGGCTGGCAAGGGGGCGCTCAGTCGCTAAAGCGCTCCTCCTTCCAGGGGTCACCCCGGCGGTGGTAGCCGTTGACCTCCCAGAACCCCAGCTCCTCCCTGTCCAAAAACTCCAAACCCCGCACCCACTTGGCGCTCTTCCAGGCGTACAGGTGCGGCACCACCAGGCGCAAAGGGCCGCCATGCTCCCGCGGCAGGGGCTGGCCGAAGAGGCGGTGGGCCAGGATATTCTCCGGGCGCAAAAAGTCGTCCAGGCTCAGGTTGGTGGTGTAGCCCCCGTAGCAGTGCACCAGCACCGCCCTAGCCTGCGGCTTGAGCTGGATCGCTCGCATTAAGTCGGGTATCCGGATACCGCTCCACTGCACATCCAGCTTGCTCCAGCGGGTCACGCAGTGGAAGTCGGCGGTCAGGTCGGACTGCGGCAGGGCCATCAGATCGGCCCAGCTCAGGGTTCTGGGTTCCTCAACCTGACCCTTGATTTCAAACTTCAGCTCCTCCGGGCGCACGGTGGGGGTAGGGCCGTAGGTTAGCACGGGGAACTTCTCGGTGAGCACCTGGCCGGGGGGCACCCGATGCTGATCTACGTGTTTGGGCTTGAAAAAGTTGCCGAACATGGTTTTAGCCTAGCCCGGCTCGAGCCCCGGCCCCGTAAGCAAAGGTACAATGCCTAGCGGGAGCGGTAGCGAATCACCTCGAGCTTTTCCATGGTGATCAGGCCTTCCTGCACCATCTGATCGAGGGTGGGCATAAAGGCCTGAATTTTTTCCTCGCTGTCCACGATCTCAACGCAGATGGGCAGGTCTTCGGATAGCTGGAGGATTTTGGCGCTGTGGATGCGGGAGTGGGCCCCAAAGCCCATGAAGCCCCGGAACACGGTAGCACCGGCCAGGCCGGCTTTTTTGGCCTCGAGCACAATCGCTTCGTAAAGGGGCCTTCCCTGCCACTTGTCCGACTCGCCCAGAAAAATTCGCACCAGCTTGGCTTCGCCCTGTAGCTTCATACCCACCTCCCGGCCCAGCGGTAGGCCAGCCAGACCAGCCCAAACCCCAGCACCACGCTGCCAGTCACGTACAAAAAAGCCTTGAGCCACTCCCCCTGCTGTACTAAGTTCAGGGTCTCCCAGCTAAAGGTGGAAAAGGTGGTGTAGCCGCCCAGCACCCCCACCGCCAAAAACAGCCGCCACTCCGGGCTCAGGGCCCCCTCGAGGCTCCAGCGCAGCACCAGCCCAATCAGAAAGCTGCCGGTGATGTTGATCAAAAAGGTGCTCCAGGGGAAGCCCGGCCCCAAGAGGCCCTGCACCCAGGCCCCCAGCCCATAGCGCAGCATGGCCCCAATGGCCCCGCCCAGCATGACCAGCAGATAGCGCTCCACCCTGCCCAGTATCTTCTCTAAAGGCCACCTTAATCCAGTCCTGCGTAGTGCTCTCAGGAAGTGCGGGGTAGACTCTGGGGATGAGATTCCTGGGCCTGTTATTCGGTTTACTGTTGCTCGTGGGCTGTGCGCCCCAGGTTGGAATTGGCGAAAAAGAGCGTCAGGCATGGGGTTTACAACCCATCATCGGCGAGTTTGCCCCCGACCGGGGCGAGGGGGGTAAGTACAGGCTCGGTGACCGGGTGTTTCTTAGCTTTACCCTGAGCCAGCCGGGTTACGTGACCCTGGTGACCATGGATGTGGATGGCACCACCGTGGTGCTCGAGCGCAATGTGCAGTTACCGGCAGGCCGCCACACCTTCCCGCTGGCCACCGACCGCAACGCCCAGGGCCAGGCCGCCTATCTGGTGGTGCCGCCCCTGGGGCCCTCGCGCTTCCGGCTTTTGTACACCAACGTGCCCGTAGCCAACCGGGAGCTGTTCAGGGGCAGGCTCAGCAACGAGGCCTTCAACCAGCACACCCAGGCCTACCTGAGCGCTGCTGAGGTACGCGACGTGGCCGAGACCTGGATGGAGGCGGTGCGATGAAAGCCCGCTTCTTGCTAGCCCTGGCCGTGACCCTGCTAGTAGCTTGCGGCCCTACGGCACCCCAAAACAGCTTGGACTTGAAGCCCAATGCGGTGGTGCTTTCGGACGATGAGGTGGATTCAGCGACCGCTACCGACATGACCGTTCAAACCGACAAAGACCTGAGCGCAGGCCAGATTGTCATCAGCGATGAAGGAGAGGGTTTGGTGCGGAGAATTGCCGAGGTGACGCAAGCTGGCGTCGGTGAGGTCAATGGCCAGGCGGTGCGAAAGTTCTACCTCAAAACCGAGGAAGCGAGCCTCGAGGACGCCATTGCTTCGGGCGATGTGACCCTCGAGACCGACCTGACCATCGGCGAGGCCAACATGGTGCAGGCCCTGGATGGGGTTAGCGTGCAGGACTTCACCGGGCGCATCAACCTGACCAACGTCAAGTTCGATATTCCGGGGGTGCCCGGCGGGAGCATCACCCTCAACGGGTTTATCGAGCAGACCCTCAAGCCCAGCTTCAACCTCAAGTTTAGCAGTGGCAGCGTGGAGGTGTTCAAAGCCGGCCTGAGCGGCACGCTCAAGTCCTCCATTACCGCCACCATCCAGGCCAACGCCAGCTACAACCCTTTTAGCCTGAACAAGGAGCTGGCCTCCTGGAACATCAAGCGGGCCTTTCTGGTAGGCAGCGTGCCGGTGGTGGTGATCTTGCAACCCAAGCTGATCGCCGGGGTGAGCAGCAACGCCGGGGGCAAGGTGACGGTGTCGGTGGGCATTGCCCCTACCTTCACCACCAATCTGCAGCTCGACTACAACCGCAGCCGCACCACCAACGGCGGATGGAACAACACCTTTACCGCCAGCTTCGCCCTCAACCCCACCTTCAAATACGATGTTCCGGTGCAGGGCACGGGCAATGCCTTCGCGGGGCTGGCCATGGACATCAAGTTCTATGGGGTGGCCGGGCCCAGCCTCGAGACCAGGCCCTTCATCAACCTGACCCTGAACGGCAACAACGGCACCGCCGGGCTCAAGACCGGCATCAACGGCCAGAGCAAGGTCGAGGCCGGGTTCAAGGTGCTGGGGAAGGGGCTCGAGACCAGTTACAACGGGCCCAGCATTGAACAGGCCCGCACCTTTAGCTGCCGGGCCGACACCGACACCTGCACCGCCAACTGATACCAGATTCGGTGAGTTCGGCACCGGAAGCTTCGCTCCCTGGCCCGTTGCAGTCAATTTGCCCTTCCCACGGGGCCCAGGCAGGGGCGGTTGCACTTTGCGCCTCTAGGCCCCAAAATACCCAGGTGTTCGAGTTTGCCATCACCGCCCAGTCCGGCAGGGCCCGCACTGGGCTTTTTCACACCCCCCACGGCGTGGTGCAAACCCCCCTGT
The DNA here is from genome assembly GCA_000482765.1 of Meiothermus taiwanensis DSM 14542. Classification (GTDB taxonomy): domain Bacteria; phylum Deinococcota; class Deinococci; order Deinococcales; family Thermaceae; genus Meiothermus; species Meiothermus taiwanensis. Next base: position 83,931 of record AXWR01000011.1, read on the forward strand.
TCATGCCGGTGGGCACCCAGGGCAGCGTGAAGGGCCTCAGCCCCCGCGAGCTTAGGGAAATCGGTTCGCAGATCATTCTGGGCAACACCTACCACCTGCTCCTCAGGCCCGGCCCCGAGCGGGTACGGGCCCTGGGGGGGCTGCATAAATTCGCCGCCTACGACGGCCCCTGGCTCACCGACTCGGGCGGCTTCCAGGTGATGAGCCTGGGCGACCTGCGCAAAATTTCCGAGCAGGGCGTCACCTTCCGCAGCCACCTCAACGGCGATCTGATCGAGCTCACCCCCGAGTACAGCATCCAGGTGCAGGAAGCCCTGGGGGCCGATATCATCATGGCCTTCGACGAGTGCCCGCCCTACCCCGCCACAACGGAATACTTGAAGGCCTCCATCGAACGTACTTTGCGCTGGCTCGAGCGCTGCCTTAAGGCCAAAACCCGCCCCGACCAGGCCCTGTTTGCCATTGCCCAGGGTGGGGTTGACCTGAAACTGCGCCGCTTCAGCGCCGAGGCCACGGTGGCTTTCGATACGCCCGGCTTTGCCATTGGCGGCCTGGCCGTGGGGGAGCCCAAGGAGGGAATGTACCCGGCGGTGGAGCTTTCCACCAGGCTGCTGCCCGAGCACAAGCCCCGCTACCTGATGGGGGTGGGCCACCCCGAGGACCTGGTGGCCGCGGTGGCGCTGGGGGTGGATATGTTCGACTGCGTCTACCCCACCCGCACCGGGCGCTTTGGCTATGCCCTGGTGCCCGAGGGGCGGCTCAACCTCAAGCTCTCGCGCTACCTCGACGACCCCCGCCCCATCGACCCCGCATGCGACTGCTACGCCTGCACCCACTACAGCCGGGCCTACCTGGCCCACCTGGTGCGGGCCGAGGAGATGCTGGCCCCCCGCATGATCTCGCTGCACAACCTGCGCTACCTGCACCGCCTGATGGAGGGTGCCCGCACGGCCATCCAGACCGGCAACTACGGCGAGTTTGCCCAGGACTTTGCTGGCCGACGTTTTGGACGTCAGATCCCAGGGTGGTTTACTCGAGCTCTCCAGGAAGGCGGGCACTGGAACTAGGCCTGCATCACAGGTAAGAGACTGTCTTAAAACTCTTCCAGACGATATAATCACCTATGGAACCCAGAGAAAGCCGCTATCCGAGCGACTTATCGGACAAGGAGTGGGCGATACTCGGGCCGTTGATGCCTGAACCCTCTTGGTACACTCATAGACCTAGAGAAAATAGCTGGCGGGAAATCCTCTATGGCATCTTCTACATCACCCGTGGGGGTTGCTCTTGCCGCACTGGAAAACCGTTTATCACTACTTTCGGCTGTGGCGTAAGAGTGGTTTCCTCGAGCGTCTGCACACCACATTGCGGGAGAAGACCCCTACCCGAGTGCGGGCAGTCTGGACAGCCAAAGCGTGAAGACCGGTGAAAAAGGGGGGTCAGGGGGTACGACGGTGGCAAGAAAATCAAGGGTCGTAGAGGGCTGGTGCTCAAAGTCAAGGTGCTGCCAGCCCAGATCACCGATGCTGAGGGTGGGAAAGTAGTGCTGCAAGCTGCTGGGGCCACCCAGAGAGATTGCTGCCATTTGTGGCTACAAACGCCGGTTCGAGGGGTGGGTCAAGACCACCTTGGGCTGGAGCGACCCGATGCTAACTT
>AXWR01000012.1 GCA_000482765.1 Meiothermus taiwanensis DSM 14542
ACGGATATGCACCTCGTTCAGCAAGAAGCGTCGCTGGTCTTTCACCCACTGGCTGATGGCCAGGATGTTGTGCCGTCCCGAACCCACCGCCATCAAGCAGATGAGCAACAGGTCTTGCCAGCGATGTTGGGTTTTCAGGTACTCGCGGGGATCGGGTATCTGGGCTAGATATGGCAACGGACTGGGAATGGAGACAGCTTTCATATGTGATTATGATAAAACCCTGCCATCAGGGGCTCGAGCCGGCGCAGTGTTTGGACATGCCGCTCGCACAGCCCGGTACGGTTGATCAACTGGCACAGCAAGGCCCCTGCTTCCATCAGGGGCAATTGTACCTTGCTGCGAGCGGAGAGGACAGGGCCTGCGTACCCCTACTCCGTGCTAACTTCCTGGGCCACCTGCTGGTTGACGGGCAGCACCATGCGGAAGTGGGCGGCAGGGTCGGCCAGCAAGCGCAAAAGCCGCTCGGCTTTGTCTTCCCGCTCGGCCGCCCGCAAAGCGTCGAGGTAGGCGCTCATCAGTTCGCGCACATCGGCAATACCCCGCTCGTCCAGCCTCTGGATGACCACCCTGGCCCCTTTGGCCAGCCGGCGTTGCATGGCTTCTTCGGTCAGGCCCATCTCGGGCCAGTAGCGCAGGTAGACCCGCCCGCCGGTCATGCCCGAGCAGATCCAGGGGCCGGGGTCGCCCAGCACCACCGCCCGACCACGGGTCATGTACTCGAAAGCGAAACCTTTGGCCTGGGCCCGGGCTGCAATGTTGCCCAGTTCATCCTGTACCGGACGGTCGGGCTCACCCCCCAGCACCACATCGGCCCCGGAGAGGCGGATGCAGAAGCGGCTGTCGGCCTGCCCTTCCACAATCAGCAGGCCGCCGATGGCCCCATAGGCAAAGGATTTGCCCACCGAACCATCTACGTACTGACCAAAGGGGTTGCGTCCCTTCAGGATGGCCACCTTGCCGCCGTAGGCGTTCTTGGCGATGCCGTCCTGGGCCCCCCCTTCCACCACAATCTCGAGCCCTTCCACATTGAAGGCGGCCACCCCGTTACCGGCCACGCTCCCGGCATCGAAGCGGATCTCCACCTTGGCATCCCAGCCTTTGCCGTACAGACGGCGGCGGGCAATTTCCCCGGCCAGGTGGGTGCCCAGGGCCCGGTCGGTGGAGCCCACCGGCCCTTCCTGGAACAAAAGCTCGCGCCCACCCTCGGCATAGGCCTGGGTGATCACCTCGGTGATGGAGCGGGTGAGCTGGTTCAGGGGCTTGCGCAGCACATGGGCCGAACGCTCGCCCAGCCACTCGGGGGCCGAGACGGGTTCGAAGAAGTAGCCGAGGTCGAGCTCCTCGGTATGGCCCTCTTGCAGAAGCAGATCGCTGCGACCCACCAGCTCGCGCAGGCTGCCAGCCCCCAGGGCCGCCACCAGCCGCCGCAGCTCCTGACCCTTCGCCCCAAAAAAGGTGGTGAGCTGCTCCACCGCCCGATCAAGTTCCTGGGGCACAAAGCGCTTGAGCCCGTGGGCCTGGGCCTGCTCCACGGTCTCAATCTGGGTGGCGATGCCCACGTGGCAGGTGTCCATCTGGCACTGGCGGCAGATGGTACAGCCGATCGCCACCATAGCCATGGTGGCCATGCCCACCCGGTCGGCGCCCAGCAGCACCATGCGCAGGGTATCGTAGGCAGTCTTCAGGCCGCCATCGGCCCAGATTTCGACCCGGTCGCGCATACCCGCCCGCACCAGCGCCCGGTGGGCCCGGCGCACGCCAATCTCCACTGGCAGGCCGGCGTACTTGAGGGCGTGCCAGCGGGCCGCCCCCGTACCCCCCTCGAAGCCCGACAAGGCGATTACATCGGCCCCAGCCTTGGCAATGCCCACCGCAATGGTACCGATACCGGGGATCACCGGCACCTTGACCGAGACCTTGGCCCTGGGGTTCACGGTTTTGAGCTCCTCGATAAGCTGGGCCAGGTCTTCGATGGAGTAGAGGTCGTGGTTGTTGGAGGGTGAGATGAGGTCTACACCCGGCACCGCGTTGCGGGCCGCGGCCACCTTGGCCGTGACTTTTTTGCCGGGCAGATGGCCCCCCTCACCGGGTTTGGCCCCCTGGCCGATCTTGATCTCGATGAAACCCGCCGAGTTGAGCATGTAGGCGTGCGCCCCGAAGCGGCCCGAGGCCACCTGCTGGCCGCGCCAGTGGGTGTACTTGCCCAGCATATCGGGGATTTCGCCGCCCTCACCGTTGATGCAGACCATGTTGAGCTTTTTGGCGGCCTCGATGTAGGCCCGGAAGCTGGCCTCGCCCTGGGAGCCGAAGCTCATGGCGGTGATCACAAACGGCAGCGAGTGCCCCCCCACGCTCAGATCCACTTCCTCGGGGTTGACCCCGGACTTGCCCGGGAACTTAATCCCCAGCAACTGCCGGGCCGCCACCGGTGATTCGCGCTCGAGCCCCCGTACTTTTTCCTGGAAGTGCTCATAGGGCGACTGGCCGGAGGAAACATCCATGGCCGCCTTGAAAATGCGGGAGTTGAAGCGGAAGTCCTTGGCTGGGACTACTTTCTCGGCATTGAGCAGGTTGAGCCGCTCCAGCAGGGTGCGCTCGAGCTCCAAGAGACCATAACCCGCCCGCTCGGAACCCAAGAAGTTGCGGATGCCAAAGTACTCGGCCAGCTCGGGCTTGAGGCCAATGGCGCTGAAGATGCGCCCATAACCCCGCACCTCGTGGATGCCCATGGTGGAGATGACCTTTTCCAGACCCTTTTTGAGGCCCTCGAGCAGGTTCTGTAGGCCCAGCGTGCCCCGGGCTGCCTGGGCTTTGTGCTGCATCAACCAGGGAGCCACCGCATCGGCCCCCAGCCCCAAGCAGACCGCTATATCGTGCAGGTTGCGCACCCCGCCCGAGTGCACCAGCACCGAGGTGCGGCGGCGCAGTGAGATTCCTTCTTCGTCGCGGGCTTCCTCCAGCGCCCGGCCCACCGCCGCCAAAGCCAGGTACACATCCAGCCAGACGCCCCCTTCAAAAGCCCCCCGATCCGAGAGCACCAGCAGCTCCACCCCACCCCGGACAGCCTCGACCGCCGCCTCCTGCAGGCGCTTGAGCCCAGCAGCAATCCCTTCCTCCACCGAAAACTGCAAAGGCAGGACGGCATGCTGGAAGCGGCGCAGGGCCTCCTCGTAGGTGAGGGTGCCGTGCTTCTGGGCAATGGCCCCCATCGAGGGTGCGGTCTCCTCGAGCAGCAGGGGTACCACCAGCTCTTCCACATGGCCCGCCCCGCGCCCATCGGGCAGGGGGCGCCGGCCCAGGATGCTACGGGTAGAGAAGTGCTCAATTTCACGTTCGCGGTCGATGGCGGGGTTGGTCACCACCGCCACGGTTTCCTTGAAGAACTCCGAGAGGTTGGGCTTTTCAGGGTTCAAAGCCGCAATGGGGCCGTCGTAGCCCAGCGAGCCGATGGGCTCGTTGCCGCTTTCTGTAAGGGCCTCGAGGTAGCCCGCATCCCAGCGATCCCAGCCGTAGGCCCGCTCGAGGTTTAGCGAGGGCGGGGCGGGCTTGTCCTCCACCTGGGCCTCGCCACCCCCCGCCAGCGGCGGAACCGAGGCGTAGCGGGGCCCGGCCAGGTGAGCGGCGTAGCCCTCGAGGTGGTGGGACTTGGTCAGGATGCGCTCGAGCACCTGCCGCTGGTGACGGTCGAAGGGGAACAGGCGCGCTCCGTCGGGGGTCAGGCGCAGGTACATCTTCTCGCCGGGGGCAAACGGGCGCGGCTCCGAGACAAACTCCTCTACAGTAAACACCCCCCGCTCCGAGCTAAACACATACTCCGAGTCGGTCTCGACAAACCACAAGGGGCGCAGGCCCATGGCATCGGTGGCGAAGACCGCCTCCTCACGGTGGCGCGTCACCAGGGCGGCGGGGCCCTGGGCCAGCGGGCCAAAACGCTGGCGCAGGTTCATGTACAGATCCTGCAGGGCCGGGGAGTAGTTCTTAATCTCACCCAGGATGGGTGGGAAGGCCACATCCATGGCCTCCGGCAAGGAGAGGCCGAAGCGGTAGAGCAAACCCTCCAGAATCCGGTTCAGATCCTGCGAGTCGGAGCCGCCGGTAAGCGGGATGCCCAGAAAACGCCCCTCGCGCCGCAGCCGCTCGATGGTGTTGATCTCGCCGTTGTGGCCCAGGAGGCCAAAGGGCTGCACCGCCTCGAAGGTGGACATGGTGTTGGTGGAGTAGCGGTTGTGGCCCAGGGTGATGGTGGACTTGTACTCGGCCCTCGAGAGCTCAGGGTAGTAGCGCTTGAGAATCTCGGCGGAGCCGCGCACCTTGTAGACCACGGTGGCGGTGGAGAGTGAGACCACGTGCACCGGGAAGCGCTGCTCGAGCAAGAGGCCCAGCTCCCACAAGGGGCCGTCGCCATCGGTGGAGAGGCCCGCCACCTGGTAGAACAGCGGTTCGGTGCGCCTGCCCACCGGCCCCAGCACGCGGCTGTTGGTCTCCCCTTTGCGCTCCAGAAGGAGCTTGATGCCCCGCTTGGAACCCTCCACCCGGAATAGGTCAAACAGCTCCTGAATGCGCGCCCCCTCGGATTTGGGGATAAACAGGTGCCCCACAAAAAAACGGGGGTTCTGTGCTAGGTTGCTGTCCAGACCCGCCTCGTAGAGGTAGCCGGCCCAGAGCTCGCGCGGCAGGTCGGTCTGGATGCCTGTGCCATCGCCTTCCCCCCGAATCAAACCGGCCCGGTGCGCCATCTTGTAGAGGCTTTCGATGGTACGCTGCACGTTGGCGTGGCTTGGACGCGCACTTTTCTCGACGATGGCGATAATTCCGCAAGCGTCGTGACCATTTGGTATACCAGGGTATGCCTCACTAAATCTCATCCAACAGACCTCCGGGTTCGCACATGATGTAGGGGGAAGTCTTCGCAAACTTATGCGAAGATTTGAAGCAGTATACGAATCCCCCCTGTTTGCGTCAATACAAGAAAGGGTGTGGCAACCCCTCTATTCGCCGCCCAAAACGCTGGCGGCTTTGGATGCCTCAACCGGCTGTGCCACCCCATCGATAAATCCCAACAAGGACGTATTTTCTTGACATCGAAACGCCTTTACTTCTACAATGCAAGCAGACCGATAGCGCCAGTGGTATAGCCCAAAAAGTGGCGCCGAGCATGGAGCACAGTCAGCAGCTTTCGTATATTTGAATAAAGGTACCTACCTTAATCCTGTGGACGGTGTACTAGGAGGTTTTGTGGAAACGCTGCGTGTGTCCGGCAAGTCACGTCCCAACTCTGTGGCCGGTGCGATTGCTGCGCTGTTGCGCTCCCAGAACGAGGTTGAGGTACAGGCCATCGGCCCTGAGGCGGTTAACCAGGCGGTCAAGGCCATTGCCATCGCCAGGGGTTACATCGCCCCTGACAACCTCGATTTGATAGTAAAACCGGCTTTTGTTAAGCTAGAGCTCGAGAGCGAAGAGCGCACCGCACTTCGCTTCACCGTACGCAGCCAGCCTTTGCAACCATAGCTTAGCCAGTGAACCCAGCCTTCCAACCCAACTGTTCGGTGGGGCGGGTTGCGGTGGAGGGCTGCCTGCCTGCGAGTAACCCAAGACTCAGAGAACCCACAGGGAATCTGATACCTTGTACGTGTAGGAGGAGAGGATGACCATAACGTTCTTACTGATGATTGCGGTTTTTGTAGCCACGCTGTTCATACAGTTCTGGCTCCAGCGCACCTATGCCCGTTATAGCCGGGTCGCCAACAGCCGGGGGGTGACGGGAGAACAGGTAGCCCGTGCCATCCTGGATGCTTACGGCCTGCACAACGTTCGGGTCGAGATGGTTCCAGGGGCCCTGACCGACCACTACGACCCCATCGCCAAGGCCGTGCGCCTGTCGGAACCCAACTTTCACTCGCCCTCGGCGGCGGCGCTGGCCGTGGCCGCCCACGAGGTGGGGCACGCCATCCAGGACGCCAAAAGCTACGCCTGGTTGCGGGTGCGGCACAGCATCCTGCCGGTTGCCAACATCGGCAGCATGTTTGGCCCCTGGATTTTCATTCTGGGCATGTTCATGGGCGCAACCGGGCTAATGAACATTGGCATCTGGCTCTTTGCAGCGGCTGCGCTGTTCCAGCTCGTAACCTTGCCGGTGGAGTTCGACGCCTCCAACCGGGCCCTGAACATCCTCAAGAAGATGAACTTCCTCGACAGCAGCGAGATGAATGGTGCCCGGGCCGTTCTGACAGCGGCGGCCATGACCTACGTGGCTGCTCTAGCCAACTCGCTGGCCACCATCTTGCACTACGTAGCGATTATGACCCAGCAGCGCGAGTAGGCCACTCCAGATGGAAAAGCCCCGCATGCGCGGGGCTTTTTCCTTCTAGGTTCCCACCTTCCACTTAGGGCCTTCGCGGGTGTCCTCGACCACCACCCCCAGTTCGGTCAGGCGCTCACGGATGCGATCCGAAAGAGCAAAATTACGGTTCCGGCGGGCCTCTTCGCGGATATCGAGCAACAGGTTGACCAGCCCATCCAGTAAAGCACCGCCCAGTTGGTTCTCCAGCACCCGCGCAGGGAACAGCCCCAACACCCCCTCGCCCAGTTCAGCGAAGACCTGTTCCGCCGCCTGCAGGCTCTCCCGGCCTGGTCGCTCGCTTAGGGCTTTATTAAGCTCGGTGACGAAGTTGAAGAAGGCAGCAATGGCCTGGGCGGTGTTCAGGTCATCGTTCAGGGCGTTGGCAAAGTCTTTCCGGAGGTTCTCGATGGCCCGATCCAGCCCCGCGTGCCGGCCTGCGGGGGCGCGGGGCAGCAAGCGGCGCACCTCGCGGTAGGCGTTCAGCAGGCGCAGGTAGCCGTTCTTGGCAGCCTCGAGGCCCTCGTCGGTAAAGTCCAGCACGCTGCGGTAGTGGCTGTTCAGCAGGTAAAAGCGGATGTACATGGGCTCGTAGCGGGCCCGGAGTTCGGCCAGGGTGATGAGGTTGCCGGTGCTCTTGGCCATTTTCTGCCCATTCAAGAGCACGTGGTAGTGGTGCATCCAGTAGCGGGCAAAAGCGTGCCCGGCGGCCTCGGCCTGGGCAATTTCGGCCTCGTGGTGGGGAAACTGCAAGTCCACACCGCCGGCGTGAATATCGAAGCCATCCCCCAGGTACTTGAGGCTCATGGCCGAGCACTCGATGTGCCAGCCCGGAAACCCCTCCCCCCAGGGCGAGTTCCAGCGCATGATGTGCTCGGGCTCGGCCCGCTTCCACAGGGCAAAGTCGCGGGGGTCTTCCTTCTCTTCGCGCACCTCGACCCGCGCCCCGGCCTCCTGTTCCTCGATGTCGCGGTTGGAGAGCTTGCCGAAGGCGGGCCAGCTTTTCACCCGAAAGTAGACCGAGCCGCCCGCCACGTAGGCATGCCCCCGCTTGAGCAGGGCCTCGGTCAGCTCGATTTGCTCGGGGATGTGACCGGCGGCCCGGGGGGTGATATCCGGGCGGAGCACGTTCAGGGCCTGCATCTCATCGAAGTAGCTCCACATGTATTTTTCGGCCACTTCCATGGGCTCCAGGCGCTCGAGCTTGGCGCGCCGCTGGATCTTGTCCTCTCCTTCGTCGGCATCGTCGGTCAGGTGGCCCACATCGGTGATGTTGGAAACAAAACGCACCTTATAGCCCTGGTGGCGCAGCCAGCGCCGCAGCACGTCGTAGACGATGGGGCCGCGGGCGTGCCCCAGGTGCGGGTCGGAGTAGACTGTGGGGCCGCAGACATAAATGCCCACGTAGCCCGGCGTGGCGGGCACAAAGGGCTCTTTTTGGCGTTTGAGGGTGTTGTAGATTTGCAAAGACATCTGGATCTCCTAAGCGATCAGCCGTTTGCTATAAACCGACCTAAGAAAAACGCCGGGCTGGTGGCACACAGCACACCATGACCCCGGCGGGATCATTCGGCTTAACATCGCGGAGCGAAGTACATAACCGGAGTATAGCACCTCAAGCTGCGGTGCAGCGCTCCTTGAGACCGCGTAATAGATCGTCGACGTTTTCCTGCATGAGCTTTTTAACCAGTTTTTGCAGCAAACCACCAAAAATGGGGATGTTGAGTTCGTATTCCAGCTTCAGCACCGCCCGGGTGCCCTCCCCCTCGGGCAGGAAGGTCCAGGAACCCCGGTAGACATCAAAGTCGCCCTCTTTGCTGTCGAACTCGTTGCGCAGCTCGGCATCGAACCAGCGCTCCTCCTCGATCCACTGGACTTTTTTGCCCATGGCCACCGCCACAAAGCGGGTGCGCGAGGTGCTGCCGTGGTCCTCCAAAACCTCGAGGGTCTCCACGTCCTTTAGGTAGGGCTTGAGGCCGGCCAGGTCGCGCGCGGCGGCATAGACTTCCTTGGGGGGTTTGGGGATAAAAAGTTCGGAGATCACTTCCGGCATAGCGTTAGTTTACAGGCAAACCGTTCGATTCTGGCGGTGAAGGGGTGGACTGCACACCTGACCTGATGCGATAGACTTGGGGCGGAAGGGAGGGAGTTTGTGAACGGCCATCAAACCCTGCCGGGCGCGTTTGAGTTCCACGTTTCCAAAAGCGCGCGGGACTACTACCGGTTCGATCTTTCGCTGTTTTCGCTCAGCGGCAACGTCATCCTGGCCGACTTTGAAGCCGCCCGGCGCTTCGCCGAGGCCATCAACGCCAGGCGCAACCCCGAACAGGCCGTGAGCCCCGGCCAGGTCAACGCCATGGGCCTGATTGACGAGCTGCTGCACCTCATCGTGCGGCAGTACCTAGAAGCGCACCCCCGTGCCATGCAGGAGGCTTTGTCGGCCCTGAGGCGCAGCCTGGGCCCCCATGCGGTCGAGCAGGCCCTGCGCACCTTTGCCGCCCTCTTCCCCCCCATCCGGGTTTACCGGGGTGAGATCGGCCTGGAGGACTACCTGTCCGATACCACCGAGGGCCGTTCGAACCGCGAGATTTTGCTGGAAGAGCTCCTGATGCTGTGGATGGCCAACGCCAACCCGGCCTTCAGTCCGCTGGCTGAACTCTTCGAGGACGAGGAGCTAAGGCGCACCACCGCCTACCTGCCCATCATTCAGAAGCTGGAAGCCTTCTTCGAGGGCCAGCCGGCTTTCGGCCAGACCGGCCTCTCCCTTTTCAAGACCCTGCGGCTGCCGGCCCTGCTGCACCCCCATTCGCTGGAAGCCCAGCTCGAGTTTTTGCTACAGCGCTTTGGCGGCAGCCTGGGGCGCTTCTACTACCGGATGCTGGTGGGCCTCGACGTGATCCGCGAGGAGGGGCGCTCGTTTGCCGCACCGGTTCATTTTGACGGGCCGGGCGGTGGGGGCGGGGGCCAGAGTGAGATGCTGGAGATCCGGCGACTCCTCTCCGAGCCCGAGCCCGAGGCCTTCAGCCCCGACCTGGACTGGATGCCGCGCTGCGTCCTGATCGCCAAGAACACCTATGTCTGGCTGGATCAGCTCTCTAAAAAATACCGGCGCGAGATCAGAACCCTCGACCAGATTCCCGAGGAGGAGCTGGCCTGGCTGCAAAGCTGGGGGGTGACGGGCCTGTGGCTCATTGGGCTTTGGGAGCGCAGCAAAGCCTCAGCGCGCATCAAGCAGCGCATGGGCAACCCCGAGGCCATGGCCTCGGCCTACGCGCTGTACGACTATGTGATCGCACAAGAACTGGGGGGTGAGGAGGCCCTGGGGGTGCTCCGGGAAAAAGCCGCCCGGTACGGCCTCCGCCTGGCCGCGGATCTGGTGCCCAACCACGTGGGCATCGACGGGCGCTGGGTGATCGAACACCCCGACTGGTTTATCCAGCTTCCCTACCCGCCCTACCCCAGCTACACCTTCAACGGGCCGGATCTGTCGTCCGACGAACGGGTGGGCATCTTCCTGGAAGACCACTACTACGACAAAACCGACGCGGCGGTGGTGTTCAAATGGGTTAATCGGCAGACCGGCGAGGTGCGCTACATCTACCACGGCAACGACGGCACTGCCATGCCCTGGAACGACACCGCCCAGCTCAACTATCTGCTGCCCGAGGTGCGCGAGGCGATGATCCAGACCATCCTGCAGGTGGCCCGGCAGTTTCCCATCATCCGCTTCGACGCGGCCATGACCCTGGCCAAGCGCCACATCCAGCGGCTGTGGTGGCCCGAGCCGGGGGGCTCGCCCTGGGGGGCCTCGGTGCCGAGCCGGGCCGCCTTCGCCATGAGCAAAGAAGACTTCGACCGGGCCATGCCCAAGGAGTTCTGGCGCGAGGTGGTGGATCGGGCCGCTGTGGAGGCCCCCAACACCCTGCTCCTGGCCGAGGCCTTCTGGATGATGGAGGGCTACTTTGTGCGCACCCTGGGCATGCACCGGGTCTACAACTCGGCCTTCATGAACATGCTGCGCGACGAAAAGAACGCCGAGTACCGGCAGATTGTGAAGAACACCCTCGAGTTCGAGCCGGAGATCCTCAAGCGCTTCGTTAACTTCCTCAACAACCCCGACGAAAAAACCGCCCTCGAGCAGTTTGGCAAGGGCGACAAGTACTTTGGGGTGATGACCCTGTGCGCGACCCTGCCGGGCCTGCCCATGCTGGGCCACGGACAGGTGGAGGGGCTCAGTGAACGCTACGGCATGGAGTACCGCCGGGCCTACTACCACGAAACCCCCGACGAGGGCCTCATCGCCTACCACCAGCAGCAGATTTTTCCCCTGCTCAAAAAACGCTATCTGTTTGCTGAGGTAGAGAATTTCGTGTTCTACGATGCCCACACCGGCGAAGCAGTCAACGAGGATGTGTTCGCTTATTCCAACCGGGCGGGCAGCGAGCGGGCCTTGGTGGTGTACCACAACAAAAACGCCGAAACCCGGGTCTGGGTGCGGCAATCGGTGGCCCAGTCCTTCAAAACCGCACAGGGCCGCGAGACCCGGCGGGTGGGGCTGGGGCAGGGTTTGCAGCTCAGCTACGACGCCCGCACCTTTAGCATCTTCCGCGACCTGGTGACCGGCCTCGAGCACCTGCACAACAACCAGGCCCTGCACGAGCAGGGGCTCTACCTCGAGCTCGGCCCCTACCAGCGCAGGGTCTTCCTGGACTGGCGCGAGGTCTACGACCACGACGGCACCTACGCCCGCCTGGCCCAGATGCTCTCCGGGCGCGGGGTTCCCAGCATGGACGAGGCCCGGCAGGAGCTCTGGCTGGGGCCCATCCTGCAGCCCTTCCGCGAGCTGCTGAGCCCGGCCCTGTTCCGCAGGCTGCTGGCCGCCCAGGGCAGGCTGGACGGAGCTTTGCGGGAAGAGGTACAGGAGAAGCTTTTGGCGCTGTACAGGGGCATCGAGGCACACACCGAGCGCAAACCGGCCCTGCTGGCCGCACAGCAGGTGCTGGATGACCTGGCGGGGGTGCTCGAGGCCGGCCCCCACACGCTACAGAGCGGTGGCGCGCTCCTGGGCTGGGTTTTTACCCACGGTCTGGGAAGCCCCGCGCTCCTGGAGGAGTGGCGGCTGGGGCGGGTGCTGGAGCAGACCCTGGTCGAGCTGGGCCTGGATGAGGCCGCCGCCCGCCGTGCGGTGGGCCTCACCCGGCTGCTACTGGCCCAGAGCGGGCTGGCCCTAAAGCCCGCCCGTCTCACCCAGCAGATGCCCAGGCTGCTGCAAGACCCCGCTGTGCAAAGTTTTTTAGGGGTCAACCGCTTCGAGGGGCAGGTCTACTTCAACCGCGAGGCCCATCAGGCCTGGCTCGAGGGCCTGGGGAAGCTGGCCCAGGCCCTGTACCGCGCGCAGCGAAAACCCGCCGCCCAGATCCAGAGATTGGGCAAAACCTGGCAAACCCTGCAGCAAAAGCTCGAGCAGGCCGCCCTGGAATCGGGTTTTACGGTGGACGGGTATCTGAGAGCCATCGCGCAAAAAGCCCGCCCCTCCCGCAAGGCTTCGGTCAAGGTTTCCTCACCCGCTGCCCAAAGCAGGCCCCAGGACGACCTCGAGCGCATCAAGGGCATCGGCCCCAAAATCGCAGCGGCGCTACAGGCTGCGGGCATCTCCACCTACGCCCAGCTGGCAAAAACCAAGAAAGATGCCCTTCGGAAGGCCCTGGCCGCTGCCGGAATAAGGCTGGCCCCCAGCCTGGATACCTGGGCCAGACAGGCGGCCTACCTGGCGAGGGGCGATACAAAAGGCCTCGCCAGCTACCTGCAACGCAAACGGCCATCAGGTCGGGGGTGAGGTCTGTAATTCGGTAACTTCGGGCCGCAGGTTGAGCTTTTCGATGTACTCGAGGTAATCGGCCTCGCTCAGGGGATATTTGCCGGCCACCGCCACAATAAAAGCCTCCATCACGTTGGTGCCGAAGCTGCGGCCCGCCAGGCGGGGGGTGGTGGTGATTAGCTTGGCAATCCCCCGCGCGCGCATGAACTCGAGGTCCTCGGGGGTGGTGGTGTTGGTCAGGATGACCTTGCCCTGCATATTGGGCGGCATGAAGCGGCGCATGAAGTGCCAGTCCCCGGCCACCACCTCGGCCCACTCAAAGTAGCGCTGCCGCCAGTCCTGCACCTCTTTTTCCTGTTTTTCACCGGTGGGATAAAGCCACTGGAAGGGCAGCTGGGTAATGATGGGCAGCAGAATGTAGGCGATTTTTTGCAGCAGCGAGAGGCGGTAGAGCGGAATGGGCAGCCCCAGCCCAAAGATAAAGTCGCCGTATAAGGCCCTGGCCCCCACGGCATCCAGCGCCTCGGCCAGGCCAAAGCGATCGACCGCGCTGGGAATGAGCACCCTTTTCCCCTTCCAGCCGATCTGGGGATCCAGCAGCCGGATGGCGTTGCGCTCGAGGGTGTGCTTGAGCCCCGAGCCGTCCAGCATGGGGGTTTTCTGGGCCGCCCGGGCCAGGCGGGCCGCATCGCGGAAGGTGTAGCGGCGCCCGCCCGCGTATACGTACAAGTCGGCCCCCCCCAGCCCAAAGGCGTCTACCTTTCCATCCAGCTCCTTGACCAGCTCGATGGCCTTCTCCCAGCTCCCATCGGTGCCGATGCGCTCGAGTACAAAAGTCTCCCCCAGGCTCTCCACATACACCTCGGCCCTGGAGTTGCGCCTGGAGGAGCCTATCGAAACACTCACCACGTGCTTGGGCATGCTCACCCTCTACTATCGCAGTACCAAACGCATCCGCTGTTCACGGCGCAGCCACCAGCCGAATCAGGCCCACCAGCCCCAAGCCCACCGCCAGGGCCCATAAAATCTGCGCGGTGCGCTTGCTGGCCGCGCCCTGGGCGGCCAGAACCCAGACCAGCAAACCCAGCAGAAGAGCTCCCAGGGCCAGGGTAAAAAGCAGCGCGGGCAGGTTGGAAAGAACCGTCTGAACCATTCAAACCCCCAACAGGGACCTCACTTCGGCGGCCACCCGCTCCTTGGTGAAGCCCAGCTTGCTGTACACATCGGCGTAGGGGGCGCTGGCGCCAAAGCGCTCGAGGCCCACCGCTTTGTGAGCGTAGCGTTCCCAGCCCAGGGTGGTGCCGGCCTCGAGGGCCAGGGTAGGCAGGCTTTTGGGCAGGATGGCCTGGCGGTAGTCCTCGCCCTGGGCCTCGAAGGCCTCCCAGCAGGGCAGCGAGACCACCCGCACCGCCATCCCCTCGGCGGCCAGCAGCTGCTGGGCCTCCAGGGCCAGGGCCACCTCCGAGCCGGTCGCCACAATGGCCGCTTGGGGGTTTGGCACCTCAGAGAGGATGTAGCCCCCGCGCTCCACCCCTTCGGGGCGCACCCCGGCCAGCACCGGCAAAGCCTGGCGGGTCAGGATCAGGGCGGTGGGGCCGTCGGTACGCTGTAGGGCCAGCTTCCAGGCCGCCGCGGTCTCGTTGGCGTCGGCGGGGCGGATTACCCACAGGTTGGGGATGGCCCGCAGGCTCATCAGGTGCTCGATGGGCTGGTGGGTGGGGCCGTCCTCCCCTACCGCAATCGAGTCGTGGGTGAAAACAAAAACCGTGGGGGTGCCCATCAGGGCCGCCATGCGGATGGCCGGGCGCATGTAGTCCGAGAAGACCAGAAAAGTGCCCCCATACGGGCGCAGCGCACCGCTCAGGGCAATACCATTCATGGCCGCACCCATGGCGTGCTCCCGCACCCCGTAGCGGATGTACCGCCCGGCGGGGTTTTCGGGGCCAAAGTCGGTCATGTCGGGGGTGCGGGTGTTGTTGGAGGGGGTCAGGTCGGCAGAGCCGCCCACCAGCTCGGGCAGCACCGGAACCAGCTTTTCCAGCACCTTACCCGAGGCCGCACGGGTAGCCAGCTTCTCTCCAGGACTAAAGCTGGGCAGGTGGCTTTCCCAGCCCTGCGGGAGCTCGCGGCGCAGGCGACGCTGGAACTCGGCGGCTTTTTCGGGGTGGGAGTTTGCAAAAGCCGCAAATTTCTCCTGCCACTCGGCCTGGGCTTGCTGGCCCCGCGCAATGGCCTGCCGGTAGTGGGCATACACCTCCTGCGGGATTTCAAAAGGCGGATACGGCCAGCCCAGGGCCTGCCGCGTAGCTGCCACCTTCTCGGGTCCCATGGCATCGGAGTGGGCTTTGTGGTGGCCTGCCAGGGGCGAGCCAAAGCCGATGATCGAGCGCACCGAGATCAGGCTGGGGCGGGGGTCGGCCTGGGCTTCGCGCAGGGCGGCCCGGATGGCCTCGAGGTCTTCCCCGTGCACCCCCGGCACCACGTGCCAGCCGTAGGCCTCGTAACGCTTCAGGCGATCCTCGGTAAAGGCCAGCGCGGTGCTGCCGTCAATGGAGATCTCGTTGTCGTCGTAGAGCACAATCAGCTTACCCAGCCGCAGGTGCCCGGCCAGCGAGGAGGCCTCGGCGCTCACCCCTTCCATCAGGTCACCGTCCGAGGCGATGACGTAGGTGTAGTGTGCGGCGATTTCGCCGAACTCGGCCACCAGCTTGCGCTCGGCAATGGCCATGCCCACCGCGGTCGAGATGCCCTGCCCCAGGGGCCC
Source organism: Meiothermus taiwanensis DSM 14542 (assembly GCA_000482765.1). GTDB lineage: Bacteria > Deinococcota > Deinococci > Deinococcales > Thermaceae > Meiothermus > Meiothermus taiwanensis. The sequence goes on from AXWR01000012.1 coordinate 14,923, forward strand.
GGTGGTCACCTCGACGCCGGGGGTGTGGCCGTACTCGGGGTGCCCGGGGGTCTTGGAACCCCACTGGCGGAAGCGTTTGAGTTCTTCGATGGGCAGGTCGTAGCCGGTCAGGTGCAGCAGGGCATAGAGCAGCATCGAACCATGCCCCGCCGAGAGCACAAAGCGGTCTCGAGCCGGCCAGTTGGGGTCTTTGGGGTTGTGCTTCAAGAACTCCGTCCACAGCACATACGCCGCCGGGGCCATGCCCATCGGCATCCCAGGGTGGCCCGACCTGGCCTGCTCGACTGCATCCAGCGCCAGCATGCGAATGGCATCAATGGAGGTTTTTGCAATGGGGGGCGTCTCGGTCATACCCCGCAATCATACCGTTTTTAGGTTCCTTATTACCGAATAGGGGCGCTCGAGCCTAATGAATGTGATGAACTTTCAAGCCCAGAGTAAACAAACGCTGTTGGGGACATTCTTCCCTAGGACACATGTCCTCTAACCAAGTTCTTAGACTTCCCCAAAGGGGGAAGCAGTCCTATGGAAGAAAAAGAGCAACGACCCATTGGAGCTTTGCTGGTTGTCGGTGTGGTCACGGTTTTTATCCTGGCCTTTTGGTTCTTCCACTTCTTTATGCACCTAGCAAGGGGGTAGGGTATGGAACACCAGGAGTACATCATCGAACGCTACGAACGAGCCTGGATCTTCTTCGGCCTGGCTATGATTACGGTTTTTATCATCCTGGTGGGCTATTTGATGCTCACCATGGGCAACACCAACCCGGTGGGGGCAGGTCGCATCGACGCCACCAAGGTGCGCATCGAGGGAGACTTTGCCAACCCGCGGGTTGAACAGGTTGGCAATGAGTACGTGGCCTATGTGCAGGCCTTTGCCTTCGGCTACCTGCCGGCAGAGATGCGGTTCAAGGTGGGCAGGAAAGTCACCTTTTACATCACCTCGCCGGATGTGCAGCACAGCTTCCACGTGCACAACACCAACATCAACGTACAGGTGATACCGGGGGAAATTGCCAAGGTCAGCTACACCTTCACCCGGCCCGGCGAGTACCCCATCATCTGCAACGAATACTGCGGAATCGGCCACGCCAACATGATCAACAAGCTCATTGTGGAGCCGTAAAAGGAGTGCTCAATGGCGGTCAAAACCCTGTTCAACTACGATGTCTACGCATCTGCACCGGAAAAGAAATACGCCTTATACATGATGATGCTGGGCTTCGCGGCCCTGGCCCTGGGCACGTTTTTTGGCCCCTTCCAGGCCATGAACTATGGCGGTCTGGATCTCTACCCCCTGCTCAAGCCGGTTTTCCAGAACTACTACCAGGGCCTGACCCTCCACGGGGTGCTCAATGCCATTGTGTTCACCCAGCTTTTCGCTCAGACCATCATGGTCTACCTGCCGGCGCGGGAACTGGGTCTGCGGCCCAATATGACCCTGGCCTGGGTCTCGTTCTGGATGGCGCTGGGTGGGCTGCTCCTGGCCGCCGTGCCCCTGCTGCTTAACGAAGCCTCGGTGCTTTACACTTTTTATGCTCCTCTCCAGGCGCACTGGGCCTTCTATCTGGGCGCGGCTATTTTTGTGCTCTCCAGCTACCTGAGCATCTACCTGGTGCTGGATATGTGGGCCCGCTGGCGCAAGGCCAATCCGGGCAAAATCACCCCCCTGGCCACCTTCATGGCCGTTACCTTCTGGCTGATGTGGTTCCTGGCCAGCCTGGGGCTGGTGGTGGAGGCGCTGTTTCTGATCGCCTGGTCGTTTGGCTGGATCGCCGGTGTAGACCCGCTCTTGATGCGCACCCTGTTCTGGTACACCGGCCACCCCATCGTCTACTTCTGGCTGCTACCGGCCTATACCCTGGCCTATCTCACCCTGCCCAGGCTGGCCGGGGGCAAGCTGGTCTCCGACCCCCTGGCCAGGCTGGTCTTCCTCCTCTTCCTGCTGTTCTCGGTGCCGGTGGGCTTCCACCACCAGTTCGCCGACCCTGGCATCGCCCCTTATTGGAAGATGATCCACACCGTCCTGACCATGATGGTCGCGGTGCCCAGCCTGATCACCGCCTTTACCATCGCGGCTTCGCTCGAGGTTGCAGGCCGGGCCAATGGCGGTAAGGGCTTGCTGGGCTGGATTGGAGCCCTACCCTGGAACAACCCTACCGTGCTGGCCTTCTTGCTGGGCTTCCTGGCTTTCATCCCTGGCGGGGCCGGCGGTATGGTCAACGCCAGCTTCAACCTCAACCAAAACGTGCACAACACCGTCTGGATCCCAGGCCACTTTCACCTGCAAGTAGGCACCCTGGTGACCATGGCCGCCATGGGCACGGCCTTTTGGCTGATTCCCCACCTCACCGGCAAACCCCTCGTCGCCCGCGGAATGGCCGTGGCCTCGCAATGGCTGTGGTTCCTGGGCATGTTCATCATGACCTTTGCCCTGCACTGGATGGGCTTCCTCTATGCCATTCCCCGCCGCGCGCATATCTCCGGCAGTCCCATCGCCATGGAGGCCTATAAAGAAAGCGCGGCCTGGATGGCGCTGAACATCGTCTCAGGGGTTATCCTGTTCATCGCGGCCTTCCTATTCTTTTACGTGATTTTCGCCACAGCCCTGCAAAACCGCCGCGAGCCCGGCCAGGTGCTCGCCGAGGTGCCCTTCACCGAGGCAATCTCCAAGCCCCAGGGCAGCAGGCTGGCCCAGCTCACCGAGCGGGTCTGGTTCTGGTTCGGTATCGCAGTGGTGTTGGTGGTGCTGGCCTATGGCCCGGTGCTCTTCCAGATGTTCAGCAACATGAATCCCGTTCCAGGTCAGCGGCTCTGGTAGCTTCCCCCCTTCAGAAGAATGCCCCTGGACAAGCCCAGGGGCATTCTTCGGTTATCTGCGAGTTGGGCATAGAGTGGAACTGATGAAGAAGCTACCCCCGGCTATATATGTTCTGGGTGCTGTAAGTTTTTTTACGGACATCGCCTCCGAGATGGTTTACCCGCTGCTCCCGCTGTTTCTGACCGGGGCGCTGGGGGCCTCCACCACGGTGGTGGGGTTGGTGGAGGGCATCGCCGAAGCCACGGCCAGCCTGTTCAAGGTGGTAGGGGGGCGCATCTCCGACCGCATGGCTGCCAGGAAGCCACTTATTCTTTTGGGCTACGGCTTCCCGGCCCTGCTGCGGCCCATACTGGCCCTGGCAGCAGCGCCCTGGCAGGTGCTGGCTTACCGCTTTTTGGATCGGGTGGGCAAAGGGCTTCGCACGGCCCCCAGAGATGCCCTGATCGCAGAAGCGGTAGGCCAGGACAGCTATGGGCGGGCCTACGGCTTTCACCGTGCCATGGACAGCCTGGGGGCCACCATTGGGCCGCTGCTGGCCTTTTTGCTTCTACCATTGCTCGACTTCAGGGGGGTTTTCTGGGTATCGGCCATCCCGGCTCTTTTGGCCACCCTGGTCATTCTGCTTTTTTTGCGAGAGAAGCGAGGCCCGGCCCGGCCCCTTCCGCCCCTTCGACTATCGGCTTTTTCCCTTCAATATCGCTGGTTCTTGCTGGTAACCGGCGTGGCTACACTGGGGCTGTCATCCAATGCGTTCTTGATTCTGCGCCTGAGCGACCTGGGGCTGAGCGCAGCCCAGGCCACCCTGGTCTACACCACCTATAACCTGCTCTATGCCCTAATGGCCTATCCCTTAGGCTCACTGGCCGACCGGGTAGGGGCTAAAACCCTGGTAATGCTGGGATTTGTCACCTACGCCCTGGTGTACCTGGGGTTCGGGCTTTGCAGTGCTGGCTGGCAGGGCATTGTTTTGTTCTTGCTTTATGCCCTGTACAGTGCGGCCTTTGAAGGCAGCAGCCGGGCTTATCTGGCCCAGATTATCCCTGCCACCGAAAAAGCCAGCGCCATTGGGCTTTATCACACCCTGGTAGGTCTGCTCCTGTTGCCGGCCAGCGCCCTGTTTGGTGCTTTGTGGCAGCATTTCGGTTCCAGTGTGGCTTTTTGTACCGCGGCCACCCTCTCCGCCATCGCCCTGGTTCTGTTTTGGCTTGACCCCACGTCCAGGCACCGTTATACTTCTTAGCTGGCCTCTCATGGGCCATGAGGAAGCCCCGGTCAACCGACTGCGGCTCACCCGACGAGGAGATACAGATGCCATTTACGAGAGAAGAAAAAGCGAGCGTTATCGAAAAGCATGCCCACAAGCCCGGTGATACCGGTTCAACCGAGGTGCAGGTGGCCCTGCTCACCGAACGTATCAACCGCCTGTCAGCCCATCTTACGGCCAACAAGAAGGACATGGCGGCCAAACGGGGCCTGCTGGGCTTGGTAGGTCAGCGTAAGCGGCTCTTGAGCTACCTGGAAAATAAAGATGAGGCCCGCTACAAGGCCCTGATTGAAAAGCTTGGATTGCGCAAATAAAAAAACTCCGGGGGCAACCCCGGACATTCTCTATCGTGTACAATAGGCATGACTCGGTAGGCGGGGCCGGGGTTTGGCTCCGCCAAAACCTTAAGGTGTGCTCTATTTTGTGCACAATTGCCCGCCCAATGCTCCGTGTATGTCCCAACCCATACCCTGCCGAAGCCATCCCCCAACCATGCGGTACCCCACCCCTTTCTTGCGGCAGAGTACTCCAACCATGGGTGCGGTTCTCGGTCTAGCAAGAAGGTTTGCAGGGTGTGTTGAGTACATTCCCCGGCATACCCCTCAACGGTTATTTGCCTTTTTCGCAGACCGTAGTGGTGCGGGTTGAAACTGTCTCTGAGCGCACCCAGCGCTATAACTGGGTTTTTAGGGAGCAGATATGAACGAGGAAAACCCCATACCCCAGGCACGACGCTACAGTGTAGACGTCGGGGGGCGCACACTCACCATCGAGACCGGCAAATACGCCAAACACGTGTCCGGTTCAGTCTGGGTAACCTACGGTGAAACCGTGGTGATGGCGACCGCCCAGGCCTCCGACGCACCCATTCAGGCCGATTTCCTGCCCCTGACGGTGGAGTTTGAAGAGCGGCACTATGCCGTCGGGCGCATCCCGGGTAGCTTTATGCGGCGGGAGGGGCGACCGGGCGAAAAAGCCATCCTCTCGGCCCGCCTGACCGACCGGCCCATCCGGCCCCTCTTCCCCAAGGGCTTTCGGCACGAGGTGCAGGTGCTGCTTACAGTGCTTTCTGCCGACCAGGAAAACACGCCGGACATCCTGGGGCCCATCGCAGCCAGCGCAGCCTTAATGATCTCAGACATTCCCTGGGAGGGCCCCATCGCCTCGGTGCGGGTAGGGCTACAAAACGGGCGCCTGGTCTTGAACCCGGTAGCCCAGGAAGATAGCCAGCTCGACCTGGTGGTAGCCGGTTCCAAAGAGGCCATCATCATGGTGGAGGCCGGGGCGCAGGAGGTCTCGGAGGATCGTCTGGTGGAGGCCCTCGAGTTCGCCCACCAGGCCATGCAACCCATCCTGGCGCTGCAAGAGCAGATGCGCGCCGAGCTGGGCAAGCCCAAGTTTGCCTATGAGCCCCCGGCCAAGCTGGACGCCGATACCCAGGCCGCCCTGTACCAAAGGGCTATGGAAAAAGGTCTTTCCGGCGTCCTGCAAACCGCCTCCAAAGGCGAGCGTTCGGCGGCCCTCGAGGCTTTCCGGCAAGCCCTGCTGGAAGAGTTCGTGCCCCCTGCCGAAGACGGCACGGTAGACCAGGAGCGGCGCAAGCTGGTGGCCGAGGGTTTTGATGAGGTGGTCAAGCAGGAGCTGCGCCGGCTCATCTTGCAGGAGAACAAGCGGGCCGATGGCCGCACCCCGGAGCAGGTGCGCCCCATCTGGATTGAGAGCAACGTGCTGCCTAAAACGCATGGCTCGGCCATCTTCAGCCGGGGCGAGACCCAGGTGCTGGGCGTGGTCACGCTGGGCACCGGGCGCGATGCCCAGCTCGTAGACGACCTCGGAATCGAGACCGAAGACCCCTTTTTGGTGCACTACAACTTCCCCCCCTACTCCACCGGCGAGGTCAGGCGCCTGCGCGGGGTGAGCCGCCGCGAGGTGGGGCATGGCAACCTGGCCAAGCGCGGCTTGCGGGCCGTGCTGCCTTCCAGGGAGGAGTTCCCTTACACCATCCGGGTGGTGGGCGACGTGCTGGAGTCCAACGGCTCCTCCAGCATGGCCACGGTGTGCGCGGGCTGCCTGGCCCTTTTGGACGCCGGGGTTCCCCTCAAGAAGCATGTGGCGGGCGTGGCCATGGGCTTAGTTAAGGAGGGTGAACAGGCGGTGGTGCTCACCGACATCCTGGGGCTGGAAGACGCCCTGGGCGACATGGATTTCAAGGTCACGGGCACCCGCGATGGTGTGACCGCGCTCCAGATGGACATCAAGATTAAGGGCCTGACCCCCGAGATTATGCGGGCGGCGCTCTACCAGGCCCGCGAGGCCCGTCTGCACATCCTGGGTCTGATGGAACGCGCCGTACCCACCCACCGCGCCGAGATGAAGCCCCACGTACCCCGCATCCTCACCCTCAAGGTCAATCCCGAAAAAATCGGGGGCATTATCGGGCCCGGCGGCAAAAACATCCGCCAGCTCGAGGAGCTGGGGGTGGAAATTGATATCGAGCAGGACGGCACCATCCGGCTCTACAGCGCCAGCGCAGCCGCCGCCGAGGAAGCCAAGGCCCGCATTCTGGGCCAGACGGCCGAGGCCAAGGTGGGCGAGATCTACGAGGGCACGGTCACCCGGATTACCAACTTTGGGGCTTTCATTGAAATTCTGCCGGGCAAAGACGGCCTGCTGCACATCAGCCAGCTCGCCAAAGGGCGCGTGGAAAAGGTCGAGGATGTGCTTTCGCTAGGACAAAAAATTAAGGTCAAGGTCAACAGCATCGACGAGCAGGGCCGGGTGGATCTGATCCGCCCGGAACTCGAGGGCCTGATTGCCCCGCGCAAACCCCCTGTTCGACGGTAAATCGTAGCCGTGTAGGGCATGGGTCAGGGGTAAGGCCAAGCCCTTCTTCCCATCCCACGGCGCTGCTTTGGAGTCAACATGAACAACAACCCACCATTTAGCCGTCCCAGGGCCCCCCGGCGACGGCAGGAACGTCCCAAACCCAGGGGGCCCATCCTGCTGGGCAAGCCCGATGGCGCCGTCGAAATTGTGTTCCTGGGCGGAACCGGCGAAATTGGCAAGAACATCACCGCCATCCGCTATGAAGACGAGATGTTTATCATTGACGGCGGCCTGGCCTTTCCAGACGCCAGGATGCTTGGCGTGGATATTGTGATTCCGCGCATCGATTATCTCGTTCAGAACAAAGAGATCATCCGGGGCTGGGTGCTGACCCACGGCCACGAGGATCACATCGGGGCCCTGCCCTACCTTTTCCCGCAACTGCCACGGGTTCCGGTGTATGGGGCCAAGCTAACCCTGGGCCTGGTCAGGGGCAAGCTCGAGGAGTTCGGACTGGCCGTGGGGGATTACAACTTCAAAGAGGTCTCCCCCGACGACCGTATCTCCATTGGGCGCTACTTCCAGCTCGACCTCTTCCGCATGACCCATTCCATCCCCGATAACTTCGGGATGATTATTCACACGCCCATCGGCAGAATCGTACACACCGGCGACTTCAAGCTCGACGAACGCCCCATAGACGGCCAGACCTCCCACCTGGAAAAAATCGCCCAGGCCGGGGCCGAGGGGGTGCTCTGCCTGATTGCCGATTCCACCAACGGCGAGCGCCCTGGGGTCACGCCCAGCGAAAGCGAGGTGGCCGAAGAGCTCGATAAGGTGATTGGTGCGGCCAAGGGACGTATTTTCGTCACCACCTTCGCCTCGCACATCCACCGCATCCAGTCGGTGGTCACCGCCGGTGAAAAGTACGGGCGCAAAATCGCTGTGGAAGGGCGTTCGATGCTCAAGTATGCCCGAATTGCCCTCGAGCTCGGCTACTTCAAGCAAAAAGACCGCTTCTACACCCTGGACGAAGTCAAAGACCTACCCGACGAGCAGGTGCTGGTGATTACCACCGGCTCACAGGGGCAGCCCGAGGCCGTCCTGGCGCGCCTGGCCGCGGGAACCCACAACAAGATGTCCATCAAGGAGGGCGATACCGTCATCCTCAGCAGCAGCCCCATTCCCGGCAACGAGGAGGCGGTGAACACCGTCATCAATCAGCTATACGCCCTGGGGGCCTATGTGTTTTATCCGCCCCGCTACCGCGTACACGCCTCCGGCCACGCCAGCCACGAGGAGCTCAAGACCGTGCTCAACCTGGCCCGCCCCAAATTCCTGTTGCCCTGGCACGGGGAGATCCGCCACCAGGTCAACTTTAAGTGGCTGGCCCAGAGCATCCCACACCCACCGGAAAAGATCCTGATACCCGAGAACGGGCGTTTGATCCGGCTCACTGCCAACAACATCGAGTTCAACGGAACTGTACCCCACGGCCAGCTTTATGTGGACGGTCTGGGGGTGGGCGATATCACCGACGAAATCCTGGAGGATCGCCACCACATGGCCGCCGAGGGGGTGGTGGTCATCACCGCCCTGGTCAGCCGCGACCCGCTGGTGGAGGTGATCTCCAAGGGCTTTGTCAAGGCCGGCGAGCGCCTGCTGGGCGAGGTGCGCAAGATGGCCATGGACGCGCTTTATAAGGGGATCCGGGAAAAGCGGCGCCTCGAGGAGATCCGCGACGACATCTACTACCCCGTCAAGAAGTTCATAGCCAAGAACACCGGGCGCAACCCGGTTATTCTCCCGATCGTGATTGAAGGTTGATGCCCTTTAGCACCACCCCCTAGGCTTCGAAGCGCTCTATTACCCGCAGGTGTGCGCGGCCTCGAGTCAGGTCGCGCACCCGCTCTTGAAACTGGGGCAGCCGCGCTTCCTCCAGGCTGAACAACCAGCGCACCCCGGCGGCGTGGTAGGTTTCGCTTTCACGCTCGAGGCCTTCCAGCAGGCGATACAAAGCACTGCCAAACTCGTACGGGGCCTGGAGTTCACAACGCACCCGGGGCACGATGGCTCGCTTAGGGGCCTGCCGCAGACATTCCGAGGCCACCCCCCCGTAGGCCCGCACCAGACCGCCCACACCCAGCTTGATCCCGCCAAAGTAGCGGGTTACCACCACCATCACCCTATCCAGGTGTTGCGCCTCAATGGCGCTTAGGATGGGACGGCCCGCCGTGCCCGCAGGTTCACCGTCATCGGAAAAGCGGTACTGCGCACCTACCTTGTAAGCCCAGCAGTTGTGGGTGGCCTGCAAGTCCTGAACGGCCTGCAAAAAAAGGGGTGCGGCCTCGGGGCTCGGTAGCGGCAGCGCGTGGGCTACAAAGCGCGAGCGTTTGACCTCGAGCTCGTAGCGATGGGGTGCTTGCAGGGTACAGGAGATCATGCGGAAGGGGTGTGTCCAAGCCCAGCCTGGGCCGCAGCATACATCACCCGGACATCCGGCTTTACACCCGTCCAGAGCTCAAAAGCCCGCGCTCCCTGCCAGACCAGCATGGGAAGCCCGCCCAGGGTGACCAGCCCGGCCTGCTGGGCCTCGAGCAACAGACGGGTGGTCTGGGGATGATAGATGATATCCACCACCACCCCCGCTCGAGGCAGCAGCCCCGGCGGCAGGGGTGAGCGGGTGGGGTCGTTGAGCCCAACGCTGGTGGTATTGACCAGCAGGTCACAGCTTCGCACGGCCGTTTCCAAGAGCGGCTCCGTCACCAGGTGCAGCCCCATGGCCGCGCACAGGGCCCTGGCTCGCTCGGTGGTGCGGTTGTATACCGCCACATGCACACCCTCTTGCTTCAAGGCATACGCCACGGCCCGGGCAGCCCCCCCCGCCCCCAGCACCAAAGCCTTCTTGTTGCGGTAAGCGATGCCGGCCTCCTCCAGCCCCGAGATAAAACCCAAGGCGTCGGTGTTGTAGCCAATCAGCCGGCCCTGCTGGCAAACAATGGTGTTAACCGCGCCAATGGCCGCCGCCTCAGGGCTTAGCTCGTCCAGGTATTCCAGTACGCTTTCTTTGTGCGGGATGGTGACGTTGACCCCGGCAAAGGCCCGCCGAACCTCCTCCAGCCGGGCCTGCAGGAGCGGGGGAGGTGTTTCCAAGGCCCGGTAGGAGCCCTCGAGCCCCGCCGCCCTCAGCGCCGCCTGATGCATGGCCGGGGAGAGCGAGTGTCCGACCGGAAATCCTATCAAACCCAGTTGCACGCCTGGATTTTACGCTTTTGCGCGGCGGTTTGCGATGGTGGAAGAGAAAACCCCACCCTCAGGCACTTTGAGACCCCGGCATTACACTCCCGCCAGCCCAGCTTGCTAAGATAATCTTGGTGAGAAAGCTACTGGTTGTTTTACTGTTGGTGGCCTCTTTTGCGCAGGCCAGAACCTACATCATCCCCATTGAAGGAACCATCGACGGGCCTTTAGCCACCTTCGTCGAACAGTCCCTCAACCAGGCCGAACGCGAGGGGGCCAGCGGGGTGGTGTTCCGGGTGAACACCCCTGGGGGCCGGGTGGATGCAGCCATCCGCATCACCGATCGCATCCTGTCCTCCACCGTACCGACCCTGGCCGTGGTGGAAAACGCCTTCTCGGCTGGGGCCCTCATCTCACTGGCAGCTCAGCAGATCATGATGCTGCCCGGCTCCAACATCGGAGCGGCCCTGCCGGTTACCATCACCCCCATCGTAGGCAACACCAATGCCGCCGACCGCAAGGTTATATCGGCCCTGAAAGGCAAGTTCCGGGCTGTCGCCGAGGCCCGAGGCCGCCCCGCCAACCTTGCCGAAGCCATGGTCGACCCCGAGGTCGAGGTGCGCGGCATCACCACCAAAGGCGAGCCCCTCACCCTCTCAGCCAGGCGGGCTGTGGAGCTTAGGGTGGCCGATGCCGAGGTGGCCAGTCTGCGAGCGGCCCTCGAGAAAGCTGGTTTCAGCGCCGATACCCAGGAACTGCAACCAGGCCCCCAGGTGCGGGTGGCCCGTTTCCTGACCGACCCCACCATCGCGGCCATTCTGCTGGCGGTGGGGGTGCTGGGGCTCATTTTGGAGTTTTTCACCCCAGGCACCTTTATCCCCGCCATCATCGGCCTGACCTCGCTGGGTTTGTTTTTCCTGGGGGGCTACCTGGCGGGCCTTTCCAGTGCCCTGTCCATCATCCTGCTCTTTGGGGGCCTGTTGCTGGTGGTGTTCGAGCTGTTTGTAACCCCCGGTTTCGGCATTCCCGGTCTGGTAGGCCTGGGTCTGATCGGGGCTTCAATCTACTTCACCTTTGGGGATGAGGCCCTGCAGGTCGGTTCTTTCGCCATTATCGGGCTGGCCTTGGGGCTGTTTTTTATATTCCGCTACCTACCGAAAGGACGGGTGGCCCGTCCTTTTGTACTGAGCAGCGCAGTTGAAGAGGTAGCACCGCCCAAAAACGAACTGGAATCGCTGCTAGGGGCCATCGGCAAAGCCATCACCGACCTGCGCCCTGCGGGCACAGCCCAGTTTGGCGACCGGCGGGTGGATGTGGTCACCATGGGCGAGTTCATTGACCGGGGCCAGGCCGTGCAGGTGATCCAGGTGGAAGGCCCCCGGGTGGTGGTGCGGAGGGTGGAAAGCTAGCCCGGCCATGCGGTCTGGGAAACCCCGTACTGAAGCCCGCCCATACCCATCTTGCTGCCCATGATGTACCCTTAGGAAGCGCCCGGCCTTGTCCGGCATCCGATCTAAACCACCTAAGCTGGATAGGTAGCAACGCCTGTAAAAAGGCGGTTTGATCTCGAGGAGGATCACATGGAGCTTGGAGTGTTAATCATCGCTGGCATCGTTTTATTGGCCGTTTTCCTGTTCTTTTACCTAGTACCGGTTCCCCTCTGGATTACGGCCTTGTTTTCGGGTGTAAACGTACCGCTGACCTCCCTGGTTGGCATGCGTTTCCGACGAATCCCACCGGCGAAAATTGTGAACCCCATGATCAAGGCCTTTAAAGCAGGCATTCCGGTAGAGACCGCCAAGCTCGAGGCCCAGTACCTGGCCGGGGGCAACGTAGACCGGGTGGTCGATGCCCTCATCGCCGCTGATAAGGCCGGTATCAAGCTGAACTTCGACCGTGCCGCCGCCATTGACCTGGCCGGGCGGGATGTGCTCGAGGCTGTACGACTCTCGGTAAATCCAAAAGTGATTACCAGCCCCATGGTGGCAGGTATGGCTAAAGACGGCATCCAGCTGCTGGCCACCGCCCGCATCACCGTGCGGGCCAACATCGACCGCCTGGTGGGTGGGGCCGGTGAAGAAACCATCGTGGCCCGGGTGGGCGAGGGCATCGTGGCCTCCATCGGCCAGTCGGAGGATCACAAAATGGTGCTCGAGCAACCCGATCGCATCTCCAAAACCGTGCTGGCCAAAGGCCTGGATGCCGGCACTGCTTTTGAAATCCTATCGGTGGACATCGCCGAGGTGGACGTGGGTAAAAACATCGGGGCCCAGCTTCGCACCGACCAGGCCGAGGCCGACAAGAAAATTGCCCAGGCCAAGGCCGAGGAGCGCCGCGCGATGGCAGTGGCCCTGGAGCAAGAAAACGCAGCCCTGGTCGAAGCCATGCGGGCCAAGCTGGTTGAGGCCCAGGCGGCCGTACCTCTGGCCCTGGCCGAGGCCCTGCGCAGCGGCCGTATGGGGGTGATGGACTACTACCAGCTCAAAAACATTGAGGCCGATACCGAGATGCGCGATTCTATCAGCAAAGCCAGCAGCAGCAACACCTCCGATGATGGCTCACAGCGCTAAGGACTGCACAGGTAGCACATCGCTCACCCCCACCTGGAGGGCCCCATGGGCTTAGACGATCTTCTCGGCTTGTTGTTCTTGTTTTTTTTCATCGTGCTGCCAGCCTTACAGGGGTTGCTTCGGCGGGGCCAGCAGGTTCCCCCCGATTTCGAACCCGATGAGATCCTCTTACCCGGCGAGGAACGCCGCCCAGCCTCGAGCACCCCAGCACCCAGCAGCCCACCCGCCCAGCCCCCGGTAAAACAGCCGGCTCCGTCCCCCAAAGCACAAACCAGCCCACCCCCGCCCAGGCCACCCCGGCGCCTCGAGCAGGTCGAGCGTGAGCGTCAGGGCCGCCCCAGCCCCAGCCCACGCCCCCCTTCCGAACCCCCGCACAAATCCTCCAGTAAGCCGCTACCCAAGAGCAAGAAAACCACCGATCAGTGGGCGTTTTCCACCTCGACCCGTGCTATTCTGAACGGTGTGGTTTGGCACCAGATACTGGCCGAACCCAGGAGCCAATATTGGAGAAGAGTACGCAAAGCAAAACGGTAATTCCCCTTCGTTCGCCGCAAGAAGCCCTGTCCTTGCTGGGCCATGGGGATAAGCATCTAAAAACCCTTCGCAAGTTGTTGCCGGCCCAGCTCGTGGTGCGCGGGCAGGAGGTGCAGATCTCAGGCGATCCGGAAGCGGTGTGGCTGGCCGAGCGGGTCATCCGCGACCTGGTCACCCTGGTGCGCCAAGGTGCGGAAATTGACGCGGGCACCCTCGAGCAGGTCATCCTGGTGGCGGAGGGCGGCCAGTCGCTCCCGGTCGAAACCACCATACCCGCCCTCGGCGGCGAGATTACCCTGCCGGGCCGGTTGAAGCCCAAAACCCCGGGCCAGCGGCAGTACGTGGAGGCCATCAGCACCCACGACATCACCTTTGGCATCGGCCCGGCTGGCACTGGTAAAACCTACCTGGCCGTCGCCATGGCGGTGGCTTTTCTCAAAGCCAAGAAAATCAAGCGCATCATCCTGACCCGTCCGGCCGTGGAAGCTGGGGAGCGACTGGGCTTTTTACCGGGGGATCTCCAGGCCAAAATCGACCCCTATCTGCGTCCGCTCTACGATGCCCTGTTCGACATGATTGATGCCGAGCGCTTTGAACAGTACATCCAGTCGGGGGTGATCGAGGTGGCCCCTCTGGCCTTCATGCGGGGCCGCACCCTGAACGACGCCTTCATCATCCTGGACGAGGCCCAGAACACCACCCCCGAGCAGATGAAAATGTTCCTGACCCGCATGGGCTTTAATAGCCGGGTGGTCATCACCGGCGACATTACCCAGATCGACCTACCCAAGGCGCAAAAAAGCGGCCTGGTAGAGGCCCTGCGCATTCTAAAGGGCATCCAGGGCATTGCCCAGCAACGCTTTTTGGAGTCCGATGTGGTGCGCCACCCCCTGGTAGCCCGCATCATCAAAGCCTACGAAGCCCATGAGCACGAGAGCTGACCATGGGAGCGGTAGATCTGGTTGCACACACCCGAGTACCTCGAGGTCTGGGCCCTGCGGTGCGCAGGGCGCTCGGGCTTCTACTGGCGGAGCTGGGGCATGAGGACAAGTCTCTAACCCTGATCCTTACCAACGACGACGAGATACGGGCCCTCAAGCAACAGCACTGGGGCGAGGATGCCCCTACCGATGTTTTATCGTTTCCCACCTATGAACCGGGCGACCCCTTCATCCCGCCGCACCTGGGCGACATCGTGATCAGCCTGGATACTGCCCGCCGCCAGGCCGAGCAGTTTGGGCACAGTCTTCAGCACGAGGTTAAAGTGCTGGCCGCCCATTCTCTTTGGCACCTGCTGGGGCACGACCACCGCTCCGAGGCCGAATGGGAGGGGTTCAGGCGGGTGCAGGCCCGCATCCTCGAGCTCTGAACCATGCCAACCCGCCCCCCGCCACCCAAACCTGGAACCGATCCCCTACCGCTGCGCGGCCTTCGGGCTTCGTTTGGCTATGCCTGGGCCGGGGTGCGTTATGCCTGGAAAAGCCAGCGCAACTTCCGCCTCGAGGTTTATGTGGCCGCTCTGGCCCTGGGCCTGGCCTGGTGGCTGAAGGTCAACCCGGTGCCGGTGCTTCTGTTGATAGCCCTGGTCTTGGGCCTCGAGCTCATCAACACCGCCCTCGAGGCCGTGGTAGATCTGGTCTCCCCCAACTACCACCCACTTGCCAAAGCCGCCAAAGACATCGCCGCGGCCAGCGTACTGATAGTGAGCACAATTGCTGCTCTGATCGGTTTTTTGCTGTTTTTCCCGCCGCTTGTGAGCCGGCTGGGGCTGTGGTAAACTCTCGGCTAGTAGCGTATGGACTCCCCACCCAAAGCCTGGTCCTGGCCTTGCCCTGGGACACTCCGGGGCAGGTTAGCTTTTGGTTGGGCCTGACGCGAACCCTATGGAAAGTATCCCTGGTAGTCTTGGCATCATCGCTTTGCTCATCCTGGTCAACGCTTTTTTCGTTACGGCTGAATTCTCCCTGGTAGCCATCCGGCGCAGCCGGGTCGAGTACCTGGCTGAAAGCGGTTCCTGGCAGGGCCGGCTGCTCAAAGATGCCATGGCCCGGCTTGACGCCTACATTGCCACCACCCAGCTGGGCATCACCGCCACCAATCTGGTGCTGGGGGCTTTTGGGGAACCATACGTCACCCGGCTGATTGTGACTGGTATCGGGGCGCTGTTCGGCCAGCCCCAGGCCGCTGCTGCGGCCGAAAGCAGCCTGCTTTCCAGCATTAGCTTTGTGCTTTCGGTGGTTTTCATCACCTTCGTTACGGTGCTCTTTGGTGAGCTTATTCCTAAAGGCATCGCCCTGCAGCGCACCGAGCAGGTTGCAGTCTTCACCATTCTGCCGCTCAATATTTTCCAGCGGCTCACCACACCGCTGGTCTGGTTGTTCAACCGCAGCGGCAATTTTTTCCTCAGGCTGATGGGCCTCAAGGAGGCACCCTCGCACTCCATGGTCGGCAGTGCCGAAGAGCTCAAGCTCATCGTGGAGGCTTCATCTAAAGAAGGTGTACTGGACGAGAGCGAGGGGGAGATTATCAGCCAGATCCTCGACCTCGAGGAAACCCTGGTGCGCTCGATCATGGTGCCAAGGGTAGAGATGGTCACCATATCCGCCGAGGCCAGCCTGCGCGACTTTTGGGCCATGGCCCGCGAGCACCGCTACTCCCGGGTTCCGGTATACCAGGAAACCATCGACAACATCATCGGGGTGGCCTATATCAAAGACCTGCTGGAGTACAGCGGCCCGGAGCTGGACAGCATCAAGGTGGGTAGCATCTGCCACCCAGCCTATTTTGTTCCCGAGACCATGGGCGCCCGGGAGCTGTTGCGCGAGATGCGCCGTCGCAAAACCCATATGGCCATCGTGGTGGACGAGTTCAAAGGCACCGCGGGCCTGGTCACCCTCGAGGACATCATCGAGGAAATTATCGGTGAAATCTACGACGAGTCGGACGAGGAAGAGGTGGCCCCGGTGCAGCAGATTGCCGAGGGGGTGTACCTGCTCGATGCCTCGGTTCCGCTCGAAGAGGCCTCTAAAAAGCTGGGCATCGAACTGCCCGAAGGCGAGTACGATACCCTCTCGGGCTTCCTGATGAATGAGTTTGGACACATTCCGGAGGCAGGGGAAAAGCTCGAGTACGGTGGTTATGAGTTCATCGTCGAAACCGCCGACCCCCGGGGCATCGAGCGCGTGCGGGCCCAAAAGCGGGCCCCCACACCCACCGACGACGAAACCCTTAGCGAATCGGTGACTTCAGAAGAAGCCTAGGTACGGTATGCTAGGGCCGTGTCCGAAACACCCAAAGAGATATTAGAACTGCTCCACCAGCTCCTAGAACGCTCCTACTCGCCCTACTCAGGCTTCGCCGTGGCGGCGGTGATCAAGTCGGGGTCGGGCCGGCTGTACGGAGGGGTTAATGTCGAAAACGCCGCCTACCCCCTCTCACGCTGCGCCGAACAATCGGCCACTTTGCAGATGGTTTCGGCTGGAGAGCGCGAGATCGCCGAGGTCTGGGTGCTCAGCCGAGGATCACAACCGGCCACCCCTTGCGGCGGCTGCCGGCAGGTGTTGAGCGAGTTCGCTCTTCCCAGCGTGCCCGTGCACTGCCTGAGTCTCAACGGCCCCGAGCTGCACACCACCGTGGGTGCGCTGCTACCCCACGCCTTTAACAAGCAGTACCTCCAGCCAGACCCGGATTAATCTATAACCGGGTTAGGTCGCGGTTGCTGACAAAGGTTGGTAGCCCATAGTACATCGCCCGGAGTCGGGCAAAGCCCTCGAGCCAAAAACGATCGGCGTAGTCCAGTGCATAGAGCTCGAGGCCAAACCCCTGCAAGCGAAATAGGCAGCTCAGGTTGTACTCGAGCTCGTAGGTGGGCAGCACCCGGTAGCCCCCGGGCGTCCAGGTGGTGGAAAACGACTCCAGAACCACCCCGTCAACCAGGCTCGACAGCTCGGGCAGAAGATGAAACCCACGGTTGGCGTATAGCCGCCTGGGGCCAACCAGCGCGCGCAACCGAGCTATGAGCTGGAGCATGGCACCCCGATCCTGGGGGTTGAGGGTTGCGGCGTCTAGGGTATCCAAAAACAAACCCTCAAATCCCATATCAATGGCCTTCTGGGCCTCATTCAGTCGATTCTTAATCCAATCGGGGTGGGCCGGGTCCACATAAACCGTGTTCCAGTCCAGGTTGCGAGCATTGCGGTGCCACGGCGCCGGGATGGGCTGATCCTCGCCCAGGCTCAGATAGGCCAGCGGCCGGGTGTCTTGGCTGCGCAGCCACTGAAGCTCTATAGGGGTATAGGCCCAGGTTTGCAACACCACCTGAGCATAGCGGCGCAGTTGTTGCAGGCGCCCTTTACCGTAATAAAAAGCCAAGGCTCGCATCGGCGCTTGAGGTGCATCTTCAACTCACTGGTAGTTGCGCAACTCACGTAAGACCGGCAAAGCCACCAGCAACAAGTAACTGGTAAAAACCCCACACCCAAGCAAGTAGCTCACCGACTCGTCCAGAGGAAGTACACCCTGGATGGACAGAGCAAACACCACGGCGTACACCAGCAAGGCCAGCATCATACCCAGCAAAACCCTCAGGGTGCGGTTCATAGAAGTGAGGGTAAAGGCCACAAAAAATCCAATACCTAACAGGAAGTTCGCAACTAAAAAGACTTCCGACTCCGGGCTGTTGAGGTTGAAAAAAACTTTGGCCAACAGGCTTATCGCCAGCAACAACCCAGCATATGAAGCCAGCGCGGATAGAAAAATACGGTTGATGTTGCGGGCAAACACCCTCAAG
Organism: Meiothermus taiwanensis DSM 14542; assembly: GCA_000482765.1. Taxonomy (GTDB): domain Bacteria; phylum Deinococcota; class Deinococci; order Deinococcales; family Thermaceae; genus Meiothermus; species Meiothermus taiwanensis. Next base: position 32,966 of record AXWR01000012.1, read on the forward strand.
TCGCTGGTGCTGGCCAGCAACACGCTCACCCGCTCCAGAAAAACCCGCAACTGCCATTCCAACCCGCCCATGCTCAGCACCAGCGGTACCACCGCCAGCCCCAGCACAATGGATGTACCGGTAACCCAGTGCCAGAAGGGATTGATGAAAACAAAAACCGCGCTAAAAAATCCATATAGCACCAGTGGTATCGCATCCAGCCAGTCGGCTTTCTGCAGCACCTTCCAGGGCGAGTGTCCCACTTTGGTTCGCAGGTCGAGAAGGGCGGCGGCCACACTTAGCAGAACAGAAATCATCATAACCACAACTGTGTTAGCAGCACCCAGTAGGTCAGGAAACCACAAAAACAAAACCCCCACCAGTGCCGCCGGCAAAGCCGCCAGCAACAGCCAAAGTTCACGCTTATACAAAAGCAGGATGCTCGAGGCCATATGATAAGCCGTCTGTAAAACCACCAAGACCGAGAGGGCCAGGTCGGCCTGTAGAAGCAGCGAAACAAGTAAAGCCGGCCCCAGGCCTAGAAAAAACATGGTTTGCAAGAGCCTACGGGCCTCAGCAGCAAACCCTCGGCCCATCAGCACATAGGCCAGGCGAATCATGCCCTGGCTCCAAGCCCAGCCCAGAATCGCCGATAAAATCAGGCCGAGGGTGGCTTCCCGGGCACCCACCCAGGCAAAAATCGCCGGAAAAAACAGGCCGGGCATCCCGTAAAAAAGCCCATGCGAAAGCTCTCGTAAAGTTTCGGGCAGGCGATTGGCTTTACGTCTGGAAGCAGCCGCTCGACGCGGCGCTATCCGATAGAGCGCTTCCGCCAGCTCAAACACATTGGGGTATCCGTAGCGTTCCAGCACCATTCGGTCGTTGTAGCCGTGAGCCTCGAGCACCGCAGCCACCTGCTGGGCATCCACTGCGGTTTCAATCAACGGCCCGAGGTGTTGCAACAGCGGCGTTAGGCGATCCGTGGCACCCACCGGGTAACCAGTGCGGGTGTAGCTGGCTAAGACCGCCACCCCCCGCTCGCTATAAAACTCTGTACGCTGGCTCATGCCGACTGCCACTCCTCGAGGTGTCCCACCGGCCTTCCGCCAACGGTTCAAATTTGCATGCGCTCCTGCGAAGTTGTGACAGGAGGGTGCATCCTACCATCCATTGCCTTGCCCACCTTCTCAATGAGGCTCCACGATACCCCACCACACAGATATATGCATCGTAACAGACCCTGTCGGGGGTAAGGAATCTCATGTAACAGCCTCACCACTACCTACCAGCATCAGATCAGCCCTATCTTTCGCTTCTTCTTGGACAGGAACTCGCCCGGCTTGAGCCGCGAAAACCACGTCCTGGTACATTTTCCGGTAGTCGTTCAGAAAACGCTCGAGGGTAAAGTATTTGAGCACCCGGGCCCGCGCCGCTTTACCCAAAGCAATTCGACGTTCATCATCGAGCAAGAGCTCAACGCATGCCTTGCCCATAGCCACAGGGTCGCGGGCCAGCACCAGAATGCCTGCATCCCCTACCGCCTCCGCCACCCCCCCCACATCGGTGGAAACTGTAGCCCGCTCACACGACATAGCCTCAATCACCGCGTAAGGGAAACTCTCCGAGATGCTGCTCAGCACCACCACATGGCCGGCCTGATAGCCCTTTGCGACTGGTGAAACACGGCCTTCGAAGCTCGCTGCCCCCTGCAGTCCCAACCTAACGATAAGCTCTTCGCAGCTCGCTCGATAAGGCTCGTTGCCCTTTGGAGTAGGACCAAAAATGCGCAAGCGAGCATTGGGAACCTGCTCTTTGGTGTATGCAAATGCTTCAATCAAGGTATGCAGGTCTTTAAGGGGGTCGATACGGCCTACAAAAACGAGTGTTGGCAGATCGGGTTCTACTGCGGGTGGCGGAAACTGCGTTGGGTCGATGCCGTTGTGTATCGGTCGAATAGAGGAAGGAAAAGCCCCGTTGCGTTCCTCCCAGCGGCGGTTGTACTCCGAGACCGGCACGATCAGATCGGCCATGCGGTAGGCCGCGCTCGAGAGCAAGCGGAAAAAGTTCAGAATTAGGATTCGTACCGAAGAGCTATAGGGCGCCTGAAGGTAGCTTAGATAGCGCTCCCGAAGGTACACCCCATGCTCGGTAAGCACAAAAGGAGCCTGGTGATACCATTTGCCCACCATTCCAACCAAGGCTGCAGGCCCGTTAGAAACGGCATGATAGATCTGGGCCTTGGGTGGTATGAGCAGTAAAGGACGGAGCAGGTGCTCGATCAAGTCCGTAGCCTGCAAGGCATCCTGCAGGGTTAATTCCGGTAGCTCGGTGCCTGAAACAGCCTGGGACTGGCACTCCTTCCAAGCCTTAATCAAACGCCCGATCGAGCCTTCGCTTAGTAAGGCCTCTCCCAGATCAGCCTGCTGGGCGTAACCAGCCATCGCCCTTAGGGCCCAAAGAAAATAGGTGGTGCCCCAGTTAGGCCTTACCAAAGCATTCACAAAACTTTGATGAACCTGGTTAAACCAGCGGGAGGTGCGGTTCCTGGAGCGGCCTCTGCGAACCGAGCTCCATAAAGGGAAATTCACCACGCCTTTTAGGTTGGCGGGGGGAGGGTAAACAGCTTTTTCCAGGCCGTTGCCGGTGAGGGCAATTACTTCAAATTCCATTTCCTGGAGCCCACGAATTAGCTGGTCACACCAGACGCTTACCCCTCCTTCCACAAAGGGATAGGTTCCTTCGGTAATCAGGGCAATTCTCATAAAATCTGTTCAAGACCTCCCCTACTCCCCAGGGTGGTAGGAAAAGCGCAGTTCCTGCCCGGCCGACAGGCTCACTTTTGAGACGGTATCCCCACCGTACACCCAGCTCATCCCCTGCGCAGTCCCTGTAAAAAACAGTACACCGGAAATTCCGGCAGGCGCAGAGATTGTGACCAAATTCTGGCTGCGATCCCAAAAAGCGGTGATGCCAGCCTGGAGCAAAGCAGTGTGTTGAGTACGCTCAGCCACATACGCGCCAATTTCGTCCCAGGAGGGGTTGAGCACCGGGATGCTGTAGTAGCTGGTGTATTTCTGCATCAGGCGGTTAAGGTAATCGAAAACCAGGCTGCGGCCAGGTGCATACTCACGCAGGTTGGCCTGGTGGAAGTAGTGCGAGCTGGCGCTAACCTGCAGGTGGTAGAGGGCCAGGTTGGTCTCCTGATCGAGAATTTCCTCGTAAGTGAGCGCCCTAGGCCAGTAAGGGAAGCGCCCTCCCGGTGCGTAGATGTAGTTGTAGAACGAGGTGGCCTCAGCCGGGGTGGTCACGGTGTAGGCGATGTTGGTGGGCCAGACCGGAATCATCAGCAAGCCTGGGCGCAGCACCACCCCACAGATGGGGCAGGGGGGTTGGTGGCTTTTCACCGAGTAATTGCCGTGAATGTAGCGAATGCCCAGCTCAACCGCACGATCCAGCATGGACTGGTTGGCACAAATTAAGCCAAAATCCTTGCGGGGCTCATCCGCTCCAGGGCCGGTAGGCCCCGACACCGCAGGGCACTCCGAAGGCAAAGCTGGGGGGATCACCGGCGCTGGGGCAGGGCTGCGGTACCAGCCCAGGCCCGAGAGTTCCCCGGTTTTCAGGGTTTTGGGGCTGTACCAAAGACCCATCTGGTTGGCCAGGCGGGTGTTCTCGGCAATCTGAAAACGCAACGCTGCTGGGTCGGTAATGTTGTCCATGGAGGGGTGGTCGCGGGTATGGTTAACCCAGCGCATCCGGCTGGCCAGGCACTTGGTCAGGCTGGACAGAGGGTCGCCGCTGGACACCCCTGGGTTGCAACTGGCCGCCACGCCGAGGTTCACCCCGCGACCGTTGAAGACCAGATTGAGCATGAAGCCATTGCTGAGCGGGTAGCTGGCATTGAGCCGGCGCTGTTGCTGGTACACCGACCACGCATCCTGCGCCGATATCCGGAAAGGCTCGCTTCGGTAGCGCAGGGGGTCGCCGGGCTGGAGGGCCTCATCCCACCAGTCGGACTCGAGGCCCCAGTCGTCCACGTCGACCGCCAGAATATGCCGCCGCTCCCCGATGAACAGCCCCCGCGTGGCCCAGCGAACGAGGCCATAGCCCAGCAGTTGGGTGTGCAGCAGGTAGGGGTTGCTGGCAAAGGTCAGGGCGATGCGCTCCCGTCCATCAGAAGACCTGCTCAACACCCCCAGCACATTGCCGCTCGAGTCCTGCAAAAGCGGCTGTGCCGAACAGCCGGGTGACTCCTCGGGCGTCGCCAGACGAGCCGGGTAAAGATAGGCGTTTTGAATGGGGATTTCTGCACTTGGATTGAGGTAGCTAAACACGCCCCGTCCTTCGGGAGTAAGGGTCATCCGCACCGGCGGGTAAAGGGGTGGATCGCCCGGCGGATTGGTGGCCGGGTTATCGGTGCGCACACCCTCATCACCAGCGGGCCGCACAGCGCGCATGCAGTAGTCCTCGGGTTCGGCGTAATTGAAAACCGGATCGCCTGTTCCAAGGAAGGTGTAAAGCGAAACCAAACGAACCGCATAACGGCGCTGGTAGTCCCAGAGCCGATTCCACTCATCCGCATCAAAAGCGCTGGCAAAAACCCCCGGTGATACTTCGTAAGCCAGGTTGTTGCTGGCCAGCAAGACGGCCTGGAAGCGCCCACCAGCGCTATCTTCCAGCACGCTTGGGGTCAGGGCCTGTGTAGAGGCGATCAGAACCTCATAGTTGGCCCCTAGTTGGTCAAGCAAAGCCCGCCAGGCCTGCAGACCGGGGTCTTCGGGGGTTGGGCCAATCACCAGGATGCGCAGGGCCACACGGTTTGCCGGCAGCCCCTGCGCCTGCACGCTCCCTGGACGAGACCGGCTCGAGCTGGGAATCTGCACCCTGGGAAGGGGACGGTTGGCGTCTGGCTGCTGCAGCGGCAGGGCCACCGGGGCCCCCTCAAAACGGGGCATGGAGGGTGTCTGGGCCGAACCATCCGATACCTGGCCCGAATTGTTTTTCTGCAGGCTGCATCCGGATAGCAACAGTACAAGCAGAGCTAAAAGAGGCGCAATCTGTGTCCTATTCATCCGCTAGTGAACCCTTAATCTAAAATGAGATGGACTTAAACCCCTGAGGCCGCCTTACCAAGTCTAAGGGTAGAAGAAGATGGTCAAACGCAGTAGTAGATTCCTTGAGTTACCGCACGTTACATTAATGCACCTTTTCACTTAGAACTCAATAACATTTCATGGGCCTAAAAAACCCCACATACTTTTCAAAGATAGGCTTTTGGCCCTGTCAAAGCCGTGCCCAATAGTTCAGACCCGCCCTTACGCTCCCGCTCATGGCATGTGCAAAACGCACTCGAGCCCCCAGGGCTCGGTGAGATTTTTGCGTCTAGGGCTTTTTATCCTGACTTAACGGGGGAGTTACCTGCACTCCTCTACCCAGCCATCCAGTTCACGCCGCTTCAAGATGGAGAAAATGCCCAGGCTAACGCTGCTAGCACAAAACTGAGAGGCGCTCTTGATGCGGGTGTCGGTGTATTCGATGTTCAGCACCGGCTTGCCAGCCTGCACCATGGGCCGGGTCTGGTTGCACCAACCCTGGGCAAAACATTCCTCGGTGACCAGAAAATCGAAGTCGTTGATGAGCTGTGGGAGCAGCTCGGTGGTGTTTTTGAGTCCGATAGCCAGGCCGCGCTGGTGGGCTTCGCCAGCTAACCAACGGTTGAAGCGAAGCTGATCCTGGGCCGTAAGGGGAAAACCGGTGTTGTTCTGGTAGCCGTTCACGTTGTCAGGGTCTACACCCACAAAGCCCTTTTGCTTACAGAGATCGAGCCGGGCCCGCAGAATGGGGGCCAGCTTGTCAATCTGTCGGATATCCAGCCAGCGCTCCCCAGGCCAGCCGTCGTAGTTGCGGCCCAGCACCTCAGGTGGAAACAGGTTCCTGTCAGGCCGCCAGTTTTCCCAGGAACCCGCACTCAGGTAGCAGACAGCCTTTACCCCACGCGCCGCCAGCTCCTGTACCACACTGGCCGGGGTATCGAACAAATCCAGGTTGTAGGCCGTTACTTGGCGGGTTTTATCAAGCGTACCGGTGTATTGGATGTGCCAGGTGGTATCCACCCCAGGCTTCCACCACCCACCCGGGGCGGGGTTGGAGGGTGGGGTGGGACTTGGGGTGTTGAGCTCAAGAGTGCCACCACAGGCTGTCACCGCGACAGCCAGCACCCATAGATAGCGAAGCATACGTAGCTGCATTACAAACCCACTGCGTCAGGCGTTCATGGGGAGTGGATTGACCCCCCTTGAGCAACTTCTCATATCGTGACAACTCCTCAGACTGGAAGTCTGAGGCTTCTCGGGAACCACAGATATACCATGCCCGAAGGCTCCGTCCAAGCCCAGAAAACCTTGACTCCGTATCGGCAGGCGAGCGCAATGCTTCCAGCTCTGCCACGGGTGTTCGTTTGGAGTTTTACCCATCGGACTACCCAATGGAACCCCCTACTCCAAGTTTCAAGGTGCATGGGAACCTGTCCCCAAGAGGATGATACCCCACATTCGCCGCCCACCATGCTATGTGCCCCTACGGGGCACGTGGGGGAGTCCATGTATCCCACGAACTGAAAGTCCGGGGGATTATAGCTCCCCCACACCCCCTCTTTTTTTCTAACCCCTCCTACCTCACCACGTAACGCTCCGTTGCTTGACAGCTTTTTCAGGAATGCTAGCCTCAAAAGCATGAGGGTGGATTATGCACTCATTGCAGGGATTGTTTAGATTTTGGCCTCACCTGTCCACTTTACTTTTACTGGTGCTGGCAGGCTGCACCCGCCCCGCGCCGGAACCCACCTTGCAGATCAACTTTTCCCCAGACCACCTGCGCCTTGTACTCGGCGGGGCTGGAGAGGTTAATATCACCCTTGTACGTCAGAATCTGCCCGGGCTGGCAGAGCTGCGTTTGATCAACCCTTTACCAGAAGGCATAACCGCCTCTATTACGCCTTCCAGCACAACCGGCAACACCGCCACCCTACGGATTCAGGCCTCGAGCCACGCAACCGTGGGTAGCTTTAACTTGCGGGTGCAGGCTGTCCAGGGATCCATAAGCGTCACCAGCGAGCTACCCTTACAGATAGAACCTAGCCAACAACCCGACTTGCAGTTAAGCCTGAACAACCCCACCCCCTCCATCCGCCAGGGGCAGTATGCAGACCTTTTAGTTGACGTGCGGCGCATCAACCTCGAGGGCACGGTGGTACTGGCCCTCGAGCAGCAGAACGGCGCCCCCTTGCCCAGTGGCCTTAGTGCGACTTTCAGTCCCACCCTGCCCAACAGCACCGTTTCCATCCTGCGGATTTCGGTGGCCTCCACGGCAAGCACCGGCCCCTACCCCCTGCGCATCAAGGCCACTTTGGGAAGCCTCGAGCGCACCCTGGACTTCCCCCTTACAGTCCTGGAAGCCTTGCCAGAACCCGACTTCCAGCTCAATCTAACCCAGCATCTCAGCCTTCAGCGGGGCACGACCAGCAGCGAGAGCATCGCAATTACTCGTATCAATTTATCCGGCCCCATCGCCCTGAGCCTCGAGCGCTTCGACGGCACCCCTCTACCCACAGGCATCAGGGCAACCTTTGCACCGGCAGAAACAGAAGGCACCCTTTCCACCCTCACCATCTCTGCTGCCCCAGATGTGCCCCTGGGGGACTATGTGCTACGGGTACGGGGTGTGCAAGGCGCGCTAGAGCGCACCGCTCTGGTACTGCTAAATGTGTTTGATCAGGCCGGGCTTACCGCTAACGGAGCCGTCTGGGTTGCGGCCCAGGGCGATAGCGGAGCCTGGCAGGTAGTACCACCCACCGCTGGCAGCTACCACCTTCGCATTGGCAATGCGGCGGAGCGCTATGGCTGGGCGGTGGTGTGCAGCAAGACCGAGGCCGGCCTCACCACCCATCAGGTGAACGTCTACCAGCTCACCTTAAGCGAGGTGCGCAGGCTGGATCTGTCCTGCCCCCCAAGCACCAGCAGCGACGCCTTCTCAGACCTCAGTGGACAGCTCAACAACCTGGGCGGCCATTATGCCCAGGTGGCCTTTGGCACGGCCAGCGACTTTGTGGATCCAGCCCGAACAGGCAGCTTCCCCCCCACCCCGGCCTACCCCGGCTACCTGCTGCAAGGTGCGCGCCACGGCACCGCCGACCTGATGGCCGTGCGCTACCTGCCGCCCACCCCACCAGGAACCCACTTCCAGGCCGACCGGGCCCTGTTCCAGCGCAACTTCACCCTGAGCGGTCGGCAGACCCTCGATCTGGATATGCAAGGCTCTGCCTCCTTCGCGCTCGAGGGCACCTACAAAGCCACCCTCACCAACCCCGACCCCTCGGCCCAGGGGCTGAGCTACCTGGCCTACCTGACCCCCACCACCCAGACCCTTTATCTGGCCGACAGCCAGCAAGACGCCGCCAACCTGACCTACCGGGCCATCCCCGACAATAGACGCAAGCCCAACGAGTTCTATGTTTTCAATGCCCGCGAGACCACCTTCAGCAACCTGAGCCTGCGTTCCCGGCAGGTGTTGCGCGCTATAGCGAGTCCACAAGACCTGAGCGCCAGCTTCCTAAGCCTGCCAGAAGCCCGTCTGAGACTAGAAAACAACCGCTTCCAGGCCTCATGGAGCCCATATTCGTGGTCAGGCAGCGGCAGCCAACTATTCAGCCTGCAGCTCGAGCAGCTGGCGGTGGCCCCCAACACCAACCTGGCCTGGCACCTCCACCTCTCACGCCGCTGGGTGGGAGGCATCACCAGCTACCCCATTCCCAACCTTGCCCACAGCTGTGCGGCCGGTCAGTCCCCCTGCGCCCCTGCCCCTTCCAACACCCCCGCCAACGGCTGGCAGAGCACCTGGAGTTTGCGCGATAACCTCGAGCTCGACTGGTCGTTTAGTGCGGTGCAGGTGAGCCTTCCTCTGGCCGACTGGCTGCCCCTGGCCCAGAGCACCCTCCCACCCGCCGGCCACAACCTGGATGGCTTCAGCTTTGACGCTGCCAGCGCCGGGGGCATTTACAACGTCAGCAGCCTCTCAGCGCAGCGCCAGGCGCAAGCTAAGGGGCCGCGCTTACTGCCCTTCTGGCTTTCACCCCGCTGAGGTCAAAACGGCAGCTCGGCCCGCACGCTGGTGCCCTGGCCCTGAACCGAGACCACCTCAAAGCGCCCGCCCCGGGCCTCCACCCGCTCGCGCATCTGGGTCAGGCCAAACCCACCCAGGCCGTTCGCTGAGGTGCCAGCTTTGAACCCCCGCCCGTTGTCGCTGATCTCCAGCACGCCGCCCCGTTCGCCCAGCGGGGTGAGCTTGACCTGCACCAAACCGGGCCGGGCGTGCTTGGCCGCGTTGGTGAGGGCTTCCTGCAGCACCCGGAAAAAAACCAGCTCGGAAGCCTGGGAGAGTTCGATTTTTTCGGGCAGGCTGAGGCGCACCCGGAAACCTGCCTGCTCGGCAAAGGCGGTGGCGTAGCGCCGCACCGATTCCAGAAAGCCGTAGCGCTCGAGGTCGATGGGCCGCAGGGCAAAAATGCTGCGGCGCACCTCGCGAATCTGGGCGCGCAAGGTCTCTTTGACCTGGTGCAACTCCTCCAGAGCCCGTTCAGGGTCGGTTTGTAGCAGGCGCTCGGAGAGGTCGAGCTTGAGGGCCATGAAGGCCAGGGCCTGGGCGATGCCATCGTGGATTTCGCGGGCGATGCGGTTGCGCTCCTCGGTGAGGGCCAGCTCCTCGGCCCGCAGATAAGCCTGGGCATTGCGCACCGCCAGGGTAACCTGCGCGGCCAGGAAGCGTAAGAAGGGCAGGCGCTGGCGCAGGTTTTCGGCCTCGCCCTGCACCAGCAACAGCCCGATGGCCGACTGCTCGCGCAGGGGTACGGCCAGCAGGTTCTCGCGCACAAACACCGGCGATTCCAGGGCCTCCTTCCAGCGGTGATCGGGCATGAAGGCGTGGGGGGGTAGCTCGAGGTTGCGCAACACCTGGGGTTGCAAAAAGTTTTCCTCGTCCAGCAAAAGCACCCCGCCCCCGGTGGCCCCCGCCCAGGCCAGGATGCGATCCATTAGGCGCTCGAGCAACCGGCCCAGGTTGGCCTCGGCCCGCAGAGCCTGGTCTACCTCGTAAAGGGTGAGCAGATCGCGGCTGCGGGCTCGCGCCGACTCCAGCGCCCCAGCCACCTCAGCCGCCAACACCTCCAGAAAGGCCCGCTCCTCGTTTGAGAGGGGGCGGGGCGGGGCCACCTCGAGCTTCCCTTCCAGGCCCGGTAACGGCAAGGTGTAGAGCGCGTCCGAGCCCGGCTCAAAACCGGGTGAGGTGGCCCGCACCCCCTCGAGGGTCAGGGCGGCCCCCATACCCAGCGCTTTGGCTACCTCCTGCACCACCGCGGCCAGGGCCTGCTCGAGGTTGTCGGCAGCCGAGGCCCGCTTAAGCATCTTGCCCACGGCCTCCAACCGCTGGTTGGCTACTTCCAGCGCGCGCTGGGCCCGCTCGCGGTCTTGCACCTGCTGGGCGATCCACTCCAGGGTCATCCAGGTGACCAGGGGCCCTACCAGGCCGTAAAAGCCCAGGCGCAGCCAGAAGGCCACCGGCTGCCCCTGGTAGGGCTCGAGGGAAATCTCAAACAGCACCACCACCAGCACAATCGCCAGCGGCAGAACCAGCCGGTACAGCCGGATCAGGCGGTATGGGCTGGGAACAGGCTCCACGCCAAACGATTATAGAGCGGCTTCAAGGGGCGGATGGCCCTATTCGCCCTATTCCTGTGGGTCGGTCTTGCGCCTGCCGTGCTGGGCATACCAGCGGCTTTGGTGCAGGAAACCCCGCAAAAGCTGCACCTCGCCGGGGGTCAGACGGGCCTTGTGCAAGAGCCGCCTAAAGCGCCGAACGGCATAAGGCAACCGTTTTTCGTCGGTGAAGCCGATGCGTAGGATGTACTCCTTCAGATCGTCAAAAAGTTGCTGCAAGGCCGCCTGGCTGGCAAGCTGAAGCGGTTCGGGTGGAGGGGGGGCCTGGGCGACCCCGAAAATTTCGTAGCACAGGAGCAGCACCGCCTGGGCCAGGTTCAGGCTGGGCTGCCTGGGCGAGGTGGGGATGCGCACAATAAGCTGGGAGAGGTCAATTTCGTCGGTGGTCAGGCCCGAGGTCTCGCGCCCAAACACCAGCGCCACCCGGCCCCGTGGGGCCACCTGGGCAACCCGCAGGGCCATCGGCCGGGGCCCCACCACCGGCCCGGTGTAAATCTCCCGCTCGCGCACCGTGGTGCCCACCACCAGCCGGGCATCGGCCACGGCCTCGGGCAGGGTGTCCACCACCCTCATCCTGTCCAGCACGTCCTCAGCGTGCACCGCCAGGCGGTAGGCCAGCGAACCCCCAGGGTGCCGGGCCAAGTCCTCGCGCACCCGCGGCTCGGGCGCCACCAGCCACAGATCTGAAATGCCAAAGTTCTGCATGGCGCGGGCTGCAGCCCCGATGTTCATAGGTTCCTGGCTGCCTACCAGCACGATGCGGATGTTCTCGAACCAATCCATCGGCTATAGCCTAAGGGCTTGGGCCGGATGCGTCGAGGCATGAATAGACTGGGTGCCCATCCCAATTACTCGGGCTTCAATAAGACCGCCCCCTCCCGTGCACTGCTCACCAGCGCTGCGTAGCGCGCAAACAGCCCGCTTTTGTAGTGGGGCTTGGGGGGCTTCCAGGCTTTGGCCCGCCGGGCCAGCTCCTTTTCCGAGACCTCCAGGTTCAGGATACCCCGGTCGCAGTCAATCGAGATGATGTCGCCCTCCTCGACCAGCGCGATGGGCCCGCCCACCTGGGCCTCAGGGGCCACATGCCCGATCATCAGGCCCTTGGTGCCACCGCTGAAACGCCCATCGGTCACCAGGGCCACATACGGCCCCAGTCCCTCGCCCACCAGGGCCGAGGTCACCGAGAGCATCTCGGGCATCCCGGGGGCCCCCTTGGGGCCTTCGTAGCGGATCACCACCACATCACCGGGCTTGATCTGTTTTTTGAGGACGGCCTTCATGGCGCTCTGTTCGCCGTCGAAAACCCGGGCCGGCCCCCGGTGTACCTTGGTCTCGGTGCCGGCCAGCTTGAGCACCGCGCCGTCCGGGGCCAGCGAACCCTTGAGCACCCGCAGGCCCCCTTCGGGTTTGAAGGGTTTTTTGACGCTGGTAACCACCTGCTGGCCCTTGGTCTCTCTGGCGTTTTTAACCTCCTGCCAGAGGGTTTTCCCGCTCACGGTCATCTGGTCGCCGTCAATCAGGCCGCCTTCAATCAGGCGGCGAATCACCAGCGGGATGCCCCCAGCCTCCCAGAGCTCCCAGGCGGTGTACTGACCCCAGGGGCGCATATCGGCAATCACCGGGGTTTTACGCGAGATTTTATCGAACTCCTCGAGCGTCAGTTTAATCCCGGCCTCCCTGGCGATGGCCAGCAGGTGCAGCACCGCATTGGTCGAGCCGCCGGTGGCCGCCACCGCGGTAATCGCATTGGTGAAGCTCTTTTTGGTCAGGAAGCTCTTGGGGGTGCGGCCCGCCTGGATGGCCTCGGCCAGGATGCGCATGGCCCGCCGCCCGGCCTCTTTTTTCTCGGGGGCGACGGCCGGGATGGCGTTGTAGCCGATGGGCGAGAAGCCCATCACCTCGAGGATCATGGCCATGGTGTTGGCGGTGTACTGCCCGCCGCAAGCACCGGGGCCGGGAATGGCGGTGCGCTCGATCTCGGCCAGCTCTTCCTCGGTAATCTGGCCGGCCGCGTACTGCCCCACCGCCTCAAAGACCGAGACCACGGTCTGCTTTTTGCCGCGCAGGAGGCCGGGGGCAATGGAGCCGCCGTACAGCACCAGGCTGGGCACGTTGGCCCGGATCACCCCCATCATGGCCCCAGGGTTGGTCTTGTCGCAGGCCACCAGGGCCACCATGCCGTCGTAGAGGTAGCCCTGGGCAATCAGTTCAATCGAGTCGGCGATCACCTCGCGGCTCACCAGCGAGGCCCGCATACCCACCGTGCCCATGCTGATGCCGTCGGAGATGGCCGGGGCCCCAAACTCAAAGGTCTGGAAGCCAGCCTCCCTGGCCCCAATCTTCAGGTCGGCGGCCAGGTCGCGCAGGTGAAAGTTGCAGGGCATCCCCTCGGTCCAGGTGTTCACGATGCCCACCCAGGGAATCTTGAACTCTTCGTCGCCGATGCCCACCGCGCGCAGCATAGCCCGGGCGGGGGCTTGTTGAGGGCCTTTTTTGATGATGTCCGAACGCATAGAAAAACCTCGCCAGCAGCCGGTGATGAAAGGGTTTATTTGTTATGAGCCGTCTGCAACCGTTGCTATCTTACCGTGGAAACGCCGGGGATCGCCCTCGAGGAGGCGCACCAGGGCCCTGGCCGACTGCTCGGGGGTGAGCACCCGACCCTGGCTCTGGTAGCCCCGGAACAGGGGCCGCAGGGTCTCACTGGCGCTCCCCTGGGCCTCCCGTAGCTGGCGCTGCATCTCAGTCTCCACGATGCCCGGTCGGAAGGTGAAGCAGGTAACCTCGGGGGCCTCCACCGCAAGCTGCCGCACCAGGTGCTCTTCTGCCGCCTTGGCGATGGCATAGATGCCCATGCCAGGGATGTTGTGCTCGGCCACCCCCGAGCCCAGAAACACCGCCACGCTGCCCGGCTGGCGGATCAGATGGGGGTAGGCAAAGCGGGCTAGCTGGTAGCCGCCCTTAACGTTGGAGTCCATGATCTCGTCGTACTGGGCCTCGATCAGTTCGTAGGCCAGCGGGCCAGCGTTGAGCACACCGGCGTTGTGGATAAAGCCCACAAAGTTTCCGATCTCGAGCGCGGCCTTGACCATCGCCTCGGCCACCGCGGCGCTGGCTACGCTACCGGCCACCACCAAGCAGCGCACGCCCAGGCCCTGCACCTCGTCGCGCACGAACTCGAGGGCCTTCTGGTTGCGGGCCCCGATCACCAGGTGGGCCCCGGCGCGGGCCAGTTCCAGGGCCAGGGCCTCGCCAATGCCCCGACTGGCCCCGGTGACGATGAAGGTCTGTCCTTTCAGTTTCATGCTCTTTGTATACGACCTATTGTTGCAAAAGGCCAGGGGGTATCCGACCGGTTCACCCGGCCACGGTAGAGGGGTTGCCCAGGTTGGCAGTCAGGCGGCCACTCTGTGCAAGGCCGCAATCACCTGCTGGGTAAAGGACTGGGTGCTGGCCTGGCCGCCCAGATCGGGGGTGGGGTTGGTGGTCAGGGCCGCGGCCACCGCCCCCTCGATCTGCCGGGCCACCTCGGGCCGGTTCAGCGCATGGGTGAGCAGCATGGCCGCCGAAAGGATGGCCGCGGTGGGGTTGGCGATGCCCTTGCCGGCAATATCGGGCGCGGAACCATGCACGGGCTCGAACAGGGGGGTTTTTTCGCCCAGGCTGGCCGAGGGCAGGAGGCCCAGGGAGCCGGGCAGCACGCTGGCCAGGTCGGACAAAATGTCGCCAAAAATGTTGCCGGTCACCACCACGTCAAACCGGCTGGGCCGGGTGACCAGGTGCATGGCCATGGCGTCCACGTACTGGTGCTCGAGGGCCACCTCGGGGTAGTGCTGGTGCACCTCGTCCACGGTCTTACGCCAGAACTCGCCAACCTCGAGCACGTTGGCTTTGTCCACGCTGCACACCTGGTTGCGCCGCTTGCGGGCCGCCTCGAAGGCCACCCGGGCGATGCGCTCCACCTCGGGCTTGCTGTAGCGCTCGGTGTTCCAGCCCTCGGCCTCGCTCATGCCGCGCGGCTCGCCGAAGTAGATGCCGCCGGTCAGCTCACGGATGACCAGCACATCCACCCCTCGAGCGATCTCGGGCTTGAGGGGCGAGAGGCCTTCCAGCCCCGGCAGCACCTTGGCCGGGCGCAGGTTGGCATACAGACCGTGGGCCTTGCGCAAAGCCAGCAGGCCAGTCTCGGCCCGCAGGTGGCGGGGCACGCCATCCCACTTGGGCCCGCCGATGGCCCCCAGCAGGATGGCGTCGGCCTCCAGACAGCCCTTCTGGGTGATCTCGGGGAAGGGCTCGCCGTGGGCGTCTATGGCGTTGCCGCCAAAGGGAAAAGCCTCGAACTCGAGGTTCAGACCATACACCTGATCGGCGGCTTTGAGCACCTCCACCGCCGCATAGGTTACTTCGGGGCCAATGCCGTCACCGGGAAGCAGTGCGATTTTGGGCATGGGGTTCCTTTCTCTACTGGCGGGTGGCCTTGGGCAGCCGGGCCGCGGCCTGCTCGATCAGCTCGCCCGCTTCCAGTAAGTCGGCAATGGGATCCCAGCGGCCTTCCACCAGGGCTTTTTGCGCGGTGGCGGGCAGGTTTACCTTAAAAGCGGTGTCTGCGTAGCGTACCTCGAGCCTTTCCACATCCACCGTCACCAGCAGGCTGGGGTCTTGCTCAATGGCCTGGGCCAGCCGCTCGATATCGGCCTTGGAAGCGGTCACGCAGGGCATGGAGAGGGCGGTGGCGTTGCCAAAGAAAATCTCGGCAAAACTCTCCCCCACCAGCGCCCGGAAACCGGCGCGGTAGATGGCCTGGGGCGAGTGCTCGCGGCTGCTGCCACAGCCGAAATTGGCCCCTACCAGCATAATGCTGGCCCCTTTGAAGCGGGGATCGTTCAGGGGGTGCGGCTTTTCAGAGCCGTCGGGGTTGAAGCGCTCGTCGTAGAAAAGGGCCTCGCCCAGCCCGTCAAAGGTGACCACCTTCAGGTAGCGCGCCGGCGTGATGCGGTCGGTATCAATGTCGTTGCCGGGAACGTGCACAGCCCGGCCCTGCACCTGCTTGATTGGTTCTAAAGCCATTTACTTACCCTCCTTGTCTCTAAAAAAGCCCATAATGCTCCAAATCCCGACGATGGCCGCCGCAGCGCAAAGGGCAAAGCCCACCCCAAACACTATCCAACTGAAAAGCGGGTTGGTCTCCAGGTTGCCCAGCCACAGCCCCAGGGTGGCCAGCGAGAGCAGCACCGAGGCCGCTACCAGCGTCACCCCGCGGATCAGATTCTTGGTCGCCAAAGCTCAACCTCACCATCAAAACCAGGTCTTTCCCAGAATTTCATCCACCTCGAGCTCGAGGCCCTCGAGGCCCGCAAGCTTGATAACATCCCCGCGCCCGTAGGCCTGTATCTGCGTATAAACCCCGCCCTGGGGATGGCGGTACACCCAGACGCGGTCGCCGCCAAGATCCACCACCCAAACCTCCGGTACGCCCTGCTGGGCATACTTGGGCACTTTGACTTCCTGATCGGTCTTGAGGGTGGACTCGGCCACCTCGATGAGCAAGAGCACATCGCCCGCGCTGAAATGGCGGCCCTCGTAGAAGTCCGGCGATGGTCGTAGCAGGAAAACGTCCGGTACCGGCTCATCGCCCCCCACCACCAGCGGCTGCTGGCTCTCGAGCTGGGCGATCCCAGCCGTTCGTGGGCCCAGAAGCCGCACCAGCCTGCTCACGCAATCTTTGTGGCGAATGCCCACCGGACTCATCTCAACGATCTCTCCGTTCAAAAGCTCGTAACGCCCATCCTGCAACAGCCCCGCCTCGCCCAGCCGGTGGTATTCCTGCAGGTTCCACTTCTTGGTGCTGCGGTCGGTGATCATACGCAACAGCCTAGCACCGAACCAACCCGGGCGCGCCAAGCCCGCTCGAGCTACGCCCCCACCAGGGTCTCAACCCCAAACACTTCCCGCGCGTCGCTTATCCGGCCCGTCACCGCCGCCGCCACCACCATCACCGGCGACATCAGCACGGTGCGGCCGGTGGCGCTGCCCTGGCGGCCCTTGAAGTTGCGGTTGGAGCTGCTGGCGCACAGTTCATCCCCCACCAGCTTGTCGGGGTTCATGGCCAGGCACATCGAGCAGCCCGCCCCGCGCCACTCAAACCCAGCCTCGCGGAAGATCTCGGCAATGCCCTCCTCCTCGCACTGCTTAGCCACCTGCTGCGAGCCCGGCACCGCAATGGCCCGCACCCCCGGGGCCACCTTGCGGCCCTTGAGGTACTTGGCGGCCTCGCGGAAGTCGGAGATGCGCCCGTTGGTGCAGCTTCCCAGAAAGGCCACATCCACCTTGACGCCCTTGATGGGCTGGCCGGGCTTCAGCTTCATGTGCCGGAGGGCCTCTTCCAGCGCAGGCCGCTCGGACTCGGGATACTGGGCCGGGTCGGGCACCCGGTCGGTGATGGCGCAGCCCTGGCCGGGGTTGATGCCCCAGGTCACGGTGGGGGCGATGTCCTCGGCCCGGATGTTCACCACGTCGTCGTAGTGGGCGTCGGGGTCGGAGGCCAGGGCCTTCCAGCGGGCCACGGCTTTTTCCCACTCCTCGCCCTTGGGGGCGTAGGGGCGGCCCTTGAGGTAGTCGAAGGTGGTCTGGTCGGGGTTGACGTAGCCGATGCGGGCCCCGCCCTCGATGCTCATGTTGCAGACGGTCATGCGCTCCTCCATGCTGAAGTTGTCGAAGACGCTGCCGCCGTACTCGTAGGCGTAGCCGATGCCGCCGTTGACCCCCAGCACCTTGATGATGTGCAGAATCACGTCCTTGGCGTAGACCCCCGGCTGCAACCTGCCCTCTACGTTGATGCGCCGCACCTTGAGCTTGCTGACGGCCATGGTCTGGGTGGCCAGCACATCGCGCACCTGGGTGGTGCCAATCCCGAAGGCAATGGCCCCAAAGGCCCCGTGGGTCGAGGTGTGGGAGTCGCCGCAGGCGATGGTCATGCCGGGCTGGGTGATGCCGTTCTCGGGGCCGATCACGTGCACGATGCCCTGCAGCCCCGAGGTCACGTCGAAGAAGGTAATCCCGAAGTCCTGCACGTTCTTGCGCAGCTGCCGGATCATCTCGTCGGCCTGGGGGTCTTCGAAGGGCTCTAAAAGGGAGTGGGTGGGCACGATGTGGTCTACGGTGGCAAAGGTGCGTTCGGGAAAGCGCACCTTGAGGCCCAGGTCGCGCAGCATGCCGAAGGCTTGTGGGCTGGTAACCTCGTGGATCAGGTGGGTATCAATGAACAACTGGGTCTGCCCGTTGGGCAGGGTTCGGATGGCGTGGCTCTCCCAGACTTTCTCGTACAAACTTTTACCCATGAAAGTTCACCCCTTTGACAACCTCAAAAACCCCAGCGGCGTAGGGCCCTGGGGTCGCGCGCAAAGCAGCTAGACCCCTCGAGCGGGGCTTAGTAGGGGCTGCTTCACCCAAGTCGGCATCAGGTAAAGTATAAAGTTTGGTATACCAAAGCGTCAAGCCATTCAGGCAAACGCCCGTTGAAAGCCACGCCCTTGGAACAAAGGGCACCGATGGATGTTTTTTGTGTACGCAATCGCCAAACCGCTATGCTAGTGGATGTATGTCGCTCGCACGGCTGGGACAGGGGCGCGAGGCTGAGGTGTTCGCCTGGGCCGACGGCTACGTGCTCAAGCTGCTCTGGCCGGAGTTTTCCCAGGCCGACGCTGAGCTCGAGGCCCAGCTCACCCAGCAGGTCTGGCTGCTGGGGGTGCCCTCGCCCAGGGTGGAGGACGTGCTCGAGGTTGAGGGGCGCTGGGGGCTGGTGCTCGAGTGGATTCGGGGCGTGCCGCTTACCGACTACATCCAGTCCAACCCCGAACGTTTGGGTTTCGCCGCCCAGACGCTGGGGGCCTTGCACCGCCAGCTTCATCAAAAAGCCGCCGGGCACCTACCATCCCAGCGAGAACACCTCATCCAGCGCATCCAGGCCTGCCGGCTTTCAGAAGCCGAGCGAGCGGCATTGCTGCAACACCTCGAGCGCCTACCCGATGGAACCGCCCTTTGCCACGGCGATTTTCACCCCGAGAATGTGCTGATGAGTGAAAAGGGCCCGTATGTGGTGGACTGGCCCAATGCCACACGGGGCAACCCCCTGGCCGATATCGCCCGCACCACCTTGCTGATGTTGCACAGCGTGTTTCCCCAAGACCTGCCCGCACGTGAGGAAATTTTGCGCCAGCGCCGAACGTTTTACCAAACCTACCTCGAGCACTACCAGAGCTTCTCGAGCCTGGATATGGCCCAGCTCCAAGCCTGGATGCCCATTGTGGCTGCGGCCCGCCTGCGGGAAAATATCCCCGGCGAGGAACCCAGGTTGATGCAGCTCATCCAGGAAGGCTTACGGGAATACGGCGCCTCGGCCTGAACCTGGCCGCAACCACCCACCGGACATTTCGTAGACACCCCTCCATTTTGCTACACTTAGAATCTGTGCGGCCCCGGAATCCCTCCGGTAGGCCCAGAGGTTTACATGAAAACAAACATCATCACCTATGGCTGCCAGATGAACGAGTACGACACCCACCTCGTGCGTAGCGAGCTGGTCTCGCTTGGTGCAGAGTTCGTGGACAACTGGCGGGAAGCCGACTTCGTGCTGGTCAACACCTGCGCGGTGCGGGGCAAGCCCGTGGAGAAGGTGCGCTCGCTTCTGGGTGAGCTGCGCAAGGAAAAAGAAAAACGCCCCCTGCTGGTGGGCATGATGGGCTGCCTGGCCCAGCTCGAGGAGGGCCAGCAGATAGCCCGTAAGTTCGAGGTGGATGTGCTCCTGGGGCCGGGGGCGCTCACCGAGATTGGTAAGGCCCTCGAGGCCAAAAGCCGCTTCTGGGATCTGAGCTTCCGCGAAGAGCTCACCCACCACCTGCCCCCCGCGCCCCAGGGGGCCCTCTCGGCCTTTGTGAGCATCATCCGGGGCTGCAACCACCACTGCACCTACTGCATCGTGCCCACCACCCGTGGCCCCGAGGTAAGCCGCCACCCCGACCTGATCCTGCGCGAGGTGGAGCAGCTCAGGGCCGCGGGGGTGGTGGAGGTCACCCTGCTGGGCCAGAACGTCAACTCCTACGGCAAAGACCAGCCGGGCTTCCCCAGCTTCGCCGAGCTATTGCGGATGGTGGCCCAGGTGGGCATCCCCCGCATCAAGTTCACCACCAGCCACCCGGTCAACTTCACCGACGACGTAATTGCCGCCATGGCCGAGACCCCCCAGGTCTGCCGCTACATCCACCTGCCGGTGCAGTCCGGCTCCAACCGGGTGCTGCGCCGCATGGGGCGGGAGTACCGGCGGGAATGGTATTTGGATCGCACCCGGGCCATCCGCCAGGCCATGCCGGATGTGGTGCTCTCCACCGACATCATCGTGGGCTTCCCCGGCGAGACCGAGGAGGACTTCCAAGAGACCCTTTCGCTCTACGACGAGGTGGGCTACGACAGCGCCTACATGTTCATCTACTCCCCGCGCCCCGGCACCCCCAGCTACAAGCACTTTCAGGATCTGCCGCGCGAGGTCAAGGTCGAGCGCCTCCAGCGCCTGATTGAGAAGCAAAAAGAGTGGAGCTACCGGCAAAACCAGCGCTGGGTGGGCCAGACCGTGGAGGTGCTGGTGCGCGGCGCTGCCAAGGACGACAGCTTTGTGGAGGGCCACACCCGCGGCAACCACCCCACCCTGATCCCCGCGGCCCAGGCCCCGCGCCCGGGCTTGTACCAGGTGCTCATCCAGCAGGCCACCCCCCACATGCTGCTAGGTGAGGTGGTGGGGGCGCAGGAGCCGGCCACGATTCCGCTAGTGATGGCGTGAAAACCCAGGCTGAAATCGTGGTGCTTGGGGCCGGCATCGCCGGGTTGTGTGCGGCCAGGCTGCTGCACGAGGCCGGCAGGGAGGTGCTGGTGGTGGCCCGCGAACTCGGCGAGGCCAGCCGGGTGCCGGATGCCCTCTTGAACCCGGTGCGGGGCAAGCGCGGGACGGTGGCGCTCGAGGCCGAGGAGGCCCTGGAAGCCCTCTGGGACTTCTATCCGCGTTTTACTCCAGTGCGCCAGGGCATCCTGCGGCCCGTGCCCGAAAGCGATAGGGCGGTCTGGCGGCAAAAGCTACAGGGCCGCCGGGTTCCGCACCTGTGGCTCGAGGAAGGTTTGTACCTGGAAAACGCGGGGTGGCTAGAGACCACCCCCCTGCTGCACCGCTTAGCCGAGGGCCTGAACATCCTGTACGCGAATGTAGAGCGGCTCGAGGCCAGCACGCTTTGGCTCGAGGACGGACGCAGGGTATCGGGCAGGGTGCTGGTCTACGCCGGAGGAGCCAGCGGGGCACACCTGCTTGGGCTGGGCGGGCGCTTCACCCCCGGCTCGGTGCTGCTAACCCAGCAGCATTTCAAGCAGGCCCGCTCGTATGGGGTGTATGTGGCCGGGCACAGCCTGGGGGGGAGTTATCTACCCCACCAGGACAGGTATTCACCCCACCAGACCCAGCCCCACGAGGTGGAGTGGCTGCTCTCGGAAGCGGAGAGGCTGCTGGGCTACCGGCCTGGGTGGAGCTCGTCCTGGGCTGGGGTGCGCTACCGGCTGGACAAGGATTATCTCAAGCCCATTCCCGGCGGCTTCGCCCTTACCGGCTTTGGCTCGGCGGCCTATTTTTACGCCCCTTTATACGCCCGGCGCCTCCTCAAACGTCTCACCGGCCACTCCTGATAGACTGTGCGTCATGCAGCAGTACCACGACCTGATGCGCTATGTGCTCGAGCACGGGGTAGATAAGTCCGACCGCACCGGCGTGGGCACCCGCTCGATCTTTGGCTACCAGATGCGCTTCGACCTCGGCCAGGGCTTTCCCCTGGTAACCACCAAGAAAGTCCACTGGAAAAGCGTGGTCTACGAGCTGTTGTGGTTCTTGCGGGGCGATACCAACATCGGCTTCTTGCGGGAAAACGGGGTCACCATCTGGGACGAGTGGGCCGACGAGGCGGGCGAGCTGGGGCCGGTGTACGGCAAGCAGTGGCGGAGCTGGGCCGGGCCGGACGGCCAGACCATCGACCAGCTGGCCTGGGTGGTGGAGGAGATCAAACGCAACCCCGACTCCCGCCGCCTATTGGTGAGCGCCTGGAACGTGGCCGACCTGCCCCGCATGGCCCTGGCCCCCTGCCACGTGCTCTTTCAGTTCTACGTGGCCGAAGGGCGCCTCTCCTGCCAGCTCTACCAGCGCAGTGCGGATATTTTCCTGGGGGTTCCCTTCAACATTGCTTCCTACGCCCTGCTGACCCACATGGTGGCCCAGGTCACGGGCCTGCAGCCGGGCGAGTTCATTCACACCCTGGGTGATGCCCACCTCTACCGCAACCACTTCGAGCAGGCCCGCCTGCAGCTTTCCCGCGAGCCACGTCCCCTGCCCACGCTGCGGCTCAACCCCGAGGTGAGGGATCTCTTCGCCTTCACCTACCACGACATCGAGCTGCTGAACTACCACCCCCACCCCCGCATTCCTGCGCCGGTAGCGGTGTAGCATGGCCCGCAAGATTGCTTTTGTGGTGGCGATGGACCAGAACCGGGCCATTGGCCGGGCTGGCACGTTACCCTGGCACCTGCCCGACGACCTCAAGCGCTTCCGCGCGCTGACCCTGGGCAAGACCGTGCTGATGGGCCGCAAGACCTTTGAGAGCATCGGGCGGCCCCTCCCCAGACGGCGCAATGTGGTGCTTACCCGCGACCCGGCCTTTGCCGCCGAGGGCGTGGAGGTGGCGCACACCCTCGAGGAGGCCCTGCAGCTGGACGACGAGCTGATGGTGATTGGGGGGGGCGAGATTTACACCCTGTTCCTACCCCTGGCCACCCACCTGCACCTGACCCTGGTCGAGACGCTCATCCCCGGGGCCGATACCTTCTTTCCCCCCTGGAACCCGGCCGGGTGGCGCGAGACCTACCGGGAGCACCACCCCGCCGACGAACGTCACCCCTGGGCCTTCACCTACCTTGACCTGGAGCGCACCGGGTGAAGCGAGGTCTGGTGATGGGGCGTTTGCTCCGGGTTACTCGCCGCCCCCACCCCCACCGTCGCCCCCTCCATCCCCGGCATCCGCCGAGAGGCCGTCGAGGGCTACGCTGACCTGATGAAAGGCACGCTCGAGGTCGTGGTGCTCGAACTCGCCCTCCCACAGCGGGAAGGGCACATAACCGTCCGAGGCGTTGCCGCCCATGAGGTTTCTGAGCTGCTGTAGCTGCGCCTCGAGCCCCGGAAGCAACAAGAGGCCGGCCCCCAGGCCCCCCAGCAGGGCGACCGCCTCGGCTTTCCCATCGGCCAGCGAGGGCACCAGGCGGCGGGCTTCCAGCAGGCGCTCCTTCAAGCGGCTCTTCAAGCTGACTCCGTCTGGGGTGGGTCGGTAGTAGGTATAGGGAACCAGGCCTAGAAATTTGCCAGATTGCTCAAGAAGAAGCCCCCGCTCTACCAGGCTGGGGAGGACGGTTTTACCCTTAAAGCCGCCGTACCCCGGGCCGTACTCCCTTTGCAGGTGCTGCAAAACCTGGTTGATCTCGAGCCCTTGCCGGCTGGCACTCTGAAGATGGGCCCACAAACTTTGCAAGACCGGGTTTTGCGGCGGGTTGTCAGGGTCAAGGACGAATTGCGGCTGGCCGCTGGGAGCGGCGCTGTCCACCCGCAGCAGCCCCCTGGCAATCAGCTCCTTGAGCGCGACCTTCAGCACCTCACTGGCGGCCGCATCGCGCTCGAGCAGCACCAGAATTTCAGGCGCGCTCAGCTCTTGCAGGAGAACTTCTTTAGCTTGTACTGGCACGCCTTTATGGTAAGGCTCGAATGTCAGCGCACATTCAGAAAAACCTTCCCGCGGACGGGGAGGGGTTTTGCTAGGCCAAACCCAGGCTCAGCGCCTCTTCCTCGATGGCAACCGCGCCGTCTTTGAGGGTCACAAAGAGGGTGCGGCCCGGGCGGGAGAGGAGCTCGAGGGAGAGCGGGTCTTCTATCTTCTCCCGGATCAGGTTGCGCAGGATGCGGGTGCTGCCCTGTTTGGGGGCCTGGCTGACGAGCCAGGAGGCCAGCGAGGGGTCGAAGCGCACCACCCTCTCGCGGGATTCCAGCTCTTTGGCGATGTCCTCGAGCATAATCTGCGCGACCTGCACCAGCTCGGGCTCGCTCAGGTTGCGGAAGCGGATCACCTCGTCCAGGCGGTCGAGGAACTCGGGGGTAAAGATGGCCTTGAGGGGGCTCTCGGTGTCCACCTCGCGGTTGGTGAAGCCGATGGCCGGGCCCACGTTGAAGCCGGTGTTGGAGGTCATGATCAGGATGACCCGGCGGAAGTCGACGGTGCGGCCTAAGCCGTCGGTCAGGCGGCCTTCGTCCAGCACCTGCAAGAAGGTGTTGTAAATATCGGGGTGGGCTTTCTCGATCTCGTCTAAAAGCACCACGCTGAAGGGCTGGCGGCGTACCGCCTCGGTCAGGCGGCCCCCCTGCTCGTAGCCCACGTAGCCCGGCGGGGCCCCAATCAGCTTGGAGATGGAGTGCGGCTCCTGGAACTCGCTCATGTCGAAGCGGATGAGGGCCCGTTCCGAGCCAAAGAGCACCTCGGCCAGGGCCTTGGCCAGGTGGGTTTTGCCCACACCCGACGAGCCCACGAACAGGAAGCTGGCCGAGACCCGCGTCCGCCCGCCCAAGCCCACCCGGCTGCGGCGCAGCGCGGCGGCCAGGGCCTCGACGGCTTCCTTCTGGCCAATTACCCGTTTGTTGAGTTCTTCCTCGAGGCCAAAGAGCTTGCTGTCGTCTTTGTCGTCTACGTAGATACCGCCCCAGGAGTCCACCACGCTCTCGATGTCCTCGCGGGCCACCAGCGGGGTGCCATCTTCGTCCACCGCCACCGGCAGGCCCAGCGAGTCGTTGAGGCGAACCCGGCTGGCGGCTTCGTCAATCAGGTCGATGGCCTTGTCGGGGAAGTTGCGCCCCGGCAGGCTGCGGATGCCAATCTTGACCGAGAGGCCCAGAATCTCATCGGGAATGACCACCCCGTGGTGGGCCTCGTACCTAGGACGCAGCCCTTTAAGGATCTCCAGGGTCTCCTCGGGGGTGGGCTCGAGCACAATTACCGGCTGGAAGCGGCGCTCCAGGGCCGCGTCTTTCTCGATGTAGCGGTGGTACTCGCCGGTGGTGGTAGCCCCGATGACCTGGATCTCGCCCCGGCTCAGAGGGGGCTTGAGGATGTTGGCGGCGTCCAGGGTGCCCTCGGCCCCGCCCGCCCCAATCAGGGTGTGCAGCTCGTCGATAAAGGCTACCACCTTGGCGTTCTTGAGCTCCTCGATAATCTGGCGCAGGCGCTCCTCAAACTCGCCCCGGTACTTGGTGCCGGCCACCACCCCGGCCAGGTCTATCGAGACGATGCGGGCCCCGCGCAGCACCGGCGGCACCCGGCCTTCCACGATGGCCTGGGCCAGCCCCTCCACAATGGCGGTCTTGCCCACGCCGGGATCGCCCACCAGCACGGGGTTGTTCTTGGTGCGGCGGGCCAGAATCTGGATGACCCGGTTAATCTCTTCGGTACGGCCAATTACGGGATCGAGCTTGCCCTCGCGGGCCTCGCGGGTGAGGTCGCGGCCATACTCGTCCAGGAATGGGGTGGCCACGGCTTTTTCCTTGGTTTGTTCGCCGGCCTGCGAGAGCACCCGCCAGCGGATGGTGTCCACATCCTTGGCGTAATGGGTCATGATGCGGTAGGCGATGCCGTCGCCCTCGCGGATGATGCCCAGCAGGATGTGCTCGGTGCCGATGACCTGGCTCGACATGTTGCGGGCCTCGGCCCCGGCCAGCTCCATCACCCGCCGGGCGCGCGGGGTGATGGCCGGTGGCTCACCGGTGCGGCTGCCCTCGCCCCGCCCGACCAGCTCCTCCACCATCCGGCGCATGGCCTCCAAGCTGGCCCCGTACTCCATCAGGATGCGCGCGGCTGTACCCCCTTCGCGCATCAGGCCCAGTAGCAGGTGCTCGGGCCCGATCATGCTATGGCCCAGTCGGCTCCCTTCCTCCCTGGCGTAATGAAAAACCAACCTGGCGCGATCGTCGTACCTGTTCAAGCGCGAACCTCCTGGTATGTCGTACAAGTATTCATAGCGCCGCTTTCTTCCTACCTCAATATTACAGTATGACCAGCTCTTGCTTGGTGTTTGCGCCACACGTTACGAAGCGTTTCCAGAGTTTTATGAAGAAAGAATTATCTCGCTTGGAGAAACAAACATCACAGCGATTTTTGCTATGTTGAATTCATGCACCATGCACATGAGAAGTGCGGTTAGCGGGCTTTACTCCCATCTGGCGTTGTATCTTCTGGCTCGAGCTGTCCCAGTCGGGCGTAGATGTCCTCGAGCGCGATCTCCAGGTTTACGCAGGGTAGCTTGAGCGGGCCGCTTTCGATGCGCTCGTAGAACCAGCCCCCCTCCGCCCGCCGGAACACCTCGGCCCGCATGGTGTTTTGCTCGAGCAAAACGTACGTTTGCAGGCTGGGTAGGGTCTGGTAGTTGAGCCACTTTTCGCCCCGATCGATGTCGAGTGTGCTATCTGACAAAACTTCCACAATCAGAGAGGGTGAGCGCTTGATGTATGGATGGTCGTCGGAGGTATCGCATACCACCATGACGTCGGGATAGTAGACAGCACCCGTGGGCGTCTGAACCTTGACATCGCTCATCAAAACCCGACAGCCAGTGTCCCTGCTGTTCTGAGCGATAGCCATGGCTAGCTCAAAGGCCAGGCGGTTGTGGCGTTCGCTGTTACCGGCCATGGCAAAAACCTGTCCATGGGCATACTCGTGCCGCTCAGAGGAGGTGGCCTCAAAGTCCAGAAACTCCTCTACCGACACCTCGGTTTTGACAGGGGGTTTCGGCCTGGGCATTGCCTACAGGATAGCAAAATCCTTGATGGGAAAGGGCCGCTGTGTTACCTTGTAGCTTGCGTTGAACCGCAGGAGTAACCCGGCGTTCCGCTACAGCGAGCCTGGGAGGGTGTGAGCCGGGCAGCCAAGAACCGGGTGAAGGGCGGCGGAGCCAACCTCAACGCAACTCAAAGGGCCTCGAGCAAGCTCGAGGAACTGGGGTGGAACCGCGGATGTTCGCGCCTTTTCCGGCGCGTATTCGTCCCCAGGCATGCGTGCCGGGGATTTCTTTTTTCCGGCACAGGCTGGCAAGGGGTAGCTGGCTGTTCTGGTGCACACAACCTCTAACCCTAAACCAGCCCCAAAGGAGCAACCTATGCCTGCTGAAACGATGGAAGAACTGGTAAGCCTGTGCAAGCGCCGGGGGTTTATCTTCCCCGGGTCGGATATCTATGGTGGTTTGCAGGGAACCTACGACTACGGCCCCCTGGGGGTCGAGCTCAAGAACAACCTCAAGGCCGCCTGGTGGCGGGCCAACGTCTACGAGCGCGATGATATAGAAGGCCTGGATGCCAGCATCCTGACCCACCGGCTGGTGCTTTTCTACTCGGGCCACGAGGCCACCTTCTCAGACCCCCTGGTAGACAACCGCATCTCCAAGAAACGCTACCGCCTAGATCACCTCCTCAAGGAACAAAAACCCAGCGTGCTACAGGCTTTATCGCAAGCCATGGGATTGCACCAGGAGGAGAGCCTGGCGGCCCTGGTCTCGCGCCTGCTGGCCGAGCCCGAGAAGGCCGCCCTGGCCATGAGCACCGCCCAGGTCATCGACCCTGCCGACGGCGCGCCCGGTGACTGGACGCCCCCACGGCCCTTCAACATGATGTTCAAAACCCAGATTGGCCCCGTGGCCGACGAAGACTCCTACGGCTACCTACGCCCCGAAACGGCCCAGGGCATCTTTATCAACTTCAAAAACGTGCTCGATGCCACCAGCCGCCGCCTGCCTTTTGGCATCGCCCAGATCGGCAAGGCCTTCCGCAACGAGATTACCCCGCGCAACTTCATCTTCCGGGTGCGGGAGTTCGAGCAGATGGAGATCGAGTACTTTGTGAAGCCCGGCACCGACGAGGAATGGCACCAGCGCTGGCTCGAGACCCGCCTGGCCTGGTGGGAGGCCCAGGGCATCCCCCGCGAGCAAATCCGGGTACTGGACGTTCCCAAGGAAGACCTCTCGCACTATTCCAAGCGCACCTTCGACCTGATGTACAACTTCCCCACCCTGGGCTTCGAGGAGATCGAGGGTATCGCCAACCGCAGCGACTACGACCTAGGCAGCCACACCAAGGGCCAGGCCGAGCTGAAGATTCAGGCCCGGGTGCTGGAAAACCACCACTCCACCGCCAAGCTGGCGGTGCAAGACCCCGAGACCAAGGAGTGGTTCGTGCCCTTTGTGATCGAGCCCTCGGCCGGTGTAGATCGGGCGGTGCTGGCGGTGCTGTCGCAGGCCTACACCAAGGAAAAGCTGGAGAACGGCGAGGAGCGCATCGTGCTCAAGCTCAAGCCGCACCTGGCCCCCATCAAGGTAGCGGTCATTCCGCTGGCTAAAAACAAAGAGGAGATTACCAGCTACGCCCGCCGCCTCAAGGCCGATTTGCAGGCCCTGGGCTTTGGCCGTGTGCTCTACGAGGACACCGGTAACATCGGCAAGGCCTACCGCCGCCACGACGAGGTGGGCACGCCCTTTTGCGTTACGGTGGACTACGACACCATCGGCAAAAGCCAGGACGGCAGCACCACCCTGCAGGACACCGTGACGGTGCGCGACCGCGACACCATGCAGCAGGAGCGGGTAGCAGTAAAGGAACTACCCCAGTACCTGCTCGAGCGCCTGAAAAGCTGATGCGCCAGGCTGCCTGTAGCGGCTGTCATACCAGATTCGGTTAGTTTGGCACCCTCCAGCGGCGCACCAACCCGACCGAAGGGATACGCTTTCTTCGCCGAGGGTAGCAAGGGGTGTGCTCAAAGATAGCCTCTGGAGGTCTTTGCCTTGGATGACTATCTTTTTGAATCCGGTATGGGGTGGATTTTGTATCGTGTATGTCGCTTTGTGAACAGGGCTTCGCGTTGACAGTAGAGAACAAGTGACTGGAAAATGCGGAAGATTTTCCAGCTTTTTAGAGTGGCTGAGACGGGTGGCTTCAATCAGATAGCTGCAAATCCAGTGCCACATTTATCACAGGCTTCAAATTGCCGAAGCTCTATGATGACAGTCAAAATTTAGCAAGGAGGTACTGTGAAGAAACTTCTCTTACCCCTCACAGTGGCGGGTCTGGTGTTGATCGGTTGTGGCACGCAATCGCAGTCTCAGCCTAACTTCACAATATCCCTCAACCCTAACAATGCTTCGGTTGGCCCCGGCCAGTCGGTCTCCACCACCCTCACCCTCACGCCCCAAAACGGCTTTAGCGGTACAGTAAACCTGAGCCTACAGAACCCACCTGAAGGCGTTACAGTCTCACCCGATGTCATCAACGTAAACGGAACAAACCCACAGAGCTTCACCATCACCTTCAACACCACTTCTAGTACCCCCACCGGCTCCAACACCCTTACGCTGGTTGCCACCCAGGGCAGCCTCAGCAAAACCGCCAGCTTTGGACTAACTGTAACCTCGTTCAACATTGCACTAACCCGCTCGAGCACCCTGCGAGCCCAGGGCCAGAGCTTTTCCGACTTCAACCTTGTCCTCACACCTGAGGCCGGGTTTAGCGGTTCGGTGAGCCTGAGCCTGCAATCGCCCCACAGCGGCATCAGCATCAGCCCGGCCAGCCTGAGCGACTCCGGCCCTGTAACGCTTTCGGTAGACCGCACCGTTCCGGAGGGGGTTTACAACCTCACCGTACAGGCCAACAGCGGGAACCTGATCCGCACCGCTCCTCTTACCCTGCGGGTGCTGCGGGCCAACACCCTGGCTGCGGGAGGCTACTTCAGCGCAGCTGTTAAAACCAACGGTGAGGTCTGGTCATGGGGCGACAACACCTACGGCCAGCTGGGTCGGTCAACCACCAGCACCACCGATAACACCCCTGCCCAGGTTCCGTCCATCAACGGCGTGGTCTCGATATCCCTGGGTGAGTTCCACCTCATCGCCCTCACCAGTGATGGACGGGTGATTACGGTGGGACGGGACGAGTATGGGCAGTTGGGGGATGGGCCGGGAGACCCGAACAGCTCCAACACCGCTCCCAACGTGCGTGAAAATATCCTGCCTGCAGGGGTCAAAGCCGTAGCTGTTCAGGCCGGTCGCTACCACTCCCTGGCCTTGACCTCCCAAGGCACCGTATACGCCTGGGGGCGCAACGATGTGGGCCAGCTTGGCCTTGGTAACACCACTCCCACTCCACAGGAATCGCCCGCCCCTATTTCCGATCTTAACGACGTAATTGCCCTGGCTGCCGGTGACGACCACACCCTGGCCCTCAAAGCCGACGGCAGTGTTTGGGCCTGGGGCGACAACCCCAACGGCGAGCTGGGAACCGGAGACAACACGCGCTACAACACACCGACTGCTGTACCGAACCTAGCGGGTGTAAGGGCCATTGCCGCTGGGGGCAACCACTCGGTTGCGTTGCTGGAGGACGGCACGGTGCGTACCTGGGGCTATAACAACCACGGCCAGCTTGGCAACGGTACCACTACGAACAGTAACACGCCGGTTACGGTCACGGGCTTAACGAACGTGGTAGGCATTGCAGCGGGCTACGAGTTCACCCTGGCCGTTCTGAGCAATGGCTCGGTCAAGGCCTGGGGGCACGACGACAGCTTCCAGCTTGGCAACGGCGCTGCTGCGGGTGACCAGACAACCCCGGTAGATGTTCAGGGCATACCCACAGGCCAGAGTGTGCGGGGTCTGGCAGCAGGCATCTTTCACGCCCTGGCCCTGCTGGAGAACGGTTCGGTGGTGGCCTGGGGCAGCAATATCCAAGGTCAGTTGGGTGATGGCACCAACAACTCCTCCGATGCAGCCAAGCCGGTGTCAATTACCGGTGTTCAGGTGCCCCACGCCTCCGCACCCTAGCCTGGATGGCGAATGCCCTGCCTGCTGCAGCAGGCAGGGCGCTTTTTATCGTGTTTCCCACAATTATCTGCCCCGCGGCGGTAGGCAATTTGCCCGGTACAGCAAAATGCGCTGTACTGGGTATTCGTGGGGAATGCTCTATGTTATTCGGTTAGTTCGGCGCCGGAAGGCGGCGAACTAACCCGACCGAAGGGAGCGCTCTAGGATTCAAAAAGATAGCCTCTGGAGGTCTTTGCTTTGGATGACTATCTTTTTGAATCCGGTATTAGGGTACATCTAAACCAACTTGGGCCGATGGTTCAAGGGCTTTTGTTTCTTCCAACACAGCAAAGAAGAAAAAAGCCCGGCCCCCAAGGCCGGGTCTCGGATGCATATTGGGACTATCGTGCCTGGAACGAGGTGTAGTCTCGCCTACTGTTGGCCCACCGTTACAGCGCCAAGGGGCACGCCGTTGTCGAAGAGCTCGAGGGTCTCCCCCGGCCGGCCCGTCCCCTGCAGGGTATGGCTGCCCACTGCCAGGGTCGAACCATCCACCGGTGCGGTGATGGTTACAGCCGCTGCCGCCGGGGGCAGGCCCGCGCTGAAGGCTCGCAAGCCCAGCCCAGGCAGAAGCGAGAGCAGGCCCAGCAGGGCCATCGCCCCCACCAGCATCCCCAGCGCAGGCAGGCCCGTCTGGGCCGCAGGGGCCATCAGGGCCTGGGTGAGGCCCATGGGGGCTGCCGTCACCGGAACCCCCGGCGCTTCCGAGCTGCCATACTGGGCCAGGGCCGCCTCGGCTTCACGATCTTCAGTTTCCTGGGCAGGCGTGGGCTGGCTGAAAATCAGGAAGAAGGTTTTGAGGTAGTAGTACGCACCAATGGCCGAGGTGACCAGGGCCAGCACCACCAGTCCGTAGAAGCCGGCCCGGGCTGCCTCCTGGAAGACCAGGTACTTGGCCCAGAACCCGGCCAGCGGGGGCAGCCCTAGCAGCGAAAGAATGCCCAGCCCTAAGGCCCCACCCAGCAGGGGCTTGCGGTACCACAGGCCGCGCAGGCGCTCGAGCGGCACTTCTTGATTCGAAAGCATCGAGAGCACCGCAAAGATCAGACCGGTAGCTAGAGCGTAGGTCAGTAGATAGAACGGGATGGTGGCCTGCCCGGTGGGGCCAAAGAGC
The DNA here is from genome assembly GCA_000482765.1 of Meiothermus taiwanensis DSM 14542. Taxonomy (GTDB): domain Bacteria; phylum Deinococcota; class Deinococci; order Deinococcales; family Thermaceae; genus Meiothermus; species Meiothermus taiwanensis. Next base: position 64,829 of record AXWR01000012.1, read on the forward strand.
CCCAGGCCGATGTAGCCGGCATTGGCAATGGAGGAGTAAGCAAAAAGCCGCTTGGCCTCGGTCTGGGCTAAAGCCCCAAGGTTGCCAAAGAGGGTGCTGAGGGCAACCAGCGCAGCCATACCGATACCCCAGGCTTCCAGGCCTTCGGGGGTGAAGATGCGCAGCATGGCCGCAAAGGCCGCCGCCTTGACCGCCGTAGCCATGAAGAGGGTGACCACCGTGGGGCTGCCCTGGTAGACATCCGGCGACCACCATTGGAAGGGCACCATGGCGGTCTTGAAGGCAAAGGCCGCCATAATCAGGAACAGCCCCGCAATGTAAAGCGGCCCCGAGCCCGTCGCACCCACCATAAAGCTGCCGGTTGCCCCAAAGTACAGGGCGATGCCATAGAGAAAGATGGCCGCCCCCAGCGCCCCCAGCAGGAAGTATTTCAGTCCCGCCTCAAAGCCCTGTTCGTCCCGCTGCCAGGTCGCCAGCACGTACAGGGGCAGCGAGAAGACCTCGAGGGCAATCAGCAGCACCACCAGGTTGGGGCTGCTGGCCATAACGTGCATACCGGTCACCGCGAACAGCACCAGCAGCGGGAACTCGAACTTCTTGGCCGGCCCCAGCAACAACGCCCACAGGCCACCCAGAATGGCCACCAGGGTCAGGCCCCGGGCCAGGGTATCGAAGCGGTAAAGACCCCCAAAGGCCTCCACGGTCTGGCCCCAACCGACCAGAGAGAACAAACCCGCCAGCAGCAGCGCCGCCACGGTCACGATGCGGTTGGCCTCGCGGGAGATCAGGAAGGCCAGCAGCGACAGCACGGTGGCAAAGCCTGCCAGCAAGTACAAAGTTAGCATCGCGCACCTCCCATCCGCGCAAAAGAGCTAAAAACCCGGCGCTTGCGGTCGGTCATGAAGCACCTCCAAAAAGCGCTGCAAGGGCCTTGCCGAGGGGCTCGAGGTAGACCGTGAACAGCTTGGGGTACAGCCCCATCAATAGCAGCACCCCCACCGTAACCGCCGCAAAACCCCACTCCCGCCTATCCATGTCCGGCACGGCCTGGGCCTGCGGGGTTTCCTGGAAGAGCTTCTGAAAGGCCGTGAGCGCGTAGGCCGCCGCGGCAATCACCGCCAGGAAGGCCAGGAAGGTCAGCCAGGGCGAGACCTGGTAGGCCCCCAGCAACGCCATCAGCTCACCGGGGAAGCCCGAAAGCCCCGGTAGCCCGATCATGGCCATCAGCAAGAACATCCCCAGCACATAAAGCGCCGGGGTGTGCCTGGCCAGGCCGCGCGCAGGAAGGACGTCCAGGCTGCCGGTGCGCTTGTAGACCAGGCCCACAAACAGGAACATGGCCGAGCCATACACCATCGAGGCCCCCAGCAGGTACAGCGCCCCCACCGTGCCTTCCATGTTGCCGCTAAAGAGCCCCAGGGCCGCAACGCCCATGTGCGAAACCCCGGCGTAGGCCAAGAGGGTCTTCCAGTCGGGCGCGCTGAAGGCCAGCCAGGCGGCGTACAAAGCCCCAAAGGCAGCCAGGAAGAGCAGCAGGCCCTGCCACTCCTTGAAACCCTCGGGCATCAGGGGAATGGCCCACTTGAACAGGGCAAAGACGCCCACCTTGTACAGGGTGCCCATGGCATCGGCCAGGCCCGAGGGGTGGTTTTGTTGGTGGAAGCTAGGCAGCCAGGCGTGCAGCGGGAAGAGCGGGGTTTTGACGGCCAGGGCCACCAAAAAGCCCAGGAAGGCCAGGGCCGCCGCCTGCCCGCTCAGGGGATGGGCCACCAGGTCGGTGTAGAGGAAGCTTTCAGCCCCGCCCAGGTAGCGCACCGCGAAGATGGAGGCCAGCATGGGCAGCGAGCCCACCAGCGTAAACAGGGCAAAGATGTAGATGGCCCGCAAGCGCTCGGGGCCTCCGTAAAACCACAGCATCAAGAGCGCGGGGATCAGGGTGGCCTCGAAGAAAGCGTAGAAGAACACCAGATCCTGGGCCGCAAAAATGCCCAATAGACCGGTCTGCATCATCAGGGCCAGGGCCAGGAAGCGCACCGGCACCTCGGCAACCCAGACGCCCAGGAGCACCACCAGGCTCACCGCCATCCACAAAAGCAAACCGACCCCATCCAGCCCCACCGCATAGTAGACGCCCACCTCGGGCAGGAAGGGGGTCTGGCTGGCGTAGGCCACCCCCTGGCCCCCGTAGCCGGCAAACAGCACCACCGCAATCGCCAGGCTCACCGCCGCCGAGACGATGGCGAAGGTGCGGCCCAGGCTTGGCACGATAAAGAGCAACAAACCCGCCAGGAGGGGTAACCACAGTCCCAGATGAATCATCGCAACACCCCCCAGCCCACCAGGAGTACCAGGGCGAGCACGAACCCTGCTAAGTAAAAGCGCAAAGCTCCGGTCTCGAGCCTTGCCAGCAGACTACCCAACCCCCCCATCAGGTTGCCCAGGCCAGCAAAACCCGCCAGAATACCCTTATCACCCCCGAATAGAAGTTCGGCCAGCCCTTTGGCCGGGTTCACCAGCAGGGCATTGTATAGGGCATCCACATAGAACCCTTGCAAGGCCGCCGCCTGGAAGCGCTCGTACCAGGCCGGCATCTTCTGCTGGAAGAAGCGGAAGCCCCACCACAAAGCAGCGATGGCCACCAGCGCCGAGGTGAGGATGAGCACCCACTCGGTGAACACCGGCAGTTTTTCGTGGGGAAACTCCCCGATGGCTTTGGTTAGGAAAGGTTCGATAAAGTTCTTGTAATCGATCACGTACGGCAACCCCATAAAGCCCACACCAATGGCCCCGACCATCAGGATGTGGTTGGGCCAGAGCATCACCGCCGGGCTCTCGTGGGGGTGTTCCTTGCCCCGGTACTCACCCCAGAAGACCAGCACATACCAGCGAATGGAGTATAGGGCGGCCAGCACCGAGGCCAAAAGCATCAGGAACCACAGCCAGGGGCCATACTCGAAGGAGTAAGCCAGGATGGCGTCCTTCGACCAGAACCCCGCCAGCGGCACCAAACCGCCCGAGGCGAAGGTGGCGATCAGGCCGTGCAGGTGGGTGGCGGGCAGGTACTTGCGCATACCGCCCATCTTGCGTACGTCCTGCTCACCCCCCAGGGCGTGTATCACCGAGCCCGAGGTCATGAACATCAGGGCTTTGAAGAAGGCGTGGGTCACGATGTGGAAGATGGCCACCCAGTAGGCCCCCACCCCCACCGCCACGAACATGAAGCCGAGCTGGGAAAGGGTTGTGTAGGCCACGATGCGCTTAATGTCCCACTGACCCAGCGAGCACAGCGCCCCGTAAAAGGCCGTCAGGAGACCGATGAGCACGATCAGGCCCGACAGGTAAGCATCATCGTGCAGCATGAAGGCGTGCCGAACCAGCAGGTAAACCCCTGCCGTGACCATGGTGGCCGCGTGGATCAGGGCCGAGACCGGGGTGGGGCCGGCCATGGCATCGGGCAGCCAGACCATCAGAGGCACCTGGGCGCTCTTGCCCATGGCCCCTACCAGCAGGAAGAAACCGGCCAGCGTGAGGGTGGTAAAGCTATACCCCCCGGCCTCCACCTTCTCGACCAGCTCGCTAATGGAGAGGGTGCCGAACATGCTCCAGAGCAGGCCCATGGCCAGCAAAAAGCCCAGGTCGCCGATGCGGTTGACGATGAAGGCCTTGCGGGCCGAGTCGACGTTGATCCGTTCGTGGTACCAGAAGCCAATCAGCAGGTAGGAGGCCAGCCCCACCCCCTCCCAGCCGATGAAGACCACCGGCAGGCTGTCGCCCAGGATGAGCACCAGCATGGCCGCGATGAACAGGTTGAAGTAGCTGAAGAAGCGGCTGTAGCCGGGGTCGCCGTGCATGTAGCCGATGGCCCAGACGTGGATTAGGAAACCCACCCCGGTCACCACCATCAGCATCACGCCCGAGAGGTTGTCGAGGTGGAGGCTGAAGGGGATGCCCGGCAGCCAGTCCGGGAGCGCCCAGCGCGCCCCCCCCTGCAGCAGCAAGACCAGGCCCAAAAGGAAGCTGCCCAGTACCAAAAGCGAGGCCAGCCAGCCCGCTGCCGGCTCGCCCAATCGCTTACCAAAGAGTCCCAGCAGCACGAACCCCAAGAGGGGCAGTGCGATAATCAGGGGTAGAAGAAAGGTCTCTTGCACAGTTTACCCCCTCAGTTGCCTGAGCTCGTCTACGCCGGTGGTCTCGCGGCGGCGGAAGATGGCCACGATCAGACCGAGGCCCACCGCCACCTCGGCGGCGGCAATGGCGATGATGAAAAGCACCACCACCTGGGCCTCGAGGCTCCCGGTGAGCTTGGAGAAGCTTACGAGCGAGAGCGCGGCGGCGTTTAGCATCAGTTCGATGGACAAAAACATCAGGATGGCGGTGCGCCGGGTCAGCGCCCCATAAGCCCCAATCGAAAATAGAAGCGCGGAGGCTACCAGCCAGATCATGGCTTGACCACCGCCCTTTCATCTTTTTGTTGCCCGGTGGAAGGGCTGGGCTTTTGATCCTGCCGGGGGTGGGCCGGGTGGCTGGTGGCCGCGATAATCCGCTCGGGTTCGATCAGCACCACCGCCGCCACCGTAGCTACCAGCAGCAAGAAACCCACCACCAGTAGAGCATAGAGCCATTTCTCGGGATCGTAGAGCAAGGGCCCCAGGGCCTGGGGTAAGCCACCCCCCAGGGCCGGTGCGTTGGCAGGCGGCTGAAAGCGGGTTACGGCGTAGATCAGTACGCCGGCCAGACCAAGGGCACCCAGTGCAGCCACCCAGGGGAGCCGGGGCAGTAGATCCTGGCCCACGTTGGCGTTGGCCGCCGAAAGCAGCATGATGACGAACAAAAACAGCACCACGATGGCCCCGGCGTAGACGATGATCTGGATCATAGCCACAAAGCGGGCCTCGAGCGCCACATACACACCCGCCACCACCAGGAAATTGGCGATGAGCGCCAGGGCGGCGTGGACGGCGTTTTGCAGCCGCACCACGGCCAGGCCGGTACCAACCAGCACAAGCAGCGCAAGAACTTCCCAGAATCCGATACTCATTGATTCCTCCAGAGAGCCAGGGGTGGGCTCGAGCTTTTAGGGTCGCACATAATCCGAGCGATTTTACCCCCAACAATGTGCGTTGGGGAACACCTGCCCGGAACCTCGAGCCTCCGGTCTGCCCTACTTGGGCGGCTTGAAACCCTCGAGTTCGGGCCGCACATAGGGCAGGCTGTAACCCCGCTTGACCGGCTTGCCGGTGTAGGCCGCCTCGCGGCGCTGGGGCTTGGTACCCTCCACCTCGACCAGCATGTCCTCCTTGCTGTAGACGAAGTCGGAGTAGCGGTAGTCGGCCATCTCAAAGTCGTAGCCCATCACCACCGCACCGGTAGGGCAGGCCTCCTCGCACATCCCACAGAAGATGCAGCGCAGCATGTTGATCTCGTAGACCCGGGCGTACCGCTCCCCTGCGCTCACGGGGTTCTGGGGGTCGTTCTCGGCGGCTTCTACGTAGATGGCGTAGGCCGGGCAGGCCGCCGCACAGAGCGAACAGCCGATGCACTTCTCGAGGCCGTTGGGATGCCGGGTCAGCACGTGCCGCCCGTGGAAACGGGGTTTCAGGGGCACCGGGGCATCCGGGTAAGGAATGGTTACAGGTTTGGAAAACAGCGCCTTCAGGGTGATGCCCATGCTTTGCGCCAGTGCAGCAATGCTCACAGATTCACTCCTTTCTAGTCGCCCGCGCCCATGCGCGGCAGGGGCCTTGGCTTGGGCCTGGCCGTGAGAATTGCATAGACCAGGAAGACCACCAGGCTGAGCAAGGAGAGCCAGCCCAGCACCGCCACCGGCCACTTGAAGGCCACCACCATGGCCGAGATCAGGAACCAGGCCAGGGCCAGCGGGAAGAGGCGGCCCCAGCTAAAGACCATGAGCTGGTCGTAGCGCAGGCGGAAGAGCGTACCCCGCACCCAGATGAAGAAGAACAAAAACAGCGCGATTTTGACGAACATCCAGAGGTAGGGCAGGGCGAACAGGCCGCCAATGAGGGGAATCTGCTCCATGAAGCCGGGCATCCGCCAGCCGCCCAGAAAGAGCGTGGGGATCAGGGCCGAGGCGGTAATCAGGTGGATGTACTCGGCCATCTGGAACAGGGCCCACTTGATGGAGCTGTACTCGGTGTTGTAGCCCCCCACCAGCTCCTGCTCGGCCTCAGGCAGGTCGAAGGGGGTGCGGGCCGCCTCGGCCATGCTGGTCAGGAGGAAGATGGCAAAAGCCGGGAGCATGTAGAGAATCAGCCAGCCGTTCTGGTGCTGCCACTCAACGATTTCCCGCAGGTTCAAAGAGCCTACCAGCAAGACCGGGGCCAGGAGGCTGATGCCCAGGGCCAGCTCGTAGGAGATGAGCGAGGCCGAGGAGCGCAGCGAACCCAGCAGGGAGTACTTGGAGTTGGAGGCCCAGCCCGCCAAAAAGATGCCGTAGATGGCGATCTCCGAAACTGCAAACACGTACAGAATGCCCACATCCAGGTCGATCACCCAGGGGTCGTAGCCAAAGAAGGCATCCTTGGGGCCAAAGGGTATCAGGCCGAAGGTGAGCACCGCAAAGGTGACGGAGATCATGGGGGCCAGCACAAAGACCACCTTGTCGGCCCTGGCCACCACCAGGTCTTCCTTGAAGATGGACTTGATGGCGTCGGCCAGGGGTTGCAACAGGCCACCCGGCCCCACCCGGTTGGGCCCCTGGCGCACCTGGATGCGGGCCAGGAGGCGCCGCTCAATCAGGGTCATGTAGGCAAAGGCGGTCAGCAGGCCAAAGATGACCAGAAAGGCCTTGATCCCCACCATCCACAAAGGGTCGGTGGCGCTCGAGCTGGCCGCGGGGGTGGCCTCGGCGGCCAGCGCCAGGCCAGCCAGCAGCGGCGCGCCCAAAGCCAGGCCCCCGCGCAGGTGCTTCTGTCGAGTCTGGTTCATGCAGCACCTCCTACCAGAATTTTGGCCTCCACGCTGCGGCCCGCCCAGGCCCCCAGGGCCGGCGCGTACATCACGCCGTCGGGCAGCCCCGCCACGGTCTTGACCTCGAGGCGCTCCCGTCCACCGGGCAGCTCGAGCTCTACCTGATACCCGTCGGCCAGGCCCTGGGCACGGGCCGTGGCCGGGCTCATCTCCAGCTTGAGTTCAACCACCTGGGCCACCGCCCCCACCACCTGCTCCCGCCGCCACATGGTCGGGCGCAGGTAGAGGGTTCCCTGGGTGGCATCGGACTCCGAGGCCGCCCAGCCACTACCCTTGGGCAGCCAGCGCTCGAGCGCCGCCGGCAGCTTGTGCTTTTCGGTGAGCAGGCGGGTGGCCTGGCGCACCAGCCGCACCGGGGTCTGGATCCCCAGGGCCTCGGCCAGCACCGCCAGTGCCGCCACCGCCCCGTCGGCCTCGCCGTTGTTGATGGCCGCGGGTTCCAAAGGCAGCACCCGGCCCTCGAGGTTCAGGGTATGGCCGCGCTTTTCGTATGGGGTCTGGTTGGGCAGGATCACATCGGCGTATTTTTCCGCCAAGGGGTGCCGGTGCGTGAGGTGCAGGACGCGGAAAGAAGCCGCCCGGAGCTGGGCCTCGGTGGGCAGGTAGGCGTAGTAGACCGCCTTGGGGCCGGCCTCGGTCCAGCCCGCACCCCCCTTGCCGGGGAAGAAGCCCAGGGCCTCCAGGCCCCGCGCGTTGGCCGCCGGGGTCATGCACATCACCCGGGCGCCGGTGCGCTCGGCGAGCTGCCTGGCCTTGATGGCCGCCCCGGGCCGGTTGAGCACCCCGGCCCCCAGCACCAGCACCACCCGCTGGCTTGCCGCCAGGCGCTCCTTGACCCAGGCCACCGCCTCGGCCAGACCGGCCGGGGCCTCGCCCTCACCCAGCAGGGCTGCCAGCAGGGCCGCCTCGGCCCCCGGGGCATGCACCCCGCTGGCCCCGGCCCACTTGGCGGTGTTGCTGGGGTAGGCGCTGAAGAGGGCCAGCTTGTGGGTCAGGCGGGGCATCCGCTCCTTGATGTTGAGGTCGGCAAAGGGGGTGCCGTGGTTGAGCCGGGCCGCCGGTTTGAGGCCGCGGCTGTACTCCGAAAGCCGGAGGTGCAGGGTGGGGGCCTCCTCGGTGGGCTCGCCCAGGATCAGCACAAACTCGGCGTCCAGCAGCTCATCGAAGCTGGCCGGGGTAAAGCCGGTCACCGGGTAGGCGGTGCGGCCCTGGAAGTCGCGGTGCGGTGTGCCCAGGGCCTGGGTCAGCTCGAGGGCCGCCAGCCCTTCCTCGAGGGTGCTGTTGCCCGCCAGATACACGCCGATCTCCGATCGGGCCACACCGCTCAAGCCCTCGCGGATGGCCTTCAGGGCCTCCTCCCAGGTGGTCTCTACCAGCTTCCCGTCCTTGCGAACCAGCGGTGAGCGCACCCGGTTCTCGTTCACCCATTCGTGGCCGAAGCGGGCCGCGTCGGAGATCCAGACCTCGTTCACCTCGCGGCGCTCGGCAGCCCGGATGCGCTCGAGCAGCCCGCTGCGGGTGTCCACGGTGATGGCCGCCCCACAGGCATCGTCCATCGAGGTGGTCTCGGTGGCGTCGTACTCCCAGTTGCGGGCCCGGAAGCGTGCGGTTCGGTCGAGCAGGGCCCCCACCGGGCAGATGTCCACGATGTTGCCGGTGAAGTTGGAAGGCAGGCCGTCGTCCTCGCTGTTGATAAAGGTGTGCACCCCTCGCTCGATAAAGTCGAGCACCTCGTCGCCCGGAATCTCTTCGAAGTAGCGCACGCAGCGCTTGCAGTGGATGCAGCGCTCGCGATCCAGCACGATGAAGGGCGAGAGCGGATGGTGCTTGTCTACGTGCCGCCGGGTCATCTCGAAGCGGGTGTACATGGGCAGCTCCATGGGGTCGGGCTGGTAGAACTTCTCCACCAGGCCGTACTCGTAGCTGCGATCCTGCAGCTCGCAGGCCCCGCCCTTGTCGCAGGTGGGGCAGTCGAGCGGGTGGTTGAGCAGGGTCAGCTCCACCATCCCCGACTGGGCGTGCTTCACCTCGTCGGAAAGGGTGTCCACCACCATCCCGTCGGCTACCGCGGTGATGCAGGCCGCCGCCAGCTTGGGCATCCAGAAAATCTTGGGCTGCCCATCCTCCATGATGAAGTTGCCGTCCGGCCCTTTGCGCGGGCTGCCGGTTCTGACCAGGCACATCCGGCAGGCCCCGATGGGCGATAGGTGCTTTTCGGCACAGAACAGCGGCACGTCGTAGCCGGCGTGGAAGATGGCATCCATCACCGAGGTGCCGTTTGGTACCTCAATGGTTCTGTCGTTAATGGTTACCTTAGCCATTCCCTACCTCACCCCCAGCGGCTCCCCAGGCGCTCGACCGGTTTGCCCTGTTCCACAGCCTCCACGAACTGATGGCGGAAGTGCTTGAGGCTGCCGCGCACCGGCCAGCAGGCCGCATCGGCCAGGGCACAGAAGCTGCGGCCCTCGATCTGGTTGAGCATGCTTTCCAAAAGCTCCACATCGCCTTTCTGGCCCTGCCCGGTTCCTATCTTTTCGAACAGGCTCACCATCCAGCCCGAGACCCCCTCGCGGCAGGGGGTGCATTTGCCGCAGGACTCGTGGCCGTAGAAGCGGGTCACGTTCCACATGGCATCCACCATGCTCATGCTGGCCGGGATGCCGATCACCCCCCCGGTGCCTAAGAGCGAGCCCTTGGCGCTGATGGACTCGTAGTCCATGGGGGTATCCAGGATCTCGTCGTTCCAGGGCAAGGGCGGGCAGGAAGAGCCCCCCGGGATAATGGCCTGGATGGGCTCGGTGGGGCCCCCGGCCCAGTCGAAGAGCAGCTCGCGGAAGGTGGTGCCCAGGGGCAGCTCGTAGACCCCGGGGCGCTTGAAGGGGCCCGAGACCTGGAAGAGCTTGTGGCCCTTGGATTTTTCGGTGCCCATGCTGGCGAACCAGTCGGCCCCGCGCTGGATGATGTGTACTACCGAACAGAGCGACTCCACGTTGTTGATGGTGGTGGGCATTCCCCACAGGCCGGCCTGGGCCGGGAAGGGGGGCTTCATGCGGGGGTTGGCCCGCAGACCCTCGAGGGAGTTCATCAGGGCGGTCTCCTCGCCGCAGATGTAGGCCCCGGCCCCCCGGTGCACATACAGGTCGAAGCTAAAGCCGGTGCCCAGCACGTTCTGGCCCAGGTAGCCCGCTGCATAGGCCTCGCGAATCGCCGCGATGAGCCGGTCGTAGGCCCGGCGGTATTCGCCGCGGATGTAGATGTAGCCCTTGCTGGCCTGGATCGCCACCCCCGCAATCATCATGCCCTCGATGAGCTGGTGGGGGTCGTCTTCCATCAGGTAGCGGTCTTTGAAGGAGCCCGGCTCCGACTCGTCGGCATTGCAGACGATGTAGTGCTGCTTGCCGGTGTTTCTGGGCATGAAGCTCCACTTGAGCCCGGTGGGGAAGCCCGCCCCGCCGCGCCCGCGCAGGCCGGATTTCTTGACCTCCTCAATCACCCAGTCCTGGCCCTGGGCGATAGCCTTGCGGATGGCCTGATAGCCGCCGTGGGCCAGGTAATAGCTGAGCGTCCAGGAGTTGGGCTGGCCCACATGCTTGTAGAGGGTTTTCTCGAAGCGGGGGTCTTTCCCGCTCACGATGGGGCCAGTCATGCACCCACCTCCTCCCCGCGCACGTGCACCTCGTGCCCCACCTTGCCGGGCAGGGCGATCTCCTCGAGCTTCTTCCCTTCCCGCAAGCCCTGCAAGAGCGCGTGCAGCCGGGCCTTGGTCACGCACTCCACGTAGGGCTCGTCGTTAACCTGAATCACCGGCGCGGTGTGGCAGGAGCCCAGGCACTCCACCTTCTGGATGCTGAAGAGCCCATCGGGGGTCACCTCGCCGCGCAGGATGCCCAGCGTCTCGACCAGCTCGTCCCACAGCTCGTCGGCTCCGCCAATGGCACAGCTCAGGGTGGCGCACACCTGCAGGTGGTACTTGCCGGTGGGCAGGGCCTGGTAGTAGCTGTAAAAGCTCATCACCCCCGCCACCTCGGTCGCGGTGGTACCTAGGATTTGGGCGATCTCCTCCTGGCGTTCGGGGGAGATCCAGCCCTCGTCCTGTTGCACCCGCCGCAGCATGGGCATTATGGCCGCCCGCCGCTCGGGGTACTGCGCAAATACCTCGTTTAACCAGTCTTGCTTATCGTCGAAAAATCCCATACGCCTCCGCATCATCGGGGGCCTGGACGCGCCAGACCCCCGTGAAAAACTCACCGATCCACATCCCCCATCACCGGGTCCAAAGATGCGATCACCACCACCATATCGGCCATCTGCACGCCCTTGCAAGCATAAGGCAGGCTTTGCAGGTTCACAAAGCTGGGTGCGCGTACCTTGACCCGGTAGGGCATGGAACCCCCGTCGGAAACGATGTAGTAACCCAGCTCGCCCCGCGCGCTCTCGGTGGGCACGTACACCTCACCCAGGGCCGGGTGGAAGCCCTCGGTAACCAGTTTGAAGTGGTAGATGACCGCCTCCATCGAGGTTTCCAGCAGGTGGCGCGGCGGCAGCGAGATCTGCGGGTTGGGGTCGCGGATGGGGCCCGGCCCAATGGCCTCGAGCCGCTCCACGGCCTGCCGGATGATCTTGACCGACTCGCGCATCTCCAGGATGCGGATCACCATCCGGTCGAAGACATCGCCGCCCGTCAGCACCGGTACATCGAAGTCGTAGGTCTCGTAGCCCGCGTAGGGGTAGGCCTTGCGCACGTCGTAGCCCACCCCCGAGGCCCGCAGGCTGCCCCCGGTGAGGGAAAGGTTGATGGCCACCTCGGGGGGTATCACCGCCACACCCCGGGCGCGCTCGTAGAAGATGGGGCTTTCCCGGAACAAAGCCTCGTACTCGTCGATGCGGGCCGGCATCTGGGCGATGAACTTCTTCACCTCGCCCAGAAACTCCGGCGGCAGGTCTTCCTTGAGGCCGCCAATCCGGATGTAGTTGTGGTGGAAGCGCTGCCCCGAGACCCACTCAAAAAGGTCGAGCACCGCCTCGCGCTCGCGGAAGGCGTAGAAGAACGGGGTTAGCGCGCCAAAGTCCAGCAGACCTGTCCCCAGGAAGACCAGGTGCGAGGCAATGCGGGAAAGCTCGTTGAGCATCACCCGGATGGCCTGGGCCCTGGGGGGCACCTGCGCCCCCACCAGCTTCTCCACACTTAGCGCGTAGGCCAGGTCGTGGCTGAAGCTGTGCAGGTAGTCCATGCGGGGGGTGTAGGTGAGGCACTGGGTGTAGGTGCGGTGCTCCATGTTCTTCTCGAAGCCGGTGTGGAGGTAGCCGATGTGGGGGGTCAGGCGCAGAATCTGCTCCCCCGACAGATCCACCACCACCCGCAGCACCCCGTGGGTCGAGGGGTGCTGGGGCCCCACGTTGAGGGTCATGACCTCGGACTTCAGCTCCGGCGCATCGGCAATCTCGTAGGCCTCCACCGAGGGGCTGTGTAGCTTTTGCGGGTCGCGCACCATCAGTTGCCTCCCTTCACAACCTTCTGCACCTCAGCGGCCACGTCCTGGTAGCCCTTGCGGGTACCACCCCGCCAGCCGGTCATGCCGGCTTTATCACCGGACAGGCCAGCCCTAAAAGCATCGGGGTCGATAAAGCGGCCCTCCTTGAACAGCGTAGGGGTCTCGCCCAGGGGGAAGTCCTTGCGCAAGGGGTGGCCTTCCAGGTCTTCGGGGGTCAGGATTTTGCGCAGGTCGGGGTGGCCCTCGAAGCGGATGCCCAGCAGGTCGAAGACCTCGCGCTCGAGGTAGTCGGCCCCCATCCACAGGTCGGTCAGGCTGGGCAGGCTGGGGTTGGCCTCGGGCACATACACCCGGATGAAGACCCGGCTGCCATCCCCCCCCTGGTAGCCCGGCAGCGAGACCAGCTCGTAGACCACGCAAAAACGCTCGGGTTTGGGCTGGGGGTATTTCAGGTAGTCGATGCCCACCACATCGGCCAGGTAGTTCCAGCCCTGGCTTTTGAGCTGGGCCAGCAGGGCCTTGAACTCGCTGCGGGGCACCACCACCCAGGTATTGCCGTGGGCCTCCTCGATGGCCCAACCCCTGGCGTGAGCTTGCTTTTTTAGCTCGGTCAGCTTTTGCATGTCCACCTCGAGCCCCTAGCGCTTCCAGGCCTCCACCTTGGGCAGCTTGCGCCCCTGGTCGTCACGGGCCTTGCCCTGGATCTTTTTCTGAAGCTGCATCACCGCGTAGATGAGGGCCTCGGGCCGGGGCGGGCAGCCCGGCACAAACACGTCCACCGGCACCACGCTATCCACGTTCTGCACGATGGCGTAGTTGTTGAACATCCCCCCCGAGGAGGCGCAGGCCCCCATCGAGATGACCCATTTGGGGTCGGGCATCTGGTCGTAGACCCGGCGCATCACCGGGGCCATCTTTTTGGAGAGCCGCCCGGCCACAATCATCACATCGGCCTGGCGGGGCGAGGCCCGGAAGACCTCGGAGCCAAAGCGAGATAGGTCGTTGCGGGCGTTGGTCGAGGCCATCATCTCGATGGCGCAGCAGGCCAGGCCAAAGGTCGCCGGCCACAGGCTGTTCGAGCGCCCCCAGGCGATGAGTTTCTCGAGGGTAGTGAACAAAACCCCCTCGTTTTCCAGCTCCTGCACATCTTTTGTGAATAGGTCTGCAATGGTTGCCATTCAAAACCCCCTTTGCCTTTGGGCTGGGCGCACTAGTGCCATTTCATCACGCCCTTGTACCACTCGTACAAAAACCCCACAAACAACAACAGCGTGAAGGCCAGCAGGCCAAAAAAGCCCACCACGCCCACGGTGCCAGCGCTCACCGCATAAGGCCACAAAAAGGCCACCTCCACGTCGAAGATGATGAACAGCATCGCCACCGCGTAGAAGTGCACCGGGAAGCGCTTGACCTCCCCGGCGGGGTCGTTGCCCGACTCATAGGGCATCAGCTTGAAACGCCCACCCTTTTTGGGGCCCAGCAAGGCCCCCACCACGGTTGCCAGCACGGCAATGCCGACCGCAACAGCCAGGTACACCAGTAAAGCCTGATACTCACTTATCGGTGACATGCGCCTCCTCTGTTACTAGGGTGGTCGAGCTTGTGCCTATCTTCACGAGGCGTGTTAAAGCCCACACCGCCCGACCGACTGTCGCCAACATCTTACACTTCCACCTTCCCGACGCAACCAGATTGTTACTAATGAGAATAGTTTGGAATACGGGCCAACATTGTAGAAAAACCTACCGTGACCCTACCAGCCAACGGCCCGGTGTACTGCCCTCCCAGACCCATTGCGCCGGGAAGGGTTTTCAGGATGAGGTTTTTAGTAGCGCTTATCCACCAATGGGGGCCCTTCCAGGGCTGGGTCGGCCTGGATATCGTCGAGGCGGATGCCGGTGGCCTGCTGCAAGGCCGGGCCGAGCTGGGGCGGTACTGCCTCGGCCTTGATGCGCAGGGTGAGCTTGTCGGTACCCCCTTCTTTGGTTTCCACCACCAGCTGGGCACCGCCGCGGGGATCGATGCCAAAGGCCATCAGCAGGGGGGCCAGTTCGGTGGGGTAGAGCTTGACCCCCTTCACCTTGACCATCAGGTCGGTGCGCCCGATCACCCCTCTGGGCAGGCAGAGCCGCCCTTCACGGCGCGAAACCACCGCCAGGTCGCCGGTGCGGAAGCGGATCATGGGCATCAGGGTGCGCGAGAGCGAGGTCACCACCATCTCCCCTTTTTCGCCCTCCGGGGTGGGCTCCAAGGTCTCGGGGTCGAGCACCTCGATAATGGCCATCTCGGGGATTTCCCACAGCCCGTTTTTCTCCAAGCCCTCCCCGGCCACCACCCCCAGCTCCGAGGTGCCATAAGCATCCACCGCCACCCCGCCGAGGGCCTGCTCGAGCCGCTCCCGGTAACCCGGCACCGAGGTAAAGGGTTCGCCGCCGGCCATCAAGAGCTCAAACCGGCCCCCGGCCTGGGCGATTTTCATGGCAAAGCTGGGGTTAGAGACCAGAATCTCGAAGCCGTACTGCTGCTGCAACTGCACAATGCGCTCGGCCTCGCCGGGGCCATGCGGCAACACCATGGCCCCAGCCCGTTGCAGGGCCTCGTGAAACAGCCAACCACCAGCAAAAATGTGGTAGCCAAAAGCCACCAGGGCTTTCTTTCCGGCCACCCCCAGCCGCTGCATCTGGGCCGAAAGGGCCTGGGCCTGGTACTCCACGTCCTCGGCGGAGAGGTACTCGGGCATCCAGCCGATGGCCGGGCTCGGGGTCAGGTGCATCAGGGCCGCGCCTTTGGGGGGCTGGGGGTTCGACTGGATATAGGCCAGCCACTCCTGCCGGGTGGTGAGGGGCAGGCTGGAGATGTTCTCAGGGGTCAGGCTCTGGACATCTACGTTGCTGAGCTTTTGGGCGTAAACGGGGTGCTTTTGCGCAGCGGCCACCACGGTGCGAAGGCGTTGGACTCGATCCATAGCAGGGCTCCTTTTCTCTACACGCCGATTATACGGTTCTCTGCACAAAGAGCTGCACCTCTTCAAACCAAAACCCCCAAACCGCTCCCAGCGCACCACCCGCGCCGCCCAGATCCTGCAGGCTCTGGCCGTTCAGTGCAAAAGCGCTCGGTTAGCCCTTGATGGTGACACTCATCCCCCACCCAGCCGCTGCTCAATAGCCCAAATCCGGACGGCTCTCCCAGCCTTCGTCCTCGATCTCGATCTCGAAGGGCTCCCTGCGGCCGCAACGAACCGCCCAACAGTACTCCTTCCAGGCGAAAATGGCTCGCAGCAGCTCCCAAGCCTTGAAGC
Source organism: Meiothermus taiwanensis DSM 14542 (assembly GCA_000482765.1). Taxonomy (GTDB): domain Bacteria; phylum Deinococcota; class Deinococci; order Deinococcales; family Thermaceae; genus Meiothermus; species Meiothermus taiwanensis. The sequence continues at coordinate 80,609 of AXWR01000012.1, forward strand.
GCTGGGTGTTGTTCTCCGGGTCCTCATAGTAGCACGTTACCAGTATCGTGAGACCATCGTTGCTCAGCATGTAGGCGTTGCCCACATCCGTTTCCAGCTTGCGTTGGGGGTTCTTGATCACTTCGTAGATGAAGTCGGTCCAGTCACCATACCACTCGCCGATTCGCTCAGCCAACTCCTCGTCACTTCGAAGGCGGTTGTAGTACTCCAGGCCTGCGCGGACCTCGGCTTTTAAGAAAACCAACAGATGCCAAGGCGGGCTGTCTGGGGGTATCGGCTCCGCCAGTTCCACGTCGCAGTAAAAACCACCGGCTACCGGATTTTCTTCGCAGAAGAAGCGGTATCTCATCTCCAGCCCAGTATAGGAAACGCTGTGTTCACGTCACCGGCGCGCAGGGTGGGATCCCGCCCGACCTGGTCTGGTTTCAGCCCTTGTGCCCCGCGACACCCCGCCCGCCTCACTTGTACCGCTCGGGATCGTAGTCGAGGAGCAGGTCGTAGAGAATTTGAACCGCCTCCAGAATGACCGGATGATACTCACCCCAACGGGCCTTGCCCTCCGGGGAGGCAATGTAGCGCAGCAGGTCGCCCACCGCCTCGGTGAAGGCCTTGATGGCCACCTGGTCGTGTTCGTACAATTCAAGGCCTCTATACCACAGCGAGTCTTCGATGGCCTTGGCGAACTCGGGCAGGGCCTGCACGCTGGGGTGGGCCAGGGCATACTCGCAGATCACGTCGTATATGCCACCAGCACCGAACCAGT
>AXWR01000013.1 GCA_000482765.1 Meiothermus taiwanensis DSM 14542
GTAGCTACGTGGATATCGTAGGGTTTGAAGTTACCAACGCCACCAACAGCGGCATCATCAGCTGGGCCCCTTACAACCGCTTCCTCTTCAACCATGTCTACGGCATCCGCGCCCAGTGTGATTCAAATGGCGGGGCCGGCCTGAACATGAGCTCGCCCAACTCCTCGGATGGCGTAATACTGGGCAACCTGGCGCACGACATCGGCGACCTTTCGCAAGGGTTCTGCGTTCGCATCCACGGCATCTATCTGGGTGCGCCTCGAGGCATCATCCAGAACAACATTGTCTATCGGGCTCGCGGCAACGGCATCAACACCTGGCATGCCGTGACCGGGGCAGTCATTACCCACAACCTCTCCTTTGCCAATCTTTACTCGGGAATCTCGGTGGGCTCGGGCGACAACACCAACGGCAACCGGGCCGAGAACTTCCTGGTAGCCAACAACATCGTTGTCTATAACCCGCGTGGCATCAGGGAGGTAAACAACACCGGGGTCAATCGCTTTGTGAACAACCTGGTCTGGAACAACGAGGTCAACTGGATTTTACAGACCAGCACCCAGCAAGGCAGCCTTTCCCTCGACCCTGGTTTTGTAAACTACCGGCCCGATGGTAGCGGCAACTACGCCCTGCAAAGCACCAGCCCGGCCATCGATAAAGGCATTACCGAGCAGACCCCCAGCATCGACTTCCAGGCTAAGCCCCGCCTCCAGGGCAGCGCCCCCGACTTAGGGCCTTTTGAGGTGCGCTAGGGCCGGCTGGCATCCCGCAAGCGCACCACCCGGGCCTCCGAGGGCACCCCCCGGCCATCCAGCACATAAAGCTGGTAGTAGCCGGGGGTGGCCAGGTTGGGGCTCTGCGGGGCCGTCACCTGCAGGGTGTTGGGGCCCGTGCGGGTAAAGCTCAGCTCGATGAAGCGCTGGCCCATATTAAAGGCGTGGGTGACCGCCCCAAAGGCCACCAGGGTCACCCGCTCCACCACCGTGGCGGGCACATCGGTGTTCAGGGTAAAGCTCTGGCCGTAGCTAATCCGCTCCGGCGCGCTCTGCACCACCGGGCGGCTGGCCGGGCTGCCATCGGCATTGTGCAGGTAGGGCGGGTAGTAGATCTCGGCGTTGAGCTGGTTGACCTTCTGCAGAATGCCCTTGGTTTTGTCGCATTCTGGTGAGTTTGGGGGATCATCGCCTCCGGTGGCACCACCGCCCATGGTGATGATGGTGCCGTCGAGCAAGAGCAGGGCGGTGGAGTGGTAGGTGCGGGGGCACTGGGCCTCGGCGGCACGCTTGAAGGTCTCGGTAAGGGGCGACCAGATCTCGCTTTCGTAGACCGCGGTTGCGTTGCTGAAATTTACCCCATCCTCGTTCCCACCATTGACAAAGATGCGGCCGTCGGGCATCAGGGTGGCGTTGAGGTGGGTGCGCTTGTGGGCCATGGGGGCCACATCGCGCACCCAGACGCTCTGGTTGTTGGGGTTAAGTTCAATCACCTGAGCGGTCGCACCCCCCTGTTCGTCGGAAAAACCCACCCAGCCACCCCCCAGCACCAGAATTTTTCCCGGCTCATACATCACCGAGGAGCCGTAGTAGCGGTTGTATCTTTGGGGGGGGAATTGGTGTGTCCATGCGCCCGCACCGTTGGTGTCCAGGTAGTACCAGTTCTTGTAGCTGCCCGACAGGAAGACCTGGCCGTTGGGGGCCACGTGCACCCAGGGGTAGAAGTGCTCGATGCCCTTACCAAAAGAGGAAGCCCCGGTCAGGCGGCGCAGGGTGTTGGTAAAGGGGTTCCAGACGTCGGGGATATAGTTTTTGTCATTATCTATACCATCCCCATTGTGCTGGTCGGCGTTGCCGCCGATAATCAGCATCTCCTCGTTGGGCAGGGTGATCACACTGGGGTACCAGCGGCCCTGCTCCATGTCGCGGCCTGCACTCCAGGTGTTGGTGCTGGGGTCGAAGATGTTGGTGTGGGTGTGGCCGGCCGCGAATCCAAACTCGTCGCCGCTGGCACTGTAGTCGTAGCCCAGGTTGCCCCCGGCCATGTAGAGCTTGCCGTTGGCAGCCAGCACATAGCCCACACAGAAAAGGTCGGTGCGTTTGTTGTCGTAGCGGGCCTGGCTCTGGGCATCGGTGGGGGTGCCGGGCGTCCAGACAAACACCTGGGTGGAGGCGTGCTTGCTGTAGTCGCGGTAGTTATCACTCTGGCCCTTGCCCACCGGGTCGAGGCCGTGGAAGGTCATCACCCGGCCATCGGGCAGCAGGACGGCGTGGGTGGCTACGGTGGGCCAGGGCAGCTTGGGGCCGAAGTAGCCGATACTGGCCTTCTTGTGGCGCACAAACGCCGAAGGGGGCACAACCTGCTCGGGCTGGCCGGGGTAGGCCCAGCGCAGCTTGACGGCCCCCCGGGCGTCCCGGTTGTAGTACTCGAGCTTGAGGCGGTAGGTCTGGCCTGCCTGGAGGGAGATGGTGGCGCTGCGGCGGGTGAGGTTCTGGTCGAACCAGGCGCCGATCAGGAGCTGGTCGTTGACCCAGAGCCGCACCCCGTCGTCGGCCAGCACGGTGAAGGTGTAGGTGCCGCTGACCGGCGCTTCGATCAGGCCAATCCAGCGAATGCTAAAGGTATCGGGGCCCATGCCCGGCAGGGGTGGCTGGCCGGAGAAGGTGTGGTTAATGTCGGTCTCTATGCGCCGGGCGAAAAGACTCGTGAGATCGGGGTTGTCAAAGTACTCCACGTCCAGGCCATTGTCGGGGCTGGTCAGGGGGTGGATGTAGGGATTCTGGCCGGGGGGGCGGTCGTCGGTAAGGCTATAGCTGCTGGCAGTCTGGGTAAAGCCCGGCTCGCTGTAGGCAGGGGTCTCGGCCAGCACGGTGGCCGGGCTGGCGCTGCCCGCGGCGTTGTAGGGGGTGAGGCGGTAGGTGTAGGGGGTGCCGCTGCCCACCGCTGTATCGGTGTACTCGGTGGTGCTGGCGGGCAGGGTGCTGCTCAGGGTGACAAACTCGCCATCGCGGGCGCGGCGCTCCAGCACATAGCGGGCTACCCGCTGCGGGGCCGTCCAGCGCAGCACCACCCGGGGGGTGGCGTCGGCAGTGGCCTGAAAGCTGGCTGGGGTGTCAGGGGGAGCCAGGGGCCGTTCGGGGGTGGTGGCGTTCTGCTCGGCCGGGCCGCTTACAGCGGCGTTGTTGCGGGCGGTCAGGCGGTAGGTGTAGGTGGTGCTGTAGTCCACGTTTTCATCGGTGTAGTCGGTACTGGTAACCACACCCAGAACGGTGAAGGCTCCACCGTTTGTTTTGCGCTCGAGGACATAGTCCACCGCTCCTGCCACCGCCTCCCAGCGCAGCACCACCCGGGGGGTGGCGTCGGCAGTAGCCTGGAAGTTGGCAGGCGTTGCCGGGGGTCGGGTGGTATTACAGGCGGCTAGGCTGAGTACAGCTAGTACAAGTAAAAACCTTCCCGGAAGGGCCAATATCTCCTTCACTCACCACCTCGCACATGCACACTTGCTTTACCGCCGCTCCCCGCGGCAATTGAGTACAACCCTAGGCCTGGGGTACGGTGGCCGGCCCCTGTTCCTCTTTCGGCTCGTAGGTCTGTTGGATCAGGGACTTTTCCCAACCCAGGTAGTACTGTTTGACAATCTCCGAGCTGGCCCCTTCGGTGAGGTACTTAACGTTGGAGTACATGGCCGCCCGGTAGTCGCGCACCCTGCCGCTCTGCAGGGCCTCGATAACCTGCTGGATGCCTTGCTCCACCGTCCACTGCGGCTCAAAGCCCAAGACATTGCGAATTTTGGAGAAATCGACACGGTAGTTGCGCCGATCCCCATCGCGACCCGAGTCGATCAACTCAGCGTCGGGCACCAGCTTCTTGACCAGCTCCCCCACCATGCCCAGGGTCATGTTGCCCTCGTTGCTGCCCACATTAAAGGTTTCGTTGTGCACACGCTCTTTGGGGGCCTCCACAACCAGCATGACCGCGCGCGCGGCATCATCTACGTGCACAAAAGGCCGCCACTGGTCGCCCCCAAACACGGTGATCTTCTTGTCCACCACCGCCTTGGCCGTAAGCAGGTTAACCACCAGGTCGAAGCGGGTGCGGCCCGAGAGGCCATAAATGGTACCAAAGCGCAGGATCACCACCGAGAAATCGTCGCTCTGGAGCTGGCGCAGCACCTGTTCGGAAGCAATTTTGCTGCGGGCATACAGCGAGACTGGATTGAGATTGCTGCGCTCGTCCAGCACCAAGTCGCTGGCACCGTACACCGAGCAGGTGCTGGCGAAGATAAAGCGCCGCACGCGCATGCCCTTGGCAATCTCGGCGATGGTGCGGGTGGCCACCAGGTTAATCTCGATGGTGAGGTTTTCATCCAGGGCACAGGCCGGATCACCTACCAGCCCCCCCAGGTGCACCACGGTGTCCACCCCGCGCATGGCCTCCACCACCTTGTCCACCTGGCGGAAGTCGGCCTGGATGATTTCCAGGTTGGGGTGGTGCAGCACGTGTGCTATGGGTTCCTTGCCAAACAAGAGTAGGTCGAGCAGGCGCACCCGGTAGCCGCGCTCGAGCAGCCGCGGCAGCAACCCCGAACCGATATAGCCGGCCCCACCAATCACCAGCACGATGCGCTCATCGCTGATCAGGGGCGGGATGGGCTGGGCCCTGGCCCTGCGCCGGGCCTCGACATTGTCCCAGTAGTGCACCCAGGCCCTCGAGGCCAGGGTCAGGCCAAGGGTCAAGAATCCGCTGGCAAACAGCACCGAGCGCGGAGGGTCTACCAGCGGTAGCATAAACACCGCAAAGCCAAAGATGAGGTAAGTCAGCGTTACCGCCTGGGCCACCACCAGCATCTTGTAGCGGCTCTGGTAGGCCCGACCGCGGGTATAAAACCCGCTGGCGGCAAATACCACAAAGGCAACGACCATCAGAATGCCCACGTTCTTGCCGTAAATTTGCGCATAAGCCCCCAGCAGCGCCGCATCGGCAGCACCGCGGTAGGCCCACAGCAGGTGAATCACCATGGCCACAGCAAAGCTGCCGGCCACCATGAGCTGGTCGGCCAGTACCCGCAAAATCACATCGGCGGTAAAGCGCAATTCCTTTAAATGAACCATCCTTGCTCCCTCCCTAAACCGAGGCCTGTTCCATTACCCGTTCAACTGCATCGGCGGTGGCTTGCATGTGGGCCTGGCCCAGGGTGGGGTGCACCAGGAACATCAGTGAGGTTTCGCCCAGTGCCCGGGCCACCGGCAAGCGCTCGGCCGGCTGCCAGCCCCGCCGGGTAAAGGCTTTCTCGAGGTAAATCTCACTGCAGCTGCCGCTCATGCAGGGAATGCCCATCTCGCTGACGGTCTGCATAATGCGATCGCGGCTCCAGTCGGGCTTGAGCCGCTCGGGGCGCACATACACGTAGTACTTGTAGTAGGCGTGGTACAGGTGGGCGGGTACTTCGGGCACCCGCAGGGCCGGAATCTGGCGGAAGCGCTCGCTCAGGTAGTGGGCGTTGGCCCGGCGCTTTTCGACCCAGCCATCCAGCTTGCGCAGAATCACCCGGCCAATGGCCGACTGCACCTCGAGCATCCGCCAGTTGGTGCCGAAGTCTTCGTGTAGCCAGCGGAAGCCGGGGGGGTGCTGGCGGTTGTAGACCGCGTCGTAGCTCTTGCCGTGGTCTTTGAAGCTCCAGGCCTTGCTCCAGAGTTCATCGTCGTTGAGGGTGAGCATCCCCCCCTCGCCGCCGGTGGTGAGAATTTTGTCCTGGCAAAACGACCAGGCCCCGGCATGGCCAATCGAGCCCACGCTCCGGCCTTTGTACTTGGCCCCATGGGCCTGGGCACAGTCCTCGATGACCCAGAGGTTGTGCTTGCGGGCCAGCTCCATGATGGGATCCATATCCGCCGGCCAGCCGGCCAGGTGCACCACGATGATGGCCTTGGTGCGGGGGGTGATGGCCCGCTCGATGGTCTCGGCGGTAATCAGGCCGCTCTCGGGGTCTACATCGGCAAAAACAGGCCTTGCTCCACGCATCACCGCCGCGCTGGCCGAGGCAATGAAGGTGCGGGGGGTGGTAATAACCTCGTCGCCCTCGCCCACCCCCATGGCGTAAAGGGCCAGCTCGAGCGCCACCGTACCGTTGTGCAGGGCAATGGCGTGTTTGGTTCCGACATAGTCGGCAAATTCACGTTCGAACAGGCGGCCCTCCTGGCCCGTCCAGTAGTTCACTTTTCCCGACTGGAGCACCTTTGTAGCAGCTTCGATCTCGTCTGGCTCAAAGTGGGGCCATGGTGCAAAAGGCACTGTAATGAAGGGTTCTTTTAGCATCTACGTGCTCCTTCGAGGTGGCTTCCTCCGAAAATATGCTTCAAAGTCTAGTCCAGGCCTCGTTATGATCGCGTTATTCGACAGGAATCCCCTCTGCTAAAGGCAGCATAGAACGCGTTAACTTGGGTAGCGGGTTATTAATAGCACGCAACTCTCGCGTAACGATGGGTATAACGCCGTCCAAAAAAGAAGGGCTCGAGGGTACCCTCGAGCCCCAGAAAAACCATCGCTACTTCTTGCTACCGTCGGTGTGGTACTTCAGCACGAAGATGTCCTCGAGCCCCTGGTTGGTGTAGCCGTCCAAAGCCCCCTTGCTCCAGCCGGTCAGGTAGAGGTCGCTGCCGTGCAGGGTGACGGCCAGGGCGATCTCATCCTGGGCGCTGCCCTCCTGGCGGGCCCAGCCCCTGTCACCGTTGGCCAGGTACTGCAGGATGAAGACATCCTTCAGCCCCTGGTAGGTTGCGCCGGTATCCACCGCCTGGTTCACCTCGCCCACCAGGTAGACATTCCCCGAGGCGTCGGCCACCATGCCGTAGGGGCTGATTTTGATATTGGTGGGCGTATCATCCGGGCTGTACTGCCTGCGCCAGATTTCGGCACCGCTGCTGTCAAATTTGGTTACAAACAGGTCGGTACCACCGTTGTAGGTAAAGCCCGGCTCATACCCTCCGGCCACATAGCCGGCCACGTAGACAGCCGACCCCTGCACCACCACCGCACTGGCCCCATCGTCGGAGGGTGTGCCGAACTGCTGGAGCCACTGCTGGGTTCCGCTCCCATCGTACTTGACCACAAAAGCGTCGGTTCCACCCTGGTAAGTCCCGCCGGACAGGATCCCGCGGGCAAACCCTGCAGCGTATACCGCACCGGAGGCATCCACGGCCACTGAGGTAATCTGGTCGTCGCCGGTCGAGCCCAACTGCCGGGCCCATTGCAAGGCTAGGCTGGTGTTGTACTTGTACAAAACGGCGTCCTCTCCACCGGCGTTGGTTCCACCCGGCGCGGTTCCGGCGGTATAGCCGCCCACATACACATCGCTACCCACCACCGCCACGCTGGTAAGACCGTTCTCTACGTTCAGAGTGCTTTCGTCCAGCTTGATCGAGTCCAGCCTTGCCCCATTCGGGCCTAGCTTGAGGATAAAGCCCTTGAAGGCGTTGCTGCTGGAAACATATGCACTGCCCACCACGTAGATATTACCGGCAGCATCGGTGGCCACCCCTTTGGCCTGCGACTCCGCGTTGGGAGAGGTGTTGGGATCGCCCACGGTGAACTGCTTGACCCACAGACGGCTGCCGTTGGGTGCATACTTGGCCACCACCACATCCGGGAAGGCCAGGGCGAGCGTGCCCACCTCATCACCCAACACTTCTTTAGAGAGGCCCGCCACAATCACATTGCCCTGGGCATCGGTGGTGATGGCGTTGCCTATATCGGTTGCACTAGAGGCCAGCCACTTGGTGTAGGGGCTGCACTCCACCACCAGATCAGTCACGTTGGCCCCATTCACAATCACGCTGCTGGGGGTGACGGTGCAGGTCTGGGCCGGGCTGGTGGGCTGGGTCTGTACGCTCACGCTGTAGGTACCGTTCTGTACAGGGGTATTGAAGGTGAAGGAGCCGTTGCTGGTGATGGTTTTGGTCTGCGAACCCAGGGCCAGCACCAGGCCCGAACCGTTCAGGTAGCGCACCTCCCCGCCCACGGTGTAGGTAGGAATGGCGGTTACATTCAGGGTGGCGCTGCCCTCCTTACCCCCAGCCTTGGCCTTGATGGTAGCGGTACCGACCGCAACCGCCGTGGCCAAGCCGCTGCTATTCACCGTGGCTACCGATGTGTTGCTCGACTCCCAGGTAAAGGTAACACCGGAAATCACATTGCCGTTCGCATCCTTGGCCACCGCGTTGAACTGCTGGGTCTGGCCCACCGGCTTGCTGGCGGTCGCTGGGGTGACTTCGATGGTGTTAATGCTAGGCGCCCCACCTCCCCCGCAGGCAGCCAGGAACAGCGCGGCTAATAGTAGTAAAAACCAGCGATAGGTCATGAAGTACCTCCTTGGAGTTTGGATCTGGGTGATCCTAGGCCCTGAGTATAGCCATAAAAAATGGGTTGAAAATGCTCGTTGGCACCGTAAGAAACGGCCGTGACCCAGGGGCTTAACGCCGCTCAAGCCCGGCTCGCCAATCTCCATCCAGCCACCCAGCCAGGCGCTTTTAACACGGCCAGCAACCTACAAACCAAACGCCTGGCCGATTGACCAGAAAAGTACTGGCGGTTAACGCCCCGATAACGATGCAGTTTACTCAGCCTGTCTTTGTTCGGCCCAATCCAGCCTATGGGCAAGATGCTCAAAAACAGCAATATTAACCGGCCCTACCAGGTTTCCACGCTTCTTGCGTCCAGGAATTACAACCTGCGTCCGAGCTGGGGTAGCCAGTTGGTTATGGTCAGAATACACTTTCCAAAAAACCGCCCTGAACTATGGGCCACAGAGGGATCAGCGGCCTGCTGAGACAAAAGCACCAGGATTGGCGGTAGGCCAACTCCTCACCCAAGCGGCGCAGGTTGTCCTGCAAATTAACAGGGATGTTGGCCCTCCAGTGCCGGGGGTGCAGCAAAATTTCCACAAACGGAAGACCGGCGTGGATGGCCTCGAGGGGGTTGCCGTCCAGCCATAGGTTGGGGTAGGCCCCATCAGAAAAACGCTGGGTGTAGTGTTGCAGCAAGACCAGATCGTAGGCCTCGAGCTCAATACCCAGCTCTTCACGCAGGCCTCGGTCTTGCAGCAGTTCGTGGTTGATCACCCCCAACCGGCGGTTGAGCCAGTCGCCGTGCGAGGCCACCGTGTGCAGGGGCAGACCGGTGAGGGCCTTTATCCTGCGGTAGTTCTCTGCGAACAAAGCCCGGATGGCAGGCATATGGGCCTCGACCTCGGCACGGCTTTTGAGGCGGTGGCGTTTAGCGTAGGTAGCGATCTCTTCGTAGTGGTAGCTGGCCTCGCTGCCTGCGGCGTGAATCTCCTGCATCAGATTCACATGCAGGGTGGAGAGTCGAAAGTAAAACGAGGCCTGCACACCCATTTCGCGCACAACCCGCCACAAAGCCCGTGTGGTACGCAGGTCAGTATCAATGTCCAGCCGCAAAACCAGGTATGGGCCATCCTGAAGCTGCCCGGCCTTGATCTTTTCCCAGATGGAAGCGATGGAGTGCACCTGGTAGCCCTGGGCCAGGGCCTGCTCGAGCAAACTGTGCAGTTCATGCACCCGACTGGGGAGTAAAAAGTCGGAGTAAAAGCGATGCCAACCTGACCGCAAAGCCTGCTGAAGTTTGAGAGACTTTGAAGGTGTTGAAGGTGCCTGCATACTCAACTCAACGCTCCCTCGAGCAGCTGACGGTACAACTGTACCAGTGCCTGTGCATTTCGGCTGGCATCGTAATAGTGGTAGACGTGCTGCCGCAAGCGCTCACCCCGGGCCTGGGCCTCCAGCGGGTTGCTCCGCACCTGGGCGATGGCCGCCAGAATCGCTGCCGGGCTGATCTCCTCGAGGCGGTAACCGGTCTCGGGGGTCACAATTTCGGGTGTACCCCCCCGGTTGCTGGCGATCACCGGCAGACCCACCGCACCGGCTTCCACCACCACCGTGGGCAATCCTTCGCGGTAGGAGGGCAGGATGAGCGCATCGGCAGCGGCCATGTAGCGGCGTACCACCGCATTGGGTTGCTGGCCCAATAAAATACGCTGCGTTCGAGAAGTACCCCCCAGACCATCACGCAGCGGCCCATCGCCGATAAATACAGCCAGCACCCCCTCATCGTCGAGTTGACGCAAGGCTTCGGAGAGCTCGAGCACCCCCTTGTACTGCACCAGCGTGCCCACAAACAGCAAGACAAAGCGATCCTGGGGAAGGCCAAGCTGAGAGCGAAGCGCTGTTTTGTCGGGATTTTCTTGTATTGGCGGCAGTCTGAGGCCCACCCGGTGGGTCAGCACCGGGCGCTGGGTGCGGGCCTGGGCTTTTTGACGGATTCCATCGCTTACCGCCAGAATCAGGTCGGCCTGGGCCAGCACCCGCTCGTAGTATTTACGGTAACGGGGGCTCTGCTCGGGGTAGGTGTTGGCGTCGTCGCCGTGCAGCGTAACCACCAGCGGCTTCTTCCAGCGGCGCTTGAGTAAAAGACCCAGGGTTCCCTCGGGATGGGCGAAGTGGGCGTGGATCAGATCGCAGGGATGCGCTGGCAGCGAGAAGACTTTTAATCGGTGCGGCCACCCCCAAAGATTTTCATTCGGGAAGGCCAGGTAGCGAGGACGCAACACCCGAACACCCTCCACGTCATACCGATTGGGAATCTGGGCATAGGCCCGCCAGTTTGGTTTGAGCCGGGCCATTCCCGGCAGTACCAGCGGTATGGGCGCGTGCACGTCTACCTGCACCCCCAGGCGCTGTAGCTCCAGGGCCTGGGTCTGCACAAAAATACAGGCCGAAGGGTGTACATTCGAAGGGAAATCAGGGCTTAGAAACAACACGCGCATAGCTGCCACCTCGAACCATCATGGCCAGACCGTGTAGAAGCGCAATGGTTAGCCAGAGGTACTTGCGCTCCAGAATCCCTAAAAATGCCCCCTGAATCAGGTAGGCCAGGAGACAGGCTTTGAGGATCAGAATCAGATCTGGATGCACTGCCTGCCGTAAGCTTACCTGCAGCAACACCCACATCCAGGCCAGAAATATACCCAGTCCTATAAGACCCACCTCGCTAACGAGCTCGAGGTAGATGTTGTGAGCGCCCCGGCCATCGGTGATGTAGTAGGTGTCGATGGACTCGAGGTCAGACTCAGCGGCAATCCCCTGTCCAAACAAAGTTGTAAAGGTGCCCAGTCCATGTCCAAAAATGAGATTTTGTTGTGCAATGTACCATCCAACCGTCCAAATAGCGGTTCGACCTGCCCCCCCATCCTCGGCTGCCGAGGTAATGCGGGAGGTCAGGAACTGGTTGACCGCTGGCAGCTGAAACAGCGCCAGGCCCACCAAGCCAAAGGTCACACCCAGCGAAAGAAACTGCCGCCAACCCAGGCGGGGCAGCACCACCAGCGCCAGGGTAATTATGATGGCTACCCAAGCACTGCGGGTGCCCGAAAGCACCACCGCTAAAGTGCACAAGGCAAAGCAAAGCATGCTATACCAGCGCATCCAGGGGCTTTTTGTGGTCAACCACAGCCCCACTGCTATCAGGGAACCCAACAAAACCACTGCCGCAAAATCGGCGGCATCTGCTGCTCCCGTAAAGGTAGTGCGGCTCAACGGATTACGCAGATAGTTGAAGATGCCCTGTAGCGCAGCAATACTGGCCCCCAGCGAGTAAAAGAACAGCGTAGGCTGTAGAGTATTGGGCCGCACCATAATAAAAAAAGCGATGGCCAAGGCCCCCACCAGTTGCTGAGCCAGGGCCTGCAGCTTGTCCCAAGTAGCTGATGGGTCGGCCGACCAAAAATAGCTCAAACATGCCCAAAAAAGCAGTACCACCGCGAGTATAGAAATTCGCAATCGAGGAATATACCGCCATGTGAGAACCAGGGCCGGAAACCAGGCGATTTTCGGGCGCCTGATCTGAAAAACCAAAGAAAGCAAAAATAAACCCAGTAGCGCCTTGGATAAGGTGAACACCCCTTCGATAGCAAAAACTCCCTCGAGCGGCAGGCTAAAAGTGTATAGGTACAGCAAAATTTGTGGGAAGGCCAGCCAAGACCACAAAGGGAACAACAAGGCCGCCGTTACTGGCGCAACCAGTCTCATATCAAACCTTCCTTTCTGAGTTCTTTGGCAGTAAAAAACAGGACTATAGCGCCTAATAATACTGTTAGGCCCAACAGGCTCCAGCCGGCAACCCAGTGGGTAAGCCCCCAAAGCAGCAGCAAAGCCGGCAGGTTGAGCCAGACGTACCTGCGCAGACTTCGCCCAAAATCGGCCCAGCGTGCCCCGGCTGCGCGGAAAAATAGGGCCAGTGACATTCCAGCCACCAGGGCACTGCTCGAGGCGAACAAAAAGACTGCCCAGTACATCTGCTGGGTGGCAATACCCAAGTAGATGGCTCCCATGCGCAAGGCCAGTTCGAAGACAGTAAAAACCAGCAAGGTTTGCTGCCATTCCCTAACAGTTAGCAAAGTGGAAAGGGGCTGGGCCACAATGGAAAGAAGCAGGTATGGCGCCAGCAACCGGGCATACACCCCGGCTTCGTACCAGTTGGGCCCAAAAATCAGAGGGAAGGCCTGGGGCGAGACCACAAACAATGCACCAAATATCGGCAACCCCACCGCTATCAGCATGGTGGCAGTTCGGACAGTGAGCTGGGCCAGCTCGGGGGTCTCGCGGGCTGCGGCAGCACGAGCAAAAAAAACCTGCCCAATGGACTGGGCCACCAGGGTTACCGGAATGGTGGTAAGGCGGTAACTCAGGCTAAACTGACCCATCGCAGCAGTGCCGAAAAAAGCGGTCAACAAAATAAATGGTAGGTGAAAGCTGGCCGCCGTTAGCAAAGCCGCGCTGGTACCAAAAACCAGGAAACTCCGGTAGCGGCGGGCCGTCTGTTGCAAGGTGTGCCAGGTGATGCCCTCGAGGCTCCGGGGCCACAAACGCCACAAAGCCTGAACCCCCCCCAAGCGCCCGAAGACGTCGCCCAGTAAAAGCCCCGCTGGCCCCTTAACAAGCAGCCCCAGGGCCACCTGGGTCAAAGCCTGCCATAAGCCTTGCTGAAACTTGGTCTGGGCCAGTACGCCAAAGCGCTGTAACCGCAAGGCCCACATACTGCCCGATTGCATAAGGGCTATGCAAGCCAGCCCCACCCCCACTAGGGCCGCGAACCAGCCTGGGATTGGAACACCCAACCACACCGATAAGACATCCCGAAAAAACCAAAAAAACCCACCTATCAGCAGGCTCAAGCCCAGGCCAACGCCCACTGCAATTAGCAAAAGCCCACGGGCTTCTCGCTCCTCTTTGGGTAGCTGGATGGCCTGCTCGTAGCGAAGGTTGATCACCACTGCGGCCAAAGAAAGGATGGAGCCATACAAGGCCCACCAGCCAAAATCTTCCGGCTTATATACACGGGTCAGAAGGGGCTGTACCAGAACGACCAGACCCTGGCCCAGCACCGTACTGCTGGCCAGCAGGGCCGCGTTCCCCACAAAAGACGTTTGCGTCAGAAAACTTTTGATCCGGGTCATATAAGGCCGTGAGGATTTCGGTTTTGCCCCGGCTCAGGAGCACTTCTGCCTCAATGGTACACAGCTTAGTTGCGGGCACTGGTTCTTCTGCGTAACCCCAAGCGTTAATCTCTTGTAGAAGGAGTTATTTCTGGGGGCGTTGGGTTGTTTTCGCTGGCATTCGTGCGGTAATACGGTTAGGCTGAATCCGCAGGGGCCGGGCTGGCCAAAAGGTGGGGTTTCCCGGCCATTAGGTTCGGCTGAGAACTCGAGGAAACACAATGAGAAGCACATCCAGCATCAATGATTTCGATCGCTTACTCTTGAGCTTTAGCCGCTACATGTGGGTATTGCTAGGGGTTTCGGTGTTAATTGCAGTAGTAGCTTACCTGCTGAGTGTATCCCAGCCACGTGTCTACGAAGCCTCGGCCCGTTTGCTCTCAGCCCAGCCGGTTGAACTAGGTTCTACTATCAGCACACCGCGGTTCCAGCCCCTCGCCGCAGCCGCCTACCGCGAAGCTGCCTACGGAACGCTGGTACTGGAGCAGATGAACCGTCGCTTTCCTGGCGTATTACCAAACGAAGTAGCGAAAGTGCGAGAAAAATTGCGTATCCGCTCTATCGAGACGGTAGGCTCGAGTTCCACTGTTTTTGTATTGAGCGCTCGTGATAACGATCCCCAACGCTCGGCAAACTTAGCCAACGCCTGGGCTGAAGCCCTGCGCACCTGGGAAGAAGCCCTGATTCGAGACAACTTCAAACGCGCCAGCATTTCGCTAGAAAACCGGATCCGTTGGGTAGATATTCAAATTTCGCAGGCTAACAACCGCACAGACCAAACCGTGCTGCGTGAGCTACGCACCAGCCTCGAACGTGAGCTAGGAATCATACGCTCGCTGGAAAACAGCGCCACCGGCCAGCTCTCACTCCTAGCCCAGGCCGAAGTACCCACCGAGGCCATCTGGCCGCGTCCTTTGCTCACCGCAGGCATTGCTGCCATCTCTACCCTGTTGCTCGGATTTATCCTGCTGGCCGTTCGAGACCGGTTGTTAGGCCCCACCGGGTAGCTGCAAAAGCATTCTTATGCCCTCCGGCGGCGAACCAACCTGACCGCAGGGATACGCGTTCTTCAGCGAGCGTAGCGAGGGGTGGGCTCGAGGATGCAAAAAGCTGGCCTCTGATGGTCTTTACCCTGGATAATACCGGATTCGGTTAGTTCGTTACCGAATGGTGGCGAACTAACCCGACCGAAGGGAGTGCTCTAGGATTCAAAAAGATAGCCTCTTAATGTTTTTGTGTTTGGAGATTATGTTTTTGAATCCGGTATAACTATCTTTCTGAATCCGGTAATTGAGGTACCTGGGCCAAAAATCCACCACAGATCCGGGGATGGTTGTGTTGTCCAGAGGCAAATGGCTATATTGGTGTACCACGTGTATTCGCTTGATAATCGTTGTGGTGCTTATGAGAAAACAATCCATTGCCCCCCATATCCCTCAACCATCGGTTAGGCATATCAGCCTGATCTGGGTGGTGGCATTCCTGGTTGTTTTGCTTGCGGCCTGCATTACCAGTTCTCAGCACAACACCCCAATCCCCAGCCCGGACACCTCGTATGGCTTGTTCAGCATTCCCAGCGGCCCCACCTACTACGTGGGCCCCGGCGGCAGCAACACCAACGACGGCTCCCGCGACCGCCCCTGGGCCACCCTCTCCTTCGCCGTCCAGCGGCTCAAGCCCGGCGACGTCCTGCGGGTGCTCCCAGGCTCCTACAACGAGTCCGTCCAGGTTACCGTCTCCGGTACCCCCAGCCAGCGCATCACCATCGCCTCCGATACCCGCTGGGGCGCCAAGTTGAACGCCCAGGGCAATCTCTTCGGTATTGATGTGCGCGGTAGCTACGTGGATATCGTAGGGTTTGAAGTTACCAACGCCACCAACAGCGGCATCATCAGCTGGGCCCCTTACAACCGCTTCCTCTTCAACCATATCTACGGCATCCGTGCCCAGTGTGACACCAACGGTGGGGCGGGGATTAACGCCAGCCAGCCCAACGCCAGCAACACCAGCATTTTGAGCAACCTGGTGCATGATATAGGCGATCTTGCCGCAGGCCCCTGCACCCGCATCCACGGCATCTACCAAGGAAGCCCCAAAGGCATCATTCAGAACAATATTATCTACCGCGCCCGGGGCTTTGGCATCACCACCTGGCAGGCCGCTACGGCTGTGGTGATGACCCATAACCTCTCCTTCGCCAACCTGTACGGCGGCATCTCGGTGGGCTCGGGCGAAAATACCCTCGGCAACAAAGCTGAAAACTTCCTGGTGGCCAACAACATTGTGGTGGGCAACCCCCGCGGCATCAGCGAGGAAAACAACACCGGGGTTAACCGATTTTTGAACAACCTGGTCTGGAACAACGCCACCAACTGGGCTCTGCTCACCAGCAGCCAGCAAAACAGCCTGAACGAAGATCCCCGCTTTGTTCAATTCAAAGCCGATGGCTCCGGCAACTACTATCTGAGCAACGATAGCCCAGCCATTGACAAAGGCATTCGTGAGGCTGCACCTGGCTTTGATTTCATGGGCCACCCCCGCATCCTGGGGATAGCCCCCGACCTTGGCCCCATAGAAACCCGCTAAATACCGTTACCTGCCGACCTCTCATGAAGCGTTGAGTTCACATACCTAGAGGTGAATCTGTAACGGTCATTGCGTCAAAAAAACCTGGCCGGAAGCATAAAACTAACTACACTACGTAAGATGAGCAAGCTATATACGGAAGTCGCAAATGGTGCGGCGCGCGCACCTAGTTCGCAAAGACGGCACTCACCAGGCCCAGCCAGCGCTGGCCAGGAAAACTTCCACCATCTCAGAACTGCCTCACCGGAGGTTGTGTGCGCTTCCTGTTTCTAACCCAGTACTTCCCCCCGGAAATTGGGGCAGCCCAGGTACGGCTGGCCTCGGTCATCCGCGAGCTGGTGCGGTTAGGGCATCAGGTAGAGGTGCTAACGGCCATGCCCAATTACCCCACCGGGCATGTGTTTGATGGTTACCGCGGCAAACTCTGGCTCGAGGAAGACTGGGAAGGGGTGCGGGTGGTACGCACCTGGATCTACCCGGCCATGGGCACCGGCCCCAAGCGGCTGCTTAACTACTTTAGCTTTGTGCTGAGCGCGCTGGGTGGACTGCTAAAGGTTCAAAAACCCGATTACATCTTTGTGGAATCGCCGCCTCTGTTCCTGAGCCTGACCGGCTACCTGGCCTCGAGGCGCTTTGGCGTGCCTTTTATCTTCAACATAGCCGATCTCTGGCCGGACTCGGTGCGCCAGCTCGGCCTGATGAAGGAAGGCCTTTTGCTGCGCCTGGCCGAAGGTCTGGAGGGCTGGAGCTACCGCCAGGCCCACTTCATCACCGCGGTGACCGAGGGCATCCAGAAGGTCTTGCTGGAAGAGAAAAAGGTGCCCCCGCACAAGGTGCTCTACCTGCCCAACGGTGTGGATACCGATCTCTTCAAACCCCTGCCGCCCGACCTGGCCCTGGCGCGAGAGCTGGGCCTCGAGGGCAAAAAGGTGATCCTGTATGCCGGCAACCACGGCTACGCCCACGGCCTGGAGGTGGCCCTGCAGGCCGCCCGGCTCCTGACCGACCCGCAGGTGGTGCTGGTGCTCATCGGCGACGGCTCGGAGAAACCCCGCTTGAAGCAGCTGGCCCAGGAGATGGGGCTTGCCAATGTGCGCTTCCTGGATCCAAAGCCCCCCGCCTACATCGCCCGGCTTTATTCGCTGGCCGTGGCTGGCCTTTCCACCCTGCGCGACTCGCCGCTGTTCGAGATGACCCGCCCGGTCAAAATTTTTGCCGGTATGAGCTGCGCCAAGCCCATCCTGTATGCAGGGCAGGGAGAAGGAGCGCGGCTGATTGAGGGGGCTCGAGCCGGCCTGGTAAGCCTCCCTGAGGACGCCCCCACCCTGGCCCACAACATCACAATGCTGGTACAAAACCCCCACCTGGCCGAGCAATTAGGCCAGAACGGGCGGCGCTACGTGGAAACTCACCTGAGCTGGTCGGTGCTCATCGAAAACTGGCTGTACCAGCTTCAATCCCAGCAACCCAAGGCCGAAAAAGTTCCGGTGTAAGGAGAGCGTATGCAGACCGTTGTAGATCCCAAAACCCTTCTGTTACAGCGCATTGAGGACAAAACCGCCGTGGTGGGCGTGGTCGGCATGGGCTATGTGGGCCTGCCCTTTGCCGTGGAGAAGGCCAAGGTGGGCTACCGCGTGGTGGGCATCGACCGCAGCGCCAAGCGGGTGGCGATGATCAACCAAGGGCAGAACTATATCGGCGACGTCAAAGACGAGGAGCTGCGCGACCTGGTGGCCCAGGGCCTGATCCGGGCTACCACCGGTTTTGAAGTGGTGCCCGAGCTGGATGTGATCGTCATCGCCGTGCCCACCCCCCTGACCAAGAACCTGGTGCCCGATCTGCAGTACGTGGAGGGCGTGACCCGCGAAGTTGCCAAGTACCTGCGAAGGGGCCAGCTGGTGAGCCTCGAGTCCACCACCTACCCCGGCACCACCGAGGAGGTCATGCTGCCCATCCTGGAAGAGAGCGGCCTCAAGCTGAACCAGGACTTCTTCCTGGCCCACAGCCCCGAGCGGGTCGACCCCGGCAACGCCCGTTACACCACCAAGAACACCAACAAGGTGGTGGGCGGGGTGGGAAAGGAGAGCCTCGAGGTGGCGGTGGCTTTTTATAGCAAAACCATCCTCCATGTGGTGCCGGTGAGCAGCGCCAAGGCCGCGGAGATGGTCAAGGTCTTCGAAAACACCTTCCGGGCCGTGAACATCGCCCTGGTCAACGAGCTCACCCTGCTGTGCGACCGCATGGATCTGAACGTCTGGGAGGTGCTGGACGCCGCTTTTACCAAGCCCTTTGGCATCATGCCCTTCTACCCCGGCCCCGGCGTGGGCGGCCACTGCATCCCCCTCGACCCGCACTACCTGGAGTGGAAGGCCAAGGAGTACAACTTCAACACCCACTTCATCAACCTGGCGGGCGAGATCAACCGCAAGATGCCGGAGTTCACCGTGGACAAGGCCGCTCGCGTGCTGAGCCAGCACGGCAAGCCCCTGCGGGGGGCCAAGGTGGTGCTTTTGGGCATGGCCTACAAGGCCAACCTGGACGATTACCGCGAAAGCCCGGCCATCGAGGTCTTCAAGCTCCTGCAAAAGCGGGGGGCCGAGGTGGTCTTCCACGATAGCTGGACGCCCCACGTAGAGGAACACGGCTTTGTGGCCGACAGCGTGGAGCTAACCGACGAACTGCTGCAAAACGCCGACCTGGTGATCATCACCACCAACCACTCCAACGTGGACTACGCCCGCGTGGTGGCCCTGTCCAAAGCGGTGCTCGACACCCGCTACGCCACCCGGGGGATCAAAGCCGACAACGTGGTGCTGCTCTAGGGGGAAGTATGAAGAACTTTGCACTCATCGGCGCAGCGGGCTACATCGCCCCCCGCCACCTCAAGGCCATCAAGGACACCGGCCACCGGCTCGTCGCCGCGCTCGACCCCTTCGACTCGGTGGGCATCCTGGACTCTTACTTCCCCGAGGCCGAGTTCTTTACCCAGCCCGAGCTGTTCGAGGACTACCTTTACCGCCTGCGCGGCACCCCAATGCAGGTCGACTACGTGAGCATCGCCAGCCCCAACCACCTGCACAACGCCCATATCCGCATGGCCCTGAGGGCCGGGGCCGATGCCATCTGCGAGAAGCCGCTGGTGCTCCACCCCGAGGAGATCCGGGAGCTCAAAGACCTCGAGGCCGAGACCGGGCGGCGGGTCTGGACCATCCTGCAGCTTCGCACCCACGAGGCTTTGCAGAGCCTGCACGCCCGCCTGCAGGCCCAGCCTTCCCGCAAATACCAGCTCGACCTGACCTACATCACCAGCCGGGGCACCTGGTACCTGCGCAGCTGGAAGGGCCGCACCGAGCAGTCCGGGGGCCTGGCCACCAACATCGGGGTGCACTTCTTCGATATGCTCGCCTGGCTTTTTGGCAAGGTGGAGCAGGTGGAGGTGCACCGCCGCGACGAGACCGTGGCCGCGGGCTACCTCGAGCTCGAGCGGGCCCAGGTGCGCTGGTTCCTCTCGATCGACGTGAACTACGTACCTCCGGCCCTGCGGGCCCAGGGCAAGCGCACCTACCGCTCCATGCGCTTAGACGGTGAGGAAATCGAGTTCTCCGAGGGCTTTACCGAGCTGCACACCCGCGTCTACGAGCGCACCCTGGCCGGCCAGGGCTTCGGCCTCGAGGATACCTACGAGGCCATCGCCACCGTGGCCCGGATCCGCACCCTGCCCTTATCCGATCGCACCGCCACCATGCACCCCTTCCTTCAGACTGTCAAACAATAGCTATGGACTACTTCAAGCACGAGACCGCCATTGTGGATGAAGGCGCCCAGATTGGCCGCGGCACCAAGATCTGGCATTTTTGCCATATCAGCGCCAAAGCCGTCATCGGGGAGAACTGCACCCTGGGGCAAAACGTGTATGTGGCCAACAACGTGATCATCGGCAACGGGGTCAAGATCCAGAACAACGTCTCGGTCTACGAGGGGGTGATTCTGGAAGACTACGTGTTTTGCGGCCCCAGCATGGTCTTTACCAACGTGCTAACCCCGCGCAGCGAGTTTCCCCGCAACACCTCCGCCGACTACGGCCGCATCCTGGTCAAGCGCGGGGCCAGCATCGGGGCCAACGCCACCATCGTGACCGGCGTAACCCTGCACGAAGGGGCGTTTGTGGCGGCGGGGGCGGTGGTCACCAAGGACGTACCGGCCTACGCCATCGTGGCCGGTGTGCCGGCCCGCATCATCGGCTGGATGAGCGCCTACGGCGACCGCCTGGACTTCAGCCAAAGCGACACCGTAACCGACTCCCAGGGGCATGTCTACCAGAAGGTGGGCCCCCTCGAAGTACGGAGGATTAAGTGAGCACCCTGACCCAGATTCCCATCCTCGACCTGAAGGCAGAGGTAGACGAGCTGTGGGAGGAGCTCAACGCGGCCATCCAGCGGGTTTTGCGCTCGACCCAGTTCATCCTGGGGCCCGAGGTGCAAGAGCTCGAGCAGCAGCTCGCGCAGTACCTGGGGGTTAAACACGCCGTGGCCCTGAACTCCGGCACCGATGCCCTGATCATCGGCCTGCGGGCCCTGGGGGTGGGGCCTGGGGACGAGGTGATCACCAGCCCCTTTACCTTTTTCGCCACCGCCGAGGCCATCAGCCTCCTGGGGGCCCGGCCGGTCTTTGTGGACATCGACCCCCAGAGCTTCAACCTCGATCCTGCCGGGCTCGAGGCCGCTATCTCCCCCCAGACCAAGGCCATCGTCCCGGTGCACCTGTACGGGAATCCAGCGGACATGCGCCGGATTCTGGAGATTGCCCAGCGGTACGGGCTAAAGGTGCTGGAAGACTGCGCCCAGTCCTTTGGTGCGCGCTACGAGCCCCTGGGCCGCTTTACCGGAACTTTGGGCCACGCCGGGGCTTTTTCCTTCTTCCCCTCCAAAAACCTGGGGGCCTACGGCGACGGGGGCCTGCTGGTCACAGACGACGAGAGCATCGCCGAGCAGGCCCGGATGCTGCGGGCCCACGGCTCGCGCAAGAAGTACTACAACGAACAGGTGGGCTACAACTCGCGGCTGGACACCCTGCAGGCCGCCATCCTGCTGGTCAAGCTACCCCACCTCGAGCGCTACAACCAGGCCCGGCGGGCCATTGCGGAGCGCTACAACCAGGGCCTGGCCGGCCTCGAGGGCCTCCTCACCCCGGCCCTGACCCCGGGGCACGTCTTCCACCAGTACACCGTGCGGATTCTGGGCAACCGGCGCGATGCGGTACAGAACCGGCTGGCCCAGCTGGGCATCGGCACCATGGTCTACTACCCGGTGCCCCTGCACAAGCTGCCCATCTACCAGCCCCTGGGGCTGCACCTGCCCGAAAGCGAGCGGGCCGCCGCCGAGGTGCTCTCGCTGCCGATCTGGCCGCAGATGCAGCCGGAAACCCAGCAGGCCGTGATTGAAGCCGTGCGAGCCGCCTTGCAGGGCTAGATCGAGGGAGGTGGCGCTTTTGTGTGGCATTGCCGGTCTCGCCTTAAATAAGCCGGGCACCCTGAACTGGGCGGGCCGGGCGCTGGAGGGCCTGCGCCACCGCGGCCCGGACGACCGGGGGTGGCTGGTCTGGAGCCCCACCGGCGCGGCCCGCCGGGGCAAGGCCTGGGACGAGGCCCCCGGCTCGGTGCTGCTGGTGCACCGGCGGCTGTCCATCCTCGACCTGTCCGAGCTGGGCTGGCAGCCCATGTCGAGCCCGGACGGGCGCTACCACCTGGTGTTCAATGGAGAAATTTACAACTACCTCGAGCTGCGTCAGGAGCTAGAAGCCCTGGGCCACTGCTTCCGCTCCCACTCCGACACCGAGGTGCTGCTCATGGCCTGGGCGCACTGGGGTACGGCCTGCCTACAGCGCCTGGTGGGCATGTTCGCCTTTGCGGTGCTGGATACCGAGGAGCAAAGCCTGCACCTGGTGCGGGACTTTTTTGGCATCAAGCCGCTGTACTACTGCGCTTTTGCCGGGGGTGTGGGCTTTGCCTCGGAAATCCCGGTCTTGCTGGAGCTGCCGGGGGTGGGACGGCAGGTGCACCCCGAGGGCCTGTACCGCTATTTGCGCTTTGGCCTGACCGACGACGGGGCCCAGACGCTTTTCTCGGATATCCGGCAGCTTCCGGCGGCGCACTACCTGCGGTTGGATCTGAATAACTTGCAACTCACCGAACCCCAGCGCTACTGGCAGCCCCGCCTGCAAAACCCCCTCGAGCTCTCCTTCGAAGAGGCCGCCGAGGCCGTAAGGGCACAGTTTTTGCAGAATGTGCGGCTGCACCTGCGCTCGGATGTGCCGGTGGGCGCGGCGCTTTCGGGGGGCATCGACTCCTCGGCCATCGTGGCGGCCATGCGCCACCTCGAGCCGGGCCTCGAGCTGCACACCTTTACCTACGTGGCCGATAACGGCGTATCCGAGGAGCACTGGGCCGACCTGGTCGGCCAGGCGGCAGGGGTGCGGGCCCACAAGGTCAAGCCCAGCGCCCCTGAGCTGGTCGCCGATCTCGATGAGCTAGTACGGGTACAGGGCGAGCCCTTCGGCTCCACCAGCATCTACGCCCAGTACCGGGTGTTCCGCCTGGCCCAGGAGGCCGGTATCAAGGTGATGCTGGACGGCCAGGGGGCCGATGAGGTGCTGGCCGGCTATGCGGTGTACGGTGGGGCCCGCCTGGCCTCCTTGGTGCGGCAGGGGCGCTGGCTCGAGGCCCTGGCCTTCCTGCGGGCCAGCCGGCTCGAGCCCGCCCTTAAGGACACCTGGAAAAGCGCCCTTGGATTTCTGATACCCCCCCGCTGGCAGCCCCTGGGCCGACGCCTAATCGGACAGGATCTGGCCCCCGCCTGGCTCAACGCCGCCTGGTTTGCCGAGCGGGGCGTCCCTATGGCCTCCCCGCGCAGCCAGCACGGATCGGAGGTGCTGCGCGAGGAGCTGCTACAATCCCTCAGGGAAACCAGCCTGCCCAAGCTCCTGCGCTACGAAGACCGCAACTCCATGGCCCACTCCATCGAAAGCCGTGTGCCCTTCCTCACCCCCAAGCTCGTCGAGTTGCTACTCAACCTGCCCGAAGCCTACATCCTCTCGCCCCAGGGACAGACCAAGGCCGTATTCCGTCGGGCCATGCAGGGTCTGGTGCCCCAGGCCATCCTGGATCGCAAGGACAAGGTGGGGTTTGCCACGCCCGAGCAGCACTGGTTGCACCAACTGGCCCCCTGGGTTCATCAGCTGCTGGACTCCGAAACCCTGGGCCGGATACACCCCATCCAGCAGACGGCTGTAAAAGAGGAATTCGCGGCCATTCTGGCCGGACGCAAGCCCTTCGACTCCAGAGTCTGGCGCTGGATTAATCTGATCGCCTGGGCCCGGGCTTTCCATGTGCAGTTCGACTGAGCAGCCCAGGTAACCCATGCGCCCCCCAGGTAATACCATGCCACAGCCCCTGCCCAAGATCGTTCACCTCACCTCGGCCCACCCCCCCTTCGATGTCCGTATTTTTCATCGAGAGTGCGTGAGTCTGGCCCAGGCGGGCTATCCGGTCGTGCTGGTCGCACCCCACGAGCGAGACGAGGTGCGCCAGGGGGTGCAGGTACGCTCGGTTACAAAGACCAAAGGCCGCCTGGGCCGGATGCTGGGCACAGCCTGGGCCGTATATAAGCAGGCCTTGGCCGAGCGGGGGGACATCTATCATTTCCACGACCCCGAGCTGATTCCTGTAGGAATGCTGCTGCGCCTGCAGGGCAAAAAAGTGGTCTACGATGTCCACGAGGACGTACCCACCGACATTCTGAGTAAGAACTGGATTCCCAAGCCTCTGCGTGGCCTCGTTGCCAGCGGCATGCGGCTGCTGGAGCGCCTGGCCGGCCGTCTGCTGAGCGGAATTGTGACGGTTACCGAGCCCATTGCGGCCCGCTTTCCGGCCCACAAAACCATCCTGCTGCAAAACTTCCCACACCCCCAAGAAATTGCCGCCCTGGACAGCCCATCCTACCAGAACCGGCCCGCCCGGGTGCTGTACGCCGGGAGCATTACCGCGGTGCGCGGGCTGTTCGAGATGCTGGGGGCCATGCAGCACCTGCAAAACCCGGAGGTTCGCCTGACCCTGATTGGGGCTTTTGCCCCGCCAGGCCTGCAGGCCGAGGCCGAGCAGCACCCCGGCTACCGCTACACCGAGTATCTGGGCTACAAAAACCGCCCCGAGACCCTCGAGCTTTTAGCCAGCAGCCGCATTGGTCTGGCCGTGCTGCATCCCATCCCCAGCTTTCTGGTCTCGCAACCGACCAAACTCTACGAGTACATGATGGCCGGGATTCCCTTTGTGGCCTCGGATTTCCCGCTCTGGCGGCGCTCCATCGGCGACGCCTCCTGTGGCCTTTTCGTCGATCCCAGCGATCCCAAAGCCATTGCCGAGGCCATCCGCTGGCTGCTCGAGCACCCCGCCGAGGCCGAGGCCATGGGGCGGCGCGGGCGGCAGCTGGTTCTCGAGCGGCTCAACTGGGGCGTGGAATTCGCCAGGCTTACAGCGCTGTACCAGCGCCTGTATAAAGCGGGTCACCTGGAGGCCTGAATGTGTGGTATTGCCGGAGCATTCTCAACCAGCCAGCCCATGCCGGAGCTGAGCAGGCTGGTCGGTACAGTTGTGAACAGCCAGCTTGCGCGGGGCCCCGACCACCAGGCCGTAGTAGAGCTGCCCCAGCCCACCGGCCAGCTGGTGCTGGGCCACAACCGCCTGAGCATTATCGATCTATCGGAGCACTCCAACCAGCCCCTGTGGGATCACAGCGGGCGCTACTGCATTGTGTTCAACGGGGAAATTTACAACTACCTCGAGCTGCGCGCCGAGCTGCAGGCCCAGGGCCACCGCTTTCAAACCCAGGGCGACACCGAGGTGATCCTGGAAGCCTACAAGGCCTGGGGCCCGGCGGCCTGGGAGCGCTTTATCGGGATGTTCGCCTTTGCCCTGCTGGATACCCAGGCAGGGCAGCTCTGGCTGGTGCGCGACCGTTTTGGGGTTAAACCCCTGTTTTATCTGATGCGCGATGGCGTGCTGGCTTTTGCTTCTTCAAGCGAGGCCTTAGCCCGGCACTTCGGCCTCTCTCCCAACCTGGAATACGTCAGCAGGGGGCTTTTTTACTACGTCTACGAGGACGATAGCGATATAACGCCCTATGAGGGCCTGCACGCCCTGCCCGCCGGGCACCACGCCTGCGTAAGGCTCAACCGGCCCAGCCTTGAACCCCGGCCCTACTACGACCTGAAAAGCCGGGTCGAGCAGAAAATCCAAGCGCTTAGGGGCTTGCAGGAAAAAGACTTGCTGGAGGAGCTCGAGGCCACCTTACATAGCGCCGTTCAACTGCGGCTGCGCTCCGATGTGCCGCTGGCCATCTCGCTTTCGGGCGGGCTGGACTCCTCCCTGGTAGCAGCTCTGGCCGCACAACAGCACGAGCGGGTGGTGGGCTTCTGCTACGGCCACCCCCAGGCCCCCCGTTCGGAGGGCCCCCTGGCCCAGGAACTGGCCCAGAAAGCTGGCATTGATGTGCATTTTGTCTGGCCCGAACTCTCTAAAGAGCGCCTCGTCCAGGCCTTCGAAAAAACCCTGGCGGCCCAGGAGGCCCCTTTCCCTACCCTTAGCATCCTGGCCCAGAACTTTGTCTACCAAGCAGCCCGCAGCGAAGGTTACAAGGTACTGCTGGGCGGGCAGGGGGGCGACGAGGGCTTTATGGGCTACCGTAAGTTTTTCCTGTTCCAGCTCCGTTACCTGCTCGCCCAGAAGCAGTACCTCGAGCTAGCGGGCTTTGCTGTGGGGCTGGCCCAGCTCCTGAGTGCAGAAATGTACAAGCTGGGCCTGTTCTGGCAAAACCGCCAGCGCTATTTGGGCGGGCCCGCTCAAGGAAGTTTGCGGCTGCCTTCGGTGCGGTTGGCGCTTGGCACAAACCATCGCCAGGCCCCCTGGCTCAGGCAGATGCTCGATGTCACCCGGTACAGCCTGCCCACCCTGCTGCGCTACGAGGATCGCAACTCCATGGGCCACAGCATCGAGAGCCGGCTGCCTTTCCTGGACTACCGGGTGCTCGAGCTGGGCCTGGCCCTGCCAGTACACCTCAAGCTGCGGCACGGCTACGGCAAGTGGGCCCTGCGCCAGGTGGCACGGGGCAAAATCCCCGAGTCAATACGCACCGCGCGCTACAAGCGGGGCTTCGACGTCACCCAAGGCTGGCTGGCGGCGGGCCTGGGAAGCCACCTGCAAGAGCAAATACAAGCTGCGAAACCTGTGCTGCGTGAGGTACTAGACCCCAGCCTGAACCTTGCCCAAACTTACTCTCCTGCCCAGATGCAGCGACACCCGCGCCGGCTGGCCGAGGCCATCAGTTTGGTCTGGCTGGCCAGAAAGCTTCAATAGCAGGTATCAAAGCCATGAGCGTAGATAAACGCCTTCACTACCTGGACTGGCTGCGCCTGCTGGCGGTGTTCCTGGGATTGGTGTTTCACGCCGGACGCCCGTTTGATGGCTGGCCATGGATCATCAAAGGCCCGGAAATCGGATGGCTCACCTACTTCAACGAAGCCCTCACCACGGTGCGCCTACCTCTGTTGTTTTTTGTATCTGGTGCCGCGACTGTGTTCGCACTACGCAAGGCTTCCGCCATCACCTATGCAACCGACCGCTTCAAACGGCTGATTATTCCTTTGGTCGTGGGGGTTCTGCTCATCGTGCCACCCCAGCAATACATCCGCCAGCTCTCCCTGGATGCCAGAAATCCTCAGCATTTCGAGGGTAGTTATGGGCAATTTCTAACCGGCCCCTGGTGGGGGGATGGCACCTTTCTATTTGCCCATTTGCGTACAGAACATCTGTGGTTTCTTTTGTATCTGTTCTACTTTTCGTTGCTGGCCCTGCCGGTGTTTTTATACCTGCGCAGTCCCCTGGGGCTGGGCTTTCTGGCCCGGCTTGAGATCTGGCTTCAAGCCGCTCCCTGGCGGATCTGGTTGCTGGTTATCACACCCGCGGCACTGGGGGCTTTGCTCCCTCTGGGATTGGGTTCCCATCCGGGTCTAGCCGAAGATCTGGCCAACCTTGGCTTCTACTTTGAGCTATTTGTTCTGGGCTTTGCGCTGTACTTACGGCCCGGCTTATTGCAGGTAGTTTTTGGGCAAAGCCGCCAGTTTTTGCTGGCAGGCCTGGGTCTTATTCTGCTAAAAGCTTATTTTTACTCTTCTGTCCTGCATCGCAACTTGTTTGTCTCTAGCGAGCTGCTTACCTACCATGAGCTTTACTGGTTGCTAAGAGATCTGGCCGCTCTGAGCCTTATATTTGCCATTCTGACCTACGCTCGCCGCTTTCTCGACAAGCCTTCGGGATTCCTAGACAGGGCCCGCCACTGGGTGTATCCGTTTTATATCTGGCACCAGACTGTGATCGTGGTGATGGGGTATTTCGTGCTTAAACTAAGCCTGCCTGTAAGCTGGTTGTATGTGCTGCTGCTGATGGGCTCGCTGGTGGTTACCGTGTTGTTGAGCGAGTTGGTGCAACACAGCACCATCAGCCGTTTCTTGTTTGGCGTTCATCGTAAGGCTCAGGCTGAAACCCAGCCAGCTACTACCCGCACCTCCCGGACTTCAGAACCCAATTAGAGAACCGCTATCGATGACGCAGGATATAGCGCAGGGCGGCCTCGAGCTGCTCGTCGGGGTTTTCTTCTACCAGATCGGGTTCCACTCCGCGCCCCTCCCAGGTGGGGCCGGAGAATGGGGCCAGCACGCCGCCCGCCACCAGGGCCACCCCGCCATCGGGGAAGCAGTAGGGGGTAAGGGCCTCGGTGTTGCCCGCGCTGCGGGTGCCGATCAGGTAGGCCCGTCCTGCATTTTTTAGGGCCCCGGCCAGGCCTTCGGCGGCGGAGTGCACGTTTCCATCAATCAGCACCACCAGGGGTTTTTGCGTCTGCGGGCGGCCCAAGAAGGGGGTGGTGGGCAGTGGAACGCCCCCCAGACCCCGGCTCACAATGCGCCAGGGCACCCCCCGCATAAAGATGCCGGCCACCTCGGCCATGCGCAGGGCCAGCCCGCCGGGGTTGCCCCGCAGATCCAGCACATAGCCCCGGGCCCTGGCCTCGTACTGGCGGATGGCGTTTTGTAGTACGCTCGAGCTCGTCGCATCAATCAGGTTGCTCAGCCGCACCACGACCACCCCATTGATGAAGCGCACCTGGGGGGCCTCGGGAGGGGTTCGAGAGGGTTGAGAAGGGGGTGGGGCCGGGGGCGCTGGCTGGGCTGGCCTGGGGCTGGGCGGGGCGACGCTGGGAAGTAGATCTTGATCTTTGAAAGGCAGGGGCAGGCACTGCGCACCGCCCAACAGATGCCGGGCCTCGGCAGGGCTCAGCACCCTCGAGTGGTCGTCGCGCAGTTCGCCGTACATCTCATCGAGCAGGCGGTATAGCCCCTCCCAGTCCCGTACCTCACCCAGGCGCTGCCGGTAAGCGTGGCCTATAGCCTCCCAGTCCAGCCCTTTGAAGCTGGTGTCGTAGTAACGCTCCTTAACCAGCCGCCAGGCCTGCTCGAGGCGCAGGGCAAAGGCCTGGGCATCTGAATTCTGGGCCAAAGCCAGGCCGCCTAGTAGCAGCAAAACCATCACCCGCCAGCGCATAGCTGCATGATACGCCAAGGGCCAAGGGTACACTGTGGCGGCCGGGCTGCTGGTTATTCCCTGTCCTCTTTATCGTGGCCTTCCTCGAGCCGGGCAAAGGCCTCCAAGCCCGCCCGGATCTTTTCTTGCAGACCCCGGAAGCCCTCCATGCGGGCACCGGCCAGAATCTCGAGGGCCTGTTCGGCCGTCTCAACCGCGTAGATGTGGAACTGCCCAGCCCGAACGGCCTCGAGCACCTCGGCCCGCAGGGTCAGGTTGGCCAGATTGGCCTCGGGCAGAATCACCCCCTGGGTTCCGCTCAGCCCCAGCGCCTTGCAGACCCGGAAGAACCCCTCCACCTTGGCATTGATGGCCCCCACCGCCAGCACCTTGCCGGTCTGGTCTACCGCACCTGTCACGGCCAGATCCTGGCGCAGGGGAAGGTTGCCAATGGCCGATAGCGCCGCCACCAGCTCGGCCAGCCCAGCCGAGTCGCCCTCGATGGAGACGTAGTTTTGCTCGAAAGCCAGGCTGATCGTTACCGGTAGGGAGCCATGCTCGATGTAGCGGCTGCGTAGGTAGCCGGCCAGGGTGAGCACCGCCTTGTGGAAAATCTGCCCGCCCAGGCCGGCCTCGCGGTCTATGGAAATCAGGTGATCGCGGCCGGGGGCGGCTCGAGCGGTCAGGCGGGCCGGGCGGCCCCAGTAGGGTGCGGCCTCGACCACCACCAGGCTGTTCACCTCACCCACCGCCCTGCCGGTAGTACGCAGGCGGATGACCCCCTCCTGCACCGCCCGCAAAAACTCCTCCTCGGAGAGAAAGCTCCGGTGCTCGCGGGCGGCAATGGCCTGCTCCACGGACTCGGCGGTGAGGAGACCTCCACCCAGAACAGCGGCCTCTTCGGCCAGGGCCCGAATCTCCACCAGGCGGGCATCCATGCGGTCGCGCTGCTCGGCCATCCTCCGGGCCTCGTCGTAAAGCCGGGTGAGGCCGCCCTGGGTAAGCTGGAAGCCCTGGGCCAGGAGCCACCCCCCCAGGGCCGTGCAGTTTTCGGGGCTGGCGGGCAGGGTGGGTGAGAACTCGGCCCGGATGCGAAACAGCTCGCTGAAGGCCGGATCTTCCTCCAGCCCCTCGAAGGCCTCGGGGGTGCCGACCAGGATCACCTGCATCTGGATGGGGAAGGGTTCGACCTCGAGGCCGGCCGGGGCCTGGGGCTCGGTCACCGGCTCAACCTGGCCGTTGCGCAGGGCCCGCTTGAAGGCCTCCCAGGTGCCCTCGCGCTTGAGGCTCAGGGCATCCAGGATCAGATACCCCCCCTGGGCACGGTGCACCGCGCCGGGGCGGATCAGGCTGACGTTGGTGCTCCACACCCCCCGATCCACCAGGTAGTCCAGCCGCCCAAAGAGCCGGGGGGCGGTGGCGTAGGGCTCGTAGACGATGGGGGGTGGGGTGCCGCTACTGGAGGAGGTGAGCAGGTTGGGCCGCCACTGGGCCGGGTCGAGGGGCTCGCCGGTCTCGGCGTAGCGGGCCAGGCGGGCCCGCAGGGCCTCGAGGTAGGCCCTGGCCTGGGGGAAGCGCTGAAACAAGGGCTCAAAGCGGTTGTTCAGGTAGTGCAGGGCCCAGTCGCGGCGCAGCCGGCGGAGGGCGACCTCGAGCTCGGCGGAAGCGGCCAGGCTGCCCAGGGTGACCTCCTCCAGCCGGGCACTGAGTTCGGCGGGCACCGGGCCGGGGCCGGTGAGCTCCAGCCGCTCGCCGTTGGTAGACAGGGCAAACCCCGCCTCCTGGGCTTCGCGCCGGAGCGCTTCGAGCTGTTGTTCGCGGGCCTCCTTGAAGCGGGCCTCGAGCTGGGTTTTTTCCCGCAGAAAAGAGCCCTGGCGGAACAGCTCGTCCAGCCGGTTGACCTCCAGCAGAAGGCCCTCCACCGCCTCGGCCAGGTGAATTTCCTGCCCGCTGGGCAGGGTCAGCACCGCTACCTTCCGCTCCGAGAGGGGTACGTACAGCAGGTCGGGCGGGGTTTCCACGCTCTGGGTGCTGAGGTAAGCCAGCAGGGCCTCGTGCTTACCCAGGCTGGGCGGCCCCACCAGGTAGGCGTGAAAACCTCCCCGAATCGCCAGCTCCAGCGCCTCGCGGGCCCGCTCCTGACCAAAAAAAGGCGGGGGCGGCGGCAGGGAGACCGGTTCGGTGGAATTTTCAATGGGTGTGCGCCATTCGAGCGCCTCGTAGGAAAGCCTCATGCTGGAAAAGTATACCCACAGCCCGCTCACCAAGAACCTGAGCCAGGGCGGATACCCACCCCAGGCTTTTAGCGCAACCGCAGGCCTGTTATGCTGTTGGCAAAGGAGGCAACTTCGTCATGTCTATGCGAGTTTTGGGGATGATTCTCGCGGGGGGTCAGGGTTCAAGGCTGTTCCCGCTCACGGCCAAGCGCGCCAAGCCCTCGGTGCCCTTCGGAGCCCGCTACCGCATCATCGACTTTGTGCTCAACAACTTCCTGAACTCGGGAATCTATGGGATTTATGTACTAACCCAGTTCAAAGCCCAGTCCCTTACCGAGCACGTGCAGCGGCACTGGCGGTTTGGCGGCTTCCTGGAGGATGCTTTCATTCTGTTGGTGCCGGCCCAGATGTACCGCTACGAGGAGCTGGGGCCGGTCTGGTACCGTGGCACCGCCGATGCCATCTACCAGAACCTGCACCTCATCCACAACCACAAACCCGAGCACGTGGCCATTTTCGGGGGCGACCACATCTTCAAGATGAACATCGCCCACATGCTGGACTACCACGAGGACCACAGGGCCGACCTCACCATCGCGGCCTACCCCGTGCCCATCGAGCAGGCCAGCCGTTTCGGGGTGCTGCAAGTAGACGACCAGTGGCGCCTGGTGGGTTTTCAGGAAAAACCCAAGAACCCCACCCCCATCCCCGGCAAGCCCGAGCTGGCCCTGGTTTCGATGGGCAACTACATCTTCCGTACCGAGGCCCTGGTAGAGAAGCTCGAGCACGACGCCAAAGACCCCAACTCCTCGCACGACTTCGGCAAGGACGTGATCCCCCGCGCCCTGAGCGAGGGTTACCGCATCCAGGTCTACGATTTCAAACGCAACCCCATCCCCGGCCAGAGCGGCCCCAACACCTACTGGCGCGACGTGGGCACCATTGACGCCTACTTTGAGGCCAGCATGGATCTGATCCAGGTCACCCCGGAGTTCGACCTGTACAACCCCGAATGGCCCCTGCGGGCGGCCAACTTCAACTCGCCCCCCGCCAAGTTTGTGCACGAGGCCGGGGCCCGCACCGGCCAGGCTTTCAACAGCCTGATTGCCGGGGGCTGCATCATCTCCGGCGGCACCATCCGCGAATCGGTGATCTTCCGCCGAACCCGCATCAACTCCTACGCCCTGGTTGAGCGCAGCGTGCTCTTCGACGAGGTGGAGGTGGGCCGCTACGCCAAGCTGCGCAACACCATCGTGGACAAAAATGTGGTCATCCCACCCCACACCGAGATCGGCTACGACCTCGAGGCCGACCGGGCCCGGGGGTTTACCGTTACGCCGGAAGGGATTGTGGTGGTGCCCAAGAGCTACAGATTCTAGCCCGAGGTGGGTAGCCTGTAGCCTCAAGAGGTCTAGGGTAGACTATGGGCCATCGGCATGTATGGACAAGCACCCCGGCAAGGTTTTTTACCGCCTGACGCGCATCTTCCCCGGTGACGAGCTACCGGGCGGGCGGGCCCCGGCAGCCAAGGTCTATGCCAACCCGCTGGAGTCGGTCGAGCTTGCAGAGCCAGCCCGCGATGGGGGCCCGGCGGTCTGGCGGGTGCTCTCGCGGGTGGCCCCCACCACCCCCAAGGTGGGCTCCTCCATCACCCAGGCCGAGCTTTCGCAGGTGCTGGCCCCCCTGGCGGTGCGCCGGGGGGGTCGGGGGTATCCCTCGGCGGGGGGTGCGTATCCGCTCGAGGTCTACCTGGCCGTGCAGCACCTGCAGGACACCTTCCAGGGCATCTACCACTACGCGGCCAAGCAGCACCAGCTAGAACAGCTTTCCAGCCGCTTCGACCCCAAAAGCTGGCGGGCCGCCCTGATGGATCTGGAAGCGGTGGAAGCCTCGGCGGCGCTGGTGGTATTCAGCGCCGTACCGGAGCGCTCCGAGGCGGTCTTTGGGCTGCGCGGCTTCCGCTATGCGCTTCTGGAGGTGGGCTATGCGGTGGGCGAGGTAATGGTGGCTGCCACCGCCCTGGGGCTGCAGGCCTACCCCGCCGCCACCTTTTACGACGAGGAGGTGCGCAAGCTCCTCTCCCTACCCGAGGCCGAACACCCGGTGGTGGTGCTGCTGCTGGGGCGGTAGTCCGCAAGGCCTACCGTACTTGCTGCGTGCTAAACTTAGATCAAGATGCTGGCCTTACCGCGTGGTCTGGAAAAGAAAATCGCCGATCTGAAAAAGATAAAGGGTAAAGGATGGGATCGGGAGCTGGAAAAAGCCATTGATATTATGCTGGCTGAAAGCCTGCTCCTGCGCGCCAACCCTCATCAAGAGCGAAGCGAAGAACAGGCAATAGAAGAGGCCAGCAAAGCTGTAAAGGCGTACCGGGCAAGCCGAAAAAAAGGTAAGTCTGTGTGAAATTGGTGCTCGATACCAGCTTTTATATAGCTGCCCTTCTCAACCCCGGTGGCCCCACCGCCCACACCCTGGTGAAACTGCTCAAAGGCAAGCACCAGGTCTTTTATTCCGAAGCGCTGATCAAAGAGATCAAAGAAGTTGCCAACCGCAAAAAAGTGGAGCCCCGATATATTGCAGCGGTTGTCCTGCTTTTGCGCGCCCGCGGGATCAAGGTTGTTCCTGGAAGAATCCGAGACGATTCTCCCGACCCTAAAGACGATTTCCTGATTGCGCTGGTACGAAAGTGCAAGCCGGATTACGTCATCTCCGGCAACCCTGAAGACCTCCAAGCCGTCCAAAAAGAGGGGGCCGTTCTTCTAAGCATTCGAGAAGGCATCAAGCACTTCGGGTGAGCGAAGCAATAGCGGTATGCTTGGCTGAAGATGAAGGTTCCAGAAGCGGTTTTTGTCTACGGTACCCTCCAGCAGGGCGAGCGCAACTTCCAGGTCTCGAAAGAGGCCGGCTGGCTGCGCTCGGCCGAGGCCTATATAGAAGGTTTCCAGCTCTTCCACATCCCCAAAGGCAAGGGCCGCCCCTACGCCTATCCAGGGGTGGTGCCGGGGGAGGGGCGGGTCTGGGGCGAGGTGCAGTGGTTTGCCGACCTGGAGTATGCCCTCCTGCTGCTGGATCGGCTCGAGGATGAAGGCCGCGAGTACCGGCGCATCCCCACCACGGCCTACCTGAGCCAGCAAGCCCTGCAACCCTGCGCAGTCTGGGTGTATACCTATCCCAGCCTGCAGGCCATGCAAAGCGTCGCGGGCCTCTGGCTGCCGGAGGGGGTCTGGCGTGAAGAAACCCGGTCAGAGGGGTAAACTGCCTATACGCCTATGAAAGTTGCCTTTGTCGCCTCCGAAGCCTTCCCCTTTGCCAAGGTGGGGGGCCTGGCCGATGTGATCGGGAGCCTGCCCCAGGCCCTGAAGAAGCAGGGCCTCGAGCCCACCATCTTTATCCCCTGGTACTGGGGTATCCAGGGCTACTACGTGGGCGAGGCCTGGTTCAGCTTCGAAGGCCAGCGCGAGAAGATTGGGATCGGCCACGCCGAGCACGGCGGGGTGCGCTACGTGCTGGTGGGGCTGGGGGATTTCGCCCGCGACAAGCCCTACGGCTACCCCGACGACTTCCGCCGCTTCGTGCGCTTCGCCCTGGCCGCTGCCGAGCTGCTGGGCGATTTTGATATCGTACACGCCCACGACTGGCAGGCCGCCCTGCTGCCGCTGCTGCGCAACCTGGGCTGGTTCCGGGCCCGCACGGTCTACACCATCCACAACCTGGCCTACCAGGGGGTCTGGAACCCCGAGGACTTCTACGCCTGGACGCGCCTGCCGGGTGAGACCTACTACGGGGCGGGCCTCGAGCACCACGGCTCGGTCAACCTGATGAAGGCCGGCATCGTGAACGCCGACGCGGTGACCACCGTCTCGCCGCGCTATGCCTGGGAGATCACCACCCCCGAAGGGGGCGAGGGGCTCGACGGGGTTCTGCGGGCCCAGCAGTGGAAGCTGCGGGGCATCCTGAACGGCCTCGACACCGAGTACTGGAACCCCGCCACCGACCCTTACCTGGCGCACCCCTACGACGCCAGTGACCTCTCGGGCAAGGCCCGCAACCGGGCTTTGTTGCTATCGGAGCTGGGCCTGGAAGACCGGCCCACCCTGGGGGTGGTCTCGCGTTTTGCCCATCAGAAAGGGATGGATTTGATTGCCGATGCAGTGGACGGCCTGATGGGCCTGGGGGTGAATCTGGTGGTGCTGGGCAGTGGCGACCCCAACCTCGAGCGCACCTTCGCCTGGATGGCCGCGCACCTCAAAGGCCGCCTGGCCTACACGCAGGGCTACAACGAACCCCTGGCCCACCGCATCTATGCCGGCTCCGACGGCTTTCTAATGCCCTCACGCTTCGAGCCTTGCGGCCTGGCCCAGCTCATCGCCATGCGCTACGGCACCCCGCCCATCGTGCGGGCGGTGGGCGGCCTCTTGGACACCGTAAAGCATGGGGAGACCGGCTTTATCTTCGAGACCGCGGACGTTGGGGGGATCCTCTGGGGGGTGCAGGCCTTTCTCCACCACCCCGACCGCAAAGCCGTAGCCCGGCGGGCCATGCAGCAGGACTTTTCCTGGGAGAAACCGGCCCAGGAATACCTGGCCCTCTACCGGCAGCTGCTAGGGATTTGATGACTGCTTGCTTTTCGTGTCGACTGGCCGAAACACTTCCATTGGAAGTGTCAGGCTTTTATCAACTGAGCCAGTGAAAGAGGGGCGTGGGATTGGTGGAGAAACTACCAGCACCAGCATGAACAACATCCGCTGATCATAGGTGGTGTTGTAGACCCACAGATCAAAAGTACCTGCTACCTGCATCAAGCATGGGATGGGGCTAGGTATGGGTTTATTCGGTTTTATGCCGAGCCTGTGGTCATTTCTCACAACGGAATCCAAAGGTATGTACTAGATTCGGTCAGTGGGCACTTAGGTTGCTTATGGTGTTTCGTTTGAACACTGCAAACACATAAAGCACGTGTGGCCCAAAGGAGGATTATGAGAAAATTGGTGAAAGCCACCGGCCTTTTAGTTCTCCTCAGCATGTTGGTATCTTGCTCGCCTGGGTCAAGTGATTTGAGTAATGATGTTCCTGGGGTGCCTACTGACTCCCTCACTGTTTTTAGCGCGAGTCAGGCCAGTGCCCACAAGTCAATACTGGTAAATTATGTTGACCAAATCGCGACAGGCATAGGAGGTGGCGTAGGCACTCTCAACGCCTTGGGATTTGCGGCCGCGTTGGTTGAGCGGGAGTACCCTCAGGTGGCTGGCTACCTGCGCCAACTGGGGGTAGAGGGAAGCCTTATCCACGTGCAAGGTACGCTAAATTGCCCGGGAGGTGGGAGCATTACATATCCGGATAATCCGGTTGATAGGGATCGGGATGGTATTCCCGCAAGCGCTGAGGCTTTCTACAACAACTGCAGAGACAGCAATGGTGCTGTTACCAATGGTTCGATAAAAATTCGGGATAAAAACGACGGCGATCCACGCAGCGGTTATACGGTTGTAATCAACCTGAGTGTGAGTGGCGGCGCCAGCCAAGGCAGGCTTGTCTTGGGTGTAGATTTTACCCCGGGCTCGGGCGGGGCCTACCAGGTTCGATACGGGTTCCTAATCGAGGAGGGTAGAGACAAAATTGCTTTTGGGCTCAACCTGAGTTACACACCCAGCTTGGATGGCAATAGCAACCCTTACGATGCAGGGGTCACCAACTTTAATGGCCGTTTTGCCTACAGGGTATCTGGTGAAAATTTTGTGCTTGATATGAATGGTGAGAACCTGCAACATAACAGGGCAAGCTGCATGTCCTCCTTCATTGCTGGCAAGGCCACCTTCCAGGACAGCGCCAGCAACAGGCTGGTAATTCAGTACAACGGCTGCAACAGCTATACGGTAACCTATAACGGCAACCCAATATAGTTGGTGCTGCGTGCACAACTACGCCGGGCTGTCTATTCTGGGCAGCCCGGCTGGACTTTTGCCGAGATTTCTTCCTGCAAAGTGAAGAGTGACCTTTAGATTTAGGCCTCAAGGGCCAGCCGCACCAGCCGGTCGAGCAGGTCTGGGTAGGCCAGGCCGGTGGCCTGCCAAAGCTTGGGGTACATGCTGGTGGGGGTGAAGCCGGGGATGGTGTTGAACTCGTTGAGATAAAGCCCCCCCTGGGGCGAGAGGAAAAAGTCTACCCTCGCCATCCCGCGCACCCCCAGGATCCGGTAGGCTTCGATAGCGGTGGCGCGGATTCGTTCCGAGAGTTCGGGGGGGATGGGCGCGGGCAGGTGAAGCTGGGCTTTGCCCGGGGTGTACTTGGTCTCGTAGTCGTAGAACTCGGCCTGGTAGGTGATCTCGCCCACCACGCTGGCCTCGGCGTGAATGTTGCCCAAAAGGGCCACCTCGAGCTCCCGCACCCCCTCAATGCCCTGCTCCACCAGCACCTTTGAATCCCAGGCAAAAGCTTCGGCCAGGGCACGGGTTGCGTCCTGCTCAGCCTTGACCTTGGAGATGCCCACCGAGGAGCCGGTGTTGGCCGGCTTCACAAAGTAGGGCGGGGAGAAGGGGATCTCTGGCAGCGTTTCGCCTTTGTACAGGGTCACCCAGGGTACCACCGGGATACCGGCCTGGCGCAGCACCCGCTTGCAGAGATCCTTGTCCATGCACAGCGCCGAGCTGGCCACCCCCGCGCCCACATAGGGCCGCCGCAGGAGCTGTAAAAACCCCTGGATCACCCCATCCTCGCCCAGGGGGCCGTGCAGCAGCGGAAAGACCACATCGTAGTCTTGCCAGGGAACGGGGGGCGGAAAGGGATGGGTGCCCTGCTCGGCTACACCGGCCTGCAGGGCTTCGTGCGCGTCCTCGCCCAGCAGCCACTTGCCATCTTTGGCGATCACGGCCAGCTCGGTGGGGTGGGGCATGGCCGCCAGCACCCCCCGCGCCGAGGAGAGCGAGACCTCGTGTTCGCCGGGGGGGCCGCCGGCCAGCAGCAAGACCTTCAACAGACCCCTCCCACCGGTTGAGCAGGCCACGGATTTGTAAGGAGTACAATGTGCAATTGGCTCATATAGATGATGATACTACTTCGCTGCCGCGGCCCATGACCCACTAGACTAGGGCTATGAGCTGGATTGTGGTTTTTCTGGCCCTCTTTGTACTCATCGCCCTGTTTGGCCTGGTCAACTACTGGGGTTACCGGCGGGTCGAGCAGGCCCAGCAGGCCTGGTTCCGCCAGATGCTGGGCGAGGGGGTGGACCTCGAGACTTTCCTCCAGTCGGCCCCTTACGAGTACAAACCCCTCAAGGGCAGCAAGGCCTATGGCATCGTGGACAAGCGCACCGGCGAGGAGGTCTACCGGGCCAGAACCCCCGAGGAGGCCGAGGCCTGGATTGTCACCAACACCCTGGCGGAACAGGGAAAGCTGCCAGAGGCCAACCCGGAAAACCCCGGCTAGAGGCTATCTGGCTGGCACTGCGGGCAGAAGTGGGTTCCACGGCCGCCCACCACAATCTTGGCAATCCGGCCCTTGCAGCCCCTGCGCTTGCAGGGCTGGCCGGTGCGGTCGTAGGCGTTGTGTTGGAACTGGAAGTAGCCAGGCTGGCCATTGGGCTGCCGGTAACTCTGGTCGGAAAGCGTGGAGCCACCGGCCTCCACCGCCCGCTCCATCACCTCCCGGATGGCCCTGTACAGCCTCCTGATCTCAGGCAAAGATAGCGTATGGGCGGGCCGTTCGGGGTGAATTTTGCTCAGCCACAGCGCCTCGTCGGCGTAGATATTGCCCAGCCCCGCCACCGCTTCTTGCGCGAGCAGCACCTCCTTGATCTTCCGGGGGGTGCTAAGTGCCTGCTGGAAGTGCGCGAGGGTGAAATGGTCCGAGAGCGGTTCGGGCCCCATGCGCTCCAGGAGGCCAATCTCACGGTAGTCGCCCGCCTTTACCACCCACCACTTCCCAAAGCGCCGGGGGTCGGTGTAGTAGAGGATCCGGTCGGGCAGGTGCAGGGTGACCCGGGTATGCCGGTGCGGCTCAAAGCGAAAGCCCCCGGTCATACCCAGGTGCACGATGAGCTCGAGGTTCTTATCCAGGTGAATAATCAGGTACTTGCCCCGGCGGGAAGTACCCAGCACCCTGCGCCCCTCGGCCCGCTCGGTGTTGCGGTAGCGGGCGGGGTCTTGGTGCCGGAGTTGTTGGATGCGCTGGCCCAGCAGGTAGGGCTCGAGGATGCGCCGGGTGGTCTCCACTTCAGGTAGTTCGGGCATGGCCGTCTTTGTTTATACCAGCCCTCGGCCAAAACAACCCTGCCGCGCGTAACGAAGGCCAGACAAACAGGTTAGCAAAGGCACAGTGCACAGCCCAGGTTCTCCCTAAACTACTCACTGGCTATGATTACGATGTACACAACCTCCTGGTGTCCCGACTGCCACGCCGCCAAACAAGCCCTAACCAACCTTGGCCTGCCCTTCCAGGAAATCAACATCGAGCATGATCCCACCGCGGCCGAGCTGGTCATGAAGATCAACAACGGCAAGCGCAGTGTACCCACCCTGGTGTACAAAGAGCACGCCACCTCGATGAGCCGCTTCTCCATTAGCAAGCTCAGGGCCTGGATAGAGCAGGTCGGCCTTCAGGCCAGCCTATAGTACCGGATTCAAAAAGATAATTTTCAAATCGCTTCGCTCGGCGAAGAAAGCACATCCCTGGTGCTTTTCCAGGGGCTTGCAGCTTGTGCGTTGGGGGCACCGACCCCCGTCTGGAGTTAGTTTTTCCTGGCGGCCTCTACCGCGCTTCGAAAAAATTCGAATACCTCCACTTTAGGAGCCGACTGCGCTAAAAGAGGCGGCGCCACACGGTAGGAGGTGACCTCGAGGTCTATCAGACCGCTCTCAGCGCTGCTGGTCAGGCGGATGCTGGCGCCAGCCGGCACCCGGAACCAGACGTCGAGCTCCTCCTGCAAAGGCAACAAAAGCGCATTGTCAGCCAGCGCACCGGCCTGGATGCCCGGGAGGAAGATGGCGCGGGCTTCGCGGGGCTCCTGAATTTCCAGCACGAGGGGGGCGGCGCGACCCGAGATGCCGACTCCCAGGGGGTTTTCTACATAGGCGTTGCCCTTGAGGTGCAGCAGCGAGGCTTCATCGTGCGCTGCCCAGATAATGCCCGAGGCAGTGCTCTGGGAGGGTGTGCGCATCCAGCGCACATGGCGTCCATCCACCTCAAAGCCCTGTCCAAAGCGGGCCTCCTCCAGCAGAACCAGTTCGCTGCCCTTGGCCACTTCGCTAAGGCTGGGCGCCATCGGAAGGGTTTCGTGCATGCCCAGCCAGGCCTTGAGGCCGTAGCGGGTC
This sequence comes from Meiothermus taiwanensis DSM 14542, assembly GCA_000482765.1. GTDB lineage: Bacteria > Deinococcota > Deinococci > Deinococcales > Thermaceae > Meiothermus > Meiothermus taiwanensis. The sequence goes on from AXWR01000013.1 coordinate 40,294, forward strand.
CAGCCCGGCAGGGTGTTGACAAAAGTGCCCCAGTCGGCGGTATCCCCGGCCATCAGGCGGTGGTAGGCCTCGGCCATGCGCTGCTCTTCCATCGCGCACTGCAGGGCGGCCTGGCGGTGGTACTGCTGGCGTCGACCGGGCTGCAATCCCAGGTACAAAACCCGGCGGCTGGCGTCATCGGAAAACTGCCACTGGCCGGCATAGATCAACCAGCCGCGGCGCTCGAGTTCGTCGAGGTAGGGCGTGGCCTCGAGGGCATCCAGCAACCCCTGGCTGTAGGGGCCGGGGTGCACCGACAGGCGCTCCAGGGCCAGCCGGGCCTCCAGCGACAACATCCGGGACTCGAGCTGAACCTGCGCCCGCACCCGCTGGGGCAAGGGCATCTCGCTGCCGTTGTGCGGCACAGCCAGCAGCTCCCGCAGGTGGCCGGGCGACCCCCCCGAGGCCAGAAACAGCCGTGCTGCCTGGGCAAAGGGCAGGTTGGCGAGCACGGAAGCGCGGGCCTCCGCCCAGGACAGGGGTGGCAGGGTGATGTAGCGGGTGCGCTCGGCGGGGTAATGGCTTCTCAGCTCCAGGATGAGCCTGGGATCCTCGCCGTAGGAGGAACGCTCCACCACCCAAAGCCCGTCCCGGTCGGTAAGTATGCGCTCTATCGAAACATCGGCGTAGGGGGGGCGCAGGTAGTGCAGGGCCTTGCCACCCCCTCGAGGGCCCTCCAGAAAGGGCATCCCCAGGGCTTTAGCCAGAGCTTGAGCAAAAGCCGTGCGCCCGGAACCGGGCCGTCCAGTTAGAATCAACACCGAGGGCAAAACGATCTGCGAGGCCACCTCCTGCACCAAACGCTCGCGCCCTACCATGCCGGAGCTATTGGCCATGAGCTGTGAGCGCTGGCCCTCGAGCCAGGCCCTGAACTCCACCGAGATTTCCTCCAGCCCTTCCATGGGCGCCCCCGGCGCCGGGGTACGATCCAGGGTAATAAAAGGTGGCAGTTGTAGGGGGTCTTCCCCGGCTTTGAACAAGGTATACCCCAGGGGGGCCAAAGCCTGGCCCAGGCGGTGCAGCTCAACCCGCAGGTTCTGTGAGGCCGCCGAGTGGCCCCAGAGCAGATCCGCCAGCACTTCGCGGCGGGTAGCCCCTTCCAGGGCAAGGTAGTACAGTATGGCCAGACCCTTGCGCTGAAGTTTCAACTCGCGCCCCTGGTACTCCAGCCGGGCCGGGCCCCATAGTTTAAGCTGAATGGGTCCTCCGGATTTACTCATGTACACGCTCCTTGCTCAATGTCCAGTGGGCCCAGGCGGCGTATGTGCGACCGTATACCTGTCCCGCACGAATCCCCGGTCGACTATTGCGCAGCGTTGAGAGGGCGTAAGGGCACACCACCAGGGCCAATTCAGCATGGGATCGCTTCGGCAAACCCCGCCGGAAAAAACCTCCGAGCGGTTGGCTCGAGCCAGCTTGCTTGTGTTTGCTACCTCCCCTTCTCAAGGCGTGAACTCCTTCGTTAAACCTCCCATGCAGGGTAACACGGTGAAAGCCAACCCGATGTGCAAAATGCACATCCACGTAACACCCACACCCCAAGGGGGTGGACGCTGTACACGACCCCTACCGTTAATGGCGCAGCAAAACCGCAACAGCAAGCACGACGGGGTTTTTCACCGGAGCCAATACCGGATTGGGGTAGTCGGCCACCTTCCAGCACCGAACCAACCCCACCAAAGGGACACGTTTTCTTCGCTGAGCGTGGCGCGGGGTGTGCGCTAGGATGCAAGAAGCTGGCCGTGGAGCAGGCCGTTAGCAAGCCATGGTGGTGCCAATTTGCTTGCCCGGGGGTGCTACATAACCTCGGGGGCTTCCATGCCCAGCAGGCCCAGGCCCTGCTTGAGGGTCTGGCGCAGGGCCTTCACCAGCTCCAGCCGCACCCCGCGCAGCCCCGAAGGCGCGGTGAGCACCGGGGTGGCAGGCCGGCCATCGGGGGTTTTGGCGTTGTAGAAGCCGCTCCAGGCCGCGGCCAGCTCGAGCAGGTACTGGGCCACGATGTGCGGGGCTTTGTTGCGGGCAGCGTCCTGCACAGCCTCGGGGAAGCGCAGCAGGGTCTTGGCCAGGGCCACCTCATAGGGCGTGGCCTGGGTGAAGTCAGGGGCTTCCTGAATAAGCCCCTGCTCCTCGGCCTTGCGCAGGATCGAGCCAGCGCGGGCGTAGGCGTACTGGATGTAGGGGCCGGTATCCCCTTCGAGGCTCAGGGCCTGGTCGTAGCGGAAGTCGATCTGCTTTTTGGCCTCGGTTTTGAGCATGGCGAAGCGCACCGCCCCCACCCCGATCTGCTCGGCGGCTTCCTGGGGGTTGGGGTGGTCGGGGTTTTTCTCGGCGATCACCGCCCGCACCCGTCTGACTGCTTCGTCCATCACCTCGTCCACCGAGACCACGATGCCCTTGCGCCCAGACATCTGCCGGCCCTCGAGCAGCACCGTCTCGTAGGCCAGGTGGAAGCATTTCTCGGCCAGGTCGTGCCGCCCCTCTACCTCGAGCGAGGCCTGTACCACCCGCAGGGCGTGGCTCTGGCGGGCGTCCACCACGTTGATGGTCTCGCTGGCCCCACCGAACGGCAGGGGTAGGCCTTCGGGGTGGGTGCTGTACAGGGGCGCCCCGCTGGGCTGGGTATCGTAGGTCACGAAGCGCAGGCCCTCGAGCAGGCCCATCTTCCAGAACTGCAGGGCGATGTCCTTGGCGGTGTAGGTGGAGGTGCCGTTGGAGCGGATCAGCACCAGGTAGGGGTCTTCCAGGCCGGGGATAAAAGCGCTGGTATCCATGACCAGGGCCCCCGCATACTTGCCCTCGATGGGGCGCGAGACGTAGGGGGAGGCTTCCAGGATTTGCATGGCCTTGCCCAGCAGTCCTTCCCGCACGATGTCGGACTCCCAGACCAGGGCGTTGTACTCGGCACCCAGGCGGTACATGGTTTGTAGCTGGGCCCGCAGAATTTTGTCTACCTCTCCGCGCAGCTCGCCCGCCTCCAGGCGGTGGAGGGTGGATTGCACCCCCTGCTCGATGCGGGCTTTTTGCTCGGGATCTTCCATGGCCTGGTGCAGCCGCACGTAGGCCTCGCCCACCCAGTGGTCGTATTTAACCCCGGCCGGGGGCCGATCGAGGCCAAAATACGCCAGGGCGTAGAGGCTCTCGGCGGCCTGCCGCCCGGTGTCGTCGATGTAGTTCATTACTTCTACCTCGCGGCCCACAAAGCGCAGTATGCGCGCCAGGGAATCCCCCAGGCAGATGTTGCGCAGGTGCCCTACGTGCAGCTCTTTGTTGGGGTTGACCGAGGTGTGCTCCAAAAGCACCTTGCCCGCCACCTTAGGAAAAGGGGCCATGGGCAGCGTGGCCGACTGCACCAGAAAGGCCGGCTCGAGCTCGAAGTTAAGGTAGCCCCCCAGCACAAAAGTACGCCGAACCCAGGCCGGGAGCTGGATGTTCTGCAGCAGATCGGCGGCGATCTGGGGCGGGGCTTTGCGCAGGGTACGGGCCAGGCTCATGGCAATTGGCGTACCGTAGTCGCCTTCCTTGTCCGGTGGGGTTTCCTGCACGACAATCTCGGGCCACTCCGAGAGGCCCAGGGCCTCCAGGGCCTGGGCAATGGCGGCTTTGAGCTGGGACTTGATCTCGGGGCGAGAGGCTAACACCGAAATAGGATAGCAGAAAGATTCCCCTAGGCGGCCCCAAACAGTAGTATGAGCCCGTGAAGCCAATCGAGTACCTACAGCCCCAACTTCCGGCCATCCTGCAAGACCTCGAGGCCATTGTGACCCTCGAGGCCCCCTCCCACGACCTGCCCGGCCTCGCCCGGGTAGCCGACTGGATTGCCGCGCAGTTTGCGCCTTTGGGAAGCCTCAAGCGCGAGGAAACCCCCAACGGCCCGCTGCTGAGGGTGGGCATCCCGGGCACGGGCAAAAAAGCGCTGGTGCTGTGCCACTTCGACACCGTGCACCCGGTGGGGGCTTTTGCGGTGCCCTGGAAGATTGAAGGCGAGCGGGCCTACGGCCCTGGGGTGTACGACATGAAAGGCAACATCGTGCAGCTCCTGTGGGCCTTGCGCACCAACCAGGCCTTAGGGCTGGGCCTGCCCGCGCTCGAGCTGCTCTTCACCCCCGACGAGGAGGTGGGCTCCACGGCCTCGCGGCCGGCCATCGAGGCCGCTGCGCTGCGCAACGACCTGGTGCTGGTGCTGGAAGCCCCCATGGGCAACGGCGACCTCAAGGTGGCCCGTAAAGGGGTGGGCCAGTACCGCCTCACCGCCCACGGCAAACCCGCCCACCAGGGCGTCGAGCCCGAGAAGGGGGTCAACGCTATCGTGGAGCTGGCCCACCAGGTGCTCAGGGTGGAGGCCCTGCAGGACTGGGACAAAGGCACCACCCTGGGGCCCAATGTGATCAAGGGGGGCACCACCAGCAACGTGGTGGCGGCCACCGCCTGGGTGGAGATCGACCTGCGGGTCTGGACGATGGCCGAGGCGGAGCGGGTGGAAAAGGCCCTCAGGGCCCTGCAGCCGGTGCTGCCCGGGGCCACCCTCTCGCTCGAGGGCGGCCTGAACCGCCCCCCCATGGAGCCCAGCCCGGCCTCGCTCGAGCTCTTCGAGATGGCCCGGCGCATCGGGGCCGAACTGGGCCTGCAGCTCGGCCCTGGGCGGGTTGGGGGCGGCTCCGACGGCAACTTTACCGCGGCTTTGGGGGTGCCCACCCTGGACGGGCTGGGCCTGTTCGGCGAAGCCGCCCACCAGCTCAGCGAGAATGTCTACATCCCCCAGATACCCGCCCGCATCGCCCTGCTTTGCGGCATCCTGCACGAGCTTTCGCGATGAAGCTATCCCCCAGCGCGCAAAAAGTGCAGGAAGCCCTGAATCGGCGGGGCTTTGCCCACCTGCAGGTGCAGGAGCTATCGGCTTCAACCCGCACCGCCCAGGAAGCCGCCGCGGCGGTGGGCTGTGCGGTAGGCCAGATCGTCAAGTCGTTGGTTTTTCGGGGGGCCGGGAGCGGCAAGCCCTACCTGCTTTTGGTCTCGGGGGCCAACCGGGTGGATGTAGCGCGGCTCGAGGCCCATCTGGGGGAAAGGCTGGAAAAGCCCGACGCCGAGTATGTGCGCCGGGTCACCGGCTTTGCCATCGGCGGGGTGCCGCCTGTGGGCCACGCCCAGCCCCTCGAGGCCCTGATGGACCCCGATCTGTTCCAGTACCAGCGCATCTACGCGGCGGCCGGCACCCCTTTTGCGTTGTTCGGCCTCTCGCCGGAGGAACTGCTGGCCCTCACCGGCGGCCGCGTGGTGGCCTTAAAGAGCGGCTAAACCCAGCTCACCGCCCCAAAGGTGTCCTCGCGGCGGGGGCTGGTGGAGAACATCACCACCGGGGTCTGGGTGTAGTCTTCGATGAGATCGATGAAGTACTTCAGGCTGGCCGGCAACTCCTCCCGGCTCTGGATGCCGGTCAGGTCGCCCCAGCCGGGAATCTCCGCGTAGCGCACGCTCCCGTCCGGGCGGTGCTCCACACCCACCTTGACCACCGGGAAGCCCGAGAGCACGTCGAGCTTGGTGAGCACCAGGCCATCGAAGCCGTTGACCTCGCAGGCATACTTGAGCAGCACCAGGTCGAGCCAGCCGGTGCGCCGGGGCCGCCCGGTGGTCACCCCAAACTCGCCCCCTTTCTGCCGCAAATACTCGTCTTCCTGGCCGAAAAGCTCGGTGGGGAAAGGGCCGTTGCCCACCCGGGTGGCGTAGGCCTTGGCCACCCCATAGACCTTGTTGATGGCCTTGTGGTTCACACCTGCGCCCACAATAATCCCCCCCACCGTGGGGTGTGAGCTGGTCACGTAGGGGTAGTCGCCGTAGTTGAGGTCGAGTAGGGTGGCCTGGGCTCCCTCAAACAACACTTTCTGGCCCTGCTTGATGGCCTCTCGCAGCAGGTGGCCGGTGTCGGTGATATGGGGGGCCAGGATCTCGCGCATCCGGTGCAGATCGGCCAGGGCTTTTGCAGGGGTGTCCCAGCCGGCCTCGCGGGTCGAGTTAGGTTTCTCGGCAAGCAGGGTCTCAACCCGCTCCTTGAGCACCGCCTCGTTGAGCAGATCACCGGCGCGGATGCCCACCCGCCGGGCCCGGTCGGAGTAGGCCGGCCCGATGCCGCGCTTGGTGGTGCCCACAAAGTTGTTGCGGGCCTCCACCGCCTTGTGATGGGGCAGCACCAGGTGGGCCTTGTCCGAGACCAGCACCCTGGGGTTTAGGCCCTCGGCCCGGATGTTCTGCATCTCCTCGGCAAAGCGGTAGGCGTCGATCACCATCCCGTCGCCCAGCACGTTGGTGGCCTGGGGGTGAATAACCCCGGTGGGCAGGAGGTTCAGCTTGAAGGTTTTGCCCTGGGCCACCACGGTATGCCCCGCGTTGGCCCCCCCCTGGTAGCGCACCACAAAATCGGCGTCCTCGGCGAGGGCATCGGTTACTTTGCCTTTTCCTTCGTCACCCCACTGGGCTCCAATGATAGCGATTCCTGGCACGGGTATAGCCTAAAGCCAAAAGCCCCAGGCGAAAAGCCCGCCCCCCTACAAGCCCGGCCACACCAGGCCGAGATACAACCTCGGCCCAGGCTCCCCCAGACCCTGGGCCCCGCCCAAAAGCAGGCCGGCCGGCACCTGGTAAAACAGCGTCAGGCCCAGGCGCAGTTCGGCCCCCAGCGAAAAACGTAGCTGGTTCAAGTCCAGGGGCGAACCGGCGGCCCCTGCGTCCAGGAAAACCGAGAGGCTCAGGTCGTCGAAGAACAAAGGCCAGTTGCCCAGGCCGCGCTCGAGGCTCCAGGGGGGAAGGCGGTACTCCAGCGAGCCCACCAGCGCCTGCTGGCCGCGAAGCTGGCCCGGCGCAAAACCCCGCACCGCCAGCGGCGGCTGGCCCCCGGCCACCAGGGGCCAGGCCCCCAGGTCGAAGCCATCCAGGGCCAGCGGCGAGGTGGTGAAACCACCCCCCAGCCGCAGCCCGACCACATGCGAGGCCTCCAGCGGCAGGCGGAACTGCAAGCCCAGCGCCCCCTGCAGGCGGTAGCGCCAGTCCGGGCTGCCCTCGCGCACAAAGGCCGTCCCCACCGCCATGAGGCTGCTCCTGGAGCGGAACAGGTCGCTGCCGGTGGTGCTGGCGCCGTTCAAACGAAGCGAAAAGGCATGGGTCACGGTGTTCTGGTTGGGGTCGAGGGCGGGCTCGAGCACGTCCGAGCGCACGTACTGCAGGCCCAGGCTGCCCTGCGGCGACCAGAACGAGGCGGCGATGCCCTGGGCGCTGTCCCGGCCGGCCCCCACCGCCTGCAAGACCAGCGGGAAGCCCAGCCCGGCGTACCGGTAGGCCAGGTCGTAGAACACCCCCCGCAAACTGCTGTCGAAACCGGCCCCTACCGAGTAAGCGTGAAGGCCCACCGGGTCGGAGGCGGCAAACGAAACCCCCAGGCCGAACCCATCCACCCCCACCCCGGCCATGGGCAGCCAGTACAGCGGGCGCAGGTAGGGGAAGGGGTTGTAAGGCTCACCGCCAGCGGCCTCGGCCGGCTTGAAGGCGGGCAGGGGCTCACGCTCTAGCTCCACCCGCTTCCAGGCGCTGGGGTCGTAGCTCACTTGGTACAGGTTGTAGCCGGTCTCGTCGTAGCCGACAAAGATAATCCGCTCTTTGTCGTGGGAAAAGGTGGGTTGGAAGGCTCCGGTGAGCAGGTTGGTCACCTGGAAGACCGCCCCGTCCTCCAGCCGGTAGGCGTACAGGTTGTAAACCCGGTTCACGTCGCTGCTGTAGATCAGGTAGCGCCCATCGGGGCTAAACACCGGGTCGCTATCCACGTTCCTATCCTGGGTGAGGGGCGTGAGGGCCCCGGTTTGCAGGGTGTAGCGGTAGAGGTCTTGAAAACCCCCCCGCCGCAGCAGCGCAAGCACCAGCGAGTTACCGTCCGGGGCCACCGCAAACGAGTGGATCACCCCGTCCTGGTGGGGGAAGCTGCGCAGGGGCTGGGTACGGTTGAATTCGATAAAGTAGCGGGCCAGCTCGGTGGAGCCGTCGGGGGTGTTTTTGGCTAAAAAGATGCTCTTGCCATCGGGCGCGTAGCGGGCGTAGTAGACCCGTTCGCCCTGGGTCAGGCGTTTGACGCGGCCCTCGAGGCGGTCGTACTGGTAGAGGTCGCTGCCCACAAAGTAGGGGCTGACCGCGCTGCTGGCGGTAAACAACAAGTAGCGCCCGTCCGGCGACCACTCTGGATACTGGGCCGGGCCATTGAGCAACTCGCGCTCACTCTCGTTGACGATAATACGCAGGCCGCTGCGCAGCGGGGAGGCGTGCGAATACACAAGGCCGTTCGGCGAATCCGTGGCACCTTCACTAAAAAACCCCAGGTTGCTGAGCCTGGTGATGGGCGTCAGGCCCTCGGCCTGGATGCGGGCAATCTCGCCTTCGAACTGGCCGGGCAGCCAGCGCACAAAGTCGGCGTAAATCTGGTCGAGCGAGACCCCAAAGGCCCTGCGGAAAGGCTCGTTGAAGTCTTTGAAGGCCAGCATCCCGGCGTTGGCCTCGGTAAAGCGCCGGTAGGCATCCTCGCCAAAGCGCACCTCGAGGTACTGCACCAACCAGGCGCTGTAGTTGTAGACCAGAAAGCCCAGGTAGGGCCAGGTGGATCGGCTGTAGGCCTGGCGAATCTCGTCGAGGCTGGGAAAGCGGCCCGAAAGCACCATCTGGCGCAGCATCATGCGGGTGGTGGCGTCGTTCAGGCGCGACTCGCCCAGCTTTTTGTACTTGAGGTAAAGCGCCGTCCCCTCCACAAAGGGAAGGGGCTTCACCGCGCTCTGGGCCGGCAGCCGCCCGAAGATGCGGGTCTGGTCTTTGAGGGGGCCGCGCACCTGGGAGAGGTCGAAGATGTGGACAATCTCGTGGAAAATCACCGTCTCCCACCAGGAGGAAAGCCGGGGGTTAAACAAGTCCGAGCTGCGGAACTGCCCGGTAAAAATGCCCACCCGGCCCTCGGCGGGGCTGGCAAAGCCGTTGAGGGTATCCCCCACGTCCGAGAGCACCAGGCTGATGCGTCCCGGTGGCGGTTCGAAGTCTTCTACCAGCAACGCATAGGCTTTTTCCGCGTAGATGGCGGCCTCGCTGGCTACACGCTCGAGGCCCGCGTGGTAGTGGATGTCGAAGTGCTCGGTGCGCACCGTAAACCACGGCCGGGTGGGGTCGAACTGGGCCAGGGCCAGCGAAGCCATCAGCAAAACAACCGCCAGGAAGCGCAACATTGGGCCCAGTATAGGCAATCAAGATGAAGCAAAAACAAAAACCCTCCCGCACGCGGGAGGGCTGGAAACCCCGCTGGGGTTAGCGGATCACCTGCGGCACCACCCGCACCTCGCGGGTCTGACCGTCGCGCCAGACCTTGAGGGTCACCGCTTCCCCTTGCTTCTTAGCCAGCAGCACCGCCCGCAGGTCGTTGATGTTGTTGATGGGGTTGCCGTCGGCCTCGAGCAGGATGTCGCCGTTGACCCCCAGCTCAATCACCTGGCCGGTGCGGAGCTGAAGCTGCACGTTGCGGGTTGCAGGACGCAACCCGGCCCGCTCGGCCGGGCTACCCCGCTCGACCTGCTGGATCATCAGGCCGCTATCGGGCAGGCGGTTCTGGCGGCGGATGTTTTCGGGGTACTCGGCCATCGAGAGCAGCGAGAGGGTCACACCCAGGCGGGGCCGCGAGCGCACAATCTCTTCGGCGGTGATGTCTTTACCGGCTTTAAGATCGGCCAGGTACTGTTTGACCAAGTTAATGGGGATGGCAAAGCCAATGCCCGCCGACTGCGCAGCCCCAAAAGCCCCCGCCGAGCTGTAGATGAAGGTGTTGATCCCGATCACCTCGCCGCGGGAGTTGAGCAGCGGCCCGCCCGAGTTGCCAGGGTTGATGGCCGCGTCGGTCTGAATCACGGTAGGCACAAAGGCCCCTTTACCGCTGCCGCTGCCGTCGTTGGGGTTGCGCCGTATGGCCGAGACGATGCCCTCGGTCACGGTGAACTCCAGGCCAAAGGGGTTGCCCATGGCGATGGCCTTCTGCCCCACCCGCACCTGGTCGGAGTCGGCCAGTGGCATGGGCTTCAGCTTCTCGCGCGGGGCCTGCACCCGGATCAGGGCTATGTCGAGGGGCTCGGCCCGGCCTATCACCCGCGCCGGGTAGCTCTTGGGGTCGTTGTGGAAGCGCACGGTGATCTGGTCGGCCCCTTCGATCACGTGGTAGTTGGTGAGAATCAGCCCATCCTGGTCAAGCACGAAGCCCGAACCCGTGCCCTCCTGGGGCTGGGGCTGCAGGAAGGGCGCAAAGAAACCAAAATCGCTGCTCACCCTGGGGGTGGATCGCACCGCCACAAACACCACACCATCCCCGGTGCGCTGGACAACATCGATGGTATTGCGTTCATTTTCCAGGAAGGCGCGGTTCTGGTCGAAGCTCTGGGCTTGAACCTGCGTCTGCGGGGCGGGCGAGGCCTCGATCTGGCTCTTGCTCAGATTAAACCAGAGCACCCCCCCACCCACCATCATCAGCAAACCCAGGAGAATAGAGGAATTTCTCATGGACATCTCAAAAACCTCCTGGTTATAGTGTAGCGAAGCTCGGTGAAGACGGCATGAAGGGCAATTATGAAAACACCACCGTCTTGTTGCCGTACACGATGATGCGGTCTTCCAGGTGCCACTGCACCGCCCGGGCCAGCACGTTGCGCTCGAGGTCGCGCCCCAGCCGCACCAGGTCGGCCACGTCGTGCCGGTGCGAGACCCGGGCCACGTCCTGCTCGATGATGGGGCCCTGATCCAGCTCCTCGGTCACGTAGTGGGCGGTGGCCCCGATGATCTTCACGCCCCGCATATAGGCCTGCTTGTAGGGGTGGGCCCCCACAAAGGCCGGCAGAAAGGAGTGGTGGATGTTGATAATGCGGTGGGGGTAGTGGGCCACAAACTGCGGGGTGAGAATCTGCATGTAGCGGGCCAGCACCACCAGGTCGGTGCCCGCCAACAGCTCGAGCATCCGCGCCTCGGCCTCTTCCTTGCGGTCTTTCTCCACCGGCACGTGGTGGTAGGGGATGCCAAAACGCTCCACCTCGGGCCGCAGGTCGGGGTGGTTGGAGATGACCTGGGTGATGGTACAGGGCAGCTCGCGGTTGCTGTGCCGCCAGAGGAGTTCCAGCAGGGCGTGGTCGTATTTGGAGACCAGGATGGCCACCTTTTTAAGATCCGCCGCATAAGCAATGCGCCAGTTCATATCGAAGCAGGCGGCCACCCGCTCGGCAAAGGCTTTCTCGAGGATTTCCCGCGACACGTCGAGGTGCGGGGTCTGAAACTCCAGCCGCATGAAGAAAAGCCCCCCCTCGGGGTCGGTGGAGTGCTGGTCGAGCGCGGTGATGTTGGCCCCGTGGTTGAAGAGAAAATTCGAGACCGCCGCCACAATGCCGGGCCGGTCGGGGCAGGTAATCAGAAGCCGTGCAGTGGTATCCGACTGCATATCTGCCCCAGGCTAAAGGCTCTGGGCCCAAAGCTCAAGGCATATCTGCTCCTTCAAAGCAGCCAGGCCCGCCCAGAAAAAACCCACCCGTAATACGGGTGGGCATGGTCGGCTCGCTCGCTTACTGCCGAACGCTGGCGTTGTAGCGGGCAAGCACCTGGTCGGCCCGCTGCTTGGCCTCGTCGAGGGCCTGCTGGGCCGGCTTGCCCCGCAGGGCTTCCTCGATGGCCGACTGCACGATCTGGCGAATCTCGGTGAAGCCACCCATCAAGCAGCCGGCCGAAGCGGTGTTGACCTTGGAGGTCTCGAGCTGCCGCACCGCGGTGGTGTAGTTGGGCTGGCGCACATAGGCCTGACGCACACTGGGCAGCTCGGTCACCCCCTTGACCACCGGGAAGTAGCCGGTGCCGATGATCCACTTGGCCTGGGTCTCGGGGCGCAGCAGGAAGCGGATGAACTCCCACGAGGCCGCGTTCTGCTCATCGCTGAAGCCACGGATCAGGTAGACCGCCGCCCCACCAATGGCCGTGCCGTTGCGCTCGCGCAGGTAGGGGTAGAAGGCGGTGCGCACCGGGAAGCGGTTGCCCACCTGGCGCAGCACCCCGGTTAGGGAGGCCGTGGAGTAGACCGCAATGGCCGCTTGGCCCTGGGCGAACAGGCTCTGGCTATCGGCCCAGTTGCGCCCGGTGTTGGCCGCCACCCCTTCCCGTACCAGGCGGGCCCAGGTGTCCAGGAAGGCCACCGCCGCCGGGTTGTTGAAGGTCACCTCGGTGGCCCGGGCTTTGCGGCCGTTTTCGTTGTTGCAGAAGTACTGGCCGGAGTTGTAGCTGAACTGCTCCATGAACCAGCTATCTATGGGGATGGAGAGGCCGTAGCGGGTGGTCTTGCCGGCGGCGTCTTTGATGGTCAGCTTGCGCGCGGCGGCCTCGAGGTCGGCCAGGCTCCAGGTGTTGCGGTAGGGGATGCCGGCCTGCTCCAGGGCCTGGGCGTTGAAGTAGAGGATGGGGTTGGAGCTGTTGAAGGCCAGCCCGTACAGTTTGCCGTCCACGGTGTAGTAGTTGCGAGGCTGCGGCACAAACTGGGAGAGGTCAAAGTTGTTGGCGCGGGCCAGGTCTTCGAGGGGCAGCACCGCGCCCGAGTCGGCCATAAACCGGGCCCCAATATCGTAGACCTGGATCACATTGGGCCGGCCCTGCCCCCCAGCCTGCAGCGCGGCCCGCAGCTTGTTGAGGCCGTCGTCGTAGGAGCCCACGAACTGGCTGCGCACCGTGACCCGGTTCTGTGCAGCGTTAAAATCCTTGACCAGGGCCTCGGTGGCCTCGCCCAGCACCCCGCCCATGGAGTGCCAGAAGTCGATGGTGATGCGCTGCTGGGCCAGCCCCAGCCCCCCCAGTGCGATGCCTGCCAGAATTAACCAAAGTCTCAGCATATCTGCCTCCTAGCGTTATCCCTTCAGCCCGCCCAGCGCGATGCCCCGGATAAAGGCCCGCTGGGCCAGCAGGAAGGCCAGCAAAGTAGGTAGCAGCACCAGCATGGCTGCCGCCGCAACCACGTTCCAGCTCGAGACCTCCACGCTCTGCACCTGAGCGATGGCGATCTGCGCGGTTTTCATCTCGTTCTGGTTGATTACCACCAGCGGCCAGAGGTACATGTTCCAGGCCCCCAGAAAGCTCAAAGCCCCCAGGGCCCCCAGGGCCGGGGCGGCCAGGGGCAGGGCCACGTACCACAGCGTCCGCAGGTGGCCGGCGCCGTCGATCCGCGCCGCATCGAACAGATCCTGGGGCAGGCTTTTGATGAACTGCCGCATCAGAAAGATGCCCAGCGGCGAGGCCAGAAAAGGCACTATCAGCGCCCAGTAGCTGTTGATCCAGCCCAGTTCCTGTACCAGCAGGTAGCGCGGTAAAAAGGTGACCTCGTCGGGGATGAGCAGGAGCCCCACCACAAAGCCGAACAGAAGGCTCTGCCCAGCAAAGCGAACCCGGGCCAGGGCATACCCCAGGGTGGCCGAGGTCAGCAGCACCCCTAAAGTGATGGCAAGCGAGACCACCAGGCTGTTGAGCAGGTAGCGCAGGATGGGGTGTTTGGCCAGGGCCTCCCGGTAGGCCTCGAGGGTGGGCTGGGGTGGCAGCAGGCCCGGGGTAAAGAGGTCGGCCTCGGTACGAAAGCTGGCCGAGAGCAGGCTCAAAAGCGGCAACACCAAAAGCCAGGCGTAGACCCCCAGGAGCAGGTAAAACAGCGGGCGGGCCAGCCAGCGGGGCAGGCTACTCATAGTGCACCCTCCGGCCCAGCCCGCGGAACTGCAACGCGGCCAGCAAAAGCAGCACCAAAAACAGCGCCACCGACTGCGCCGCCGCATAGCTAAAGCGGAAGTTGAAGAAGGCGTCCTGGTAGATGCGGTAGATCCAGACCGTGGTACTCTCCATGGGGCCGCCGCGGGTCAGCAGGTGGATCTGGCCGAAGGCGGTCAGGCTGGTGAGCACCGTCAGCAGGGCCACCAGGAACAAGGTGGGCGAGAGCATGGGGAGGGTGATCCGCCAGAACTGCGTCCAGGCTCCAGCCCCATCCATCCGGGCCGCCTCGTAGAGGTCTTCGGGAATCTGCTGGAGCCCCGCCGTCAGGAGGATGGCGGTAAAGCCCACCCCGGCCCAGGCCGTCACAATCGCCAGGGTGGGCAGCGCCAGCTCAGGGCTGGTCAGCCAGGGCTGGGCCGGCAGGCCCACCGCCTCCAGCCAGCGGTTGAGCGTCCCCCCGATGGGGTGCAGGTACCAGCCCCAGGCCACCGCCGCTACTGCAGTCGGCACCGCGGTGGTGAGGAAAAACAGGGTACGAAACAGCGCCACGCCGGGAAAGGGCCGCGCCACCATCAACGCCGCCAGCAACCCCAGCACAAGCTGTACCGGAACCACGATGGCCGCAAACAGGAAGGTGGCCCCCACCGCGCGCCAGAAAGCCGGGTCGCGCAGCATCTCGGCGTAGTTGGACAGGCCCACCCAGTCCCGCTCGGTGCCCAGAAGGTTCTCGCGGTGAAAGGAGAGCCAGAAGGCGTTTAGGGTGGGCCAGACGGTGAACACCAACAGCAAGAGCAGCGCTGGAAGCAGCAGCAGGGCTACCTCGAGGCCCTCGCCCAGCCGCCCTGCCTGGCGCACCGGGATGGACTTTTGCAAGTTTCGCTCGGAGTTTTTGGCATTAATCATGACCGCATCCCAAAGAATCCGCCAGCATTTTCAAAAAAACATCAGCCGGGGGCTTACAATCCGCTGACCATACGGCTTAGCAGGCCAGCCCCTGGGCTAGCAGCCATTGAGCAGCCACGGGCAGTTGCTCGTGCCGTACCTCCAGGATGAGACGGGGCCGGCTCTGGAGGGCCTCGAGGGCCGCAAACAAGGCCCGCCAGTTGATCCCGCCCTGGCCGGGGCTCCAGTGGCGATCCAGCAGACCATCGTTGTCCTGAAGATGCAGGTGGGCCAGCAGCGGGCCAGCTTCTTTGACCCACTGGTCGGGTGCGGGGCCCCCAAGCTGCTGCATCAGATGGGCATGGCCCACATCCAGGCTCATGCGCACATGCTCAGAGCCAAACGACTGCACCAGGGTGCGCAGGGGTTGTGGGTTGGTATCGCGGATGTTCTCGATGACCAGCACCAACCCCAGGTTGCGGGCCAGCGGCAGCACGGTTCGGAGGGTGTCGTGCACCCACTCGATCTCGCGCTCGAGGCCGTTGCCGGGCGCATGGGCCATCTGGGGGTGGCCGAAGAATAGAAAAGGACTGTGAATGACCATATGGCTGGCCCCCAGGTCGGCGGCAAATTCCAGCGCACGCCGGTAGCGCTCGGCGATCATCCGCCGCACAAAGGGATCGAAGGAGGCCATCCAAAGGCCATCGTAGGGGCCGTGAATCCCCATTCGCCCGGTGTAGCCCTCCAGGGCCTGCCGGGCCAGGGCCACCAGAGGCTGCCAGTCGCCGTCCAGCACCTCCGGGCGCACCGCATCCTGTAGCTCGAGGTCGCGCCCCCCGTGCTCCAGAAACCAGGAGCGAAACTCGGGCAGGCGTTCGATGGGCAGGGCCAGGCCTAATACAGGCAGAGGAGGTTTCATACCTACGCGAATCTAGGCTTCCTCTGTCAGCCCCACATCAGGCCTGGGCAGGCTGCAGATGCGCGGTGGTATATTGGTGGTATGAAGGTCAAGACATCTATCACCCTCGAGCGCGAACTCCTCGAGGCCATTGACCGGCGCTTCCCCAACCGTTCGAAGTTTCTTGAACAGGCCGCCCGGTCTTACCTGCGCGAGCTGCGCCGGGCAGAACGGGACGCCCGCGACCGCGCCCTCTACGAAAAGTATGCAGAGGAGCTCAATCGACAGGCCCTCGAATCGCTGGCGGATCAGGCCGAAGCATGAAACGTGGCGAACTCTATCGTATTGAAAACCGAAACACCGATGATCCTAAGCGTCGGAGGGTCTACGTACTCGTAAGCCGCCAATCCCTGATCGACAGCCCACACTCCACCGTGGTGTGCGCCCCGGTGTTCTCGAGCTACCATGGCATCGCCACCCAGGTTCCTGTGGGGGTTGAAGAAGGTTTAAAACACCAAAGCAGCATCCACTGCGACGACCTGACCAGAATTGAAAAAAGCCGCCTGACCCAGTACGTAGGGAGATTATCACCCCAAAAAATGGCCGAGCTTGACCGCGCTCTGGCCATCGCCCTCGACCTACCCGAGCCCGAGGAGTACGAGATTTAAACCGTCTCGGCCCGCTTGCGCTGGCTGGGGTCGAGCACCCGCTTGCGCAGGCGCAGGCTCTGGGGGGTTACTTCCAGAAGCTCGTCGGGGGCCAGGAACTCCAGCGCCTCTTCCAGCGTAAACTTGCGCGGGGGGATGAGCCTTATGTTCTCGTCGGAACCAGCGGCCCGCACGTTGGTGAGCTTTTTGTTGATGTTGACGTTGACGTTCAGGTCGTTGTCGCGCACGTGCTCGCCCACAATCATGCCCACGTACACCTCGGTGCCGGGTTCGATGAAAAAATTGACCCGCTCCTGCAAGCGGTACAGGCTATAAGCGTAAGCCACGCCCGCCTCCATGGCCACCGCGCTGCCGGTGGTGCGGGTCTCCAGGCTGCCCACGTGCGGCCCGTAGGCATGGAAGCTGTGGCTCATCACGCCCTCGCCCGCGGTAAGGGTGAGGAACAGAGTACGGAAGCCAAACAAAGCCCGGGCGGGCACGGTGAACTCGGCCCGGATGCGCCCCGATTCCTGCTCCATATGCACCATCTGGGCCTTGCGGCTGCCCAGGGTTTCCATCACCGGGCCGAACCTGGCCTCGGGCACGTCCACCACCAGGTACTCGTAGGGTTCTTGAATCTGGCCTTCGATCTCTTTGAACAGCACGCTGGGCTGGCCCACCGAGAACTCGAAGCCCTCGCGCCGCATGGTCTCGAGCAGCACCGACAGGTGCAGCTCACCGCGCCCGTGCAGCTCAAAGGTATCGGGCGTAATCTCGATCACCCGCAGGGCCACGTTGGTCTCGAGCTCCTTCAGAAGCCGCTCGCGGATCTGGCGGCTGGTCACATACTTGCCCTCCCGTCCGGCAAAAGGCGAGGTGTTGGGGGTCACGGTGATGCTCACCGTGGGCTCGTCCACCGCCAGGCGGGGCAGGGCCTCGGGGGCTTCGCGGGCCGCAATGGTATCGCCAATCTCCACGCCTTCCATCCCGGCAATGGCCACGATATCGCCGGGGGTGGCCTCCTCCACCTCGAGGCGCTCCAGGCCCCGGTGGGTAAACACCGCCACCACCTTGAGATCGCGGTGGCCGTGTTCGCCCACGATGGTCACCAGCTGGTTTTTGCGCACCGTGCCACGGTGCACCTTGCCCAGGGCAATCTTGCCCAGGAAGTTGGAGTAGTCGAGGTTGGCTACCCGAAGCTGGAAGGGGCCCTGGGCCACCTGGGGGGCTGGAATGTGCTTGAGGATGGTCTGGAAAAGGTCGGTCAGGTCGGGCTTGGGCTGGTCGCCCAGCCAGGCCGCGCCCTCGCGGCCAATGGCGTAGAGGTAGGGAAAGTCGAGCTGCTCGTCGGAGGCGCCCAGCTCGGCCATCAGGTCGAAGGTCTCGTTCAGAACCTCGTCGGGCCGGGCGTCTTTCTTGTCCACTTTGTTGATCACCACGATGGGCTTGAGGCCGGCCTCAAGGGCCTTCTTGAGCACGAAGCGGGTCTGGGGCATGGGGCCCTCGGCGGCGTCCACCAGGAGCAGCACCCCGTCTACCATGCTCAAAGCCCGCTCCACCTCGCCGCCAAAGTCGGCGTGGCCGGGGGTGTCCACAATGTTGATCTTCACGCCCCCCCACTCCACCGCGGTGTTCTTGGCCAGAATGGTAATACCGCGCTCGCGCTCCAGGTCGTTGGAGTCCATAATGCGCTCGCCCTCCGCCTCGTGGCGTGAGAGGGCTTTGGCCTGCTTGAGCATCGCATCTACCAGGGTGGTCTTACCGTGGTCTACGTGCGCAATAATTGCGATGTTTCTGAGTTCCATTGTGTCTCCGGGAAAGGCTCGCGCGGCGGCGGGCAACCCTAGTAGTCTAGCCGATGCGGGCAGCTTTGTATATGCCCGGCAGCCCCCACTAGAGGCCCAGTAGCGTATCGGCGGCCTTCTCAGCCAGCATCAGGGTGGGGATGTGGGTGTTGCCCCGCACCACCCCCGGCATCACCGAGGCATCCACCACATACAGGTTCTCGGTGCCGTAGACCTTCAGGCTGGCGTCCACCACCTGCCCCATGCTGCAGGTTCCGGCGGGGTGGTAAAGGGTCTGGGCGTAGCGGCGGATGTAGGCCTGGATCTCCGCGGGCGTCCGGGCCCCGGCCTGCTGGGCGTGGGGCTGGCCGCGGTAGGGGTCGAAGGCTTTTTGCGCGGCAATTTCGCGGGCGATGGCCACCCCGGCCTGCAAAACCTCGAGATCCCCTGGCTCGCTCAGGTAGCGGGGCTGGATGAGGGGCGCGGCCTCCGGGTCGGTGCTCCTGAGGGCAATAAAACCCCGGCTCTGGGGGGCCACCAGGGTGGGGCCGATGGTGAAAAAGTAGCCTTCCTCGCGGTCGAAGCCGTGGTTGCGGAAAAAGGCCGGCCCAAAGTGAAACTGTAGGTCGGGTGCTTTGGCCTGGGGCTGGGTGCGCAAAAAGGCCCCCGCCTCGGCGATGTTGCTCACGAACGGGCCGCGCTGGGCCAGCAGGTAGCGCACGATGTTGGCGAGGTTCTCGGCTTTGTCCAGGCTCACTGGCTGGGTGCTGTGCCAGATCACCGGCAGGGCCAGGTGATCCCACAGGTTCTGCCCCACCGGCAGGTCTTGCCGCACCTCGATGCCAAGGGCTTTGAGGTGATCGGCAGGGCCAAGGCCCGAGAGCATCAGGAGCTGGGGGGACTGCACCGCCCCGCTCGAGACGATCACCGCCCGGCGGGCCCGCACCTGCCAGAGCCGGCCCTGGTGGCGGTACTCCACCCCCACCGCCGCCGCCCCCTCAAACAGGATGCGGTGCGCCCGGGCCCCGGTCTGGGCGTCCAGGTTGGGGCGCGGCAGGGCCGGGGTCAGATAGGCCGCGGCGGCGCTGTGCCGGGCCCCGTTTTTCTGATTGACATGGAACAGCCCCACCCCTTCCTGCTCCGGGCCGTTGAAGTCGTCGTTGCGCTTCAAACCCCACTGCTGGGCGGCCTCGAGGAAGGCCACGGTCAGGGGGTTGGTGTATTTGCGTACCTCCACGTGCAAAGGGCCCCGATCGCCGTGGTAGGGGGAGGGGCCCAGGGGGTGGGTCTCGAGCTTCTTGAAGTAGGGCAGCACCTCGGCAAACGACCACCCCGGCTGCTGCCAGTCGTCGTAGTCGCGGGGGTTGCCACGGATGACGATCATGGCGTTGATCCCGCTGCTCCCCCCCAGCCCCTTGCCCCGGGGCCAGTACAGGCTGCGCCCCTCCAGCCCGGCCTGGGGCTCGGTAAAAAAGGCCCAGTCGTAGGGCCCCTTGAAGAGCTTGGGGAAGGCCGCCGGGGCCTTGCAGTACAGCCCCTGCATGGGCTCCCCGGCCTCGAGCACCAGCACCGTCCGGTCGGGCCGGGCCGAGAGGCGGTGGGCCAGCACACACCCCGCTGCCCCGGCCCCTACGATGAGGTAGTCGTATTCCTTTCTCACTGGGTTTTAGCATACCTCGAGGCCTCCAGCCCCATGCTATACTTCAGATTGGCTATGATTTATCGGGCAACTTTGGCCGCGCGCGGACAATTAACCATTCCCAAGGAAATACGCGAGAAATTCGGAATTAGGGAAGGTGATCAGATTAACTTTGAGGTTACAGGCGACACCATCCGGCTGAAGGTGGTTCCCCGCATGCGCATCGAGGAGCTGTTCGAGCACCTGCCCGGAGCAGCGGCCCCCTATCCCGGCCCCGAGAAGGAGCGCGAGGTCATGCGGGCGCGCCATGCGCGCAAGGAGAAGCGGTGAGCGCGGAACCGGCCCCGCTGTACGTGCTGGATGCCAATGTCCTGCTGCGCTTCATCACCAAAACCCCGCTCGAGCAGGCCCGGCAGGCGCGCGACCTGCTGGCCTCGGGGCAGCAGGGCACGGTGCGCTTGGTGCTCGAGGCCCTCACCCTGGCCGACGTGGTGTATGTGCTAAAAAAACTGTACCAGATGGAGTACGCCGAGATCGAGGCGGCCCTGCTGCGGCTGTTTGCCTCGGGGGCGGTGGAGGTGGTGGAGCGGCAGCGCTGTGAATCGGCCCTGGCCCTCCAGGTGCAGCACAACATAGACTTCGAGGACGCTTACCTGGCCGTGATGGCCCAGGAACTGGGGGGCGGGGTCGCCTCCTTCGACCAGGACTTCAAAAAGCTGGGGGTAGGGTGGCTGCGGCCATAAGCTGAGGCCCCCGCTGGGCTATCGCACGGGCGTATCCCGGCCCCGGGCCTCGGGCCAGCAGAACCCCACCCGTGCGCCCCCCTCGGGGCGGTTTTCGGCCCGCACCCGAGCGTCCATCACCCGGGCCACCGCCGCCACCAGGGCCAGGCCCAGCCCCACCCCATCGCTTCGGTCGCTCTTAACGAAGGGCTCGAAGGCCCTGGGTTGCAGTTCCGGTGGGAAGCCGGGCCCCCGGTCGTATATCCAGAGCCAGAGGCCCCCGGCGTCGGGCTCGAGCACCACCTTCTCCACACCCCCGCCGTGTTGGGCGGCGTTGTGCAGCAGGTTCTCCACCACCACCGCCAGCAGATCGGGGTCGGCCTCCACCCAGCCGTTCCCCTCCACCACAAGCCCGCGCTGTTCGAGGAAGGCTTTCAAGTCCAGCGGCTGGCCCCGCGCTCGCCCCTGGCCCTCGAGGCGGGCCAGCGTCAGCAGGCCCTGCAGCAGCGACTCCATCCGGGCTGCCTCGCGCAAGGCCCCCTCGGTGGCCCGGGGCTCCCCGGGCCGGCGCTGCAAGACTTCCAGATACCCCTTGAGGGCGGCAAGGGGGTTGCGCAGTTCGTGGGAGGCCCCATAGGCAAAGCGCCGCGCGGCCTGCTCCTGCACCTTGAGGCGCTGCAAGGCGGCCTCGAGCTGGCCCATCAGAGCATTCATGGCCTCGACTGCCGGACGAACCTCGGGCAGGCCTGGGGGGGGAAGGGGCTCGAGGTACTCGGCATTGCGACGGGCCAGCTCCTGCGAGAGGGTGTCCAGGGGCCGGAGCGAGCGGGACAGGCCCCAGGCCCCCACGCCAAAGGCCAGCAGGGCCAGCACCCCCCCGAGGCCCAGATAGAGCTGCAACAGCCGCTGGGGCAGGGCCGCCACCTCCTCCAGGGGCGTGCCCAACCCCAGGCCCCCCTCCTCAGCGGGCAGCGCCACCCACAGCCAGTTATCCCGCACCTGGCGAAAACCCTGCCCCGCTCGCAGGGCCTGCTCGAGGCCCTCGGGGAGCTGGTAATCGCCCAGGTCGGTAAAGGTTATGCGGCCTTGGGGACCCAGGATAAAGCCCACCCCGCCAAACTCCTGCACCACCTGGGCCAGATCCTGCACACGCACCGTCCCCTGGCTGACCAGAAAACCCAGCCGGGAAAGCACCGCCCGCTCGAGGGCCTCCTGCACGGTGCGCTGGGCCTGCTGTACCGTCAGGGCGCCCAGCGGAAACAACAGCAGCACCAGGGCCAGCAACAACCACAGCAGAAGACGCAGGCGGAGGGTCATGGCCGCTTACTTGCGCAGAATGTAGCCGTGCCCCCGCAGGGTGTGCAGCAGCATGGGTTCGCCCAGTTCCCGGCGCAGGGCCGAGAGGTGCACCTCGAGGGTGTTGGGCTCCACCTCCTGGCCCCAGACCCGTTGCATCAGGGCCTCTTTGGACAGGACGTACTCGGCGTGTTCCAAAAAACACTGCAGGAGCTGTATGGCTTTGGGGGATAGCTCGAGCAGCCGCCCACCCCGGCGGGCCTCCATCCTGCCTGGATACAGCACCACATCGGCGTAGGAAAGCACCTCCTCCGGGCGCTTGCTGCGGCGCAGAAGGGCCTCGAGGCGGGCCAGCAGCTCCGCGAGGGCGTAGGGTTTTACCAGATAATCGTCGGCCCCTTCCCGCAGGCCCTTGACCCGCCACTCCACCTCGTCCAGCGCGGTGAGCATCAGCACCGGCACCGCGCTTTGCCGGCGTATCTCGCGCAGCACCCCAAACCCATCGCCCCCGGGCAGCAGCACATCCAGCACCACCAGCTCGGGGTTCTCGGTCAGCCTGCGCAGCCCTTCGGCGCCGCTGGCCGCCTCGAGCACCACGTGGCCCTCGAGTTCTAACCCCAGGCGCAAGGCCTCGCGCACCCCAGGGTCGTCTTCGATGAGCAGCACCCGGGCCATGCCTCTATTCTGGCAGATACCTGTGCAAACAACGAGCGCCCACCCGCCCCGTTAGGTGGACTCCCCGGCCCTGTCCGGCAAGCCCCGCACAAACAGGGCCACCCCTTCCTGCAAAAGCGCCTCGGCCGAGTAACCGGGCATGTGCTGGGCGGTCATGTAGGCCCCGTGCACAATCGAGGCAAAGATAACCGCCAGGGCCCGGCCATGCCCCGGCGCGACCTGCTCCAGCAGGCCGGCCAGCTGCTCGAGGCCGCGCCGCATGGCCTCGCGGGCCAGCTCGACTGCCTCGAGGTCGCCGCCCCGGCGGCTCGAGTAGGCGGTCATCAGGGCGGTAAGGGGCTCCACCTGTCCCCGGTAGGCCAGGGCCAGGGCCATCAGGCGCTGGTACAGCGTGCCCGGCTGGGCAATGGCCCGCTGGGTCTCGGCCAAGCCCTCCTGCAACAAAGCCTCCAGCAGCTCCCGCTTGGAAGCGAAATGGTGGTACACCGCGGCCTTGGTCAGGCCCAGGGTGCGGGCCAGGTCTTCCAGGCTGGTAGCGGCGTACCCCCGCTCGGCAAACGCTTTACGGGCGCTCTGCAAAAGGGCTTGGCGGGTGTCCATGTAGCTATAGCCTACGCCTCCTGCCGCTGGCCGGGGTGTGGCTTCCACAACACTGGCGTTCATGGCGGCTTCCTTCAGAAAAGGTAGTTCACCCCGAAGCGGAGCTGGATGCCCAAAGCTGTTCCATAAATGCCCGTGGCATCGCTGGCCAGGTAAAAGGTTGGCACGGCTTCGGCAAAGAGACCCGTATCGCTGGCGGTGCTGTAGCTAACCCCGGCCAGACCGCGAATGCCAAAAAAGTTCAGCGCCCCCAGGCCCACCCAGTGGCCCCCCAGGCCCCCATACGGAAGCAGGCGTCCTGTTCCAAAGGGAAAGAGCAGGTCGGCGCCGAGCTCGAGGAAGCTGGGGCTCAGCCCGATGCCCACACTGGCCCGCGCCCCAAGACCACCCCCCAGGTTGTAGCTGCCAGCCTGCAGCATCAGGCTGGTGAGAGGGGTTCCTTCCACCCACTGAAATACCAGGCTGGCCCCGGCAAAAGGCCTGGAGCTTTGAGCAAGGGCCGTCCAGCCCAGGCATAGCAGGAAAAACACGGCGATTTGTTTGCCCATGATAAGCCCAATTCTATGCCGTCTTGGGGCCTCAAAAGCCCGGTCAGGTGTTACATAAAGATTTCATTAGCCGGCCCTAAGACTTCCCTCGAGGCCCGCTCCCTAGACTGCCAATTATGCGCCCTTGGTACCTGGCCCTGCTGCTCGGCCCGCTTGCGGTGGCCTGTAGCGGCCAGAGCGTCCTCCGACCCCCCAGCACCCCCTCCACCCCCGGCGAAAGCTTTAGCCTGGCCGCCGATCCCTTCACCCTGCAACGGGGCGGCACCGCCACCCTCACGGTGCGGGTGACCTTCAACGCCAGCAACCTGACGCGGGTTTTTTTGAGCTACCAGAGCAACACAGGGGGCCTCGAGGTCACCCCCAAGGAGCAAAACGCCGTACGGGGCAGCACAAATACCCAGAGCGCCACCTTCACCGTCACCGACCGTGGGGTAGACCCTATGGAAAAGAAGCCCTTCTTCTACATCTACGGCATCGCCTGCACCAGCAACGGGTGTAGCGGCCAGTCCCAGCGCAGCCTCACCATACAGTGGAATATGCCTTAAGCATTCACCCCCGGCCGTCGCCGCCTACCGCTTGAGCGCCCCCAGAAAAGAGATGGTGGATGACTATCTTTATATCAGCGGCGCACTCCAAAAAACCACCGGCGAGGCCCGGCCCCGCCGGTTGGTGATGGGCATCTTTAGTTCACCGTGCCCAGCGCGCCCTCGAGCTCGACATCCTGGGTGCTCCCACCCCGCACATACAGCCCGCGCCAGGCATCCTCGGTGGTGAAGAAGCCATCCAGGCGCAGATCGGTTCCGGGTTTGATGTACTGCTTGAGGGGGCCAGTCCCTGAGTTGCGGTCGCCGGCGATGTAAGGCCCATCGCCGTACAGGTTGGTCTCGAAGTAGCCGTCGCGGTCGGGGTCGAGTTCGGGCTTGTAGCGCAGCCGCAGGTTCATGATCTGCAGCGTGCGGCGGGTGCTGGAGGAGTTATTGGTGACCAGGTCGGTGCAGTTGAGGGCGTTGCAGGCGGTGGCCGGGTTCTGGATGTCAATGCCCAGGCCGGGGCCGCTAAACTCCATGCCTAAAGCCTTGACCAAACCCCCATCCCACTGCTCGTAGCCCGAGTTGTTGGCGGCGATGCGGATGCGCTTGGAGGCCCTGGTGCTGCTTTGCAGTTGCTGGCCAATCTGCTCCTGGGTAACCTGCTGGCCGGTGCGGGGGTCGGTGCAGGTGTTGGTGAAGTAGGGGTTATCGCCCTGGTTCTGCCTCGAGGCCCCAAAATCCCCCTTGTAGTGGAGCTCGGCCAGCTTCTCGCCGGTGCGCCAGCGGGTGGCCACCACCACCACGGTGTGGAAGCGGGCGCAGACCCGCTGGTCGGTGCTGGTCTCGGAGTGGATGTTGATGTACCAGCCAATCTCGCCGTCGCGGATGGCAAAGCCCTTGAACCCCTCGGCCCGCTCGGGCTGGTTGTTGGTGTACTGCGCGGTGTAGAGGAAGGGGGCCTGGTAGCCAATCAGGCCGGGGTCGGCGTTGTGGTCGTGGCGGTAGTAGCACCAGTAGACCGGGTCAATCTGGGGGTGCCAGCTCGGGTAGTTGCGCCCATCCGGCCCCTTGGCCAGCCAGAGGTTGTCGAGCCAGGAAGGGCAGGTGGTGTTGGGCACCGGCCGTTCGGTGATGCCGCTGGGCAGCCCCGGCTCCGCTGAAGGCTGCCCATTGCCCTCGGCCAGCAGCACCCAGTACTTACCTTTGCCCTCAGGGGCGCCCAGGGTGATCTCACCCGCCCGGAAGGTGCGGGTGTAGGTGTTGAACTTCTTGCCATCGGCGGTGGTGGTCTCCCCTTTCTGCCAGCCTGCCAGCCACAGCGCCGAGTGTTCCCAGGCCACCACCACCGTGGCCGGGCGGGTCAGGCTCAGGCGCAGCCAGTCGGCCCGCGAGGCGCTCGAGCCGGGGGTTTCCAGGATGTCCCAGCCGGCGTACTGGGTAAAGCGCGGCCCCGAGGGCTGGCTGGGGTTGTTGGGGTTGCGGTTTTTGTCGGCCTGGCGCGGCCAGTAGCGCAGCCCGCCGTAGCTGGCCCGCAAACGCCCATTGTCTTCGCTCACCACCAGGTAGCGGTTGAGCAGGGTCAGGGGCTGGTGGGTGGGGTGCTGGGTGAGGGGCTCGGCCAGAAAGGGGCCGTTGGAGCTATCGGGGGTGGGGTTGTCGGTGTACTCCCCACCGCAAGCCCCTAGTAGCAGGCCCAGGCCGCCCAGCAGCAAAAGCCTCTTGGTCTGTCGCATTGGTCTTCCTCCTGTGCCTTGCTCGAGGTATGAACAACCCTTAGCCACCAACGTACAAGGATTTTTGAGCGTTACTTTTCTGGATTAACCACAGCTTAAGAAAAGAGGCCGGACTGGCTCAGAATACCCTAACCGAACTCACACACAGGCTTCTAATTGCGGTACTAAGGCCAAACAGGTTGGGGCAGGCCTGCCCCAAGATTGCGTAGAATACAGGGCGCATGGACGAGGCCCTTTTTTTTGCAGGCATTGCCAGCCAGATGGGCAGACCGGGCACCTACCAGGCCGCCGATCTGCAGGCCCGGGTGCGCCGCCACCTCCCCGACCTGATGGCTGGTTTGCAAGCGGTTTACCCCCAGGCCCCCGCCGTGGCCGAGCGGGCGGCCCAGGTGATTGGGCGGAACCTGGCCGAGCGCCCTCCCGAACTGCTGGCTTTGGATCTCGAGCGCATCCACACCCCGGACTGGTTTCAGCAGCCCCATATGCACGGCTACATCGCCTACGCCGACCGCTTCGCAGGCACCCTGCAGGGTGTTGGACAGCACATCGGCTACCTCAAGGAGCTGGGCATCCGCTACCTGCACCTGATGCCCTTGCTGCTCCCGCGCGAGGGCGAGAACGACGGCGGCTACGCGGTGGCCGACTACCGGCAGGTGCGCCCCGACCTGGGCAGCATGGAGGACCTCGAGGCCCTCTGCACCCAGCTGCGCCACGAAGGCATCAGCCTTTGCCTGGATCTGGTGCTCAACCACGTGGCCCGCGAGCACCCCTGGGCGCTGGCCGCCCGGCGCGGCGACCCAAAGTACCGCAATTACTTCTACATCTATCCCGATCGCACCATCCCCGACCAATTCGAGCGCACCCTGCCCGAGATCTTCCCCGACTTTGCCCCCGGCAACTTCACCTGGGACGAGGAGCTGAAGGGCTGGGTCTGGACGACCTTCAACCGCTGGCAGTGGGACGTGAACTGGAGCAACCCCGAGGTGTTTCTGGAGTACCTCGACCTGATTTTGTGGCTGGCCAACAAAGGGGTGGAGGTCTTCCGGCTCGACGCCATCGCCTTTACCTGGAAGCGCCTGGGCACCCACTGCCAGAACCAGCCCGAGGTGCACGCCCTCACCCAGGCCCTGCGGGCCGCGGTGCGCATGGCCGCGCCGGCGGTGGCCTTCAAGGCCGAGGCCATCGTGGCCCCGGAAGACCTGATCGCCTACCTGGGCAGCGGAAAGCACTACGGCAAGGTGAGCGAGCTGGCCTACCACAACACCCTGATGGTGCAGATCTGGAGCAGCCTGGCCAGCCGCGACACCCGGCTTTTTACCCAGGCCCTGCGGCGCTTTCCGCAAAAGCCCCCCAGCACCGCCTGGGCCACCTACCTGCGCTGCCACGACGACATCGGCTGGGCCATCTCCGACACCGACGCCGCCGCAGTGGGCCTGAGCGGCCCGGCCCACCGGCGCTTTTTGTCGGACTTCTACAAGGGTGATTTTCCGGGCTCGTTTGCTCGAGGCCTGCACTTCCAGGAGAACCCCGCCACCGGCGACCGGCGCACCTCGGGCAGTGCGGCCAGCCTGGCCGGGCTGGAGGCCGCGCTCGAGTCCGGGAATCCCCGCCTGATCAACCTGGCTGTCGAGCGCATTCTGCTGGCCCACGCGGTCTTTATCGGCTATGGGGAGGGCATTCCGCTCATCTACATGGGCGACGAGCTGGGGATGCTCAACGACTACGACTACGCCCAGGAGCCCGCCCACCAGGACGACAACCGCTGGCTGCACCGGCCCAGAATGGACTGGGCCAAGGCCCAGAAGCGCCACCAGGAAGGCACCGTGGAGCACCAGATTTTCCACGGCATCAAAGGGCTCTTGCAGGCTCGAGCCCGCACCCCCCAGATGCACGCGGCCTTCCCCACCCAGGCCCTCTGGCAGCCCAACCCCCACCTGCTTTTACTCAAGCGCGAACACCCCCAGGGCCGGCTGGTGCAGGTGTATAACTTCAGCGAGCAGGATCAGCCCTTCCCCTTCGAGGCCCTCGGGCAGGAAGGCATCGTGCAGCCCTTCGACCAGATCACCCAGGCCCCGGCCCCGGCCTATCTAGGGCCCTATGCCCGGCTGTGGCTCACCCAGCACCCGGTATAAAGGAGAGCTTTATGGAATGGTGGAAAACCGCAAGCATCTATCAGATTTACCCCCGCAGCTTTCAGGATTCCAACGGCGACGGGATTGGCGACCTGCCGGGCATCCGTAAGCGCCTGCCCTACATCCGCGACCTGGGCTTCGATGCCATCTGGCTCTCGCCTTTTTACAGGTCGCCCATGAAGGACTTTGGCTACGATGTGGCCGACTACTGCGACGTAGACCCCATCTTTGGCACGCTCAAAGACTTCGACGAGCTCCTGGCCGAGGCCCACCGGCTGGGCCTCAGGGTGCTGATCGACTTTGTACCCAACCACACCTCCGACCAGCACCCCTGGTTCTTGGAGTCCAGGAGCAGCCGCGACAACCCCAAGCGCGACTGGTACGTCTGGCGCGACCCGGCCCCGGACGGAGGCCCTCCCAACAACTGGCAGTCCTACTTCGGCGGCCCCTCCTGGACGCTGGACGAAAAAACCGGCCAGTACTACCTGCACCAGTTTTTGCCCGAACAGCCCGACCTCAACTGGCGCAACCCCGAGGTGCGCCAGGCCATGTACGAGGTGATGCGCTTCTGGCTGGACAAGGGGGTGGATGGCTTCCGCGTCGACGTGATCTGGCTGCTGGTGGAGGATGCGCTCTTCCGCGACGAGCCCGACAACCCCCAGTACAAGCCCGGCGACATAGACCGCTTCCGCCACATCCACATCTACCAGGAAGACCAGCCCGAGACCCGCGAGATCGTGCAGGAGATGCGCGCCGTGCTGGACGAGTACCCCGGCGACCGGGTGATGATCGGGGAGATCTACCTGCCCTACCCCCAGCTCATACCCTACTACGGCACCCCCGAAAGGCCCGGCTGCCACCTGCCCTTCAACTTCCACCTGATCTTCCGGGGCCTGAACAACTGGACGGCCGAGAACATCCGCAGCATCGTGGAGGAGTACGAGGCCAGCCTGCCCCCCTTTGCCACCCCCAACTGGGTGCTGGGCAACCACGACCAGCACCGCCTGGCCAGCCGTATCGGGCACGAGCAGGCCCGGGTTGCGGCCATGCTGCTTTTTACCCTGCGGGGCTCGCCCACCTGGTACTACGGCGACGAGATTGGCATGGTGGACGGGCAGATTCCCCCTGACAAAGTACAAGACCCCGCAGCCCTGCGCCAGCGCGGGGCCGCCGGCGAGCACGGCCTCGACCCGGGCCGCGACCCCGAGCGCACCCCCATGCAGTGGACCCCCCATGCCTACGCCGGCTTCAGCACCCGCGAGCCCTGGCTCCCCATCAACCCAGACTACCCCGAGCGCAACGTGGAGGCCCAGGACGCCGACCCCTTCTCCATGCTGACCCTGGTGCGCACCCTGCTGGTAGTGCGCAGGGAAACACCGGCCCTGCTGCACGGGGCCTATCAGACCTACAAGGCCCCCGAGGGGGTGTTCGCCTACCTGCGCGGGGGTGAGGTGCTGGTGGCCTTGAACTTTACCCAGGAGCCCAAAGCCCTCTCCACGCCCGGAGGGGAGATCCTGCTCTCGACCCATCTGGATCGCTACGGCAGGGTGGAAGGAGGCCTGCTCGAGCTGAGGCCCCATGAAGGCCTGATAATAAAGCTATGACCCGCGTGCTGTTTGTCTGCATGGGCAATATCTGCCGCAGCCCCATGGCCGAGGGCATTTTCCGCCGCAAGCTGCGCGAGCGGGGGCTGGAGGGGAAGTTCGAGGTGGACTCCTGCGGTACGGGCGGCTGGCACCAGGGCGAGCCCGCCGACCCCCGTACCCAGGCCGTGCTGCGCAAGTACGGGGCCGACTTTCCCCATGTGGCCCGCCAGATCCGGGCCGAGGATATGGAGTACTTCGACCACATCTTCGTGATGGACAAAGAGAATCTGCGCACCCTCGAGCGCATGTTTCCCGCCCACCGGGGCAAGGCCCGGCTGCTTTTGGACTTGAACGGCGGGGGCGAGGTGCCCGACCCCTACTACGGCGGGCCCCAGGATTTTGAGGCGGTTTATCAGATGCTCGACGGGGCCCTCGAGGCCTTCTTCCAGGCGCACACAACGACCTGATCGCCAAGGCTCAGGGCAGGTTTTTCAACCACTGCCGGTACTGCTCAATCTCGCGGCTCTGTACGGTGATAACGCCCTGGCAGAAGCGTTTGAGTTCGGCCCTGGCCGCCTTTTGCAAGCACAGCCTGGACATCTCCACGGCATCCTGGTGGTGGGGAATCATACCCTCCAGGAAAGCCCGGTCGGGGGAGCTGCCGTGCCCCGGCATCATGCCCATCAGGGCGGTGTCCATCATGGCCTGCATGTCCGCGCGCATCATCGCCATGTAGCGCTGGCTGGGGGCTACGCCATACCAGCTTCTAAGCCAGTTGGTAAGTTGGGTAATTTCTTTGTTCTGCAGCGCGATGATTTCCTGGGCGGCTTTGCGGATGCGGGCGTCTTTGGAAACCTTCAGGATGGCCTGGGCCATCTCCACCGCACCCTTGTGGTGGTCAATCATCATGGATATGTAGGCGATGTCGAAGTCGCGCCCCTGGAGCTTTTGCAGCTCGGCCATGGCCTGCATGGTCATACCGCCGTGCCCGGCGTGGTCGGTCTGGGCCAGGCTCCATCTCAGGAGCATTGCCAAGAGCATTCCCAACAGTTTCCGCATAGTTTCCTCCCTACGAAAGCTCACGTACCAGCTTTCCCATTGTGGTTTGTTCACCCGGCCCAAAGGGCGGCCTGAAAGCGCGCAGGCGCAGCGCGTTGGACAGTACAAACAGCGAGGAGAGGCCCATGGCCGCCCCGGCCAGCACCGGCGAAAGGAGCCAGCCCGTGAGAGGGTACAGGGCCCCGGCGGCCACCGGAATCAGGAGCACGTTGTAGGCAAAGGCCCAGAACAGGTTGAGCTGGATGTTCCTGAGGGTGGCCCTCGAGAGCGCCAGGGCATTGGGCACGCCCCGCAGATCGCCCGAGATCAGGATCACGTCGGCGGTCTCGATGGCTACGTCGGTGCCGCTGCCGATGGCGATACCCACATCGGCCTGGGCCAGCGCGGGGGCATCGTTGATGCCATCGCCCACGAAGGCCACCTTGTGGCCCTTGGCCTGCAACGTCCGTACCGCTTCGGCCTTGCCGTGGGGCAGAACTTCGGCCAGCACCTCGTCGAGGCCAAGCTGCCGGGCGATGGCCTGGGCGGTGCGGGTATGGTCGCCGGTAATCATGGCCACCCGCAAACCCAGGCGGTGCAGGGCGGCCACAGCCTCCGCGCTGCCGGGCTTGAGGGGGTCGGCCACGGCCAGGATGGCGGCCAGTTTTCCGTTGATGGCCGCGTAGAGGGGGCTTTTACCGGCTTCGGCCAGCTTCTGGGCCAGCGCCGCCAGGGTGTGCACCTCGAGGCCCAGTTGAGCCATATAGCGATCGGCCCCCACCTCCACCCGGTAGAGGCCCACCCGACCCCTCACCCCAAAGCCGGGGAAGGCCTCGAAATCTTCCGGCTCGGCCAGCTCGAGGCCCCTGAACCGAGCCGCGCGCACGATGGCGCGGGCCAGGGGATGTTCGGATTTCTGCTCGACCGAGGCCACCAGGCGCAGCACCTCGGCTTCGTCGTAGCCTTCCAGCACCTCGAGGTCGGTGAGTTCGGGCCTGCCCTGGGTGAGGGTTCCGGTCTTGTCGAGGGCGATGACGCGGGCCTCCTGCAGCGTCTGCAGGGCCTCGCCCCTGCGGAAAAGCACCCCCAGCTCGGCGGCCTTGCCGGTGCCCACCATGATGCTCACCGGGGTGGCCAGGCCCATGGCACAGGGGCAGGCGATAATCAGCACCGCTACGGTGTTGACCAGGGCATAGGTAAGGGCATTTTCGCCGCCCAATACCAGCCACACCCCTGCTGTAAGGGCGGCGATGGCCAGCACGATGGGCACGAAGACCGCCACCACCCGGTCGGCCAGGTTCTGGATGGCCGGCTTGGAGGCCTGGGCGTTTTCGACCAGCCGGATAATCTGGGCCAGCACGGTGCCCTCGCCCACCGCCGTAGCCCGGAAGGTGAGGCTTCCGTTCTGGTTGAGCGTCCCCCCCACCACCGGGGCCCCCTCGGTTTTGTAGACCGGGAGGGGCTCGCCGGTAATCATGGACTCATCCACATAGCTCTGCCCCGCGACCACCACCCCGTCCACCGGTATCTTCTCGCCGGGCCTGACCTGCACCAGGTCGCCCACCAGTACCTCGTCCACCGGGATTTCCCGCTCGAGGCCGTCCTGCACGATGCGGGCGGTTTTGGCCTGCAGCGAGAGCAGCCGCCGCATGGCCTCGGAGGTGCGGCCCTTGGCGATGGCCTCGAGGTACTTGCCCAGCAAAATCAGGGTGATGACCACCCCCGCCGCCTCGAAGTAGGCGTGGCGGGCCTGCGGGGGGAAGAGGCCCGGAAAAAGCACCACCCCCAGGCTGTAAAAGTAGGCCGCGCTGGTGCCAATCATCACCAGGCTGTTCATGTCGGGCGAGCCCGAGCGCAGGCTCCTCCAGCCGTGGCGGTAAAAGCGCAGGCCAGGGCCAAACTGAATGGGGGTGGCCAGGGCCAGCATAACCCAGTTCAGGCCGCTCATCACCCCGTGCCCAAAGGTGCTCATCAACCAGGCCTCGACGGGCGGGAAGAGCATGGGCAGCATGGCGATCAGGAAGAGGGGCAGGGCAAACACCGCCGCAATCAGCAGCGCGCGGCGCAGGCTGGCCAGCTCGCGGGCGCGGGCCTCGCGCTCGAGGTCGGCGCGCTCCTGGCCCGTCCGCAGCTCGAGCACGCCGTAGCCCGCCGCACGGATGGCCCGCTTGAACTGGGCCACCCCGGTGCTGGCCGGAAGATATCTCACCAAAGCCCGCTCGGTCGCCAGGTTGACGCGGGCCTCCAGCACCCCGTCCAACTGCTGCAGGGCCCGCTCGACCCGGTTTACGCAGGCCGCGCAGGTCATGCCGGTAATGCCCAGCTCAACCTCGGCCACCTCCGGGGTATAGCCCGCTTCCCGCACCTTTTCCAGCAAGGCCTGGGGGGTGGTTTTTTCGGGGTCGTAGACCACCCGGGCGCGTTCGGTGGCCAGGTTAACCGAGGCCAGCGCCACCCCCTCGAGCCTCCCCAGCCCGCGCTCCACCCGATTCACGCAGGCCGCGCAGGTCATGCCCCGAACGCCGATTTGTAGCTCTTTGGTTAGCGGTATTTGAGCACCTCCATCAGTTCCTCTACCATCCTTTGGGTGTCGCCCCGCACAGCGGCGCTGGCCACGTGGTGCTCGAGGTGGCTTCTGAGCACCATCTCCCCCACCTTGTCGAGGGCCCCCTGCACGGCCTTAATCTGCTTGAGCACGTCCACGCAGTACGGCTCACCCTCGAGCATCTTGAGAATGCCCTCGAGGTGCCCCTTGGCCGAAAGCAGCCGGTTGCGGGCCTCCTACCGCACCCTGGGGTCGAGGTGCAGGGTGTGTTCGTGGGTCATCTCAGGCCACCCGGGCGGTGTAACCCTCTTCCTGCACCGCCTCGATCAGCTTATCCACCGGCGCCGTCCCGGTTACGGTGGCCCGGCCCTCCTGCAGCGAGACCTCCACGTGCTCAACCCCCGGCACCTTTTTGAGGGCTTCGGTCACGTGACGCGCGCAGTTGTTGCAGCTCATGCCTTCAATCTTGAGTTGGGTCATGGTTTCCTCCACAGCGTCAGTATACCCACCCCCCTGGGGTGGGGTAAGGACAAAAGTCACTTTTTGCTCGAGGCAGGCCAGACCGGACTCAAGGGGATTGAGTATTACAGAACGTCAGTTCGAAGTTATCCAACGAGTCGAAACAGCATGGTAAAGTCCGCCCTACCGCGTAGGGGAGGCTCGCTTGTATCCGGGCGAATCAAGCCCCACTCAGCGCTTCAGATAGCGGTCGAAATAGGCCACCGAGCGCCGCATGGCCAGGCCGAAGCTCTGGCTCAGGTTGTGGTCGTTGCCGGGATAGGTAAAAAGCTCGTAGGGCCGCCCGGCTGCCCGCAGGCGCTGGGCCAGGCGCTGGGAAAAGCTCACCGGAACCACCGTATCGGCCAGGCCGTGGTGTAGCTGGATGGGCCCGACCCGCTCGAGGTAGTTGTGGGCGGTGATGGAGGCCCAGAAACCGGGGTTGCTCTCGGGCGAGCCGTAGCGGGCCAGAAACAGCTCACGCCGCCGCAAGGCGCCCGGCGGAAGCTGGGCCGGGGGGCTGCGCCGCCAGCGGTAGAGCAGGTCTTCGTAGGTGCCCACCACCCCCGCCCAGATCACCCCCACCCGGATGCGCGGCTCCACCACCATGGCCCGCAGGGCCAGGTAGCCCCCCATGGAGTGGCCCCAGATGCCGATGCGCTCGGGGTTGGCCTGGGGAAACCGGCGCAGCGAGGCAAAGGCGTTGAGGGTATCAATGGTGTAGTCCGGCGACCAGTAGGCCCCGCTGGCGGTGCCCTCGGAGTTGCCGTGCCCGCGCAGGTCAATCTTGAACACGATATAGCCGGCCCGGGCCAGCGCGTCCACATAGGCCCCATAGCGCTCGGTGGTGCGGTACTGGGCCGGTGGGATGTAGCCATGCACGAAGACGATGGCCGGCCAGCCCGCCCGGGGACGTGCGCCGTTGGGAACGGTGAGCAGGCCGTAGATTTTCAGCCCCTCCGAACGGTATGAAGCAATATAGCGGCGGTAGTTGGCGCCGGGGGCCAGGGTTTGCTCGAGGGTGATGGCGCTGCCCGGATAGCTGCCCTGGCGCAGGGCCTCGATGGACATGGGATGGGCCTCGAGCCCCCCCTGGGCCAGCGCCGTGCCCAGCAAGACCGCCAGCAGCGTTGTTCCAAAGCGTAGGGTGTGGCTCATGGTTGGCCGTGGCCTACTTTAGCGCACCGGGTTCTCCGGCCCCCGGCCCCGGTAGGCATCAATAAAGGCCGCAGCCAAAGCGGCATCCCAGGTCTCCAGGCGCAGCAGCTTGCTCCAGGCGGTGAGTTCGATGGTCTGACCCAGCCCTTGCTTGGGCACCACCACCAGCCCATCCCAGGCCCCGGTAAAGCGGCGCTGCCAGGCGCGAATCTGGCTCAAAACCTCGGCCGGGGGTTGGTCGTAGTAAATGACGATGTTGCCGTGCTCGAGGGCGTGTACCAGTTTTTCCTTGGGCTCGGGGCGGGTGTAAAACCCCGGCTCCGTCCAGTTGGGCCAGTGCACCCCCGAGGTGGGCGGGTCGGTGGCATACACAATGGAGACCCCGATGGTGCCGTGACCCCGCCCGGCATCGGGGTAGGTAATCTCCCGCGCTGCCAGACTGGCTTTGCCCGCCGCAACCAGCCCCTCAAAGGCCTGCGCGGTTTGCCGGGACTGCCACCAGAAATAGCCGCCCACCAACACCGCCAGCACCACCACTCCTCCCAGCACCCAGGGCATGGGCGAGGGTTTGGGCTGGGAGCGGTACTTGGCGGCTGCTTTCTTTTTCTTTTTTGATTGCGTTGCCATTGGATCACCCTTGAAACCCTAGCTTAGGAGCACTTTAGAATCTAGAGTACCCAATCATTTCACATTTTCCACCTTAAGGCTGGCTTAAGCTTATACCCCTCTGGCCTTCAGCTTTAAAGCGCAGCTTGTTAAACCGGGAGGAACAACCATGCACAAACACCTTCGCGCACTCGCAGGACTGGCCTTACTGGGGCTTCTGGCGGCTTGCAGCAATCCGTCCTCGAGCTCCGACCAGCTCAGCCAGAGCGATGCCCAGGCCCTATCTGAAGCGGTTCAGGGGGATCTGCAACTCACCGGCGCCATGCTCGGCGACGCAAGTACTGCCGCACTGGGCGCCCAGGGCCAGGTGGATGGCCTCGAGGCCGCCGCCCAGGCCTGGGGCCTGCCGCG
Source organism: Meiothermus taiwanensis DSM 14542 (assembly GCA_000482765.1). Lineage (GTDB taxonomy): Bacteria > Deinococcota > Deinococci > Deinococcales > Thermaceae > Meiothermus > Meiothermus taiwanensis. The sequence continues at coordinate 76,031 of AXWR01000013.1, forward strand.
TAGGGGCAGCCTGATTCTGCGGGCGGTGGGCGTGCTGTACCTACCCCCCACCTCCAGCGCCAACTGCTCCATCAGCACCAACCCCGCCACCCCGGTGGATGCCGACAACGACGGCGTACCAGCCAGCGCCACCACCACTTACGACTGCACCTATACCGGCCCTGGCAACACCAGCTACAGTCTGAAGGGCAGCGTGACCCTGCAAGACACCAACGACAACCAGCCCTACAGCGGCTACAGCGTTGCCTTCGACCGGTTCACCACGCGCCTGACCAGCGGCAACACCAGCATCGAGCGCACCCTGAATGGTAGCTACTCTATCGACAAGCAGGATGCCACCCTCTTCAAGATCACCAAGAATTACACCCATGCCGTCACCAAGACCGTCTTCAACAACACCTACACCGGCTCGCTGGTCTTTGATGTCAGCAAGACCTATGCCCCTGACCAGGACGGCAACAGCAACCCCTGGGATGCCGGCAGCATCACGGTTGAGCAAAACAACCCCGGCAGCGCCACCTGGACGCGCAACAACAACACCCGCAGCCTGATCTGGTACACCGACCCCAGCCTGCACTGGAACCGCGCAGCCTGCCAGAATCCCCTGGGCCGCCTGATGAACTTCGACAGCGGGGCCAAGGTGTTTGTCTACACCAACCCAGCGGGTGAAAGATCCACCCTGCGCATCGAGTTCAGCGGTTGTGGGCAGTTTACCGTGACCCTGAACGGACAGCCCGTGGAGTAATACGCATTTCGGTAGTATCGTTCACTTCGGCAAGCCTAAACGATACTACCGAAAGGCTTTTCTACTCCCTTCGGTCGGCTTGAATCCTTCACCTCTGACTTCGTTCAACGGCGAAGGATTCAAGCGGAAACGGTATAATACCGGATTCAAAGCAACTATTCGGCTGGGGTGGGCGGTTCTCCAAATCCACCCCAGCCCGGCATTACTTCCACCGGCGCACCCGCATGGGCATCCCACCATGGGCGCAGAGGGTGAAGTTGGGCTCCGGGCGCACAGGCGCGGGACGGACGAGCTCGAGGTCGAACTGCTGCAAAACCATAGCCACAATCAGCTTGTACTCGAGGGTAGCAAACCCCTGGCCGGTGCACACCCGGGGCCCCAGGCTAAAGGGAAAGTATGCCCCGCGCGGCAGCGACCTCTCAAACTCCGGTGTCCAGCGCTCGGGCCGGAACTCGTCGGGGTGCTCAAAGAAACGGGGGTCGCGGTGGGCCGCCCACTGGCTCATCACAATCTGGGTTCTGGGCGCGAGGCGCATCCCCCCCAGTTCCAGCTCCTCTACATTCTCCCGCCCGATAATCCAGACCGGGGGGTATAGCCGCAGGCTTTCCTTGAAAACCTGATCCAGGTAGGGCAGCCGCTGCACATCCTCAAAGCCGGGCAGCTTGCCCAGACTGTCCACCTCGGCCTTGAGCCGGGCCTTTACGTCTGGGTGCTGGTCAAGCAGATACCAGGTCCAGATCAGGGCGTTGGCGGTGGTCTCGAGGCCCGCCGTAATGACCGTGAGCACCTCGTCACGCAACTGCCGGTCGGATAATTGCACGCCAGGCTGGCTCTGGGCTTCCAACAACATCGAAAGCAGATCGTCGCCCAAATCGCCGCGCTCGCGCCGGTAGGCGATGTGGCGGCTCACCATATCGTTCAGGGCCCGCACCACCCGGATGCCATCGCGGTTGAGGCCGGGGTGCCAGTCGGGCAGGTTGAGCCAGCCATAAACCATCTGCCCCACCACCTTCTGCCCCAGCATGATGGCCCGGTGCATAATCTCGCGGTCTTCGCCAGCTTCCACGTCGAACATGCACTTAGCCACCACCCGCAGGGTAAGGGCGTTCATGTCTTCGTCGATGTGCCGGATTTCGCTGTTTTGCCAGTGCGAAAGCATCTCCAGGGTGAAGCGGCTCATCACCTCGGCATAGCCCTGCAGGCGCTTGTAGTGAAAGGCCGGGCGCATCAAGCGAATCTGCTGCTTCCAGAACTCCCCCTCGGAAAGCAGGATGCCGTTGCCCATCCCTCCAGCGAAGGAGCGGGTCAGGTCGGACTTATGAAACTGCTCGGCCCGCTCAATCAGCACCTCCCGGATCAGGTCAGGGTGGTTGAGAAAAACGATCTCCTTACCCGAAGCAAAGCGAAAGGTGGTGATATCGGGGCTGGTGCGTGAGAGGTGGACAAAAAAAGCCAGCGGGTCTTGGCGTAGCTCGAGTTCGGTGGGATCCAGAATCATCCAGATAAAGAATACCGCAAGGCCTGGAAGGTTCTACCACGCAAATAAAAAACCCGCCCCGAAGGGCGGGCATAAATCTTGGCGCAGGTTAGGCGAGTCTTCGCTTGCGCGAAGTCTGGCTCGGCTACGACAGCCGCCAGATTGGCGCCACAAAGGGCGCATGAACTCCTTAGAAAGGAGGTGATCCAGCCGCACCTTCCGGTACAGCTACCTTGTTACGACTTAGCCCCAGTCATGAGCCTTACCCTAGGCGCCTGCCTGTGGCTCCCGGCGACTTCAGGCAAAACCCACTCCCATGGCTTGACGGGCGGTGTGTACAAGGCCCGGGAACGTATTCACCGCGGCATGGCTGATCCGCGATTACTAGCGATTCCGGCTTCATGGGGTCGAGTTGCAGACCCCAATCCGAACTGAGCCTGCTTTTGTGCGATTGGCTTCCCGTTACCGGGTCGCAGCGCTTTGTGGCAGGCATTGTAGCACGTGTGTCGCCCAGGTCGTAAGGGCCATGCGGATCAGACGTCATCCCCGCCTTCCTCCTACTTTCGTAGGCAGTCTCGCTAGAGTGCCCAGCCGAACTG
>AXWR01000014.1 GCA_000482765.1 Meiothermus taiwanensis DSM 14542
ATCCGCGGCTCGGGCCTGAAGGCGCTGGAGCACATGATGGCGAACCCCAAGACCCAGCGGGGTGAGAACGAGTGGGTGGATAAGATCTGGGAGCTGCTGGATGCCATCGACTCCTACATCCCCACCCCCCAGCGGGATGTGGACAAGCCCTTCCTGATGCCGGTGGAGGACGTGTTCACCATCACCGGGCGTGGTACCGTGGCCACCGGCCGGATTGAGCGCGGGAAGATCAAGACCGGCGAGGAAGTGGAGATCGTGGGGCTGCGGGAGACCCAGAAGACCGTGGTGACCGGGGTGGAGATGCACCGCAAGACCCTGAGCGAAGGGATTGCCGGGGACAACGTGGGGCTGCTGTTGCGGGGTGTGAGCCGCGAGGATGTGGAGCGGGGCCAGGTGCTGGCCAAGCCGGGGAGCGTCACGCCCCACACCAAGTTCGAGGCCTCGGTCTACGTTCTGAAGAAGGAAGAAGGGGGTCGGCACACCGGCTTCTTCACCAACTACCGCCCGCAGTTCTACTTCCGCACCACCGACGTGACCGGGGTGGTGGAGCTGCCCAAAGGGGTGGAGATGGTCATGCCCGGTGACAACGTCACCTTCACCGTCGAACTGATCAAGCCCATCGCCATGGAAGAAGGCCTGCGCTTCGCCATCCGTGAAGGCGGTCGCACCGTGGGCGCCGGCGTGGTGGCAAAAATTATCGAGTAGCGTGGTAAACTAGTAGCTTGCTGGCCCGGTCAGGCCCTCGGAGGTCTGGCTGGGCCGAAGGCTGAAAGAGGATCAAGATGGCGAGTGATGTACGAATCAAGCTGCTCTTGGAATGCACCGAGTGCAAGCGGCGCAACTATGCGACGGAGAAAAACCGTCGTAACACCACGGCTAAGCTCGAGCTCAAGAAGTTTTGCCCTTGGTGCAACAAGCACCTGCCCCACAAGGAAGTAAAGGTCTAAGGCGGTCGTATGGCTCAAGAGCAGAATGCCGCCCCCCGGCGCCCGCTTGGTACGCGGATCATCAACTACTTTCGCGAAGCCCGCGCCGAGCTTGCCCGCGTCACCTGGCCTAGCCGTCAAGAGGTCATCGAGTCCACGCAGGTCATCCTGGTATTTGCTGTCGTGGCAATGGTTGTGCTGGGCTTAATCGATACCATCTTCCGCTTCATCACGGTGCGCTTACCCTAATGCGTTGGTGCCAGCTATGAGCATTGAATGGTATGCCGTCCACACCTATGTTGGCCACGAGGAAAAGGTCAAGCACAACCTCGAGCAACGGGTGAAAGTTCTCGGTATGCAGGACAAGATCTTCCAGGTCTTGATCCCAACCGAGGAGGTTGTGGAGCACCGCGAGGGCGGTAAGAAGGAAGTGGTGCGCCGTAAACTTTACCCGGGCTACATCTACGTGCTGGTGGATTTAGGCGATACCCCCGGTGAGGTGAATGAGGCCTGGGAAGTGGTGCGCAACACCCCTGGTGTCACGGGTTTTGTTGGCACCGCAACCCATCCAGTGCCCCTCACCCCAGATGAGGTACAGCACCTCCTGGAGATTGCCGGTTTGGCTGGGAAAAAAGAAACCCCCAAGCCCCAGGTTACCTTCAAAGAAGGCGATGTGGTGCGGGTGGTTTCGGGCCCTTTTGCCGAATTTACCGGCGTAGTAAGCGAGGTCAACCTCGAGCGCCAAAAGGTCAAGGTGCTGGTCTCTATATTTGGACGCGAAACCCCAGTCGAGCTGGAGTTTTCGCAGGTCGTTCGCGCTTAGGTACGAGTTAATTCCAACGGCTTATCGCGGCTAGCAAGAAACCCCTGCTACCCGCTGTGAGCAGCGCGCAAGCGCTCAGGCGATACCACCACGAAGTTCGTGGGAGCCATCCCCGCAGTCTGCGGGTTAATGCAAAGGAGGAAGAACAATGAAAAAGATTACCGCTGTGGTCAAACTGCAGCTCCCAGCCGGCAAGGCCACACCTGCGCCCCCAGTGGGCCCGGCGCTCGGCCAGCACGGCGCCAACATCATGGAGTTCGTGAAGCAGTTCAATGCGGCCAGCGCCAACATGGGCGACGCGATTGTGCCCGTTGAGATTACCATCTTCTCCGACCGCTCGTTCACCTTCATCACCAAGACCCCTCCGGCCTCCTACCTGATTCGCAAAGCAGCAGGCCTTGAAAAGGGGTCTGGTAAGAGCGGGCGCGAAAAGGTGGGCAAGCTCACCTGGGAGCAGTGCCTGCAGATCGCCAAGCAGAAGATGCCGGATATGAACGCTTTGGATTTGGAAGCCGCGGCCCGTCAAATTGCTGGCTCGGCCCGCTCGATGGGCGTGGAAGTGACGGGGGTGCCCAATGCCTAAGCGCGGGAAACGCTACCGGGCCTTGCTGGAAAAGGTAGACCTGAACAAGGTTTACTCCATTGAAGAGGCCGCCGCCCTGATCCCACAGATCAAGAGCGCCAAGTTCGACGAGACCGTTGAAGTGCACGTCAAGCTGGGCATCGACCCCAAGAAATCGGATCAAAACGTGCGTTCCACCGTGGCTCTGCCCCATGGTACGGGCCGCAGCGTGCGCGTGCTGGCGATTGCCAAGGGCGAGAAGATCGCTGAGGCCCAGGCTGCTGGTGCGGACATCGCCGCCGGAGAGGAAATTATCCAGGAAATCCTGGACGGCCGATCCGACTTCGATGCGGTGGTGGCCACCCCTGATGTGATGGGCGCGGTCGGCTCCAAACTTGGTCGCATTCTGGGCCCGAAGGGCCTGCTGCCCAACCCCAAAGCCGGCACGGTGGGCTTCAATATCGGTGAGATGGTGCGCGAAATTAAGGCAGGCCGGATCGAGTTCCGCAACGACAAAACCGGTGTGGTACACGGCCCCGTGGGCAAAGCCAGCTTCGCCCCCGAAAAAATTGCTGAGAACGTGCGGGCTTTCATCAAAGCCGTTGAAAGCGCCAAGCCCGACAGCGCCAAGGGTACCTACCTGCGCTCGATTTACCTCACCACCACCATGGGGCCCAGCATCAAGGTAAGCACCAGCACGGGCCATCAATCTTAACGCCACCGATCGTCAAAAGCTCCCTGCAAAGGGGGCTTTTCTTTATACACCGAAAAATGCAGGGACTGTACATGCGCCTGGGGGGCTACTATCTTTGTAAAGTCGGTATGCCTCCAGTCAAGGCCATCCATCCAGTTGAACCCCAGGAAAAGACCCTATGACCCCCGTGCGCGCCCTATCGCTGAGCCTCGTGGTTGCAGGGGTGGTATTTGGTTTGAAATGGCTGGCCTATACCATCACCGGTTCTGTGGCCCTGTACTCCGATGCGCTGGAGTCGATCGTTAATATTGTGGCGGCCGGAACCGCCCTGGTGGCTGTGCTGGTTTCGCGCCGCCCTGCTGACAGCAACCACCCTTTTGGACACACCAAGGCCGAATACTTCTCGGCGGTCTTGGAGGGGGTGTTGATTGTACTGGCGGCCCTGGCTATTGTGCGCGAAGCCTGGCCCAAACTGTTTATGCCGCAACCGGTTGAAGGCCTGGGCGCAGGGCTGCTGGTTTCTTTGGGGGCTTCAGGGATTAACGCCGCGCTGGGTTGGTTCCTGGTTCGCAGCGGCCGCAAGGCCCGTTCACCGGCTGTGGTGGCCGATGGGCGGCACATTCTGGCCGATGTGCTGACCTCGGTGGGGGTGCTGCTGGGGGTTGGGCTGGCCTGGTTGAGCGGCTGGTGGGTTTTGGATCCTTTACTGGCTATTGCGGTGGCTATGAACATCCTGTGGGTGGGCTGGCGGCTGGTGCGCGACTCGGTTGGGGGTCTGATGGATGAGTCGGTTTCGGAGCTCGAGCTTCGCAATATCCGCAACGCTCTACACGAGGCCCTCGAGGGGCTGGCCGCCGAAGGCAAGGTATTGGAGATTCACGATCTGCGCACCCGCCGGGCCGGGCCGCGCACCTTTGTGGAATTTCACCTGGTTGTACCGGGCCAGACCACGGTGGAACAAGCTCATCAGATATGCGACCGGCTCGAGGGCACCTTACAGACCAGCCTTGATGGGGTCACCACCACCATCCACGTAGAGCCCGACCACAAGGCCAAGCACACAACCTTCAGAATCGGTTAAACCCAAAACAAGCCTGCGCATTCTGGTCGGTTATTTGCTCCATCTGCTCGAGGCTCAGTTCTCGAAGCTCGGCCAGTTTAGCCAGCGTAAACCGGACAAGCGCAGGGTGGTTGCGCCGTCCCCGGAAAGGCTCAGGGGGTAGAAAAGGCGCATCGGTTTCAACAAGCAGGCGCTCGAGCGGAATCTGCCGCGCTGCCTCGCGCAAGGTTGTGTTTTTCTTATAGGTCAAGGGCCCAGCCAAGCCGAAATAGGCCCCGAGTTCCAGGCCCACCTCAAGGAGGCGCGAATGCCCCGAGAAAGCGTGCAGGACAAACCTCGACGGCCGGTTGTGCAGCAGCCAGCCGGCCAGTTCCTGCTCGGCCAGGCCATCCTCCCGGCTGCGCACGTGAAAGATCAGCGGTAAGCCCTGCGCAGCCGCCAGGTGGTGCTGAAAATCCAAGGCTCGATACTGGGCCTGGCGGGTCTCGGGTGTCCAGTAGAAGTCCAGGCCGGTCTCACCGATGGCCCGCACCTTTGGATGCTGGGCCAGGTGTTGCAGGTCGGCCTCGAGCGCCGGCGAAAGAAGCTGGGCCTCGGTAGGGTGCAGGCCCACAGCGGCCCAGATATGAGGATGGGCCTCGGCCAAGGCCAGGGCCTTGCGGTTGCGCTCAGGGTTCGTACCTATAGTAAGGATGGCCCTGAAGTCGCTCGAGGCCTCGAGGGCCGCCTGGGCCTCCTGCGGTTCCATGAAGTCTAGGTGACAATGGGTATCGGTCATGTTCTGCCCTGCCGAGGCCCAGTTTACGCCCTGGACTACAGCCTAAGAAGCCACGCGCTGTCTAAACTGGCCTTATGCGTTGGCGGCTGATGGTTGCAGTGCTGGCCCTGGCTGGCTGTCTACCCTCCTTACAGGCCTTCGACCCCGACCGCTTGCCCACACCCGATAACTGGGGCCCTCACAACGCACCCCTGGAATGGTGGTACGTTTCTGGCTACCTGCCCAAGGAGGGTCTGGCCTTTCACTGGGCGCTCTTTAAGGCCTATGTACCGCAAAACTGGCAGATTGGCCCCATCAAACCGGCCATCTTTTTCCCCGGCCCCTACCACGCCGCGCACCTCGCCATTACCGACCTGCGCAGCAATCAAAAAATCTTTGACGAGCGCTTCGACTTTCGCACCGACCGGCCCTGGGGTGATAGCCTTGTGCAGTTTCCACCCCTGCGGCTCGAGCAGGGCGACTGGAGGCTGGTGCAGCAAGGCTCGACCTACCATCTCACAGCCGGGCCCATCCAGGTGCGCCTGATCCCGCTCAAACCCGCCGTGGTGCACCCACCGGGCTACTCGGGCACCCCCGAAACCGGGCGGATGTACTACGTGTCGTTTACCCGCATGGCCCTAGAAGGCATCATAGCTGGGCGATCCGTACGCGGTGAAGCCTGGATGGACCATCAGTGGGGCGACCAGATGGGCAGCCAAGGTGGCAATCCTGCCGGTTTGGGGGCTTTGTGGGACTGGTTTGGTCTGCACCTTTCCAACGGGGTCGATTTGATGCTGTATCGGGTAAAGAATAGCAAAGGGGAGGTGGTTCAGCTCGCAGCCACCGCGGTGGATGCTCAAGGACAGGCGCAGGTGCTTAAGAACCTGCGGATGACCCCTCTGGAAGACTGGGTCTCGCCAAGCGGGCGCAGCTATAGCCTGGTCTGGCAGGTTGAAGCCGAAGGCCTGAACCTCCGCCTCGAGGCCTTGCGCAAAGACCAGGAGCTCCTCACAGCCTCAACCCGGGTGGCCTACTGGGAAGGCCCGGTGGCCGGTAGCGGCACCTGGCAAGGGCAGGGCGTTTTGGCTAAAGGCATGGGTGAGTTTGTGGCCGGCCCCTACAATCCCCCGAACGATCCCTTTGGGCCCTTCCCTGGATCAGGCCGCTAGGGCAAAAGAAAGCCCCCAGCCGTAGCTGGGGGCTGGGATACACAGAAAGCTACTTGAGTTCGACCTTGGCGCCGGCGTCCTCGAGCTGCTTCTTGATCTTCTCGGCCTCCTCTTTAGAGACGCCTTCCTTAACGGGGCCACCCTGCTCGGCCAGATCCTTGGCTTCCTTAAGGCCCAGGCCGGTAATGGCCCGCAGCTCCTTAATAACGTTGAGCTTCTGGGCGCCGGCATCTTTTAGGATCACGTCAAACTCGGTCTTTTCTTCAGCAGCGGGTGCAGCCGCCCCGGCCGCAGCCCCGGGCACAGCCACGGCCACCGGTGCAGCCGCGGTTACACCCCACTCTTCCTTGAGTTCGTCGATAAGTTGCTTGAGCTCCAGTACGGTTGCGCTGGAAAGTTGAGCCTTGATTGCAGCGATATCGAGTGCCATTTTTTTCCTCCTGCTGATGGGTCGGAAACGACCCGATGGCCTACGCGGCCTCTAATTTCTGTACCTGGGCTTCCAAGATGCCCACCAACTCCTGCGCCTTTGCCCCCAGCACACCCACGAAATTGGACATCGTGGCGGACAGCACGCCGACCAGCTCGGCTTGCAGTTCCTTTTGGCTGGGAAGATCGGCCAGGGCCTCTACCTGCTGGCCCGTGAGGGCCTGCCCCGAGAGCACACCCGCTTTGAGCACGGGAATGCCTTTATCGTTCGTCTTGGCGAACTCCTTGAGGGCCTTGGCCACCGCAGCGGGGTCAGAGAAAACCACCACCGCTGAGGGGCCGCTCAGGCCATCGACCTCCGGCAAGCCCAGATCGCGGATGGCCTTGCGGATAAGGGTGTTTTTGGCAACGATCATCTCGCCACCCTTTTCCCGCACCGCCTTGCGCAGCTTACCGGTCGGCCCTGCCTCGAGCCCTTGGTAGTTCACCACGAAGAACGAGCCAGCCGCGCCCTTTAAGGCAGCGGTAAGCGCCTCGAGGTTTTCGATGTTGCGCTTGCTAGGCAAAGTTCCTCCTGGTTGGGGTATCGCCAAGCGGCGGGCTTCCCAAGCCACAGACCGCCCGTGCACACCCCAGGCTTGACTTTGGGACTAGGGAGATCCCAACGTTTTACCACGAAAACGCTTCCCTAAGAGCGCCTCGGCGACATAATTAAGGCTTTGCCCGTCGCTGTCTTTGGCTGCCTCCACGGTCTGTGCGACCAAGGAAGGGCACCAAAAAAGGAGTATACATATGTAGCCCCTTCACGGCAAGGGGTGGGGTGTTAGCGCGCGTGGAAATCGGCGCACAGACCAGCACATCGCAAAGACCAAGTCCGGCAAACTGCTAGAATAAAGCCCAATGAACGACGTCTGGGATATGCTACATGAGCCTTTCCCGCCAGAGGAGATGCAATGGCGGGTGGAAGCCTTGTCTAAAGACAAGCGTAAGGCCCTGGTAGTTCCATTTGTAAACCACTCAGCCCTGCTGGATCGCCTCGATGAGGTAGTAGGCCCCCAGGGCTGGCAGGATAGCTATGAGGTGCTTCAAGCCCAACCAAACTCGTATGCGGTCAAGTGCCGACTGACCATCCTGGACACTTCCAAAGAAGATCTTGGCGAGGGCGATAGCCTCAAGGCTGCGTTCGCCGAGGCCTTGGTGCGGGTCGCCAGGAAATTTGGCATAGGCCGGCGCCATGCACAACTTGAGCAGCAGTGGGTTGACTACGACCCCAGCACCGGGCAATTTAGCCCCCCCAGCGCAGAGGCCCCCACCCAGCCACCTCAACCCAGCCGACACAAAAACATCCCCAGCAACGAGGGTAAGCCCGAGCCGCAAGAGCTGATCGATCGCCTGCTCGAGCGGCTCAAACAAGCCGGTCTGGGCAAGCAGGCTGCACAAATCGTGGTGAAATACGGGGGGTATGGCAAACACCCCGAGGAAACCCGTAAACTTTACGGCGAGCTCCGGGCTTTGCTAAAAAGTCAGGCTTCATGAGCAAAGGATTGCTGTGATCAAGGTTATAGCGATAGGAGACTTACACGCCGACTTTCCTAAGTTGTGGCGGGCCTTGCGGAACTCTTATGCCGTTGGCGAAGACTGGCTACCTTCTGACCCCCTGCAGCGGGGTACTTACCGCGTGGTGCTGATGGGTGATCTGGTACACCCAAAACTCCTGGCCGACTACCGACGGCTGACCGGCCTGGAGGACTACGATCCCAACAACCCCGACCACCTACGCACGGCTGCCAAAGCGCAGATTCGAGAGCTGATGCGCATCAAGCGCTTCCAGGAGGCCGCCCCCGATCACGTCACCATCCTGCTGGGCAACCACGATCACGCCGCGGTCACAGGTGATCTGGTGCTGGGCAATGCCCACCTCGAGCACAGGGAGTTTCACCCCGAGCTGGGGGGTGTGGAACTCCCGGAGGAACTCAAACACTGGATCCAGTCCTTTCCCACTCAAATTAACCTCTATGGGGTCAATTTCGCCCACGTAGGGCCGGTGCCCTGGCTGCAGACCTACGACGAGATGTTCTACAACGGGCGTGAGGCCAAGGAGTGGTGGCTGAGCAACGCCGACTACGTGGAGCGGATGGGCTACCGTTTTGGCGTATACGGCCACACTGTGATGAAAAACGGCATCCTCATCAAGGATAAATTGGCCTTGATCGACGCACTCGATCATAACCAGTACCTTGAACTGATTCTCGACGAGGATAGGCTGGACTGGGAAATAGTGGAGATTCCCCCAGCAGGAGCACAGCTCTACTAGCCGCGCCGTATGTGAGCAAGCAATGCACCCTCCCTCCCGCCCCTTATCGCCAACCGTGAATCTTGCATCGCCCAAGGTTGTGCGGGACTTGCTGCAGCGCTACGGACTGAAAGCCGACAAGCGATTTGGGCAGAATTTCCTGGTAGAACGCTCCTATCTACAGCAAATCGTAGGGGCTGTAGGGATCACACCGGGCGAAACGGTGGTTGAGGTTGGGCCGGGCCTGGGCACCCTGACCCGGGCCCTGGTCGAGGCCGGGGCCCGGGTGGTGAGCATCGAGATGGATCGCCGGCTCGAGGCCGTCTACACCGAAACCCTGGCAGGGCTACCGGTGCAGATTATCTGGGCGGACGCCCTCAGCTTCGACTGGAGCAGCCTACCCCCTCAAAGTTTGTTCGCAGGCAACCTGCCCTATAACATCGCCACCCCCCTCATCACCGAGCTACTGCTATCTGGGCGGTTTCGCCGGATTGTGGCCCTGGTGCAGAAGGAAGTGGCCTTGCGTATGGTGGCCCGGCCCGCCACGCCCGAGTACGGCCTGCTCTCTCTGCGGGTTCAGTACCACGCGGCGGCCCGGCGCATAGTGGATGTACCCCCCGGCGCCTTCTTCCCCCCACCCAAGGTAACAAGCTCGGTTATCTGCTTACAGCCCAACGGCAGGCCCGATCACCCAGGGCTTTTTCGCTTGATTGAGGCGGCCTTTGCTCAGCGGCGAAAAACCCTGGTCAACGCTCTTAGGGCCGCGGGCTATCCCCCCGAACAGGTAAAACGTGGGCTCGAGGCCATGGGCCTTCCTGCCGACGTGCGCGCTGAGGCCCTTGCTTTGCAGCAATTTGAACAAATGCTGGCTTTCGTGGTGTAATCTATGCTTGTTAGCGATTTCTCATAGGCTTCGCTTAAGCTACTACACATCGGTTCAGGATGCCGTTAGACTGTGGTAAATCCTGTAATTGGGAGCCAAAGGCTGGGAGGCCGTGATGCGGTTTTTTGTCGTAGGTGACGTATCAGTTGACCTAATCTACTTTCTCGAGCGAATCCCCGAGCCGGGTGAGGAGGTTCCGGCACAGCGCGCCCTTATGAAGCCCGGTGGCGCGGGGGGTACTTTAGCAGCCCACTTAGCCAGTCTGGGCAACAAAGTCTATCTGGCCAGCCGGGTGGGCGATGATCCTTTTCGCAGCGTGGCCCTATCGCAACTCGAAAAGGTTAAGGTCGACCTTAAATACCTGCAAACCGACACCGAACAGACCACCTCTTCGATTCTGATTCTGTTAACTCCTGGCGGCGAACGCTCCATGATCTCGGCAGGGGGTGCCAGCCGCTACCTGGATGCCGCCGAGTTTAAACCCAGGATGCTCGACTCGATCGATGCGGTGGTCTTCTCGGCTTACGCGTTTGTGGGTGGGCCACAGCGTCAGTACGCAATTAACGTGCTGGATGCGGCACGCAAGCGTGAGCTGCCCATCTTCGCCGATCTGGGCACCGGGGCGGTGCGGGCTGCCGGTAAGGAGTTGCTGGACATTTTACGCGGGGTTCCTTATCTGCTGATGAACCAGGTAGAGCTGTTGGCCCTGACAGGTGCCACATCCATCAGTTACGGGGTGAATGCCCTGAAAACCTGGGGCCTCGAGACGGTGGTGGTCAAGGTAGGGGCCATGGGCTCTATTGTGATCACCCCCACCCGACAGGAGCTGATTGAACCCTACCCCCTCGAGGAGGTGGTGGATACCACCGGCTCGGGCGATGCCTTCACCGCCACCTTCGCCCACGCCATCCTGCAAGGCAAAGACCCTTTTACCGCCGCCCGCCTGGGCAACCTGGCCGGCTCGCTGGCCGCCACCGCTATAGGTGGGCAGGGTCGCCTGATAACCGAGGAAGATCTTTTGCAAGCCCGGTAGGCTGGCCCCGTCGCCAGTAGCCCAGGTTACAGCCGGCTGGCAAAATACCGCCGGATGGCCTCGAGCAGCAAAAGCCCTGCCTCACCGCTTTTTTCCGGGTGGAACTGGGGGGCCACCAGGTTATCCTGGGCATAAAGCGCAGTAAAGCGGGTGCCGCTGTAGTCGGTGATGCCCACGCTCCCCTCCACCAGCGGGGCGAAGTAAGAGTGCACAAAGTAGAAATAGCGGCCCGACAGGTGCTGGAAGTGGGCGCTGTACTCCACCGTGTTCCACCCCATCTGCGGCACCCGCGCCGCCCGGAAACGGGCCAGCCGGCCCCGCACCAGGCCCAGCCCAGCGGTCTCGGGGGCTTCCTCGGAGCCTTCAAACAGGATCTGCATACCCACACAGATGCCCAAAAAAGGCTTGCCTGCAGCAATGTGCTCCCGCACCCCCTCCTCGAAGCCGGAGGCCCGGAAGGAGCGCATGACCTGCCCAAAATGGCCCTGTCCCGGCAACACCAGCAGGTCGTGGGCGGCCACCTGGCGGGGATCGTCCGAGACCGTGACCCGGTAGCCCGTGGCTTGCAGGGCCTTGGCAGCACTGTGCAGGTTGCCCGAAGCGTAGTCGATCAGGAGGGTCTTCATGGCGCTATAGCACTTCCTTGGTGCTGGGCAGGTCGGGCCGGGTGAGGCGGGTGGCCTGGTAGAGGGCCCGGGCCAGGGCTTTGAAGGCGGCCTCGAGCACGTGGTGGGCTTCCCGGCCGGCCAGGAGCCGCAGGTGCAGGGTGAGCCCCGCATGGTTGCAAAGCCCGCGCAAAAACTCCCGCAGGTGGTAGGCATTGAGGCCCCCCGCGCTCCCTTCGATGCCCAGCTCCTCGGGTGCAAAGGCCAGGTGGCTGCGCCCGGACAGATCCAGCACCACCTGCACCAGGGTTTCGTCCATGGGCACGCTGGCCTCGCCGTAGCGTTCGATCCCCCGGCCCTCCCCCAGTGCTTGCCGGAGGGCCATCCCCAGCACGATGCCCACATCCTCCACCAGGTGGTGCACATCCACGGCCAGGTCGCCCGTGGCTTTGACCTCGAGCCCCAGGCGCCCGTGCCGCTGCAAAGCCAGAAGCATGTGATCCAGAAAGCCCAGCCCGGTGGAGATCTCTCCACCCGAGGCCGCATCGAGGTTCAGGCTGAGGCGGATCTGGGTCTCGGCGGTGCGGCGTTCGACGGTGGCGCTACGCATGGGGCACCTCGATCAGGGAAAAGGCGGCTTCCAGGAAGCGCTGGTTCTCCTGGGGCGTGCCCACCGAGACCCGGATGCACCCCTCGAGGCCCGGATAGTGATCCTGCCGCCGCACCAGGATGCCCTGGCGCAGCAGCCCCTGGTAGGCCGCCGCCGCATCGGGGGTGCGGATTAGAAGGAAGTTGGTCTGGCTTTCGTAAACCCGCCAGGTGGGGTGCTTTTGCAGGGCCCGAAAGAGCTTTTCCCGCTCGGCTACCAGGGTCTGCACAATCCCCTGGACATAGCCGGGCACCTCCAGCACCGTCAGGAGAAGCTGGGCGGTGTGGGCCGGCAGGCCAAAAGGCGGGACGAAGTTCTGCACCACGTTGCATACCTCCGGCGAGGCCAGCAGGTAGCCGGCCCGAATCCCCCCCAGGCCCCAGGCTTTGGAGAAGGTGCGCAGAATAGCCACATGAGGGTTGATTTTAGCCAGCGGCGAGTAATCGGTGCCCGAAAACTGGTGGTAGGCCTCGTCGATCACCAAGAGCCAGCCCGTCCGGGCGGCCTTGTCGGCCAGAAGATGGATCTCTGCTTCGGCAAACAGCCGGGCCGTAGGGGCGTGGGGGTTGGGCAGAAACAGCACACCCGGAGGGGCGTCCATGGCCTCGAGCAGCGCCTGGGTCGGCAGGGAGAAGCCGCTCTCAAGTGGAACTGCCTGATAGGGCGTGGCTGAAATTTGGGCGGAAAAGGCATAGTGCGGAAACGAAGGCGCGGTATCCAGTACCGCATTGGAAGCCTGCACCAAAGCTTGAATGAGCAGGTTGGAGCCCGGCGCAACCACCAGCCCTTCCATGGGCCAGCTCAGCCAGGCGGCCAGCTTCTCCCGCACATCCTCGGCGTGCAGATGGGGGTAGCGGTTGAAATCCAGGCCCTGCCAACGCGCCAAAACCCGCTGCTTGAGCTCGGCGGGCAGGTCGTAGGGGCTCTCGTTCTGGTCGAGCTTGATGGGGGCTTCTACCTTTTTGTAGGGGTAGCTGGGCAGTCCCTGTAAATGGGGCTTGAAGGCCTTCACCCCCCGATTCTCGGAACTCGCGGGCCGAACGTCAAGGGTGGGCGCAACCGTGAACCCTGTGCCAATGCAGGCAGGGCAGGTTCTTTAGGCTATGGCCATGCGAATCGGGATGGTGTGTTATCCGGGCCTGGGCGGGAGCGGCATTGTGGCCTCGGAGCTGGCCGACCGGCTGGCCCGCCGGGGGCATCGGGTGTATCTGTTTGCTACCGAGCTGCCCATGCGTCTGCCGGAAGGGAGCCCGGTGCAGTTTGTTGCGGTAGACGTACCCAATTACCCGGTCTTCCCTGCCCCCCTCTACACCCTGGCGCTGGCGGGGGCGCTCGAGCGGGCCATCCGGCAGGAGGGTTTGGAGCTGATCCACACCCACTACGCCATCCCCCACGCGGTAGCCGCCGAGCTGGCCGCCGAGGGCCGCATTCCACTGGTACACACCCTGCACGGCACCGACGTCACCCTGCTGGGCATAGACCCCGCCTACCAGACCCTTACCGCCCGGGCCCTGCAGAAAGCCGCCGCCGTGACCGCCGTCTCCCATAACCTGGCCCAGCAAGCCCAGCGCACCTTCGGGGTGCGCCCCCAGGTTATCTACAACGCCGTGGACACCCAACGCTTCCGGCCCAACCTCGAGGCCCGGCGCTATTACGCAGCCCCAGACGAGTTTCTCCTGGTGCACGCTTCCAACTTCCGGGCGGTTAAGCGCGTGGGCGATATCGTGCACGTCTTCGCCAAAATTCGCCAGAAGCTAAGGGCCCGGCTGGTCTTGGTGGGCACCGGGCCGGAGCGGGCCGAGGCCCTCTCCATTGCCCATAGCCTGGGGGTGGACGACAGCGTGACCTCGCTGGCTACCGCCAAAAACCCCGAGGCCATCATCGGTGCGGCCGATGTGTTCCTGCTGGCTTCAGAATACGAGGGGTTCGGCCAGTCGGGCCTCGAGGCCCTGGCCTGCGGGGTGCCGGTGGTAGCCACCCGGGTGGGCGGGGTTCCCGAATGGCTCACCCCCGAGGTGGGCCGATTGGTGGAGTTTGGCGATCTGGAGGCCTTTGCACAGGCGGTGGTAGACCTGCTCACCTCGCCCCAGCTCGAGCAAATGCGCTTAGCAGCCCGAAACCACGCCCAGGCTCATTTCAACCCGGAGCTGATCACCGATCAGTACGAAGCGCTTTATACCAGATTCGGTTAGTTCGCTGTCTTCCGGCGGCAACCCAACCCAACCGAGGTTATCCGCGTAGCGGAACCCCTTGGAAGGGCGTGCTCTAGGATGCAAAAAGATGGCCTCTGGCAGTCTTTTCTTTGGATGATATCCGGTCGCCTGGCCCAGCAGCACGGCCTCGAGGCCGCCGGCTTTGCGTCCTTCACCGCCAAAGGATTCAAGCCGATGGAAGGGAGCAGAAAAGCCCGCCGGCTTGACCATCTCCCTTGACATTCTGCATATGGTAGTCTCACGGCTATAGAGATAATTGCTCAAAGCTCGAGCTGTCCAGAAGGAGGTTGGTATGTTGGAGGGATTCAAGAAATTCATCTTCCGTGGGAACGTGATCGACCTGGCCGTGGGCGTGATCATCGGCGGTGCCTTTGGAGCCATCGTTAACTCGCTGGTAGCTGATATCCTCACCCCCCTGATCGGCATGATCTTTGGGACTCCGGACTTCTCGGGTCTCAAGCTGGGCGCACTAAACATTGGCAAGTTCGTCAACGCTGTGGTGAGTTTCTTGATGGTGGGTTTTGCACTGTATTTCTTCGTGGTTACACCCATGAACAAACTGCAAGAGATCTCCAGGAAAAAAGAACCGGAGGCGGCCCCTGCCAGCCCACCCGAAGAGATTATCCTGCTGCGGGAGATTCGTGATGCGCTGAGGCGGTGAAGCCGCCCTCAGCCATCTCCGACGGTACCAGAGGGAGGTCTTTACCCAAGACAGCCACAGGGCCGCATTGGTTATATCTTCATACAACCGAGTAATATAGTGTGGTTGGGCTGAATAGGCGTATCGCCATCACACACGGTTTTGAGAGGTTATAGAGGTTGGGCTGTTGAAAGGTCGCGTGTCCTGTCAGAAAAGCACTGCCCGCGGGCTCGAGGTCAGTAGGCTGTGAGCATCGCCATACTGCGCCGGGGTTTATTGCTGGGGCTGGTCGTACTGGGCCTGCTCCTGGCCACCGTTACCCGACAGTCGGCCCCTACCCTGCCGGGGGAGTTTGCTGCGCGCATCGCGCCGGTGTTTGGTTTTTCCTTTCGGCTGGGCCAGAACACCCGGGCCAGCCTGAACGCCATCTTTGACCGACGCGACCTGCGGGCTGAGCTACGCCGCATGCAGGCCGAGCTGCAACAACTGCGACAAGAAAACCAGCGCCTAACCCTGGAAAACCGTCGGCTCCAGGCCACCCTGCGGGTGCAGGCAGTTCAGGGCCTGGGGGTGGTGGCGGTTGCACCGGTCATTGACGAAGACCCCTCGGGGTTGTACCAGAGGTTATTCCTGGGGGCTGGATCGGCCCAGGGGCTCCGGGTGGGCATGCCAGTAACCACTGCCAGCGGGTTGGTAGGGGTCATCACCGAGGTCACCCCCAACCAGGCTGTTGTACGCACCATTCTCGACCCCGAGTCGAGGGTGGGGGTTCGACTGGCCAACGCCCCAGGCCGGGGCATTGCCTACGGGGCCCCGCCCCGCATGCTACGGGTTGAGATCGCCCCCGAGGCCAATGTCAAACCCGGTGACACCGTGGTTTCCGGGGCCATCCAGGGCCTTTACCCCGCCGGTATTACCGTGGGCACCGTTGAGCAGGTGCTCCCACTGGCACCTGGGGCGCTCAAAAAGGTGTTGATGGTACGGCCCGCCGTTCAGCTATCGCTTTTGGAAGAAGTGCAGGTGCTGCGACCACTATGATGAGGGGTTGGCCTCGAGCCGGCCTGCATACCCTGCCTCGGCCCCTTTGACCTTATATGCGACTGGTTCTGCTCATCGTCCTCGCCTTCTTACTGCAAGGTTTTGTATCCGGGTTACTGGGTGACAGCCTCCCACCGCCCGACCTGATTTACCTGGCCACACTATTGATGGCCGCCTCGGTCTCGCCCTTCCTGGGGCTGCCGCTGGCCTTCTCGGTGGGCCTGTTGCAAGACCTGCTCTCGGCGGGCTACCCTGGGCTGCACGCGGTGGGGTTGTTGCTGGCCGCATACGCCTACTACCGGCTGTCACGCCTGGTGCACTGGGACGAGCTGGCCGGGCAGGCGGTCATCCTTGGCGGCAGCTTTGTGGCCAAGTGGCTGGGGCTTCTGCTGGTGGCGCTGTGGCTGCGGATGGGGGGGTTCAACCCTCTCACCCTCTGGTCGGTTATCGTACCGGAGATGCTGATGACCTTGCTCATTGCACCTTTGGTACTCCGGGTTTACCAGCAGCTTTTTGCAAGTCATGGCAGGTAGGGGGTGGCGTGAACAGCCGTATCTGGATTCTGCTGGTTTTTTTTTACCTTATGCTGGCGCTGTTTGCAGCCCGGCTATGGCAGCTCCAGGTGATGCAGTACGAGCAGTACGCCACCCGCAGCCAGGGCAACTACCTGCGCACCGAAACCACCCTGGCCCCAAGGGGGCGCATCCTCGACCGGAACGGTCGGGTCATCGCCACCAACCGGCTGGCGGTAGATCTGCTGTACCTGGGGGGCGAGGTGTTGTTCAAAGATCGCATCCTGGCCCTGACCGGGCTCAAAGCGCTGCCCAAGGTGGGGCACGAGCCTGTGGAACTAATGGTCAACATACCCGAGGCGCTGGTACCCACCCTGGCCGAGCTGGTCGCAGGCGAGCCCAATCTGAAGTTGCTCGAGCGCATTGAGCGCGTCTACCCAAATCCAATAGCCGGGCCGGTCATCGGTTATACGGCCCTGCCCAGCCCGGAGCAACTCAAGGAAGGTTACGACCCAGAAGAACTGGTAGGCGCCGCTGGCCTCGAGGCCGCCCTGGAGCACCAGCTAAGGGGTATCAAGGGGGTGGTGCTGGCCGAGGTAAATGCTAGGGGCCAGCGGGTGCGCTTCGAGGAGATCCGGGAACCCCAGGCCGGCACCGATGTCTACCTCACCCTGGATCTGGGCCTGCAGCAGGCAGCCGAACAGGCCTTACGGGAGGCCGTGGTTGACATCAACCGCATCCGTCAGCGCAACGGCCTGCCTTTGGTGAGCCGGGCCAAAGGCGCCATTGTGGCGGTTGATCCGCGCAACGGCGAGGTTTTAGCCATGGCCACGGCACCGGCCTTCGACCCCAACCTCTTTGGTCGCAGGCCGCGCCCGAACGATAAAATCCGCGAACTCTTCAGCGACAAAGATCGTCCTACGCTCAACCGTGCGGTGAACGCCTATCCACCCGGCTCCACCTATAAACTAGTGAGCTCGAGCATGGCTTTAGAAAGCGGCTATGTTACGGCCAGCACAACCTTTCGCTGCAGTCCCTACATCGTTTACGGCGGAATTCGGCGCAACTGGGCCCGCTTCGATATGGGCATGATGACCGTTCAGGAGGCCATCGCCCAGAGCTGCAACACCTGGTACTACCAGGTGGCCATGCTCGACCCCATCGGCATGGTGGACAAGCTGCACAAGCGGGCCCTGGAGCTCGGTGTGGGCCGACCCACGGGGCTGGAAATCGGCGAGCAAAACGGAATTGTCCCCTCCATCGCCTGGAAAAAACAGAACCTTCCCAAAGACCCGCGCTGGTGGCCCGGTGAGACCCTCTCCATCATGATCGGACAGGGCTACAATAAGGCCACACCGGTACAGATCGCCCGAATGCTGGCTACCATCGCCCAGAACGGTCGGCAGCCCGAGCTGCACCTGGTGCGCCGCATCGGCAATCAGGAAATTCGCCGTCCTAGTAGCCTGGTTTCCGGGCGTTACTGGCGCGAGCTGCAGGAGGGAATGCGCAAGACCGTAACCTGGGGCACTGCGCGGCACGTACTGGGGAATTTTCCAGTAGCCACCGCAGGCAAAACCGGCACCGCCCAGAACGAAACCCTGACCCCGGGCCTCGAGCACGCCTGGTATATGGGCTATGGGCCGGTTGACCCATCCGACCCCCGCCCTCCGCTGGTGGTGGTGGCTTTCTTCGAAAACGGCGGCGAGGGCAGCGGGGTGGCCCTTCCGGCGGCCCAGAAGGTAATGGCCGCTTACTGGAAGGTGGGGCAGCCCCTGGTGGATCAGTAGCGGGCAGGAGGGGTTGAGGGCCGCCTTTCCGCTATCACCTTACCCGGTGGCCGCCCGGTGCAGACGCGCACCCCTCGAGAACGGCATCCGCGGGCTGGGCAAGGCCCAATCGGTCAAGCACCAGCGCGGCCACCCGTTCGCCACCCATGGCCACAGCCGGCACCGACTGCCCTGGGAAGATGCTCTCCCCCACCCGCCAGAGGTTGGGGAAGGGGGTTTTCGGGCTGGAGGTGCGAAGCGGGTGCACCTGGGGGTAGCCCCCCACCCAGCCGTCCTGGCGCCGGGTGTAGAACTGGTAGGTGCGCGGGGTGGCCCCCAGCAGGCAGAGCGCCGACTCTCTGAACCCCGGTATCAACCGCTCCACCTGGCGCACCATGCGCTCCTGCCAGGCCATCTTCTGTGAGCGATAGGCCTCCTCGGAAAGCCCGCGCCAGTCGGCCAGCCGGGTGTGCGCCGAGGCCGAGAGCACCCGCACACCGGGTGGGGCCCGCCGGGTATCGCCCGGGTCGGACAGGCTCAGGAAGACCCACTCGCCCTCACCGGCCCACTGCCGGTAAAGCGCCCCCGGCGGAACCGCCGCCTCGGGAATGGCGGCGTGCAGCATAAAAGCCCCCCAGGCATCGGCGGGCGGGGCCTGGTGGGCCGCACCGGGCAGCAAGGCCATCAGGTCGCCAGGGGTAAGGTTGGCCACGAAAAGGTCGGCCTCGAGCCTTTCGCGCTCCCCCCGCCGACGTCCGCCCAAAACCACCTCAACCGCCTCCACCCGCCCGTTTCTAGCCTGCAAGCGCTCCGCGCGGTGCCGGTACAGCACCCGCCCTCCACGCCGCACCACCGCCTGGGCTAGGGTCTCGGCGATAACCCCCATCCCGCCCAGAGGCATGGCCGGCCCACGGTGGGGCAGATCCAGTGCGGCGGCGCCAAACAGGGCATAGGTGTGCCCTGCATCGGTCTGGGAGGCAATCAGCAGCTGGGCGTCCAGAAAGCGCCGGAAGCCCGGATGGGCCGGTGCATGCGCCAGGGTGGGCCGCACCAGATCGGCCAGGAGACCCAGCAGATCAGCCCGGTGTACCAGCGCCCAGGACAACCCCCGCTGGGCCAGACTGAGGCATTCCTTTACGTCGGCCGGGGGAAAGGGCAGGCCCGGGGCCAGCCTCCACAGGGCCAGGGCCCGCTTTTCCTGCCATCGCCAGAAACCCTCCACACCCCGGCCAAACACCGCCCGCTGGGCTTCCAGTTCGAAGGCCCGGCCCACCGGGCGGGCCACCACCCCCCCATCGGGCAGCCAGACCTCCATCAGGGCTTCGCCCGGCGCGAGACGGCGCACGGGAAAATGCACCCCCAGCCGCCGCTCCAGCCGGGTAAAAACCCCCTCTTCGTCGAAGCCGGCTAGAAGGGTCGCCCCGGCGTCGAAGCGGAACCCTCGATGCCAGAAGGTGCCGGCCGAGCCCCCAGGGTAGGTGTGGTGCTCCAGAACGGTGACCTCGAGGCCCGCCCGGGCCAGCAAGGCCGCTACGGTCAAACCCCCCACCCCGGCCCCAATGACCACAACCCGCATATAAACCCAGGCGACCCTAGACCTACCTCTTTAGCTGACGAACGTAGGCCAGCACCACATCGGCATCGCGGAAGGCGTTCACATTGCGCCATATACGCTCGACACGGCCCTGGGGGTTTACCAGTATGGTGTCGCGGTTGTAAAAGCCGAACAGCCCTCCGACCTTGAAAAGCCGGGCCAGGCGACCGTCCTGATCGGGCAGCATAGCCCCCTTGAGCGCCATCTGTTCGATAAACGCGCACTGATCGGCCGCGGGGTCGGCGCTCACACCGAAAATTTCCACGCCGAGCTTTTCGAACTCGCCGTACAGTTCAGCGTAGCGCTTGCCCTGGGCGGTGCAGCCGGGTGAGCTGGCCTTGGGGTAAAACCAGAACAGCAGGTACCTGCCCGCCCTGGCCGTGGCCGCCAGATCGACGGGCTTGCCGTAGGCATCCCGCACTTTGGGCAAATCCACCGGGTCACCCGGCGAGAGGGCCAGCACCGGGGTCAGTACCAGGAGTATCCACCAGAAGCGCCGCATGGTTTAAAGTTTGCCGGTAGGGTCTTTTGTTGGCTGTAAGCCAGGCTTCACCTCGAGGGGGTCTCCCCTACCGCTCACCTGCTTGAGGTAGTCCAGCACCACCTGGGCATCGCGAAAAGGGTTGACGTTGCGCCAGACCTGCTCAACCTTGCCCTGTGGATTGATTAGGATGGTATCGCGGTTGTACAGACCCAGCAAAGCCCCCAAGCCCCAAAAGCCCCCCACCCCAAAGGCCTGCCCCAGCCGGCCCGATCGGTCGGGGATCAGACCGCCCTCGAGCGCCAGCTTGTCCATAAAAGCGCACTGCTCCGAGGCAGAATCGGCGCTTACGCCGAAAACCTCGGCACCAAGCTGCTGAAAAGCCTCGCGCAGCATGGCATACTGCCGGCCCTGGGCTGTACAGCCTGGGGAGTTGGATTTGGGATAAAACCACAGCACGATGTAGCGCCCTTGTTGCACCAACTCAGCCAGATCCACGGTTCGCCCCAGCGCGTCCTGTACCTGAAGGAGCGGGGCTGGATCGCCCGGTTTCAGTTTCATGCAATTAGTATCGGCTCTGAGCCCAACCCCGGCTGTGGGGCCGACCCCAATCACCCCGGCGTCCGGCCTTAACCTCCAAAACTACACCCCCCGAACCGAGCCGCTCACGGGCGCTCCGCTGGGGGCGTGTAGGGTGTTGTGCCAGATGGCAATGCCCCGCAGCGGCGCGTACACCTCGAGGCTGGGCAAGGCCTGGCCTCCCAGCTTGATGCGGTGGATTTTAGTGCCGCCCCGGCGAATGGCGTAGATGGTATCGTCCAACACCACCATCTCCACCTGGCTGTTGGCATCCTCGCCCTCCGCAAGCGGCAGTGGCAGTGAGAACAAGACCTCACCCTCGAGGGAGAGCTTGCGGATTTTTTGGCTATCCACGTCGTAGATCAAAAGTTCCTCCTGTGGGGTCAGGCCGAGCCCACCCAGCAGGCGCAGCTCCTGCGATTCGCGGCTCTTGCGGAAGGCGTAGCGTGATATGTACTGCCCTTTGTGGTCGAGGCGCTGTATCTGGCGATTGCCGTAGTCAAGGACAAAGATGTAATTCTGGCTAGCCAGAATCGCCCTGGGCGACTCGTAGGTGCCCCGACCCGGCCCCGACCCGCCAAAGCGGGCCACAGGGTTTCCCTCGAGGTCAAAACGGGTAATGGTGCAGGCCTCGCCGTCCAGCACCAAAAGCCCATCCGGCAGGGTGGCGAGTGAAACCGGATAGAGCAGCTCCCCCAGCTTCATGCCATAAGGCCCTACCGAGTGGGTGATCTCACCCTCCACGTCGAAGCGGTGCAGCAGCCGCACGGCCCCACCGCCATACTCGAACAAGCTAATCCAGACCCCCCCCTGCTGATCCACGGCCAAGGCCAGGGGTGGGGAGGGAAACATTCCCCGTCCACTGCCCACCCCGCTCCACATCCGCATCAGGGTGCCGTTCAGATCCATCAGCCGCAGGGTGCCCTTCTTGGTCTCAACCGCCAGGGCAAGGTAGGTGGGCGCGGTGAGGCCGGGGTCTTCATCCCAGTTTCCGCGCAACACATCGAGCACCGCCTCCAGACCGGGGCGTTTCTCGGGGTCTTTTTCCAGCATACGGTACACCAGGTCGGAGAGCACCTGGGGGATCTCGGGGTTGACCTGCTTGGGTGGGGCAGGCATCTGGGTGATCTGCTGGTGGATAACCGCCTCATAGGCCCCCTGAAAGGGCGGCTGGCCGCACAGGGCCTCGTAGAAGACCACCCCCAGGCTGTAAATGTCGGACTTGTGATCAATCCGCTGACCTTTAGCCTGCTCAGGGCTCATGTACACCGGGGTTCCGATGCGGGCGCCGGTAATGGTGAGGCGGGTCAACACCTTACCGGCCGCAATGCCGAAATCCATCAAGCGCACCCCTCGAGGGTCCACACTGCCATCATCGCGCAGTGCATTCTTGAGCACCATGATGTTGCCGGGCTTGATATCGCGGTGGATGATGCCCTGGGCGTGGATGTGCTGAAGGGCCTCGGCCACCCGGCTCATAATCTGCACAACGCTCTTGGTGGAAAGGCGCTTGTTTTCGATGAGCCGATCAAGCCCCTCACCATCGAGAAATTCCATAGCGATGTAGTGGGTATCACCCTGGTTGCCATGGTCGTAAACCTTAACGATGCCGGGGTGATCGAGGTGGGCCAGCAGCTCTGCCTCGCGGTGGAAGCGCCGCACAAAGCGGGGATCGCCCACGTATTTCTCCTGGGGAATTTTGAGGGCCACCAGGCGGCCGTCTTTTTTATTTCGGGCCTTGTAAACGGTGGCCATTCCCCCTATACCAACTTTCTCCTGGATCTCATATAAAGCCTCGAGGCCGGTAACGCTGTTACCCGTCGAGATCTTTGGGTTGTTTTTGGTTTTAGCAGCTCGAGGGGCGGGTTTGGGCCGGGGTGCGAAGCCGGAACGCGACCTGGGAACCCACATCGCCCCTAAGCCCAGCAACAAGGCCACCCCCAGCACCAAAGGCTCAGCACCCAGGGCCGCCAAACCCCCGAGCATCAGGATTAGCAAAACCAGCATGGGCCAGGTTCGCCCGAGGCGTAGCATCAGGGCCGTGGAAATAGCGACCAAAAGTAAAGCCAGCAGGTAACTCATCTGAACCTCGCCGCCACCACTGTGATGTTGTCCGTACCCCCCCGCATCAGCGCCTTAGCCACCCAGCTCTCGAGGGCCGATTGCAGGTCGCCCGTGATGATCCACTCTTCGGGGGGCACCAAACCATATAAACCATCGGTCGCCAGCACCAGCACCTCACCCGGCGCAAAATTGACCGAGAAAATATCGTGCTTAACATCGGAAAGCCCCAGGGCCTGGGTGAGCATATGCTTCCAGGGGTGCTCTTCTGCCTGCTCAGCGCTCAACACCCCCTGACGCACCTGCTGGGCCACCCAGGAGTGATCCTGGGTGAGAAGAGTCCAGCGGCCCGAAGAGTATCGGTAAGCCCGGGTATCCCCCACATGCCCGATCACCGCCTGGCGGTTCCATTCGGTAAGCATCACCGCGGTCAGGGTAGTACCCATGCCCTTGCGCGATGGTACCCGCTCACCTTCCTGCAAAATTCGCCTCTGGGAGAGCTTGAAGGCCTTGTCCATAACCAGGCTAAGCCCCACCCCAGGCCGGCCCGTGGCAGTGTGCTCGGCGTACGACTTGACCGCCGAGCTAACCCCTTCGATCGCCAGCTTGCTGGCTAGCTCGCCGGCCTCGGCCCCCCCCATACCATCGGCCACAGCCAGCAGCACCAGGTTGCCAGCCGGGGTCGGATATATGGCTACGCGGTGAAAGTCCTCGTTGTTCCGACGACGCCGACCAATGTTGGATTCTGTGGCAATTTCGAGCCGCGCCAATCGCATGACACCTTATAATACCGTCTGAATGAAGGTAGGCTTGGTTGAATTACTCGAGCTTTATGAGTACAAGGTAGACGACCTTGTTGCAGGCAACGAACCCAAAGGGGGTATGGCCGGCCTTGCCCGTTTACGCCAAGCCCTGATTCAGTCCAACCTATCCGGCCCCCTAGCCAAAAAGTTTCGCGATATTGACAGTCGCTTCAAGGCCTACCGCCCCGGCTATAAAACCGCCGTAGACGAAAGCAGCGCCCCCGATTTAAGCGCGATTTTGCTCGAGGACGAAGGGGTTGCGTTCAGCCCTGAACGGGAAGCCCTGGACAAACTGACCGAGGCTGTGTACTGGAGCCGACTCGACCGCGACCTGCTTCGCATTGCCAAAACACTCAACCACGGCAAGCGCGATGAGCTGCGCATGGCATATGCCATCCTGCAGAACTTAGAGGCCTACTCCAAAACCCCCCTCTTTTCTCAGGACTACAACCTCTCGCGCTTCACGCTTTCCCACCCCATCCCCGGCGTTTCGGACCCCCGGGTTCACCTCGAGGATCCCTCCATTGCCAAAGATCTTCTGCTGGAGCTGTTTCGTGAGGCCTTTGCTCTTCCCCGCAAACTCAAGCTTCAGCCGGAAGAAACCGTGCCTTATATCCGGCGGTTTGCCCGGCGGGTGCTGGAAAGTGAAGGCGCACTGCGCACCAGCACGCGGGGGCCAAGCCTCGAGACCCTGCGCCGGGCCCTCGAGGAGGCCCAGCGCCAGAACCTCAGCGTCGGGGAGATACGAGCCCTGGAGGAACGCTTGCACGCTGCTGCCGCCGAGGAACGGCGCCTATCGCTGGTTATAGAGGAGGATCGGGCCCGGTTCTCAGCCGCCATAGAACGCCTGACCGCCCTGCTCTCCCGCTACCTACCCAGCCCCATGGGCGAGGCCACCTGGCCTCAGGTGCCTCAAAAAATTCTGGGGAGCCAGCACCCTGAGTACGCGCTCGAGGCTGTTCCACGCGATGCTAAAGCGCTCACCCTGCGTCTTATGCCCCAGCGCTTCTTCTTCTGGAACCACGAAGTGAAGATTTCACAGGCGGGCAAAGTCTTTGGTATCGGCGTCGCCGAGCAGGAGCGCATCATCGAGGAGGATGCGGCCTTCAGCCTCACCCTACCCGATGCTGAGCTGCACGTCGTGCGTTATAAGGACTATCTCCACCTGCGCATTGGGCCCCGTGAAGCCGCCAGCATATCCAGCCTGCTGGCTGAAGGTCGCGTGCTGTCGTACCTGTTGTGGCCGGAGAATCACTACGCCTACTTGCGCCTGCTACGCGCCCTTTCCGCTCGGTTGAAAGGCGAGATAAACCACGCCCAGTTTGCTGCGGACTCGGCCAGTAAGTACAGCGAGGCGCCGATAGACAACCTCCAGGACTTCGCCCGCAAGGGCCTCGAGGTCGTCCGGGGCCGCATCGAGCGCTCCCCACAATGGGCCGCCCGTCTGGGCGAGGTTGCGCAGGCCCTGGGGCTCGAGCCCTATGCACAGGTGATACACCGCGAACTCAACGAGTGGCTGGGGTATAGCCCACCTTCCCGCGATACCCTAGGGGATTTGAGTTCCACCACCGTGGGCGACAGCCCCAGCACCATCAAGGCCGGCAACACGGTGCTTTCGCTGCGCTACCAAGACGGTCAGGTCTATGTTTCCTCGACCGGGTTGATACCCCGCAAACTACAAGACCTGCTGGTCTGGATGGTGCCCGAAGGCGGGTTGGTGCTGGCGCGCGAAGGGGCGCGGGTCGCATACGAACTGGTCTCCATCCACCCTATTGCAAAAAGCACGCCCTGAGCCCTGGCGGCTCTCGCAGCAAGCAGGCCGTACAGCACCCGAAATAAAAGTTGTGGTTGCCGATCCCAGCAGGGAACTGGGGGAAGCGGGGGTGCTGTTTATACGGATTCATCAGAGGCTAGCTTTATTGAATCCTAGAGCCCGCCCCTCGCTACGCTCGGCAAAGAAGGCGTATCCCGTCGGTTGGGTTGGTTCGCTGCCTTCCAGCGCCGAACCAACCGAATCTGGTATCAGTACCCAGAAACCACAGACCATACTGCTGGAACACGTACGAAACGCATGGGTCAGCACCGCCTGCGAATCAATCCAGTCTAACTTTACCACTTGTTCTTGACGCATTATTATAAATCCACCTATGTGGAATGCATTACAGTACCCGGCATTCAGATGGCTTTTTCTTTCCACTTTGTTTTCGCTGGCTGGAAGCAAAATTCACCGCATCGCCCTGCTGTTTGTAGCCTACCAGGAAACCCAGAACGCGGTCTGGGTCTCGCTCATACTGGGGGCCCAGTTCCTGGCCAGCGCTGTGCTGGGCCCGCTGATGGGGCCTCTGGTCGACCGCTACGACCGGCGCAGCCTCATGGTGATTTCCAATCTGGCTCGAGCCGCCCTGGTCGCATGCATTCCCCTATTTGCCATCAACTCAATGCCAGCGTTGATGGTGATTTCCTTTTTGCTGGCCGCTTTCGAGTCCATCTACTACTCCTCCAGCAACAGCGTTATTCCCGAGATGGTGCCCGAGTCGGCGCTCGATAGCGCCAACGGGCTGATGATGTTCGTACAGCGCTTCTCCGAGATCGCCTTCGTGGCTCTGGCAGGTGTGCTGGTGGCCGGTGTGGGCCCCGCACCGGCCTTCTGGATCAACACCGCCTCGCACCTGCTGGCCGCGGGGTTGCTGGCCCTGCTGCCCTCCCTGGCAGGCAAGGCCGGCAGGGGCAATTATTTCCAGGCCGTGGCCGAGGGTCTGCGCCCGCTGTGGCAAAACCCCATTCTCAGTCGAGCCATCGGCACGCTGGCCCTGGCCGCTGTGTTTGGCTCGGTAGAGGGCGCCCTGGGCATTGTGTATGCAGCGGAGGCCCTGAAGATTGGTGTGCAGGGCTTTGGCGTCCTCGAGGCCTTGATGGCCGCTGGGGCTGTGCTGGGGCTGTGGGCAACCATGCCGCTGATTAAGCGCTGGACGCGGGAAGTGGTGTTTGTTAGAAGCCTGGCCCTGTGGGGGCTTGCCTTTGCTTCACTGGGCCTCTTCCCCAACACCATCTGGGCTGGTGTGGTCATGGTGCTGATGGGTCTGCTCAACACCATGTTCATTATTCCGGCCCGCTCGATAATCCAGCTCGCAGCCCCCCCCGAGCTGCGCGGGCGCATCATGGCCGCTTTTGGCGCTACCATGCAGAGCGCTGTGCTGATGGGCACGCTGCTGGCCGGACTGCTGGAGCCGCGCCTGGGGGTACTGACCGTCCTGTGGCTATCAGGCTTTACGGTATTTTTGGTGGTCTTTACCGTGATGCTGCGGGGAGGAATCCCCCAACTGAAGGCCGGGCCGCAGCCCAGCTAACCACCCAGCTACACCAAGACCTCTTTAGATGCGATAATGGGGAGGTTGTTTGGAGGAGTTAGATGAACATACAGAAACTCATGAAGGAGGCCCAAAAAGCCCAGAGGAAAGCCGCAGAGGTTCAGGAGCGCCTGGGTCAGATGACGGTGGTGGGCAGCGCAGGCGGAGGCCTGGTAGAGGTGACCTCCAACGGTCACGGCCAGATTCAAGCCGTCAAGCTAAAACCTGAAGCCATCGATAAAGATGACCTCGAGGCCCTCGAGGATCTCCTCCTGGTAGCCATTCAGGACGCCCAGAAAAAAGCCCACGACCTTTCAGAAAAAGAGATGAGCCGCGAGCTGGGCGGGATCGGCAGCATGCTCGGCAACATGTTCTAAGATTGCCCCAGCCCGCGCCAGCGCCGGCTGGTTTTCAACGGCAGACGCCTATGCGCTACCCCGAAAGACTCCTCAAGCTCGTTCGCGCCCTGGCAGGTCTGCCGGGGGTGGGGCCTAAGAGTGCACAAAAACTGGGCCTATACCTGGTGCAAAACCCCGATGCGTCCGCAGAGCTTCTGAGCAGCCTGCAGGCCGCACAGGCCCTGCACCCTTGCCCGGTCTGCGGCAACCTGGCCGAAGACGAATTGTGTCCGATCTGCGCCGACCCCGAGCGAGACAGGACGACCATCTGTGTGGTTGAGACCATCTCGGATCTGATGGCCATCGAGCGTAGCGGGGAGTACAGCGGCCTCTATCATGTGCTGGGGGGCGCGCTCAACCCCCTGGAGGGGATCGGGCCCGAGCAACTTTACCTGGAAAAGCTCTTTGCCCGGCTCGAGGGGGTCAACGAAGTGATCCTCGCCACCGGCATGACCGTCGAGGGCGAGGCCACCGCAGGCTATCTGGCCGAACGCCTGAGCCAGCACAACATCCGCCCAACCCGGCTGGCCTATGGCCTCCCGGTAGGGGGCAGCCTCGAGTACGCCGACGAGGTAACCCTGGCCCGGGCACTGGAAAACCGCCGGGGCTATCTATAGCGCTGGACAGGCCCCTTTTCGTGCGTAACGTCCAGGTGTGCAATTGCGCAGAAGCCCGGCTGGGACTATGTTAGGCTAGGTGCCGTATGGTCTGGAATGATAGCGGGGGGCTGGCATGAAAATGCTCGAGAGCCTGGTACCGCTGGGCGCGCGCCAGGCTGTTCTGGTAAGCCAGGACGGTCTGGTGATCGAAAGTGTTGGCAAGAACACACCGGAGCCCGAACTGCTGGCCGCCGAGCTGGCAACCCTGGCCAGGGCCAGCCGTGTCCTGGCCCAAAGCCTGGGCGGCGAACTTCGGCGCTTCACCATCGCTACCGAACACCGCGAGGTGCTGGTGGTGGTTTTCAACGGTTACTGCCTCGGCGCCATCGTCGAGCGGGGCGCCGACCGCAAAAACATCGGTGCCGAGCTATCACGCCTGGCCGTGCGTTTATCGCAAACAATTTAGGGGTCAACCTATGATTCAGGAATTAATCGGAGAGCTCCAGGCCACCAAGGGGGTTGTGGCCTCGGCATTGGTCGCCGAGGATGGCTTTGTAGTGGAGAGCCTGCGTGCCGAACAGGCTCCGGACATCGACTTCCTCGGCAGTGCGGCCTCCACCGCGCTGGCCTCTGCCCGCGCTCTAGCGCAGGAGCTCGAGCGCGGCGAGGTGGAGGAAGTCATGGTAGAGTACCCTGAGGGGCCAGTGCTGCTGGTTCCGCTCGAGGGTGGATACCTGCTGGTCGTGCTGATAGACTCCATGCAAAGCCTGGGTCGGGTGCGCTTCCAGCTCAAGAAAAGTATTCCACGCCTCCAGGAGGCTTTATCGTGAGTGAAGTTTCACAGGTACCCGAGCTGCGCGTAGACATTGATCGCGAAACCGCCCTTGGCAAGTACGCCAACTTTGCCATCTTCTCCCATCAGAAAAACGAGTTCTACCTCGACTTTGCCCTGATGCAGCCCGGCGGACAGCCCAACCAGGTGGTAGCAGTGGTGACCAGCCGGATCATCACCAGCCCCCAGCACGCCAAGGCCCTGCTGCGCAGCCTGGCCGAAAACATCCAGCGCTACGAGGAGACCTACGGGGTCATCCCCGAGGCCATGGATACCTCTAAAGCCTGATAGCACAGGGCTTGGAAGGCGGGCTTGCCCGCCTTTTTCTTTTTGGGCAGGTCGGCGGGCGCTCCGCTCGATTATGCCAGGTTGCGCATTGGCGAAAGCCTTTGGGCCTAAGGTGATACCAGGTTCGGTTCGCACTAGGATTCAAAAAGATAGCCTCTGGAGACTATCTTTTTGAATCCGGTATGAGACGCTCTGCTTCACAGATGCTTCTTAAACCACTCCAGGTAAGCCTCCAGCCGGGCTATGCGGCGGTCGGGCCGCCCGGAGCGGCTCAGTTCGTGCCCCTCCTCGGGAACCCTGAAGAACCGGGTGGGCACACCCCTTTGCAGAAGCACGGTGTACCAGGTTTCGCCCTGGTCTATGGGGCAGCGGTGGTCCTGCTCAGAGTGCACCACCAGGGTGGGCGTCCTGACCTGGTGAGCCAGCGACAAGGGGCTCTTCTGCCAGAGCACCTCGGGGTTTTCCCAGGGCCTGGCCCCTAGCTGCAGGTAGGTGAAGCGCGGCCCAATATCGGCGGCGCCATAAAAGCTCGTCCAGTTGCAGATGCTGCGGTCGGTAACCGCGGCCCGGAAGCGCTCGGGGTGGCGGGCGGTGAGCCAGTTGGTCATGTAACCCCCATACGACCCCCCGGCCACCGCAACACGGTTAGAGTCCAGGGGAAACTGGCCCAGCACGTGGTCTAAAAAGCCCAGCAGATCCTGCTCGTCAATATCCCCCCAGCGCCGGCCCAGGTCGGTGTAGTCCTGCCCATAGCCGGTGGAGCCCCGGGGGTTGCAGTAGGCCACTGCAAATCCGGCGGCACGGAAGAGCTGGAGCTGGAGCATCAGCGCGTTGCCGAAGGCCGTGTGGGGGCCACCATGGATGTACAAAATCACCGGATGGGGGCCGTCGCCTTCCGGAAGCAGCACCCAGCCCTGCACGGTATGGCCTTCCGGGGCCTTGTAGCGCACCTCGAGGGGGGTGGGCAGGCCGGGCAGCGCATCGGCGTTGGGGTCATAAAGTACCCCACCCTCGCCGGTGAGGCGGGCCCCGTGCGTATGGTCTTCCGAAAGAGTGTAGAGCTTGTGGTCGCAGAAGGCAAAGCCCAGGATGTTGAGTGCGGCCGGACTCACCCACTCGGTCTGGCCCTCGAGCGTCACCGCCAGCAGGCGGGCCGACCCCTCCTGGGTGACCACCACATAAATCCGTCCATCGGGCCCTACCCTGGGGGTCTGGGTTCCCGCGCCGATGCGCATATCCGAGTTGACCGAGTTCAAAAAAGAACCCTGGGCCAGCACACGCACCTGTCCATCCGCGCTGCGGTAGTGGAGCTTGTGTTCCGTGCCACCCCCCCGCTCCCAGGCGTGGGCCAGGTAGACCAGGCCGCCGTCGGGGGTGGGTTCCAGGCCGACGATGGGCCCCACGCCCCCAAACAGTTCTTTGATCTGGCCGTCCAAACCCACGTGGTAGGCCCGCTGGATCCAGCCCCAGCGCTCCTGCGGCGTGCTCGAGGCCGTAAAATACAGCCCCTTGCCCGCCGGATCCCACACCACTTCTTCCACGTCCTGGGTCAGCTTGACCAGGGGTTTGGTTTCCCCATTTTCCCACAGCCAGAGCTCCCTGGGCTGCCCCGGCAGCAGACCCCTGCCGTCGAACTTAAAGGGCCAGGTCTCGTAGACGCGGGGCGCATCGGGTTTGGGCGGCTCGTACTCCCCCCGGGTCAGCAAAGCAATCCGGCGGCCATCCGGGCTTACCTTGTAACCCTCGATGCCGGCTTTGAGCTGGGTCACCTGTTCGGCCTCGCCGCCCGATAAGGGCAGGCGAAAAAGCTGGCTGGCCTTGTCCACCTTGCGGGTGAAGTAGATGTACTCGCCACGCCAGAAGGGGGCTTTGGCCTCGCCCTGGGTCAGAAGGCGCAATTCGCCGTCCCAGGTAGCCAGGCGGCTCTGGTAGCGGGGCGGGTCTTTTTCGGGCCGCTCGATGTCGGTGTAGACGAAAAGCGGCTTACCCGCGGGGCCTTCGGTCAGGTCGGATAGAAAACGGAGTTGATAGAGCAGGTCGGTTGTCACCCCCCTACTTTACCTGACCCGCGGGTCAGTGCGAAGTGCATACCCTGAGATCAGCTAACGCTGTGGCAGGGTGAGGGTGTAGGCATATGAGCGGCTCTGGCCTGGGGCCAGGGTAAAGCGGAGGCGGTAGCCCTCGGGGGTGCGCTCGAGGCCCTCCCCTTCCAGCGTGAAGGGTTGTGGCATCGTCTCCTGGATCTCGACCTCCACCGGATAGGGCTTGGGGTTGCGCAGGCTGGTGGTCACGCGGAAGCGGTTGCGGGCCTGTTGTTCCACCTGCCGGGTGGCCCGGCCCTCGGGATCGGGGCCCAGCACCAAGGTCACGTTGTCGCCCTTGGCGGTGTCGCCCATACCGGCCTGCCCCACGAACACCCCCTGCGCGCGGATGCTCACCACCCCGGCGGCCAGGTTTTCTGGCGCCACGAAGCGGAAACCCCGCACGAAAGCCAGCTCCCGCTCGGTGCTAAAGCCCGTTTGCAAACGCCACAAATACACCGGCTCCACCCTGGCCCGGATAAAGGGCAGCTCGGTCTGGCCGGGCTCGAGCGTCACCGCCCCTGGCAGGCGGTAGCGGTAGGTGCCGGCGGCCTCCCCCACAAACTCTGCTTCTGTAGCGTCGGCCTGTAGCATCCGGGCCTCGGGGCGGGGGGCCGGTACGTCCAGCAAGGGCACGCTCCCCGCCACCAGCTCGGTGCGGCCCAGCTGCAAGGGGCGGCCCAGCCCGTTGGTCAGGGTGGCCCAGCCGGTGAGTTCGCCATCCTCGAGGGTGTAGCGCAGGCTCCAGGTGAGGGCTCGAGTCAGGTAAGCCAGCGCAGCCGCCCCTGCCCCCTGGTAGCGGAAGGTAACCCTGGGGCCCGGCACCGCGCTAAACCCGCTGGGGTCGGGGTAGGCCACCACACCGGGCAGCCCCACCAGGTAGCGGCCCTCGTACAGGTACAGATTCCGCTCCGCGCTCACCAGGGTGGCCCTGCGCCACTGGCCCTCCCAGAAAAACTGCACCTCCTTGCCCACATAAGCCAGTAGAGGGTTGGGCTGGGCCGCCACCTGCACACGCCGCGACAGCTCAGTCACCCCAATCAGGCGCAGGGTGCCCGGCACCAGGCTCTGAAACAGGGCCTCGCCGGGCTCCCAAACCCACTCGTTTTGAGGTAAGTTTTGCGGCTGCCTAAGCTCGGCAAAGCCCCGGTAAATAACCGCTTCCTGGGCCTCTACCGCGCCCAGCAACACCATTGCCCATAACAACAGCTGTTTTCGCATGGGCTCAGTAAATCATCCCCCCTACCTGCCAGGATGAGAGAAGGCTCATTGCGCGTTGAGCTGATCCCCAAACAAAAAAGCGCCCTATACGGGCGCTCTTCTCAGCGGCTGAGGTTAGCTCAGGCCGGGAATGTCGTCGCGGATGCAGGCCTTGAAGTGGCCGGGGGCCACTTCTTTAAGCTCCGGCACGGTGTAGGCACACTCGGCGATGGCGTAGCGGCAGCGGGTGCGGAAGACGCAGCCCGAGGGAGGGTTGATGGGGCTGGGGATATCACCCTGCAGCACGATACGCTCACGTTTGACGGTGGGATCGGGGGTGGGAATGGCCGAGAGCAAAGCCTCGGTGTAGGGGTGGCGCGGCTTGAGGTAGAGGTCGCGGGAGGGGGCCAGCTCCATGATCTTGCCCAGGTACATCACCGCCACCCGGTCGGAGATGTACTCCACCACCGCCAGGTCGTGCGCGATGAACAGGATGGTCAGGCCGAGCTGCTCCTTGAGGTCTTGCAGCAGGTTGACCACCTGGGCCTGAATGGAGACGTCCAGCGCCGAGACCGGCTCATCGGCCACGATGAACTCGGGGCGCACCGCCAGGGCCCGGGCGATACCGATGCGCTGCCGCTGCCCGCCGGAGAACTCGTGGGGGTAGCGCCGCATGTGGTCGGGGTTGAGGCCCACCAGCTCTAAAAGCTCGGCCACGCGCTCGTTGCGGGCCTGGGCCGAGCCTTCCAGGTTGTGGATCACCAGCGGCTCGGCGATGATGTCCCCCACGGTCATGCGCGGGTTAAGCGAGGCGAAGGGATCCTGGAAGATGATCTGCATCTTGCGCCGGTAGGCCCGTAGCTGGTTTTTGGGCAGATGGGTGATCTCCTGCCCGTCGAAGTAGATGCTGCCGTCGGTGGGTTCAATCAGGCGCAGGATGGTGCGGCCCACGGTGGTCTTGCCCGAGCCGGACTCCCCTACCAGCCCCACCACCTCGCCTTTCTTGACCGCAAAGCTCACGTCGTTGACGGCTTTTACGTTCGCGACCACTCGAGACAGAATTCCGCCCCGGATGGGGAACCATTTTTTGAGGTTTTTGACCTCGACCAGGTTGGCCGTGGTGGTTTCAGGGGTAGCCACGCTCATGCTCCCACCGCCTCGCCTTTTTGAATCTCAGCCCAGCGCACGCAGCGCACCATATGTCCGTCCCCGGCATCCTGCAGCACGGGAATATCGGTATCGCACAACCCCGGTTTGAAGAACTTGCAGCGCGGGTGGAAGGCGCAGCCCGGGGGCAGGTTGAGGGGGTTGGGTACGTTGCCCGGGATGGCCTCGAGGCGCTGTTGGTGCGCAGAGGCCAGGTCGAGCCGGGGCACCGAGTTCAAAAGGCCCATGGTGTAAGGGTGCAGGGGCTTTTTGAAGGTGGGCACCACATCGGCTTCCTCGACCGCACGGCCCGCGTACATCACCACCACCCGGTCGGCCATCTCGGCCACCACGCCCAGGTTGTGGGTGATGAACAGGATGCTCATGCCGATCTCTTCCTGGAGCTTTTTCATGAGCTCGAGGATCTGGGCCTGGATGGTCACGTCCAGGGCCGTGGTCGGCTCGTCGGCGATGAGGAGCGAGGGGTTGCAGGACAGCGCCATGGCGATCATCACCCGCTGGCGCATCCCCCCCGACATCTGGTGGGGGTAGTTGGCCAGGCGCTTTTTGGGTTCGGGGATGCCCACCAGGTCGAGCATCTCGGCGGCCTGCTCGAGGGCCTCCTTCTTGCTTTTACCCTGGTGCAGCACGATGGCCTCGGCGATCTGGTCGCCCACGGTGTAAACCGGGTTGAGGCTGGTCATGGGCTCCTGGAAGATCATGGCGATGTCGTTGCCACGAATCTTGCGCATGGCGGCCTCGTCTTCTTTGGCCAGGTCGCGCACCTTGCCATCTTTGCCCCGGAAGAGCATCTGCCCGCCCACAATCTTGCCCGGTGGGTTGGGAATCAGGCGCATCATGGCCAGGCTCGTGACCGATTTGCCCGAGCCCGACTCCCCTACCACCGCCAGGGTCTCGCCTTTGTCAATGTGAAAGGACACCCCGTCCACGGCCTTGACCACGCCATCGTCGGTAAAGAAGTGAACCTTGAGGTCTTTTACATCCACCAGCCGTTTCTCGTCCATTCCAACTCCTAAACACTGCAAGCGCAGATTGCGCCATTATATCGCCAACTGGGTTGGCTTGGGGGCCTCGAGCTACACCTTGGTGCGGGGATCCAGGGCATCGCGCAGGCCATCGCCCAAAAAGTTATAGGCCAGCACCGCCAGCAGGATAAACAACCCCGGTATGAGAAGCCAGGGCCGCTCGGTAAAGGCGGTGATGCCGGTGGCCTGGGCCTTGGAGAGCATCAACCCCCAGGAGGTCGCGGGCTCCTGGATGCCCAGCCCCAGGAAGGAGAGGCCCGACTCGCCCAGGATGAAGCCGGGAATGGCCAGGGTAACCGCCACGATCAGATAGGTGTAGGTGCCCGGCAGCACGTGCCGGATGATGACACGGGCATCACCGGCCCCCAGGGCCTGCGCGGCCTGGGCAAACTCCATCTCGCGCAGCTGCAGCACCTGGCTGCGGATGATGCGGGCCAGCCCACCCCAGTTCACAAAGGAGAGAATCGTCACCACCAGCACGAAGCGCACCGCCGGCGGCACTTCCATGGGAATCAGCACCGAGAGGATAATCAGCAAGAAGAGGTCGGGGATGGCCGCCAGCACCTCGACGGTGCGCATGATGATGGTATCCAGGTCGAGCTCGATGCGGGGCCAGAGCAGAACGTAGCCGATTGCCCCGAGCAAAACCGCACCAATCAGGCCTGCAATGATGGCCTCGAGGCCGCGGCTGCTCTGCCAGAAACCCCAGACCGTAATCCAGAGCAACCAGGCGATGCCCGCCCAGGCCGAAAGCCAGAGCAAAGCCCTGGCCAGGTGGCTTTTCCAGACCAAGGCGTACAGAATTACCCCAAGCAACACCAATCCGACCACCAGGCCCAGCGCACCCAAAGCCAGCGTGCTAACCCGCTGAAGGTCGGGGCGGATGAAGTTCTGGTAACCATACCCCATGGCAAACAGCAGGGCAGCTATGAGCACCAGCCCCAAAGCTGCCATCAGATGGGTGTACCAGGGGCTGCCCCGGATAAAGGCCCAGAACTGTGGGTTTAGGATCCCGATGCTGAAGGTAACCGGACGGCCGGCGTAGTAGCCGGAGATACTGCCCATGAAGATACCGATCACAAGGGCCAGGGCCACCGCAAAGATACCGATGGTCAGGCTAATGCGCGCGCCATACCAGATGCGACCCCAGATATCCCGGCCAAAGTCGTCGGTGCCCCACAGGAACAGCTTGGCCTTGTCTTCTAGCAGCCATGGCCCCCCCATCAGGCGCAGGTCGGTAGGGATTAGCCCCAAAAAGCGATAGGGCTCGCCTTTCACGAAAAAGTAAATGGGGTAACGGCCCTTTTCGCAGTCGGTGATGACCTCCACCTTAAAGGTCTCGAGGTTCCGGCGTCGCTCCGAGGCGCAAACGTAAGGTCGGGTGAGTCGTCCGTTCTCGTCGCGCCAGAAAATCCGGGTAGGCGAGGCGAAGGAAAAGTCGCGGAAGCTTTTCTCTTCTGGGTAAGGTGCCAGAAAATCGGCAAACAAAGCCCCCAGGTAAAACACCAGCAGCACCGCCGCCCCCAGGCGGGCCAGGGGGTGCCGCTTGAAGCGAATCCAGGCTTGCTGAAAAAAGCTGCGGTTGGCCTTAGGGGCGGTATTTCTCTGCACTCTTCGTAGCATGCCCTCCCCCTAGCTGTAGCGGATGCGCGGATCTACCCAGGCCAAGAGCAGATCCGAGACCACATTGCCGATCATCAGCAAAACCGTAGTGATGGTAATGAGGCCCATAATCACGTAGATGTCAATGGCCGAGATGGCCTCGAGCAGCGCCGGGGTGATTCCGGGCCAGGCCATGGTCACCTCCACCAGTCCAGCCCCGCCGATCAGACCCGGCAGAAGCCCCCCAATCCCCGCGATAAAGGGAATAACCGCGTTGCGCAAGGCATGCTTATAGATCACCACCCGTTCACTGAGGCCCTTGGCCCGGGCGGTGCGGATGTAGTCCTGCGAGAGCACATCCAGCATCTGGCCCCGCATCACCCGCATCAACCCGGCCAGTCCCGAGGTACCCACCACAATCACCACCGGGAAGGCGTGCCAGAGCACGTTGGTGGCCCTGGCCCACAGAGGAGACTCGGTATAGGGCAGCCGCTCGGGCAAGCCCGGCCCTTGCAGCAAGGGGGCCAGCATTAAAAGGGTGCTCATGCCAAACAGCACCAGCCCCACCCAGATGCCAAAGGTGGCAGCCTGCCCACGCCGGCTGCGCTGCCAGAAGAGCCCGGCAAAAACCAGGGTTCCCAGCAACGCAAAGGGAAAGAGGAGCTGGGCTGCGCGGGTCAGGTTGCCCAGGTGGATAAACTCCGTGGTCATCCCCCCGATCGGCAGGATGCGCATATCGGTCAGGTCGTTGAGCCAGACTGCCAGAAACAGCATGATCAGGCCAAAGAAAAAGTTGGGGATAGCCAGGCCTAGAAAGGCCAGCACCGTAAAAGTGCGATCAGGCCAGGTGTACTTGCGGATGGCCGAGTACACCCCGATGGGAATGGCAATCAGATAGATCATCAGGGTGGCCAGCACCACCAGCACCATTGAGTTGAGGATGCGCTGGCCGATTACGTTCCAGACATCGGTCTTGTAGGAAAGGGATAGTCCCAGATAGCCCTGCAGGATGCCGGAGAGCCATTTGGCGTACTGCACCGGCAGGGGCTGGTCGAGGCCGAGCTGCTGGCGCAGGTTGGCGATGGACTCGCGGTCCTGGGTGGGGTCGAGCTCGAGCCGGGTCACAAAATCGCCCGGGGCAAGCTGAATCACCAAAAAGGCCAGCAGGGTCGCCCCAAAGAAGGTCGGGATGAGCTGGAGCAGCCTTCGTACCACGTAAGCAAACATAGAACCTCAGCATAAAGGCAAGGGGTGGTGGGCCACCCCTTGCCCCAGAAGGTGCCTACTCCTTAGCAAATACGGTCTCGATGTACGGGGCCTGGCCGGTGATGGAGTTGATCTGCTCCTTGGGGAACATCCCACCCAGGCGGGTCAGCCGGGCCGGGTTGTAGGCCGGGGCCACGGTGTAGATGATGGGCAGGTTCTCGGCCACCACCTTCTGGAACTGCACGTAGATCTGGCGGCGCTGGGCCTGGTCGAGGGTGGTGGCCCCGCGCTTCATCAGGGTGTCGATCAGCACCTCGAAGGCCTCCACTTTGGCCGGGTTCTTACCGCCGGCGCCCAGGTTCCACATGTGCAGCGAGCCGTTCAGCTCCCAGACGTTGCGGCTGAAGGCCGGCTCGATACCGCCGGTCAGGCCGATGAGGATGGCATCGAACTCGCGGGTGCCGTCGGCGGCGGGGCTGGTGAGCTGACGCACCAGCTCGTTGAAGTCGATGGGCCGGTACTCCACTTTAACCCCAATCTTGCGGGCCTCGTCGCGGAAGATCTGGGCAATGCGCTCGCGCACGTTGTTGCCCTGGTTGGTGACCAGGTTGAACTCCAGCACCCTGCCCTGGGAGTTCACCAACCAGCCGTCGCGGTTCTTGCTGCGGAAGCCCAGCTCAGCCAGGAGTTGAACGGCTTTCTGCGGGCTAAACTCGTACTTGACCACGTCGTCGGTAAAGAAGGCCTTGTTGGGGATGGAGATGGGGCTCCACTGGGGCTGGCCCAAACCACCCAGGGCCACCTCGATCATGGACTTCTTGTCCATCAGGTGGGCCATGGCCCGGCGGAACTTCACCTGACGGAAGAGGTTTTCCTTGAAGGGGTCCTTGTGGTTCCAGTTGAAGACGATGAAGTTGGTGCCCAGGGTTACATCGGCATTGGGGAAGATCTCGGCCCGCAGACGGTTGCCCCGGATGCGCTCCAGCACCTGGGCCACCTGGTCGGCGTTGGCAGCCGAGAAGGTGTCGGCCTCACCCGCCAGGAAGCGCGCGAGCTGGGCGTTGAGGTCGGGCACGATCTGCACGGTGTAGCGCTCGAGGTAGGCCACCGGGTTGTTGCGCTCATCCACCCCCCAGTAGTTGGGGTTGCGCACCAGCACCACCCGCTCGCCCTTCACGTAGCTGTCGAGCTTGAAGGGGCCCCCCGAGACCACCTGGGCCGGCGGGGTGTCCAGGTTCCACAGGGCCTGGAGCTGCTGCACCCCCGCCCGGTAAGCCGGGCCGAAGATATGCTCGGGCACAATGTACCAACCCTGGATCAGGGCCGGTGCATAGGGCTTGGGGAAGTCGGCCCGCACTGTGTACTGGTCTACTTTGGTCCAGCGGATGGGCTGTCCATCGAGGATGAAGCTGCTGCGGGAGTTGGAGTTGACCCGCTGATCGGCATGTACGGTTGCGCTGAAGATCACATCGTCGGCGTCGATGGCCTGTCCATCCGACCAGCGGGCCCCTTCGCGCAGGCGGAAGATTACGGTCAGGCCGTTGTTGCGCACCTCCCACGACTTGGCCAGGTTGCCCTCGGGGGCCTGGGTGTAGGGGCTGTAGCCGGTAAGGGTGGGCAGGAACAGCGCGATGATATCGGTAGAGGAGGTTTCGCGGGCCACAAAGGGGTTCCAGGTGCGGGGATCGGAGATCGCTGTGATGCGGTAAGCACCACCTTGCCTACCAGGTTCGGTGCCCTTGAACACCTTGGGCTGGGCCAGGGCCAACCCGGACAGGGCGAGCATTCCTAGGATCAAGAGTTTCTTCATTCTGTGCCTCCTACGATAAACAGTCCACCACCTTCGCTCTCTTTTGGAGCAAGCACTTAAGCGAGATGGACTTGGTACAAAGCTATAAAGCCATCATGCAGCTGTCAAGGCCTCGAGCACCAAAAGCAACCCACGGCATATCCACCAAACGGTGGATATGCCAGGACTACCGCCGTCTGAACCGTATCAGAAAAGCAGCATTTGCAACGATAATATTCCCACCCCACTGCAGACCACCTCTGGGCCCTTCTCCCAGGCCGCAGCTCTGGTTTCCAGCGGGTTTTGCCCCAAAAACACACCCAGGCCGGCGCCAGGCATTTAGAACGCGCAGCGCCCACCTGTAGGCGCTGATCCTGGCGCTCTTACCAAAACTTGGGTTGCCAGTTGTGGCTTAGCGAGCGAAAAAGCGGAAGGAGAAGGCCAGGGCTACAAAGAGCACGCCCAGCACTATGGTAATCCGATACAGGCCGCCGGTAACCCCACGGGTGCTAAAAAGGTCGGTCGAGCCACCGAACATATCCCCTGCACCCTGCCTGGGTTCCTGGGAAAGCACCAGGTAGACCAAGAGCCCGGCTATGGCGATATAAAAGAAAATCAGAAGGTTTTGTAAGAACTCCACTCATGCCTCCGCTACACGGGGATTGGTTGGTGCCGGGAATGGGACTCGAACCCACACGGCTGTTAACCGTCCGATTTTGAGTCGGGTGCGTCTACCAATTCCGCCATCCCGGCACGCTTGCGTCTTCCTGGCCTGTGGGCCAGCAAGTCTAAACTATAGTGCCTTTTGGGCGGTTTAGCAAGCCGATACCCAGGAAGCCAGCCAGAACCACCGCCCAGTCCCCAAAGCGCACATAAAGGGTCTGGTGCTGCTGCGCAGCAAAAGCCCCCACCAGGTAGGCTGCCTGCCGCTGGGGTATGCGGGCCGTGACCCGCCCGTAGGGATCGATAATGGCCGTTACCCCATCGTTGCCCGCACGCAGCAGCCAGCGTCCGGTTTCTACCGCCCGCAAACGGCCCATCTGGAAGTGCTGCAAGCCCCCAAAGCTGGGGCCATACCAGGCATCGTTGGAGCCCAGCTCCAGCACTTCCGCACCGGCCAGCACCAGCCTGCGGGTCACCGCTGGGAAGACCGACTCATAGCAGATAAAAGCCCCATACCGGCCCAAGGGCTGATAAGCCTGGCCAGGGGTG
Organism: Meiothermus taiwanensis DSM 14542; assembly: GCA_000482765.1. Taxonomy (GTDB): domain Bacteria; phylum Deinococcota; class Deinococci; order Deinococcales; family Thermaceae; genus Meiothermus; species Meiothermus taiwanensis. Next base: position 40,317 of record AXWR01000014.1, read on the forward strand.
CGGCTCTCCAATCCTTGAGAGAAGCCGAAGGCACGAAAAAAGAAGCTGTACACCGGGCGCAGGGCCTCGCTCCAGGGAAAGTACTCGCCGAAGGGAACCAGGCGGTTTTTATCGTAGTAGTGGGTAATCTGGCCCTTATACACCCGTACCACGCGGTTGGTTAGGCCGGTCTCGAGGCCACTCAACAGCTCCCGGCCAGCCAGCAAGGCCTCGAGCTCCGGTGCAAAACCAGAAACGGCTGTTTCAGGCCAAACCACCACAGCAACGCCCGGGTTGGCCTGCAAGCCTTGCCGGGTGAGCTGTAGGTAGGTGTCCTCAGCCGAGACGCCCTCGAGCTTCCGCAAAGGGTTGATGTTGCCCTGTACCAGTAGGGCCTGCTCATTGCCCTGTGCGGCTGGTAAGGGCATCACCCACAAGACCGCCCAGAACACCACCAGCCCAAGCAGGCCCAGGGTCGGAAGGGAAAAGACCACCGGGTCAGCCCGCAGCCGCCGCCAGGCCGCCCGCAGGCCCACCGCCACCGCCAGCACCACCAGCGATAGCAGGTACACCCCGCCCAGGCTGGCCAGCACCCGCCCGGGGGCCTCGACCATAGCGTAGCCCATAAAACCCCAAGGGAAAGCCACCTCACCCAGCGAGGTAAGGTATTCCTGCACCACCCACAGCCCCGCACGGCGCAGGGGCCGGCCTCGGCTAAGGCCAAAGACCACCCCCCAGAGGGCGGCCTTGATCAGCACCAGGGGCAGGTAGGGCACCGCACCCCAGGGGGTTTCAAACAGCACCACAAAGCTCAGGGGCAGCCAGACCAGGTGCAGCGCCCAAAACCCCAGACCGGCCAGAAAACCCACGCCAAATCCCCCCCGGCCTAGCAACCAGGCCAGGGGTAAAGGGGCCAGAATGCCCAAAGGAGCGGGCGGTAGGGTCGCAGCCAAGGCCATGCCAAACAGCAGGGACAACCAGATCTGCACCACCCAATCATACGCGGTATTATCTGTGGCGTCGGAGTTAACGGTAAAAAATGGCCCGCCGGTCAAGCCCGCTCATGGCAGAATGAGAACAACATGCGACTCGGAATTATTGCCGAAATCCATGCCAATCTACCGGCGCTCGAGGCCGCCCTCGAGGCTTTGCGCAAGGAAGGGGTTGAACAGGTATTGGCGGTTGGAGATATAGTCGGCTACGGCCCCCATCCCCGGCAGGTGATTCGCAGGCTCGACCGCGAAGGTATTCCCTGTGTGCCGGGGGCCGCCGACCTGCGGGTGGCCTATGCCCTGCCCGCGCCGCCACGGGAGGGCATCGCCGAGACCACCATCATCTGGACGCGCGAGCAGCTCGGCCAGCGCGAACTGCACTTCCTGCGCAACCTGCGCTCGCGCCACCGCTACGACACCCCCGGGGGCCGCCTGATGGCCTTCCATGGCTCGCCGGAAGACCCGGAGAATAAGATTGACCTGAATGAAGCCCACCCCCAGGAAATTCTAAAGATGCTCGACTCCATCCGTTCGCGCTACGCGGTGGTGGCTGGCAAACACATCCCCTTTCGCCGGGTGGTGCACAAGGGCGTGGTCTTCGATCCGGGTTCGGTGGGCCTGAGCCTGGGGGGTGAGCCGGGGGCCGACGTGCTCATTCTGGAAGACGACATCCACGGTGAGGTAATCCACCGCTTTTTGAAGCTGCCGTACGACTACGGCCAGGTAACCTTCGACCTAGCGGCCTGGGAGCTACCTGAGGTGCTGGCAGAGGTGGTGCGGCAAGGGCGGTTTCCTCAGTAGTACTCAGCCCTGCCTTTCCAGCAGACCCTGCGCCAATCCCGCCACCTGCGGCACTGGATCACGGCGCAGCGACTCCAGCGACACAAAATCACCCAGCCGGGCCAGGGCCTGGGCCGCCGTGGCCCGCACCAGGGGGTTTACGTCCTGGGCGGCCCGGCGCACCAGCGGCAGGTAGTCCGGGTTATTCAGATTGGCCAGCACCACCAGGGCGTTGCGGGCCATGCGGGTGCGGCCCGGACGCAGAAAGACCGTTCCAGCGTACTTGCGCTCAAAGGCCTTGGAGGAAAGGTAGAAAAAATCCTCCAGGTTGGGGTAGGCCAGCTCGGGCTCGGGGACGAAGCCTTCCCAAAAAGACTGGGCCTTGCGGTTCCAGGGGCACACCTCCTGACAGAGATCGCAGCCCAGCAGCCAGTCGCCCAGGCCCGCCCAAAGCCCGTCCGGAATCGGGCCGCGGTGCTCGATGGTCCAGTAGCTGATGCACAAGCGAGCATCCAGGGTTCCATCGCCCAACAGGGCCTGGGTGGGGCAGTGGGCCAGGCAGCGGCTGCACCGTCCGCAGCGGTTGGGGTAGGGCTCCGCAGGGGGGGCCTCGAGCGAGGTGAGGAGCACCGCCAGCGTGAGATAGCTGCCCTCCCCCATCCGCATCAGCATGGCGTTGCGACCAATCCAGCCCAGCCCCCCCAGCACGGCATAGGAACGCTCGGACAGCGGGCCGGTGTCCACATAGCCCCTGGCCTGCACTCCCAGGCGCTGCGCCAGGTGCTCGAGGGCCTCTAGATGGGGCTGGAGCAGAAGGTGGTAGTCGCGCACCCAGGCGTAGCGGGCCACCCGGCCTACACGCAGACCGCCGGGGGGCTTTGGGGGCGGCGGGTAGGCGTGGGACGCGGCCAGCACCAGCACGCTCTGGGCCCAATCAAAGCGCCGGGATGGGTTGAGCCGGGTTTCCAGGTTCCGCGGCAGGTAGGCCATCCCCGCCTGCTTGCCTTCGGCCAGCCAGTCGCGGTAGCGCTGCTGGGTTTCCTGCGGCAATTCCAGGCCAGCCCAGGCGGTCAAAAAGCCCCGCTCCTGGGCTGCTTGGGTAAGCGCTTCGGCCACCTGCACACGCCAATTGTGTGGGGTTCAACAGGTAAATACAAGCCAGGAAGCCCGCTGCATACATTTGGTATACCGTGCTCTACAATAGCCGTTGTGAGTGTGAGCGCACCGCGTGACTTTTTTGCGGAACAAGGGGTTGAGCCCCTCACCGCCCAGGGCTACGCCCGGGAGGCTCGAGCCCAGGCTTTCCCCTACCTAAAGGCCCTCTCGGAGCGGGTGCTGGTCTACGACGGGGCCATGGGGACGGAGATCTTCAAGTACAACCTAACCGACGCCGACTTTGGCGGAGCACAGTACAACGGCTGCCCGGAAATTCTCAACCGCACCCGCCCCGATGTGATTGCCGCCATTCACCGGAGCTACCTCGAGGCCGGTGCGGATGTGATCGAGACCAACAGCTTCGGCTGCATGCCGCACGTGCTGGTGGAGTATGGCCTCGAGGCCGAGGCCGAGGATCTAGCCTACGCCGCCGCCCAGATCGCCCGCGGTGAAGCCGATAAAAAGTCCGCTGAAAAGCCCCGCTTCGTGGCAGGGTCGCTGGGGCCGGGCACCAAGCTCATCTCGCTGGGGCAGATCGGCTGGAAGGAGATGTTTGAGTCGTACCGCACCGCGGCCCGTGGGCTGATCCGGGGTGGGGTGGATCTGCTGATCATCGAGACCTGCCAGGACGTGCTGCAGGTGCGCTGCGCGGTGCTGGCCAGCCGCCAGGCCATGCAGGATCTGGGACGGGAGGTGCCTTTGCAGGTGCAGGTCACCTTCGAGGCCACCGGCACCCTGCTGGTCGGCAGCGACGACGGGGCGGCCCTGACCGTGCTGGAGAGCCTGCCGGTGGATGTGGTAGGCATCAACTGCGCGGTGGGCCCCGACCTGATGGACACCCACATCCGCCACTTCTGCCAGCACAGCACCCGCTGGGTGGCCTGCCTGCCCAACGCCGGCCTGCCCCGCAACGAGGGGGGCCGGGCCGTCTTCGACCTGACCCCCGCCGAGCTGGCCCGCTGGCAGCTCAAGTTCGTGCGGGAGTACGGCCTGAACGTGGTGGGCGGCTGCTGTGGCACCGGGCCGGAGCACATTCGGGCGCTGGTCGAAGCGCTGGGGGGTTACCACGCCCCACCACTGCGGGGCAGCCAGCAAGGGCAGACCCCTTCCCCGCTGGGCCAGGTGGCCAGCCTCTACCAGAGCGTACCGCTGCGGCAGGATACCGGCATTCTGATCGTGGGGGAGCGCACCAACGCCACGGGCAGCAAGAAGTTCCGCGAGCTGTTGTTTGCGGGCGACTTCGACGGCATGGAGGCCCTGGCCAATGAACAGGTGGCCGAAGGAGCCCACGTACTGGACGTCTCGGTGGCCTGGACCGGGCGCGACGAGGTGCGCGATATGCGCGAGGTGCTCAAGCGCTTTGCTACCAGCGTGCCGATTCCCATCATGGTGGACACCACCCAGCCCGAGGTAATGGAGGAAGCCCTCAAGCACCTGGGCGGGCGGGCCATTCTGAACTCCATCAACCTGGAAGATGGCCTGGAGAAGTTCGACCGGGTGGCCTCGCTGGCCAAGCGCCACGGCGCGGCCCTGGTGGCCCTGACCATTGACGAGGACAAAGAAGCCGGCATGGCCAAAACCGTGGAGCGCAAGGTGGAGATCGCCCTGCGCATGTACGAGCGGCTGACCCAGGTGCACGGCATCGCGGGCGAGTCCATCCTGTTCGACCTGCTCACCTTCCCCATCACCCAGGGCGACGAGGACACCCGCAAGCTGGCCCAGTGGACCATCGAGGGGATACGCAGGGTGCGTGAACTGCTGCCCGAGGTGGGCTTTATTCTGGGCATCTCCAACGTATCCTTTGGCCTCTCGCCCCAGGCCCGGGTGGTCTTGAACTCGGTGTTTCTGGATGAGTGCATCCAGGCCGGCCTGACCGCGGCCATCCTGAACGCCGGGAAGATCCTGCCCATCAACCAGATTCCCCAGGAGCAGTACCAGCTGGCCCTGGATCTGATCTACGACCGGCGGCGGTTTGGGCCCGCTGGCGAGGTGACCCACGACCCGCTTTTTGCTTACGTGGACTACTTCGCCAAAAACAAGGTGGACAGGGCCCAGGCCCGCGACCCGCTGGCCGGGCTCGAGCTCGAGGAGCGCCTCAAGAAGCGCATCATCGAAGGGCGCAAGGTGGGCCTCGAGGCCGACCTGGAACAGGCCCTGGAAAAGTACAGCCCGGTGGAGATCATCAACCAGATCCTGCTGGAGGGCATGAAGGTGGTGGGCGATCTGTTCGGTGCGGGCAAGATGCAGCTGCCCTTCGTGCTGCAAGCCGCCGAGACCATGAAGGCCGCGGTGCGCTACCTCGAGCCCCGCATGGAAAAGCTCGAGGGGGTTCACAAGGGCACCCTGGTGATCGCCACGGTCAAAGGCGATGTACACGACATCGGCAAGAACCTGGTGGACATCATCCTCTCCAACAACGGCTACAAGGTGGTGAACCTGGGCATCAAAAAGCCCATCGAGGAGATTATGGCCGCCGTAGAGGAGCACAAGCCCGACGCGGTGGGGATGAGCGGGCTCCTGGTCAAGAGCACCGTGGTGATGAAGGAAAACCTCGAGTACATGGCGGCCCGGGGGGTGAGCCTGCCGGTGCTGCTGGGGGGGGCCGCGCTCAACCGGCACTACGTGGAAAACGACCTGCGCCGGGTATACACCACCGGCCCGGTTTATTATGCTTCCGATGCCTTCGATGGCCTGCAGCTCATGGAGGAGCTGACCGGCCACGCCCCGCCCCGCCTTACCAGCCGCGAGGTGAGCGGCCACAAGTACAAAACCGCCTATGAAATCTTGCAGGAGAAGCTGATGGCCGGTTCGGAATACATCCCTTCCAACACCCCCCCCGCCCCCCGCATCCCTAAGCCGCCCTTCTGGGGCCGGCGGGTGGTGGACAGAAGCGAGCTCGAGATAGGCGTAATTTCGCGCTACGTCAACAAAAACGCCCTCTTCCGCGGGCAGTGGGGCTTCCGCAAGGGCGAGATGAGCCAGGCCGAGTACGAGGCCTACCTCGAGCGGCTGGCCGAGCCCATGTTCGAGGAGATGGTCTTGCAGGCCATGGCCGAAGACTGGCTCGAGCCCGCCGTGGTCTACGGCTACTGGCCGGTGGCCTCGGACAAAAACGAGCTGATCGTCTTCGACCCCGACTCGGGGGCCGAACTTTTCCGCTTCAACTTCCCCCGCCAGATGGGGGCCGGTTCGCGCCACCTGTGCATCGCCGACTTCTTCCGCCCCCGCTACGCCCCTCCCATCGGCTCCGAGCAGGACTGGTTTCCCCCAAAGGCCTGGGCCAACGGGGCGCGCGACGTGCTGGCGGCCCAGGTGGTCACCATGGGCCGCAAGGTCTCGCAGGTGGCCCAGGAGCTATTTAAGTCCGATGCCTACCAGGACTACCTCTACCTGCACGGCTTCTCGGTGGAGATGGCCGAGGCCTTGGCCGAGTACTGGCACAAGCGCATCCGCCAGCAGCTCGACATCGCCCAGGACGACGCCACCAGCCTGGAGGAACTCTTCCGCCAGGGCTACCAGGGCAGCCGCTACAGCTTCGGCTACCCGGCCTGCCCCCGCTTAGAAGACCAGAAGTATCTGCAGGAGCTTTTGCAGTGGCAGGAGATCGGGGTGGAGCTTTCCGAGGAGTACCAGCTGCACCCCGAGCAGTCCACCAGCGCCATTGTGGTGCACCACCCGGCGGCCAAGTATTTCAATCTTTAGTTTCCGCCAGCACCGCCTCGAGCCGCCGTAAATCCGCCTGTAGCACCTCTGGCGTATCGGCCCGCAGGGTGACGTGCCCCACCTTGCGCCCGGGGCGCACCTCCTTGCCGTACCAGTGCAGGTGGGCCCCCGGAATCTCCAGCACCCGCGCAAACTCGGGCCTCTGGCCGATCAGGTTCAGCATGGCCGCCCGGCCGCGGGGGGCGGTGGAGCCCAGCGGCAGGCCCAGGATGGCCCGCAGGTGGTTTTCGAACTGGCTGGTCTCGGCCCCCTCGAGGGTCCAGTGGCCGGAGTTGTGCACCCGCGGGGCCATCTCGTTGGCCCAGAGAACACCCTCCATCTCGAATAGCTCAATGGCCAGAACCCCCACGTAGTCCAGCCGCTCCATCACCCGCCGGGCCAGCTCCTCGGCCTGGTGCTGTAGCCGGGCCGAGGTCGCCGGGGCCGGGGCCAGGCTCTTGCGCAGAATCCCCTTTTCATGGTGGTTTTCCACCAGCGGGTAAAAGGCCACCTGGCCGCGGGTGCTCCGCACCGCCAGAATGGAAAGCTCGCGCTCGAAGGGGACAAAGGCCTCCAGAATCAGGGGCTGCCCCCCCAGCTGCGCCCAGGCCGCCTCGAGGTCGGCGGGTGAACGCAGCAGCCGCTGGCCTTTACCGTCGTAGCCCATCCGCCGGGTTTTGAGCAGCGCCGGCCATCCGGTGCGCTCGAGGCCGTCCAGCAGGTCGTTGTGGGTCTGCACCGGGTAAAACAGGGGGGTGGGGATGCCCAGCCCCTGAAAAAAGGTCTTCTCGGCCAGCCGATCCTGGGCCACCTCCAGCGCCCCGGGCGGGGGGTAGACCGGCAGGCTCTGGGCCAGCCGGGCCACCGCCGCCAGCGGTACGTTCTCAAACTCGTAGGTCAGAAGCGAAAGCCCCTCGGCAAAGCGGGCCAGCGCCTCTTCGTCGGCATAATCGCCCACCACCAGCTCGGCCAGCTGGCCCGCCGGGGCCTCGGGTGCCGTGTCAAAAAACCTGAACCCAAGCCCCAGCGGATACCCCGCCAGGGCCAGCATGCGTCCCAGTTGTCCACCGCCCAGAACCCCAATCTGCACGCCCATAGCCTACTTTAGGTTGGGGAAAGGGCCAACCCACCCTTCTAGCCGGTGCGGGGATCCGGCTCGGCCAGCACCGCCTCGGTCTGGGCCTTGCGGTACTGCTCTAAAGCGGCCTTACACTGGGGGTATTTGTTGGCCAGGATGCTGACCGCCAGTAGCGCCGCGTTGACCGCCCCAGCCCGGCCTATGGCGAGGGTGCCTACCGGGATCCCGGCCGGCATCTGCACGATGGACAGAAGCGAGTCCAGGCCCTTCAGGCTTTTGGACTCTACGGGAACCCCCAGCACCGGCAGGCGGGTCTTGGCCGCGGTCATACCGGGCAGGTGCGCCGCGCCCCCCGCCCCGGCGATGATGACCTCGAGGCCCCGCGCCTCGGCCTGTTCGGCGTATTCAAAGAGCAGATCCGGGGTTCGATGGGCCGAGACCACCCGCACCTCATGGGGCACCTGTAGCTGCTCCAGGGTTTGTGCGGCGTGCTGCATGGTTTCCCAGTCCGACTTGGAACCCATAATGATGCCGACCAAGGGGTGAGAGGGCATCGTCATGACGGCCCTAATCTACCGCATATAGAACCGGGAATCCAACAGACTGAGCGGCCGGGGTTGTGTATAGAATCAGGTGTGGACGCGCTGGAGCTGCTCCGCCTCAACCTATTCTCCCTCCCCATGCTGTTCTTTGCCTTGGGCTTTACGCTCGCCCTGATCCTGGCCAGGGTTGATCCAAAGGATCCCAGGCGTTCAGGGTTCTTATTAGTTGGCTACTGGCTCATTGGACTTGGGTTCGCCGGAGGGAAGGCTCTGGCCACCACCCCTTTACCAGAGGTACAGGGGCCCGCCCTGGTTGCTTTGGTTTTAGGCCTCACCCCGCTTCTTTTCATACGGCCCGGCCTAATGATTACCGTCCATGTCACGGCCCCCGCGTGCGCTTTCCTTGCCGCTGAGGCCTTCACGCAGGCCGCGCAGGCGCCGGCAGAGGGGACTCTAGCCAGTCTGGTGGTCTTTCTGGTAGGGGCGGTTATCGCCGTCCTTTGGCTGGCCGCCCGCCGAAACCCGAGCACAGCAGCGCGGGAGGCCCTCAACGAACTCAACGAAAGTGAAACCGTTCCGCTGGCGATGCTGCTGGTGGGGTTTTTCATCGGTCTTCTCTGGCCCAAAGCCCCCGAGGAGCTGTTCTCAAAATCCTTTGATGAGCTGCTGGTGTTGCTGATCCTACCCGGCGCGCTGGCTGCCAGAGGCCTGCTCGAGCTGCGACGGACAGAGGCTTTTTCCATCGGTCTAGGTATTGCTATCTCCTTCCTCCAGGGCGGCCTGGGGGTCTGGCTGGGCGGCCTGGCCGGCCTGTCGGTCGGAGGTGCGGCGGTGCTGGGGGCCATGGCCGCCAACGCCTTTTACGTCCGCACCTCCCCGGCCAGCCTCAGCCATCTGGGCCTCGCTCTTCTTTTCAACCTGACCCTAGGCATCCCCATCTACTACGCCCTTTCCCGCTGGCTGAACGGCTAGGGCGGTGCACATCCTCGATGGCAGAGTGGCTGAAGATCCGCCTCACCCCGCTCCCCGGTTTCAAAATTGCTCCCTCAGGGTATTGAGAGTTTAGCAGAAAACCGCCAGGATGCAACCCACCCTGTCTGGCCGAGGGCAGGGCTAGAATGGCTCGCTGTGGACACGCTGGAATTGCTTCGCATCAACCTGCTCTCCCCTGCCGTGCTGGCCTTTGCCCTGGGCATCGTGGCCACGCTGGTAAAGTCCGATCTCAAAATTCCCGATGCACTCTACACCACCCTTTCGATCTACCTGCTGCTATCCATCGGGCTCAAAGGCGGGGCTGCCCTTGCCACCACGCCCTTCGCCGAAGTGTGGAAGCCCGCGCTGGCTACGCTGGCTTTGAGCATAATCACCCCGCTCCTCTCATATACCACCCTGCGCCGCCTGGGGCGCTTTGACGTGGTCAACGCGGCGGCTATTGCCGCTCACTACGGTTCGGTCTCAGCGGTTACCTTCATTGCCGCCACCACCTTCATGCAAGCGGCAAGGCAGCCTGTGGAGGGGTTTTTGCCAACCCTGGTAGCCATTTTGGAGGTTCCAGCCATCGTGATCGCCCTGCTGATAGCCCGTCGCAGCCTGGGCGGGGGCTCGCTGGGTGAAGCGGTGCGGGAAATTTTTGCCGGGAAAAGCGTTTTGCTGCTGGTAGGGGGTTCGGTGATGGGGTTCCTGAGCGGGCCCGAGGGTCTCAAGCAGGTAGCAGCGGTGTTTGTAGATCCTTTTCGCGGTGTGCTGGTGCTATTTTTGCTCGAGCTGGGGATGATAGCCGCCAAGCGTCTGCGCGATTTGCGCTCGGTGGGGGGCTTCTTGATTGGTTTTGGGATTGCCATGCCGCTGGTTCAGGGCAGCCTGGGGGTGTGGCTGGGCAGCCTGGCCGGCATGTCGGTAGGGGGGGCGATGGTGCTGGGCACCATGGCCGCGAGCGCCTCGTATATAGCGGCCCCGGCCGCTGTGCGCATCGCCCTGCCCCAGGCCAACCCCAGCTATTACCTGACCGCCTCGCTTGGCATCACCTTTCCCTTCAACCTGACCCTAGGCATCCCCATCTACTACGCCATTTCTCGCTGGCTGCACGGAGGTAGCTAAATGGCCCTGGTCTCGCTCAAACTGGTCACCATCATCGCCGAGGGGTTTCTGGAAGAAAAGCTGGTGCGCGATATCAAGAAGCTTGGGGCCAAAGGCTATACCATCACGGCTGCGCGGGGTGAGGGCAGCCGAGGGGTGCGGGCCAGCGAGTGGGAAGGAAGCAACATTCGTCTGGAAACCATCGTAAGCCCCGCCGTGGCTGAAAAAATCCTGAACCACCTGGCCGAGGTGTATTTTGCCAACTACGCGGTGATTGCCTTTGTGGAAAACGTGGAGGTGGTGCGGGGCGATAAATACACCTAGCCAGAGCGTTGTGACAACGTGCCAGACCTCCACACCCCTGTTCTGCCGTCCCGCTGGTAGTACACCATACCGCCTTTCATCACCAGCTCGAGGTGTTGCTCGGGGCGGGTAAGCACACGGATGTCCTCGAGCGGGTTCCCATCCACCGCAATCAAGTCGGCATAGGCGCCGGGGGCCACCACCCCCAGTTGCCCCTCGACCCGCAGCAGCCGGGCCGCATACAGGGTCGCAGCGCGGATGACCTCGAGGTTGGGCTGCACCTGTGCCCGGATGGCGAACTCCTCGAGCTGATGCCGGTGCATGGCCCCCAGCAGGTCGGTGCCGTAGGCCAGGTTCACCCCGGCTTTATAGGCCATCTCCAGGGCAGCCAGCCCCTTATCGAGCACCAGGTCAATTTTGTAGGCCACCTCTCGGGGCAGGCCCGCCGCGACCCCCTCCTGGGCCAGGGCCTGGTAGGTGATAAGGGTGGGCACCATCCAGGCCCCGTGCCGCAGGAATAGCTCCACGCTGGACTCATCGATCAGGTTGCAGTGTTCCAGGCTTCGCACGCCGCACTCAATCGCACGGTTGACGGCGCGGGCAGTGTAGGTGTGGGCCATCACATACAGGTCGGCCATCTCGGCCTCCTCCACCGCGGCCCGGATCTCCTCGAGGGAGAACTGGTCGTTGGTCAGACGGTCGGTGGGCGAGGCGATGCCGCCCCCCAGCATCAGCTTGATGTGGTCGGCCCCCCGGCGAACCTCCTCCCGCACCGCCCGCCGCACCTCGGGCACCCCATCCACCACCCGGCCAAAGGCCACCGGGGTGCTGACGGTCTCGACAACAGTTTCACCCGCCGCCCGGCTGTCGGCGTGGCCCCCGGTCTGGCTCAGGGCCCGCCCGCAGATGAACAGCCGCGGCCCGCTGATCAGCCCCTCCTCCACCGCCCGCTTGAGGCCAAAGTCGGCCCCGGCCGCGTCCCGCACGGTGGTAAAGCCGCGCAAGAGCATGGCCCGCATAATCTCGGCGGCCTGCAGGGCGTTGTAGTGCGGGGAGGCGTTGTGCAGTTCACGCAGATTGGCCGTCCAGGCCAGCACGTGCACGTGGGCATCAATCAGGCCGGGCAGGAGGGTTTTGCCCCCTAGGTCGAGCTGCACCACCTCGGCTGCCCTGGCCTCGGGAGCCTCCGCATGCATGGGCTCGAGGCGCTCGATCCGGCCATCCCGCACCACCACCCGCTGGTTGGGCAAAAGCACGCCGTTCTCTACATCCAGCACCTGGGCATTTTGAAGGAGGGTTATTGGCGACACAAGCAAGTCTAACATCCCATGCTTTTGTGTTATTTTTCCCATGAAATAGGGCCTACAATCACTCAACCTCCTCAGCAAAATCCGATAGGATAAAGGCACAGACCAAGTACTGGCCTGAAGAGCACAAGGAGGTGCTATGAACGTTCTGGAGCGACAGCAGGAGGCGGGCCTGGCAACCCCTACCCCCATCATCAACGACTTTTCGCTAGTGGTAGCCACCGCCAACGGAACCGGCAGTCAGACCGCAAACCTCACGCTGTTGCGGTCTTTTTTTAAGCTGGGCATACCGGTTCACGGCAAGAATATTTTTCCTTCCAACATCCAGGGGCTTCCCACCTGGTATCACATCCGGGTGAGCCACGAGGGCTACATTGCCCGCAAGCCCTCGGAAATTCTGGTGGCCTTCAACCCCGCCACCGCCCACGAAGACCTGCAGGAGCTACCCAGCGGCGGGGTATGTATCTACAACACCGATCTGAAGAACCTGCCCAAGCGCAACGACATCACCTATTACCCGGTTCCGGTCGGCGAGCTGATCAGCGGCATTGACGTACCGGTCAAACGCAAGCCCTACATCGCCAACATGGCCTATGTGGGGGTGGTGGCCTGGATGCTGGGGGTGCCGCTGGAGGTGGTGGAAGAAGCCTTGAGCGCGCAGTTCGACCACCGCCAGAAGCTGGTGGAGAGCAATATGCAGGTGGTGCGCCGGGCCCACACCTGGGCCAGCGAGAACCTGCACAAGCAAGACCCCTTCCGCCTCGAGCCCATGAACAAGACCGAGGGCCTGATCATCATGACCGGCAACGAGGCCGGGGCTTTGGGGGCGGTTTTTGGCGGGGTGAGCGTGGCCGCCTGGTACCCCATCACCCCCTCCACCAGCTTTATGGATGCGCTGCGGGAGTTTTTGCCCAGACTCCGCAAGGATGAAAACGGGCATCCCACCTATGCGGTGATTCAGGCCGAGGACGAGCTGGCCGCAGCCGGCATCGTCATGGGTGCAGGCTGGGCGGGGGCCCGGGCCCTCACCGCCACCAGCGGCCCCGGCATCAGCCTGATGGCCGAGTTCGTCAGCTACGGCTACTTCACCGAGATTCCCGCGGTTATATGGGACATCCAGCGGGTGGGCCCCAGCACCGGCCTGCCCACCCGCACCAGCCAGGGGGATGTCGCCTTTGCCTACACCCTGGGCCACGGCGACACCAAACACCCCATCCTGTTCCCCTCCTCCATCGAGGAGTGCTTCGAGTTTGGCTGGAAGTCGCTGGATCTGGCCGAGCAGCTCCAGACCCCGGTCTTCGTGCTCTCCGATCTGGATCTGGGCATGAACAACTGGATGGGCCGGCCCTTCGAGTACCCCGACCAGCCCATGCAGCGCGGCAAGGTGCTGAGCGCCGAGCAGCTCGAGGCCCTGGGCGGCTTCGCCCGCTACAAGGACGTGGACGGCGACGGCATCCCCTACCGCACCCTGCCCGGCACCCCCCACCCCCGGGCCGCCTACTTTACCCGCGGCAGCGGCCACAACGAGCAAGCCCAGTACAGCGAGCGCCCCGACGACTGGGAGCGCAACATGGCCCGCCTGGCCCGCAAGCTCGAGACCGCCCGCAACCTGGTGCCTGCACCTGCCACTGAGCTAAACCCTTCCGCCAAAGTGGGCCTCATCGCCTACGGCACCACCCGCTATGCCATCGAGGAAGCCCGCGACCGCCTGGCCTCCCAGCTTCCCACCAGCTTTTTGCGCCTGCGGGCCCTGCCCATCAACCAGCAGGTGCGCGATTTTGTGGCGGCCCACGAGCGGGTCTACGTCATCGAGCTCAACCGCGACGGACAGATGTGCAGCATCCTACGGGCCGAGATGCCCGATTACGCCGCCCGCATCCGCTCAATCGCCCACCTGGACGGGCTGCCCCTTACAGCCCGCTGGGTACAAGAACGCCTCTTGCAAGAAGAGGCCAGCGCCTAAACCCAAGCCAGAGGATAGTTATATGGAAAACCCCAGTCCAGTCCCGCCCATCAAGCTCAACGCGGTGGGCCTCAGCAAAAAAGACTACGACGGTGCCCCCAGCACCCTGTGCAAGGGCTGCGGCCACAACTCCATCGCCAGCCAGGTGGTACAGGTCGGCTTCGAGCTTAACCTACGGCCCCACGAGATTATCAAGCTCTCGGGCATCGGCTGTTCGTCCAAGTCGCCGGCCTACTTTTTGGGCATGTCGCACGGCTTCAACGCCCTGCACGGGCGGATGCCCAGTGTGGCCACCGGGGCCCTTTTGGCCAACCACACCTTGAAGGCCATTGGGGTCTCGGGCGACGGCGATACCGGTAGCATCGGGATGGGGCAGTTCAAGCACCTGATGCGCCGCAACCTGCGGATGGTTTACATCGTGGAGAACAACGGGGTCTACGGCCTCACCAAGGGGCAGTTCTCGGCCACCGCGGAAGAGGGCCTCGAGCTCAAATACGCCGGTCACAACGAGTTTCCCCCTATAGACCTGTGCATGGAGGCCATCATCGCCGGGTGCGGCTTTGTGGCCCGCAGTTTTGCCGGCGATGCCAAGCAGGTGCGCGAGCTGCTCAAGGCCGCCCTCTCCCACCGGGGCACCGCCCTGCTGGACATCATCAGCCCCTGCGTGGCCTTCAACAACGAGGACGACAGCCCCAAAAGCTACGGCTACGGCACCAAGCACGAGCAGCCCCTGCACGAGCTGGGCTTTATCCCCTACGCCGAGGAAATCTCCATCGAACCCATGCAGCCCGGCGAGTTCCGCACCGTGCAGCTGCACGACGGCTCCCTGATTAGCCTGCGCAACCTGGGCAAGGACTATGACCCCACCGACAAACAAGCCGCCCTGGAGCTTCTACAGCGGGCCCAGGAGAACAAGGAGTTCATCACCGGGCTCATCTACTACAACCCCGACCGGCCCAGCCTGGCCGAGCTCGAGGGCCTGAGCACCCCCCTGGCCCAGCTTCCCCCTGAGCAGCTGCGCCCCCCCAAGGAGGCCCTGGAGCAGTTGTTGCAGGCCTACCGCTAGGCTAAAGCCAGCCGCGCAGCCGGTAAGCCAGCAACCCCAGGTACTCCCGGGTAAGTGGAGTCAGGGCCTGCAAGCGGTCGGCGGGGGCTACCAGGGCGGTATCGAAGCGGGGCTCGCTGGAGTTCACGCTCAGCACCTCGAGGCCCAGCCTGCGAAAGGCCCCCGCAGCCCGGCGGCTGTGGGCGGGGGTGGTCACCAGCAGCACCCGCCGCCAGCCCCGCGCCTGCACCAGCTCGGCCACGGCCAGGGCCTCGGTGCGGGTGGTGCGCATCTGGGGCAGGAGAATGATCTCCGGGCCTTCCTCCCCATACAAGGCCTGTACGCGCTGGGCGGCCACCCGGCCCAGCGAAGGGCAGCGGGCATCGCCAAAAATCTCCCCCACCGTGTCGGAGAGGGTGATGCGGGGGGCATACCCGGCCCGCCAGAGCTCGAGGCCCTTCTCCAGCCGGGCCAGCGAGGAGGCCTCGAGCTCCCCCGCCCCACAGTGCATCCCACCCCCCAGCACCACAATCAAGTCGGCTTTTTGCGGCGCTTCATTCACAATCAGGCCCTCTGTCAGCGCCCTGGTGAGCGGGGTAAACACCACCGCCGCAATCAGCAGCGCACAGCATCCGCTCCCCCAAAGCAAAACCCGGAAGGTGGGGCCCCACCCCCCCAGCAGCGTTCCGCCCAGCCAGAGCCCCACCAGCGGCCCCAGGCCCAGCTCGGGGTTGATCACCAGCCCCAGCGGCAAGAGCAGCAGGCTCAGTCCCGCAGCAATCAGCAACCGGTGCAATAGTCCTCGCATCGCGACCATCTTATCGTTCCGCCACCCGACCCACCCGCGTTTTTATGACGCTTTTTATGCACAAAGCGCGTGATACGATATATTCATGGCCGTTTTGACCACCGACCAAAAAATGGTGCTGGACATGGTGCGGGCCGTCTCCCGCGAGGTGCTGTGGGCGATGGCCCCCGAGTACGACCGCACGGGGCAGTACCCCTGGCCCCAGCTCAAGCAGCTGGCCCAGCTCGGGCTTTTGGGCATGACCACCCCCGAGGCCTGGGGCGGGGCCGGGCTCGACTCGGTCACCTGGGCTTTAGCCATGGAGGAGATCGCCGCCGCCGACCCCAGCGTGGCGGTGATTCTTTCGGTCACCTCGGGCCTGCCCCAGTACATGCTGAACCGGTTCGGCAGCGAGGCACAGAAAAAGAAGTACCTGGTGCCCCTGGCCAAGGGCGAGTGGATTGGGGCCTTCTCCCTCACCGAGCCCCACGCCGGCTCCGACCCGGCCTCCCTCAAGCTCTCGGCCCAGAAAGTGCCCGGCGGCTGGGAGCTCAACGGCCTCAAAAGCTGGGTCACCTCCGGCGGACAGGCCCAGGTGTATGTGGTGATGGCCCGGGGGGAGGCTGGGATCAGCAGCTTTATCGTGGAAAAAGACACCCCCGGCCTCAGCTTCGGCAGCCCCGAGGAAAAGATGGGCCTGCACGCCGCGCACACCTGCGAGCTGCGCTTCGAGGGGGTTTTCGTGCCCGAAGAGAACCTTCTGGGCCAGGAGGGGCGCGGGCTGGCCCAGGCCCTGGCCGGACTGGACTCGGGGCGCATCGGCATTGCCGCCCAGGCAGTCGGAATGGCCAGGGCTGCGTTTGAGATTGCCAAACAATACGCCGATGAGCGCACCCAGTTCGGTCAGAAGATCCGGGAATTCCAGGGGGTGGGCTTCAAGCTGGCCGAGATGCACACCCGCATAGCCGCCGCCCGGGCGCTGGTGCTGGAAGCCGCCGCCAAGAAAGACCGGGGGGAAAGGTATACCCTCGAGGCCTCCACCGCCAAGCTCTTTGCCTCCGAGGTGGCCGTGAGCGTAACCCGCGAGGCCGTGCAGGTGCTGGGGGGGTATGGCTACCACCGCGAGTACCGGGTGGAGCGCTACTACCGCGATGCCAAGGTTACCGAGATATACGAGGGCACCAGCGAGATACAGAAGCTGGTCATCGCTCGAGAGCTCTACCGCTAAACCCGCCCGGTTGCAGCCCTGGGGCCGTTGGCCGTAGGCTTTGAGCCGATGAATGTCTTGATCATTTACGCCCACCCCAACCCCAGCTCCTTCAACGCCGCCCTGCGGGATCTGGCCGTGCGAACCCTGAGCCAGGCCGGGCACAGCATTCTGCTTTCCGACCTTTACACCATGCGCTTCAACCCGGTGTTGAGTGCCCAGGAGCTACAGGGCGACCTGCAGGACATTCAACCCGAAATCGAGAAGGTGCGGCGGGCCGATCTGCTGCTGTTTCAGTTTCCCGACTGGTGGTACGGGATGCCGGCCATCATGAAGGGCTGGATCGACCGGGTGTTTGCCTACGGGTTTGCCTACGACGACCAGCACAGTTTCGAGAACGGCCTTCTGCGGGGCAAAAAAGCCATGCTCAGCCTGACCGTAGGGGCCCGCGAAGACTACTTCCGCCAGGCCCCCCAGCGCGACCTGATGCGGGTGCTCGAGCCCATCCACTACGGCATCTTTGCCTACTGTGGCCTGGAGGTGCTGCCCCCTTTTATCGCCTACGGGCCGGGCGAGATGAGCGAGGCCGAGCGCAAAGCCACCCTCGAGGCCTTCCGCGAACATCTGAAAAAGCTGCCCGAGCTACAACCCCTGCGCTTCAGTTAGGCTTAAGCCTGACCCCATAAGCTTTAGCCATGCACCGCCGCACCGTGCTCAAAGGCCTGGCCTCGGCCCTGCTATCGGGCTCCTCTGCCTTTGCACAGGCCGCCCCCGACCCCGGCAACCCCCGCCACCACAGGCTGGCTGCCGCCTACTCGGCCCAGCACCGCGGCATCGCCCTGCTGGTGATGGTGGACGGCCAGATCCTGTTCGAGGATTATCCGGGCCGGGGCCACCCCAATCGCGCCCACGAACTGGCCAGCGGCACCAAGAGCTTTAGCGGGGTTATGGCCGTGGCCGCTGTGCAGGACGGCCTGCTTTCGCTGGAAGAGCCCCTGGCCCAGACCCTGACCGAGTGGCAGGGCGACCCCTGGCGTTCGCAAATCAACCTGAGCCAGCTCCTGCACCTTACCAGCGGCATCCCCGGCGGCAACCTGGCCCGCCCCCCCACCTACCAGGCGGCCCTCGAGACCCCCGCCGAGGCCCCGCCCGATACCCGCTTTTCCTACGGCCCCATCCCCTTCCAGATCTTTGGCGAGCTGATGCGCCGCAAACTCAAGGGCGACCCCCTCGAGTACCTCACGCGCCGCATCTTCAAGCCGATTGGCCTGGAGTACGCCTTCTGGCGCCGGGGGCCCGACGGCCACCCCCACCTGCCCTCCGGGGCCTTCCTCACCGCCCGCAACTGGGCCCGGTTTGGCGAGCTGGTGCGCCAGGGGGGTCTTTGGCAAGGTCAGCGCATTGTGGATGCAGCCCTGCTGGACAAGTGTTTTGCGCCCTCGAGGGTCAACCCCATCTACGGCCTGACCTGGTGGCTGGGACGCCCCATCAGCCCGGCGCAGCGGGCAGCCATAGGCCGTGTGGGACAGGAGATCGATGCACTGGCCGGCACCCCCGGCCTCCCCGACGACCTGGTCATCGCCGCCGGCGCGGGCAACCAGCGCCTTTACATCAGCCGCCAGCTCAGGCTGGTGGTGGTGCGGCAGGCCGAGGGCATTGTGGAAAGCCTGGCCGGGCGCCGAACCGCCTTCTCCGATGCGGTTTTTCTGCGCCTGCTCCTGACCGGGCAGGGTTAGCCCAAAGCCGCCGGATGCGCTAGACTGCCGCCGTGACGCAAGGTGAAGTACGCGAACTGGTCTGGAACGCCCTGGCCCAGCACAGAGCCGCCGCCTACCCCACCCCACCGCACGGACACCATCCCAACTTTGTGGGGGCCAGCCGCGCTGCCGAGCGCCTGATGGGCCTCCGGCTGTGGCAGCTGGCCACGGTGATCCTGGCCGGGCCCGACCAGGTGCTCAAGCCGCTGCGCGAGGCGGCTTTAAAGTCCGGCAAAATCGTCCTTATGCCCCACCCCGACAAAGCCGGGCGGTACCTGAGCCTCGAGGGCCTCCTACCCCACCAGCTCAAACGGGTGCGGGAAGTGGCCCAGCTGGGCAAACCCATCGAGCTAAAAGACACCACCATAGACCTGGTGCTGGTGGGGAGCGTGGCGGTGGACGAAGCGCGCAACTGGCTGGGCAAGGGGTACGGCTTCCCCTACAAAGACCTGCAGGTGGCCGCGCCCTGGGCCACCCTGGCCCATACCCTGATGATCTTTGATGAGCTGCCCTGCCAGCCTGAGCGAAGGGTGGATCTGATCGCCACCCCCCATCAGATCATTGGGGTTTGAGGTGGCCGTCGGGCAGACCCCAGATCGCGGCAGGGGCCAGCTCGATGAGGTTCCCCGCCGGATCGTGCACATACAAACTGCGGCCCGCCTTCCACTCGGCCCAGGTGACCGGGTGGCCGTGGGCCTCGAGCCTCTCCGCCCAGCCCTCTAGCTCCTCCGCGGCCACCCGAAAACACACGTGCACACTGCCCAGGGCCCCATGCGGCGGCAGGGCGGTCTCCTGCTGGGTGGCCTGGGGGTTGAAGACCAAAAAGACCCCCGGCCCGGCACGAAAAAACAGATGCCGCCCCGGCTGCTCGGCGAAAAGCTCCAGGCCCAGCAGCCCCTGGTAGAAGCCCCGGGCGGCCTCGAGGTCACTCGCATACACACAGGTCTCGAGCACCCCCGCGATCTTCATGGTGATACCTCTCGGGGTCTATGAAAACCCATCCTGTGGCCTGCGGTCAAGCGCGCTGGCTGGCCTCGGCCAGGGCCCGCAGCCCCGCGGCTAAGCCGGGCTCGAGGTCGCCTTCGGCGTAGCGCCACGCCCAGTTGCCCCCCAGCCGCCCGGGGAAGTTCATCCGGGCCTCGGGGCCCAGCCCCAGCACGTCCTGCAAAGGCAGGATAGCCAGCCTGGCCGGGCTCCTGAAGGCCAGCTCAATCAGGGCGCCCGCAACCTCGTACTCCGATAAGCAACGAATGCCATAGCGGGCCAGGTACGCCCGCATGAAGACCCGCTCGGCCTCCGGCGCGGTGCGGAACCACCCCAGGGTGGTGTCGTTGTCGTGGGTTCCGCTGTACACCACCACATTGCCGTGCTCGGGGTAGTTGTGGGGCAAAAAAGCGTTGTCGTCGCCGGAAAAGGCAAACTGCAAAATCTTCATGCCGGGGAAGCCGAAGCCGTCGCGCAAAGCCTCCACCTCGGGGGTGATCACCCCCAGGTCTTCGGCGATGATGGGCGCATCGCCCAGCTGCGCCCGCACCGCGGCAAAGAGCTTCTCACCCGGCGCTTTGACCCAGCGGCCCTCCACAGCGTTGGGCCGGCCAAACGGAACCTCCCAGTAGGCTTCAAACCCGCGGAAGTGGTCGATGCGCACCAGGTGGCACTGCTTGAGCGACTGCCTTATGCGGGCAATCCACCAGGCGAAGTTCTCCTGCTCCATCACGTCCCAGCGGTAGAGCGGATTCCCCCAGAGCTGGCCGGTTTCGGAGAAGTAATCCGGCGGAAC
This sequence comes from Meiothermus taiwanensis DSM 14542, assembly GCA_000482765.1. Taxonomy (GTDB): domain Bacteria; phylum Deinococcota; class Deinococci; order Deinococcales; family Thermaceae; genus Meiothermus; species Meiothermus taiwanensis. Next base: position 60,770 of record AXWR01000014.1, read on the forward strand.
GCCCGCCACCACCGTGGGGTTGCCGTCGGCCTCGAGGTAGAAGTACTGCGGGTTGGCCCAGACATCCGAAGAGTCGAAGGCCACGAAGATGGGCATATCGCCGATAATCTGAATCCCCCTGGACTCGGCATAGGCTTTGGTTTTGCCCCACTCGGTGTAAAACAGCCACTGCACCCACTCGTGCAGGGCCACCTCGTAGGCCAGCTCCTCGCGGGCCTTGGCCAGGGCTGCCGGCTCACGGTCGCGCAGCTCGGGGCTCCACTCGTTCCAGGGCTTGCCACCAAAGCGGGTCTTGAGGGCCATGAAGAGCGCGTAGTCTTCCAGCCAGAAGCGCTCGGCCTCGATAAAGGCTTCCAGTTGCGCTTTATCCTGGGCAGAAGCCCCCGCTTGAAACCCTGCAAAGGCCCGCCGCAAGAGGGGCCAGCGGGTCTGGTAAAGCCAGCCATAATCCACGCTGCGGGCGTTGTACTGCGGGGGTTCTTCGCTTTTTTCCAGCCAGCCTTTTTCAATCAGCATCTCAGGGTCAATCAGGTACGGATTGCCGGCAAACGCCGAGAAAGACTGGTAGGGCGAGTCGCCGTAGCTGGTAGGGCCCAGGGGCAAGACCTGCCACCAGCGGGCCCCCGCATCGGCCAGCCAGTCCAAAAACCGCTCGGCCGCACGGCCCAACGCCCCAATCCCCCAGCGGCCCGGAAAACTGGTGGGGTGGAGCAAAATGCCAAAAGCGCGTTGGAGTTGCATAGCAAGGCCAGTCTATACCCTGACCGACACATTATGGAAGCGCTTCTATGCAAAAAACAGACCGTAAGGGCGATAGCTGACCCGCCCCAGCGAAAGGTAGCCGGGGCAGGCCAGGAGATACTGTGCGCTAGTCGGCAGCCGCCCCGACCACGCCCAGGGCCTCATCCACCAGGGCCAGGCCCTCTTCAATCACATCCAGGCCGTATTTCAGCTCCTCGCGGTTGATCACCAACGGCGGGCAGACCCACAGCATGTTGAAGCGGCTAAAGGCGTAGATGTGCTTGGACTTGAGGTAGCCCGTCAGTTTTTGCATCTCGGGGGAGGTGCCGTTGAAGGGCGCCAGGGGCTCTTTGGTGGTTTTGTCCCTGACCAGCTCGAGCACGCTGAACAGCCCGATATAGCGCACATCCCCCACGCAGGCGTATTTTTTGCACATGGCCTCGAGGCGCTCCCCCAGGTAGCGGCCCTGCTCGAGGGTGTTTTCAAACAGGTTCTCTTCTTCGTATACCGCCAGGTTGGCCAAGGCCGCCGCACACGAGACCGGGTGGCCGGAGTAGGTCAGACCCCCCCAGAGCATGTGATCCTCAAAGAAGTCGGCGATGGGCTTGGAAACAATCACCGCCCCCAACGGCATGTAGCCGCTGGTAAGGCCCTTGGCGCAGGTCACGATGTCGGGCTTGATGCCGTAGTGCTGGGTGGAGAGCCACTTGCCGGTGCGACCAAAGCCGCTCATCACCTCGTCGGTAATGAGCAGGATGCCATACTTGTCGCACAAAGCCCGCAGCCTGGGGTAGTAGTCGTCGGGCGGTACCAAAAGCCCATTGGAGCCGGTGATGCCCTCCACCATAATGGCCGCGATGGTGTGGGGGCCCTCGAGCTGGATAACCTCCTCAATGTGGCTCACACACTCCCGCTGGCAGCTATCCGGGGTCTTGCCAAAGGGGCAGCGGTAGCAGTAGGGATCAAAAACCCGCACAATGCCCGGAATGCCCGGCTCCACCGGCCAGCGCCGGGGGTCGCCCGAGGCGGTCATGGCCCCCATGGTGGCCCCGTGGTAGGAGCGGTAGCGGGTGATGATCTTGTCCCGGCCGGTGTACAGGCGGGCTATTTTCATGGCGTTTTCGTTGGCCTCGGCCCCGCCCAGGCAGAAAAACGACTTGGCCAGCCCGGTCACCTCGGCCAGCTTTTTGCCCAGCCGGCCTCTAGGCTCGGTGGCAAAGCTGGGGCCGGCAAAGCACAGCTCGTCCACCTGCTTCTTGATGGCCTCGAGCACACGCGGGTGCTGGTGCCCCACGTTGATGTTGATAAGCTGGCTGCTGAAGTCCAGCCACTTGTTGCCCTCGCCGTCCCAGAACCATACGCCCTTGGAGCGGGTCATGTGGATGGGGTTGGCGGTGCTCTGTACCGACCACGAAAACAGGGTGTAGTCGCGGTTTTCCTGAACGACTTCCTTGGTCGAGCGTTCCATAGCCAAGCCTCCCTTAGGTCTTTGATTACCTCAATGGTAGCCCTCACCCTGGGGGGAAGCAATGGTCAGAGTGTCCAAAGAACCCGGGTTCCGGGGCCCGCTGGCCTAACCGCGCCGCGTGGGGTTTGGGGTTAGCTGTAGCTCAACTTTAAGAATCTGCTGTCCCCGTCGCACCGTGAGGACGATGGTGTCGCCCACCTCTTTGCTGCGAATGTAGCGCTGAAGCTCGGTGACATTGTTGAAGGGGCGACCATCGGCCTCGAGGATCACATCAAACTCGTAGACTTCCCGGCCGTTCTCCCGTCGAATGGCAAAGCCGCGCAAACCCGCCTGCTCAGCAGCCCCACCGCGCAGCAAGCCCTGGATTAAAACCCCTTCCTTGGGAATGCGCAGGGCGGCGGCGGTCTCGTCGTCAATCTGGAAAAGCTGCACCCCGATGTAGGGCACATCGCGCTTACGGCCGGCCCGCAGCTGGGCAATCACCTCATCGAGGCCTTGCAAGGGGGAAAGGTAGCTCTCGAACACCCCATTGGGCTGGCCGATCGCCACCACCACCGCCACCACCCGCCCTGCAAGGTTCAGCACCGGGCCGCCCGAGTCACCGGGGGCTAAAGGGATGGTGGTGGAGATGGCGATGGAGTTGAAAAAGGGGAAAATATCGCGCTCGACGGTGTTAACTATCCCATAGCGCGGTGCGATAAACTGGCCCCTCGAGTTCCCAATAGCCAGCAAGGGCTCACCCACCCGTGGGCCGCTGCCGGTCTCGAGGGGCAAAAACTGCATCGGCTCCTCTACCCCGGCACGCAGGATGGCGATATCACGAAACTCGTCGTAACCCACCAGCTCGGCGGAGAACGATTGGTTCTTGGAGTTGATCACCCGAAAACTGCGGGCCCCCTCGATAACGTGGTAGGCGGTCATGACCAGGCCATCGGCGCTGATAAAAAAGCCGGAGCCCGTGCCTTCGGGCACGGTTTCGATGCGCACTGCCGCCGGAAGGGCCTGGGTGTAGACGCGCTCGAGGGCCGCTCGCGCCTCGGGGGTGAGGACGCGGGGCGCTTGCAACGGCTGGGCCTGAATCACAGCCGCCAGCCAGCCCCCCACGCCAATGATCAGAGCAAGCAACCAAAAACGCCGCATCTCGGTCTCCTGAAGACAGCGTTATACGACAAGGGTAGCGCATGGGTGCTTTTTTACGATGGGGGGATGCACATTCTTTTCTCTCATACAAAAGCACAGCCCCCTTCCCGTCCTCCAGGAAGGGGGCTCCATGGGCCAAGGTCTATCGGCCGGAAAGACCGCGGTTAATCTCGGCCACCATAGCGTTCACAATCTGGGCCACGTTGGTGTCCGACTTCTGCACCGCCTGGGAAAGCGCGTTGCCCCAGGGCCCCCAAACCTTGCCCATCTCGGGGATGTTGGGCATGGGGGTGCCAAGGGCGATCACCGCCGAAAAACCCGCCACCACAGGGTCGTTGCGCAGTTGCTGCACAGCCTGCTTGGATACCGGCAGACGGCCACCAGCCTTGTTGAAGGCTACCTGGTTCTGGGGGCTCACCAGCAGCTTGGCAAAGTTGGCCGCTGCGGTCTTGTTGCGCGAGTAGGCGTTCATAGCCACACCCTGCACACCCACAAACGGGCGCCACTGCCCACCGCCGGGCGGGTTGGGCATGGGGGCAATGCCAAAGTCGATGTTGGCTTTTTTGTAATCGCCAATGGCCCAGGGGCCGTTGAGAATCATAGCCAGGGCCCCTTCCTTGAAGGCGCTGTCGGCCACGCCGTAGTCCACCCCTTCGGGAATCAGGCGGTAGCGATAGCGCAGGTCTTTGATGAAGCTTACCGCGCGGTTGCCGGCATCCCCACCCAGACGGGTCTGGCTGGCATCCAGGCCCTGGGCCGTGCGGCCAAATACGCTGGCCCCGTAGGCCGTAAACCAGCCATAGTTGAAGTAGGGGTTGGCCAGGTCGTAGAGGAAGCCAAAGGAGTTACCCTTGGTGTTTTCCTGGGCGATTTTGAGGAACTCGTCCCAGGTCTTGGGGGCTTCCTTGACCAGTTTTTTGTTGTAGATCAGGGCCACCGACTCGGCGAACATGGGCAGCGCGAAAAGCTGGTTGCGGTAGGTGAGGGCATCCACCGCCACATCCGAGAGGCTCTGAATGTAGCTGCCGGTGGCATACTTGCCCATGGGCTCGAGCACCCCCGCAGCGGCCATTGCCCCCACCCAGTCGTGGGGGATGCTCACCACCAGGTCGGCCGCCTGACCCTGCGGCGCCCCCAGAATAAACTTGTTCTGGATATCACCAAAAGGCACCTCCACCACCTCGACCTGGGTGCCGCTGCTCTTGGCAAAGCTGGCCGCGGTCTGCTTGAGCCAGGCCAGCTCAGGGCCGCCGTAATGGGTCCAGACCGTCAGCTTACCCTGCGCCATAGCGGAGCCTAGGAGGCTCAAGGCCGCCACAGCCCCAATCCAAAAACCTCTCTTCATGTCTTCCTCCTTGGCCGGGTTCAAGCACAGACCCTGGCCGCTCCGACGACACTCGATGGCAGCGCTTCCACGTTGTCCACAACGTCGCTCTTGGAAGTCTACCTTCTGCGTCAGAGGTATCTTACTACATCCAATCTGCAAGTAAAGGGCCCGGAATTACTCCAAAGCCAATCGCAGGCTCAGCCACGCATTTTCTGCTAGGTGCCTTACCGGTTCTGTGCTCCAAGCGCAAAAACCTACCGGAGAGGGGTTTTATTTTTTGGGCGGCTGGCTCGGGCGCAGGTCAAGCTGGCTGGGGATGATGCGGGGATCGCTTTGCAGCAGGTACAGCACAGCCTGCGCGATATCCTGCGGCTGGATCTTCCAGGCGGCCCCGGTGCTGTTACCCGCAAAAGGCGTGTCCACCGAGCCGGGCAGAATGCTGCTCACCCGAATACCGTAGTAGCGCAAATCCAGCATAGCCGCCTCGGAAAAGCCCAGCAAACCAAACTTGCTGGCGTTGTAGGCAGCCCCGTTAGCAAAGGCGTTTTTCCCGGCCAGCGAGCCTATATTGATGATGTACCCCCCACCACGGCGCTGCATGGCCGGTACGGCGGCCTTGGTGGCGTAAAAAGGGCCGGTTAGGTTGGTTTGCAACACCTGCTGCCACTCCTCCGGGGTCAGCTCGTGCACCGGTTTGAAGATGCCTATTCCGGCGTTGTTGATCAGAAAGTCCAGACCACCAAAATGGGCCTCGAGCTGCTGCACAGCCCGCTCCAAGTCTTCGTAGCGGGTCACATCGCCCGGCAGGGCCAGGCTGTTGCCCAGCTCCGCCGCCAGGCGGGCCAGCCTGGCCTGGCTTCGGGCAAAAAGCCCCACCCCCACACCGCTAGCCACCAGTTGCTTAGCGACCTCGAGGCCAATTCCAGAAGAAGCCCCGGTAACCAGAGCCACTTTCCCACGCAAACCTGTCATGGGTTCATACTGCAAGAAAAACGGGGCGAACACAAGGTTCACCCTCACCAACAGGCTCGGTTACTTGGGTTTATAGATATCCACCCCACCCGCTTTTTCCAGATTCTGCATAAGGAACTGGGCTGTTACCAGGGGCTTGCTGCTAGGATCCCCAGGCAGGGTGCCGGCAAACACCTCGAGCACATCGATATAACCATCCCCGTCCGAGTCTTTCATGGCCTTGAGCGCCTCGTACAGGGCCTCGCCGATGCTGCCTTTGAAGTTCGCACGCACCTGGTTGCCAAAGGCATTCCAGGGCGCACCCCCGTTGGGGCCCACATGGCAGTACTGGCAGGTAACTGTGCGCACGTCGCCGCTGTCGGCCACAAGATTAAACTGCGCAATGGCCTGCAAGCGATAGGGGCCTCGCGCCTGCACCAGGGGCACCGCGGCCACAACCCACACCAAAACCCAGAAGCCGATTTTGCGCACAAAGCCCTCCTTTGAAGCTGCACCGCTACCGAACAGTGATCTTGCCATACATGGTTCTGGCATGCACCACGTTGTTCGTGGTCAGCGAGCAGATGTACTCGTACTCACCCGCAATGTTGAACACTTTTCTAAAGCTATACGGCTCGTACGGCAGGTTATGCGCGGGAATTTCCTCCGGCGGGTTGGAAAAAGGCTTGGTCTGCACCGTATGAGACAAACTGGGGTCGGCATTCACAAACTCGATGCAGTCCCCCTTCTGGATGGTCACATTCGGGCTATCGGTATCGTTCACCTTAAAGCCTGCCTCCAGGCTCACTGCCCGGATCACCACACAGGCTTTGGGGGTCGCAGACTGGCAGGACACCAGCCCAACCAGCAGCACAAGCACCCCTAACCACCGCATAAATCCAGTGTACACCTGGCACCAGACATCACAACAAGCCTGGCTTCTTTCGTTTGAAGTTTTAACACTCCCTTCGGCCGGGCTGGATTCACCGGCCCCAAAATTCGGCCTCGAGCGCAAAAAAGCGCCCCCTAAGGCTGGATTTTTTACTGCAACAAGCGATATACCCCCAGCCCCAAAACCCAGGTAGCGCCCTCCAGGGTCTCGCCGGTCAGCAGGTTTTCTGCTGGGGGCAGCAGCACCGGGGTGGGCTCGAGGGCAGCATACACCCAGACCTCTTCATCTTCGTAGCGCCGCTTGTAGGCCAGCAGTTTTTCCGAGACCTGCAAGGGCTGCAACCCTCCCCGTCGCAGGGCCGGTACGCTCTTTTTGAGCCGGATGAGGGTTTTGACCCAGGCCAGCACCTCCTGGTTCCAGCGGCGCTCATCCCAGGGGAACGTACCCCGGCACATGGGATCGCCGTTCCAGTCGTGGTAGGGGTTGGTCTGGTCGAGCCCGATCTCATCGCCGTAGTAGATCCCCGGGGCACCGGGAAAGGTGAAGAGAATCCCCAAGGCCAGCTTGAATCGCTCTACATCTCCCCGAAGCCGCCACAAGGCCCGGGGTATATCGTGGCTGCTGATCAGGGTATACATGCTCTGACGAAGCTGCAGCGGCAGGGCGGTGTAATGGTCCCACAGGGTATCCCACACCGCCTGGCTCGAGACCGCCACCTCCCAGCCGTACACGTTTTGGCCCGATAACCACTCCATCACCGGGTTGGCAAACCCGGCGTAGTGCATGGAGCCATCTAAGGTGTGGGCCCGCAGAGTGGGCAGGGTGTCGAAGAACAGCTCGCCAAACACAAAGGCCTCGGGGTTCTCCTCCACGCTGTTGCGCTTGATCAGGCGCAAAATCTCTGCGTTGCGCCGGTCGGTACCCCCTTCGCCTATCTGGTGGGCCACATCCAGCCGCCAGCCATCGGCCCCTTTGCGAAGCCAGTGCCGCAGCGGGGCGTGGTAGCCGTCGATCCAGCGCTCTGTCGTGAGGGGGTTGGCGTAGTCCAGCTTGGGCAGGGTTTTGACCCCGTAGAAAGCCGCGTACGAACCATCGGCGTAAAAAGTGAACTGCCCGGCCTCGGGGGCGGTGGGGTCTTGCAGGGCTTTCTGGAAGTCGGGGTGGGTGTGGCCGATGTGGTTGAAAACCCCATCCAGCACCAGCTTCATACCCCGCCGGTGCAGGGCCTCGACCAGCTTCTCGAAGGCCTCGTTGCCCCCCAGGTGGGGGTCTACGTTGTGGTAGTCACTGGCGTCGTAGCGGTGGTTGGAGCCCGAGGGCAGGATGGGGTTGAGGTAGAGGGCCTCGATGCCCAGCGCCTGCAGGTAGTCGAGCTTCTCCAGGATGCCCTCGAGGTCGCCCCCGTAGTGCTGGATAGGCCCCTCCCCCGGCCCGTAGCTCACGGGCTCGTCCCACTCTTTGCGCACGATGGGCCGGCCCATATACACCCATTCGCCGCTCTGGGGGTCGTTGTGGGGGTTGCCGTTGCGGAAGCGGTCGGGAAAGATCTGATAAAACACCGCCCCCACCGCCCAGTCCGGCGCGGTGGGCTGGGCCAGCAGGTGAAAAAACTTGTCGTAGCGGGGCATGGGGCCGCGCAGCCCATCCGCCGCAAGGTAGGCTTTCTCCTCGGGCAGAAAAAAGCAGTAGCGCAAAGGGGAGGTGTGAAGCGGGAGGCTGATCTCCAGCCCGCCCGGCACAGCTTTCATGGGCCGCCGCTCCACCTCGCCGTAGCGCTCGAGGATCAGAAACCCGGCCCGGGCAGGCGTGCGCAGGCGCAGGGTGACCTCCTGCCCCAGCTCGGGCTTCAGGGGGTCTACGCAAAAAGGCTCCCAGTCGTGGTAGTGCCTCATTCCTTCACCGAGCCTGCAGTGTACCCCGAGACAAAGTAGCGCTGGAAGCCATAGAAGGTCAGCAGGATGGGCAGCGAACCCAGCACCGAGGCCGCCGCGAACAGCCCCCAGCGGGTGGAGAACTGCCCGGTGGTAAAGTTGCGCAGGCCCATCCCCACCGTCCAGGAGTCCACACCGGTGAGGAACAGGTTGGCCACAATGAACTCCGAGTAGGTGCCCACAAACTGCAACAGGAAGATAAACACGAACATGGGGGCCGAAAGCGGCATCAGGATTTTGGTAAACACCTGCCACTTGCTGGCCCCGTCAATCAGGGCCGCCTCCTCCAGGCTTTTGGAGATGCTCTCCAGAAACCCCTTGTACACCCAGGTGCCAAAGCTGATGATCCCGCCCGAGTAGGCCAGCACCAGGCCAGTAAAGGTGTTCAAGAGGCCCAGGTTGGAGATCAGAACATAGGTGGCTACCAGCCCCAAAAAACCGGGGAACATCTGGATGAAGATAAAGACCAGCAGCATGGGGTAGCGGCCCGGAAAGTTGAAGCGGGCGAAGGCATAGCCCGCCGTGGCCGTGAGCAGCACCGCCAGGAGACCGGTAATCCCCGAGACAAACAGTGTGTTGCGCACCCAGAGCAGAAACTTGGCCTCGGTGCCCTGGCCCGTAAACTGTGCAGGGGAGAGGAAAACCACCAGGGTGAAGCTCAGGAGGGCAAAGGCCGTCAGGCTGCGCCCCTGCAGCTTACCCAAACTGCTGTCGCTGTCGGCATCGCCGATGAGGCGGCGGTAGGCGGCCAGCACCAGCACCAGCAGCAAACACAGCGCCGCGGCCACGAGCAAGACAGCCTGATAGGGATAAAGAATGAAGCCATCAAAAAGCTTGGCGTAGTTTTCCCAGCTAAGCTGTGAGAAATCGGGGATGACTCGAGCCCGCACCAGCAGGTTGTCGCTGGCGGGGGGCAGGATGCGGTAGAGGGTGTTGCGGGGGTCGAAGGAGGCGGCCAGAATCTGCAGCACCGGGTAGTAGGCAAAGACCAGCACCAAAAACATGAACAGGTGCGTGAGCCCCTGCCCCACCAGCGGCCAGAAACTGCGCTTGCGCTGGGTTCGCCGGTTGACCAGCAGGGTGACCAGCCAGGCGTACAGCACAATCAGCCCCACAGCCAGCAAAAGACCGCCCAGGGCATAGACCCAGCCGTTCTCGATGCGGACGAAGCCCGGGGGAATGTTGGGCTGGATACGGGCCAGCAGGCCGGGGAAGTAGACAAAGAGCAGCCAGGCCACCAGCAGCCCAAACAGGGCCCAGCCGAGGTAACGCAAAATGGCGGCCATCAGCGTACCTCCCGCAAAGCCCCGGTGAAGCGGAAGTTGATGAGGCTAATGGCCACGGTGAGGAAGAAAATTATGATTGAAATGGCCCCGCCCAGGCCATACGCCTGCCCTCCATCGGCCTGGAAGGCGGTTTTGTAGGCCCAGGTGATCAGGATGTCGCCGGCCTGGGCGGTGGAAGGCCGCCCCTCGACCCCAGGCTGGGGGCCCATCAGGTAGATCAGGCCGAAGTTGTTGAAGTTGTAGGCAAAAGAGCCCAGCAAAAGCGGAATAAAGGGCTGGCGCAGCAGGGGCAGGGTGATGCCAGTGAGGGTTTGAAGGCCGTTGGCCCCATCGATTTTGGCTGCTTCGTAGACATCATCCGGGATGGTCGAGAGCGCGCCCAGGGTGGCCGTCATCCAGTACGGGAAGCCCAGCCACAGGCTGATCAGCAGGGCCGATACCTTGAACCACTCAGGATCGGTGAGCCAGGGAATGGGGTAAGCGCCCAGCAGTCCCAGCAGGCGGTTGATGGGGCCAAACTGCACGTTGAGCATGGCCGTGAAGATCTGCACGCTGATGACCACCGGGATGGCCCAGGAGATAATCAGGGCCGTGCGATAGAAACCCCGCAAGGCCAGGTTTTTGTTGTTGAGCATCAGCCCCAGGATGAGCCCGGGGATGGCCCCCACCACCACCGCCCCTGCCGCAAAAACGATGTTCCAGAGCAGAATGGGAAGCAGCACCGTACCGGCCCGGCTGAAAATCTCTACAAAGTTGCGGAAGCCGATGAAGCGGAACTCGTTGATCTTGTAGACCAGGGTGGGGGCGAAGGGTGGGGGCGCGGTGAGGGTGATGGTGTTGCCGCTGGCCTGCTCGGCCCGAACGCGGGCGCGCTGGGTGCGGGTGGTGATCTCCAGGGCCTGGCCGGCGCAGTCGGGCTCATCGCAGCGCAAAAGGTCGTGGGCGTTGCCCTCCACGAGTAACTGCCGCCCCTCTACCTGCACAACAACGGTTTCGGTGGAGCGGTCGGGTTTGCCGTTGCGGATGCCGGTGTAGTCGGTGAAGGCGTAATAGATGGTCAGGATGATGGGGAATACGGTGAAAGCCAGCAGGAAGGTGATGGCCGGAAGCAGATAGTACCAGTCGGTCAGGTAGGGCACCCTGCGCCCCAGTACAACCAGAATGGGAATCAGGACAAGCGTGCCAAAAATCAGGATCAGGTAGCCCGGATACCCCTCCTCTACCGGCCTGGGGAAAGCCGCCTGCAGGGCCCAGAACAGCAGGAGCCCCGCCAGCGCAGCTACCATCAGGGCCCCGCCCAACAGCCCAATAGCGATCAGAAAACCTCGAGCGCCAGGTGGAGAACGATGCATTGCAGACCTCCGTCGTGGGCGTTGCTTGGGATGGCCCAACCAACGTGCCTTTTTGAACGCCCCTAGCATATACTCCAAGGCCCCATTTTGTAAGTCCACAGAGGCCGGAATAGCCCCATTTGGTCGACATGGAAGCGCTTTTATGCTTTGCCGACCTAGCCTGGGAAGGGTATTGACTCGAGGGTTTTTTCAACCCACCATGGACTCTAAGATGATTGAAACCGGGCGGTTGCGGGTGATCAATCCCCCACGGGAGACCCCTCAGTTTACCCCTGAGCTGCTGGAAAAACTGGCCCGGCGCGTCTTTTTGTCGGGTCAGGGCACCCCGCACACCCTGCACTCCCCTTTCGATGGAAAAGTGCTGGGGGTTATTCCGTTGTGCAGCCCCGAGGACGTGCGCCAGGCCGTGGAGCGCGCCCGGCAGGCCCAGCCGGCCTGGGCCCGAATGGATGCCAGGTCTCGAGCCCGCATCATGCTGCGCTTCCACGATCTGCTGCTACAGCGGCAGGCCGAGATCCTCGACCTGACCCAGTACGAGACCGGCAAGGCCCGCCGCGATGCCCAGGAAGAACTGCTGGACGCGGCCATTGTGGCCCAGTACTACGCCACCCGCAGCCCTGGCTGGCTGCGCCCCCGGCGCGTGGGCGGTACTTTTCTGGGCCTGACCCAGACCTGGGAGTACCGCCACCCGGTCGGGGTGGTGGGGGTCATCTCGCCCTGGAACTACCCGCTGGCAATGGCGGTGAGCGAGCCCATTCCCGCGCTGATGGCGGGCAACGCGGTGGTGCTCAAGCCCGACCTCCAGACCACCTTTACCGCCCTCTGGATTCAGGCCCTGATGGAGGAGGCCGGCCTGCCGCGCGGCCTTTTTCAGATTGTGGCCGGGGGCAGCGAGGTGGGCGAGGCCCTGGTGGCTACGGCGGATTTCATTGCCCTGACCGGCAGCACCCCCACCGGGCGCAAGGTGGCCCGCCAGGCCGGAGAACGGCTGATTGGGGTGAGCCTGGAACTGGGCGGCAAAAACCCCATGCTGGTGCTGGAGGACGCCAACCTCGAGGCCGCCGCCGAGGGCGCTGTGCGCGGCGCCTTTGCCAACGCCGGGCAGCTTTGTGTCTCCCTCGAGCGCATCTACGTGCACGAAAAGGTCTTTGAGGCCTTCACCCGGCGCTTTGTGGAAAAAACCTCGAGCCTGCGTTTGGGGGCCACCCTGGATCACCGCTCGCAGATGGGCTGCCTGACCGTCCAGCGGCAGTTCGATACGGTGCTGGCCCACGTGCAGGACGCCGTGGCAAAAGGGGCCAGGGTGCTCACCGGGGGCCGGCCCCGGCCCGACCTGGGGCCTTTGTTCTTCGAGCCCACCATCCTGACCGATGTAACCCCCGAGATGCGGGTGTACCACGAGGAGACCTTCGGCCCTGTGGTCAGCCTGTACAAGTTTAGCGACCTCGAGCAAGTGCTGGCCCAGATCAACCAGAGCGAGTACGGCCTCAACGCCAGCATCTGGAGCAGGAACCTGCGCAAAGCCCGTGCGCTGGCCTCGCGCATCCAGGCCGGCACGGTCAACATCAACGAAAGCTACGCCGCGGCCTGGGCCTCAATGGACGCGACCATGGGGGGGTTCAAGGCCTCGGGCCTGGGGCGGCGGCACGGCCAGGAGGGGCTTTACCGCTTTACCGAGCCGCAGACCATCGCCATTGAGCGCCTCATGCCCATCACCGGCCCGGCCTGGCTGCCCAGGGGCTGGTACGGGCGCATCGCGACCGCTCTGCTCAAGGCCCTCAAGCGGCTTTACCGCCTTTGGTATCGGCTATGAGATAGGCAGGCCTACCCGAGCAACCGGGCCTCCAGGCTGATCTCGGGTACTGCGGCCAGGGCCTTGGAGATTGGGCATTTGGCCTTGGCCTCCTGGGCCAGCTCCTGAAACTTCTCCGGGCTAAGGCCGGGTACCCTGCCCTCGAGGTGCAGCTCGATTTTGCTGATGGTGGGCCCCTCCCCTAAGTGCACCCTGGCGGTGGCGCGCAGTTCCTCGGGGGGGGTGTTGTTGTTGGTCAAGAGGGCCGATAAAAACATGGCAAAACAGCCGGCATGGGCTGCTCCAATGAGCTCCTCGGGGTTGGTGCCGCTGGCCTCGGCAAAGCGCGAAGCCCAGGTGTAAGGCCCCTCGTAGACCCCGCTCTCCAGCTTCAGGTGCCCCTGTCCTTCTTTTAAGGTGCCTTTCCAAACCGCATGGGCCGAACGTACAGGCATACAAGCTCCTTTCGACCCCTATCATGCAATTAGCCCCTCGGGTTTAGATGTGTCGCAGGTCGCAAGTTGGCGCGCGGTTTGACCTTTCTGGCGGGTGGGCGGAGAATGCCCTCGTGCTGGCGTTCTTGTTCGTGGATGGGCTGGGGCTTTCCCACGACCCCCGCAGCGCCCTGCAGCGCCTGAACCTGCCCACGCTGAGGGCTTTGAGCGGCGGGTTTAGCCAGGAGCCCTTCAACCGTCCCAACCTGGCCTACCGTGTGCTGGATGCCCGGCTGGGGGTGGAGGGCCTGCCCCAGTCGGGCACCGGCCAGACCACCTTGCTGACCGGGCTCAATGCCGCCCAGATGCTGGGATACCACCAGGGGCCGCACCCCCTGAGCAAGCTGCAAACCCTTCTGCAGCAGGATAGCCTGCAGGTCTGGGCGACCCAGCAGGGTTTGCGGGTGCTGCACGCCAATGCCTACCGCCCGGAATACCTGGAAAAAGTACAGACCAGCCGCCGCAACCTGCTCTCGGCTTTTGGATTTGCGGCCAGGGCCGCCCGGCTCGAGCTCCTCCCCATCCACCACCCCCAGGCCCTCCTGCCGGCCTTCTGGCCCGAACCCGAGGCCGCCGGCGCACGCTTTGCCCAGATAGCCCAGCAACATGACCTGACCTTTCTGGAATGCTGGGCCCTGGATTACACGGCCCATCGTATGCCGGAAAAACTCGACGAACGCTGGCTCGAGCTCGATCGCTTCCTCGAGGGCTTCCTGAACGCCAACCCCACCGCCACTCTGCTTCTTACCGCCGACCACGGCAACGCCGAGGAACCCTGGCATACCCAGCACACCCTCAACCCGGTGCCCCTTATCGTCTATGGGGCCTTAGCAGGCAAGGTTCCAGCCATGCACTCGCTGACCGACCTGGCCCCTTGGATCAGGCAACAATTTGTGGGGCTAATCTGAAGCCAAAAGGCAAACCCGAGGATTGGCACCCTCGGGTTTTTCGCCTCCTGGACTGGAGCCGGTGGTCGGATTTGAACCGACGGCCGCTCGATTACGAAAAGAGCGGTGGAGTTTTAGCCCTATGACTCCAAATGTGGTATTCATCGTACTGGAGCAACTTTTCTCATAATCGGAGTCATGACTCCATTCCTTCAGATTCCGGGATTTTGACCCCGATTCCGGCCCATTGGCTACCAAATGGCTACCGTGGTAGCCATTAGCTACCGGCAGCAAAACTTGTGGCTCCTGCGGCAAAAACAAAAAGGGGGAGGCCCCGCCTCCAGTGGGGTACCCGATTCGCCTTACGGGCTTTTGGCTACCAACCATTTCCAGCTCTATCCTAACCCGACTACTCACAGCACGCCAGCCTCATCGCGACGAAGCTTTGACTCCATATTTACAAGTATATTAGCCTCACGGTATACTTAGCATATGAACAATATGACGCCATCCCTTCATATTGACTCCAAAACGCTGACCCAGGCCGTGGTGCAGGACATCGCCCGCCACATCCCCGACAAGACCACCTTCACCGTAGACGAGCTGGCCGAGTTCTTAGAATCTACAAACCACCTTACCCAAATCAGGCACTGCAGTTATGTTTAGAGCATGAACCGCCGTGCTTACCCATCGGACGTCCGTGATGAGGAATGGGCTCTGGTGCTGCCCTATTTGACCCTCGCCCCGCTGGAAGCACCCCAGCGCAAGTACGACCTGCGCGAAGTGTTCAACGCCCTGCGCTGGATGGTTCGAACCGGTGCTCAGTGGGACTACCTGCCCCACGACTTCCCACCCCCCCATATCGTTCAGGCGCAAGCCTACCGCTGGATGAACCGGGGGGTCTTCGAAGACCTGGTACACGACCTGCGCATGACCCTGCGAATGCTCCAGGGCAAAGCCGCCCATCCCA
>AXWR01000015.1 GCA_000482765.1 Meiothermus taiwanensis DSM 14542
AGCCCTCAGTCAACAGGTGCAGGAAGTGACGGGGGAGCAGGTGGAAGTGGCCTTTGTGGATCAGGGTTACACTGGGGAGGAAGCGGCACAAGCGGCAGAGGCGGAAGGCATCGCCCTGTGTGTGGTCAAGGTGGAAGGGGCCAAACGAGGATTCGTGCTGCTGCCGAAGCGTTGGGTGGTGGAACGTTCGTTTGCCTGGACATCCCGGTTTCGCAGGCTGGCGCGAGACTATGAGCGGCTGGCTGAGACCTTGCGAGGTTGGCACTGGTTGGCTTTTTCGATTCTGATGACAGCGAAAACTGTGGAGCTTTTACGAACAGCTAGTTAGCAGGCTCTAGCCTCGATGGCTTGTTTGATGGGAGCTGTATCAAAGGCGGGCAGGTCTTTGTCCAGCACATCTTCGATGCTCCCGCACTGCAAGCAGAAAAGATGGTGATGACGTTCGCTAAAACCGTCGTAGCGGGTGTTGCCTTTCTGGTCTTTGAACTCCCATAATAACCCAGCCTCGCGCAACACCTGAAGGTTTAGATATACGGTCGAAAGGCCGATGTTGTATCCCTTCTTTTTGAGGCCCAGGTAGAGTTCTTCGGGTGTGGGGTGGGTGTTTTTGCTATCGAGGTAGGCCAGTATTTGCTCCCTGGGTAGGGTATGCCGCAAACCCATTGCTTTCAGCTTTGACCGATAGCTTTCCCGCTCTTTGGCTTTTGCCATTTCAACCCCCATGTACAAGTTACCGTATTATAAAACATTTTCAGAAAAAGAACATTATTGCGATGTTTTCGAGGAATATTGCAGTTTTGATCGGGTCGGGGAAAGGACTTCTCTAAATGAGCCCGCTGATACCAGATTCGGCCAGCCTGGTGCCTAAAGGCAGCGAACTGATCCGATCGAAGGGATACGCTTTCTTCGCCAAGCCTGGCGAGGGCACTTGGCTTTGGCTGGCTATCTTTTTGCATCCGGTATGAGCGATCCGCGCTGCTGGAACCTTCTTATTCGACGGATCGCTGCTGTGGGGTGCGGTATAGCCTGAAGATTTCCTGTGAAAATATCACCTAGACGCAAGATAGGAAGGTGATATACTAACTTTACTGTGGAGAAGCCAATTTACCGATTGTTGCATTTGATATTTGCGTTAGGAACGCTACATATTCTGTTGTTGATGGCTTTGGAGGTTCAGCGCAACGTGCAGCTTCGCAATCAAATCGCACAGGTGGAGTTTCGCCTGGTACAGCTCGAGCGGCACAACCAGAAGCTGAGCGAAGAGCTACAGCTTGCCGCTGACCCCCGCTACCGCGAAGGACTGATCCGACAGATGGGGTACGTGCACAAGGACGAGCTGCTCTTGCTGAATACGCCTGCGGGCGGTTCCCCTTCCAATTGAGCCGAGCCCTGGCTAAAAACCAGTTGAAGCTGTGCATTGCGGTTGCGTTGGATATTCAAATTCGCTGCGCTTCGGCATAGTATAAAGGCCGCGTATGCTTGAACGGCTAACGGAACTGCTGCTCGAGGATGAAGCCCTAACCGATGGGCTTTCTGATGAAGAAGCCAGTGAGCTAGTGGGTTGGCTCATCGGCGTTGTAGAAGACCTCGAGGACGAGTCCGGCGAGGTGCCTCAGCGCTACATTGCCCAGTTGAAACGTTTGGGGCACGAGATTGCGCGCATTGCACGTCGCTACAGAGTCCCGGTGCCGGAGCTTATTGACTTGGTTGAACAGGTCTGGGAAGAACCCAGTGAAGAACCCGCATCCAAACCCATGCAGGCCTAGATGACCCAGCCGGCTATGGCCAAAGTTCGAACCGGCTATCGCCGAACATTAAGTATTTTAATGTTTTTTGGTGCAAAAGTAACGCGCTTGTAACGATTGATGGCTTAACCTACAAGCATGAGTAGGGAGCTTATATTGCAAATTGCATTTGGGAATGCCCGGCCCATTCGAGCCCGTCCTCATCCGATGGGAGGGGTGCGCGCCTCCCTGCGCAACTGGCTTTTGCCCGCCCCCATCGAGTTTAGCGGTTGTGTGATGCCGCGTACGCAGGTGGCTCGATTGCGCTTAAGACACCTTGCCTAGAACTGTGCCCCCCTGGCAACTGCCCCCGTGCCTCCCGGTGGCAGTTGGTTTTTTTTGTAGAATGGCCGCCGATGCGAGCCAGAATGCTGGTGGAGTGGAGCCTTGGAACGGCCGAAAGGTATAGCTGGGATGGGGAGCGCCTGCTTCCCAAGGAACCTCCCTGGCGGCCGGAATGGGGTTTGGCACCGGTCAACTATGGTCTGATCCCGGGCTACTACAACCCAGCCGACCAGGACACCCTCGACGCCATCTGGGCTGGCAAGGAGCCGATACCGGTTGGAAGCTGGCTCGAGGGTGAGGTGTTGGGCATGATCTGGGTTTCCGATGGCGACCACAAGATAATTCTGGGCCATCCCCAAAACCTTTCTGCCCTCGACCTAGGGGCTCTCTGGCAGTGGTTCAAGAAGCGTCAGCCCCGCCTAGCCAGTGCTGAAGAGGCCGAGGCGTTTGTTCGCTCTTTGTAGCTACCTCTATACAGCAGGAGGTCGGTTGGTTCAGTGCCGGAAGGCGGTGAACCAACCAACTTCCGCTTGAATCCTTCACCGTCGGACGGTAGCCAGGGGTGAAGATTTTATTTTCTTGCCTCTACTCGAGCCTTCATCTCCTCAATGAGGGCAGCCAGGGCCAGCGTGCGCTGCTCCTTTACATGACGCTCGCGCACATTGACCGTGCCCACCGCGGCTTCTTTGTCGCCTACCACCAGAATCAGGGGTATCTTTTGCAGCTCGGCGTCGCGGATTTTGGCGTTCATGCGTTCGCTGCGGTCGTCAATTTCCACGCGGAGCTTGTTCTTGCGCATCTCGGCGGCCACCTTCTGGGCGTACTCCAGATGCCGGTCGGCAATCGGCACAATCACGGCCTGGATGGGGGAGAGCCACAGTGGGAAGTCGCCGGCGGTGTGCTCGAGGTAAAAGGCAAAAAAGCGGTCGAAGCTGCCCATGATGGCGCGGTGGATCACCACCGGGGTTTCTTTTTCGCCTTTTTCGTTGGTGAACTCGAGGCCAAAGCGCTCGGGCACGATAAAGTCGAGCTGGTTGGTGGCGATGGTCTCTTCTTTGCCCAGCACGCTCCTGATCTGCACATCGAGCTTGGGGCCGTAGAAGGTGGCCTCGCCGATGCCCTCTACATACTTGGCCCCGGTCTCTTCCAGGGCTGCCCGGATGGCTTTAATCGAGTCGCGCCAGTTGTCGTTCTCCTCGCCGAACTTTTCGGGGTTGTTTTCGAAGTCGGGCAGCGAAAGGCGGAACCAGTAGTCCGAGATGCCAAAGTCTTTGTAGACCTCGTCGAAGAGCTGAATGACCCGGATAAACTCCTCGGTGACCTGGGCCCTCGAGCAGTAAATATGCGCGTCGTTTTGGGTGAAGCCCCGCGCCCGCGTGAGGCCCGAGAGGGTGCCCGAAAGCTCGAAACGATAGACCGTGCCGAACTCGGCCAGCCTTAGCGGCAGGTCGCGGTAGCTCTTGGGCCGGGCCTTGTAAATCATGTGGTGGTGCGGGCAGTTCATGGGCTTGAGGTAGTACTCCTCCCCCTCAATTTCGATGGGGGCGTACATATCGTCCTTGTAGTAGGGCAGGTGGCCCGAGGTGTAGTAGAGCCGGGCGTTGGCGATGTGCGGTGTATACACGTAGTGGTAGCCGTGCTCCTGCTCTTTTTTGTACATGTAGTCTTCCATCTGCTTGCGAATAAAAGCGCCGCGCGGCAGCCAGAGCGGCAGGCCTTTGCCCACCTCCTCGCTGATGGTGAAGAGCTCGAGGGCCTGCCCCAGCCTGCGGTGATCGCGGCGCTTGGCTTCCTCCTGCTGCCAGAGGTAGTGCTCGAGCTCTTCCTTGGTGCGGAAGGCAACCCCATAAATGCGCTGGAGCATGGGGCGGCTCGAGTCGCCGCGCCAGTAGGCCCCGGCAATGCCGGTGAGCTTGAAGTGGGGTGGAATGCGGCCCGTGCTGGGCACGTGGGGGCCCCGGCATAGGTCGGTGAAGCCATAGGTATCGTCGCCTTGCGCGTAGAAGCTCAGCTCCTCGGTTTCGGGCAGGTCTTGAATAAGCTCGGTTTTGTAGGGGTCAATGCCCTCGTAGCGTTTGAGGGCTTCCTCGCGCGGGAGCACGAAGCGCTTTAGCGGCAGGTTGGCCGCCACGATCCGGCGCATCTTCTCCTCGATGATGGGCAGATCTTCTTCACGGATGGGCTCGGGGGCGTCTATATCGTAATAGAAGCCGTTTTCGATCACCGGGCCAATCGCCAGCTTGACCGTTTCGGGTTTGTAACCCCGCTCGGTGTACAGCTCGCGCACCGCCTGGGCCATCACGTGGGCCAGGGTGTGGCGGAAGAGCTGGGCGTACTCGGGGTCTTTTTCCGTCAGGATGCGCAGCTCGGCATGGGGTGGTAAGGGCTTGAGCAGGTCGTACAGCTCTCCATTGACAATGGCCCCAATGGCGGCCTTGGCCAGACCGGGGCCGATGGCCTGGGCGGCATCGGCAGCCGTGGCACCGGGCTTGAGCTCCAGGTTGCGTCCGTCGGGAAGCACTGCGTTCATAACTCACCTCAAAAAAAATCCCGGCCCTTCAACTACGAGCCGGGAGAACCTCTGCCGCCTTGCGGCTAGAAGTTCCCCCCAGGCCTGGTCGTTGGCCGAGACCTCATCTTGCGTAGAAGTGTACGACTGCAGCGGGAAGGCGTCAAATCCGTTGGCGCGCTCGAGGGGGCGGGGCTGCAAAGGTAACGCTATGGAAGCTGGCGAAATTGGGCCGGAATACCTGGGAGACTAGACGGGCTCGAGCAGCTTCAAACGCCGGCCCGCATATAAGGCCCAGGCATAACAGATGGTGGCGACCACCATAGGCCCCACATACCCCACCCGATCGGCCAGCAAGCCGCCCAGCACCGGCGAGAAGGCCAGCAGCCCCACGATGGTGTTGGACAGGCCGATGTACGAACTGCGCGCATCGGTGGGGGCCAGGTTTACCAGGTAGGTGGCGGTGCCCACCCCGATGGAAGAAAGGTAGGCCCCTTGAAGAGCAAAGACCAGCCAGAAGGCGGTTTTGGGTAGTAGCAGGGCCAGAACCGGGGTTACCGCACCCAGCGCTGCGCCGATCAGGATCAGACTGCGGGAGCCGTAGCGCCTCGAGACCTGCACCCACAGCAGGTTGGAAAGCACCGAGGAGAGCGTGTAGACCATGAGATAGGTGCCAATCTCGCCCTTATGCCCCAGCACCCGCACGGCGTACGCTGCGAAAAAAGGCTCGACCATACTGGCGATTGCCAGCAGCACGCGCACCCGTAGGAATCGCCGGAAATAGAAGTCGCGAAACGGCAGGCTGAGCGAGATGCGCTCGGTGCGGGTGTGGGTGTCGGGGGGTTCGTCTATCAGACCGAACAGGTGCCAGCCGTAGGCAAAGGCCAGGGTGCCCAGCGTAAAGAGGATGGCATACGGGTAGGGAAAAGGCAGGGGCAGCTCCAGGATCAGGCGCACCAGGAAGCCGGCCCCGAAGGCCAGCAACCCCCCCACCAGGTTGCGCAGCGAGAACAGCCCGCTGCGGCGCTCCATGGGGATGGTTTTGCCGATGGTTTCCCAGAAAGGCAGGCTTGAGAACCCGGTGAAAAGCCCGTTGAGGGCCAGGCCCACCACAAACACCCATAAAAGCAGATCGGGGTGCCGGCCCAAGAAAAACCCACCCAGGGCCACGACGCCCAGGCTGGCTACCCGCAGCAGGGCCATGCGGCGGTACAGCGTGACCTTAATCGGCAGCCGGGCCACGTAAGGGGCCACGAAGACCTGCGGCACCATGGAGCCGGCGTTGAGCAGGGCCGGCATCAGCCCAATGGCCCAGTTGGCCGCGCCCAGCTTGGCGGCAAAGGACGCCAGCACAATGGAACCGTTGAAGAAAGCGTCGCCCAACAGCACAAACCAGCCATTGAGCATTGCCAGACGGTAGTTGCGGTCTTTGAGGTCTAGAATATCGCTTGTGTCGTTTTTGGTCATTCCTACGCTGGGCCCCTTTCATCTGCTGCACCCGCGCTACAACGGGGTGACGTTGCTGGAGCTGATTCGAGTCCATCAGCCCGAGCGGATCGTTCTGGCCTCGTACAGCCCAGAAGAGCTGGCAGCGCAAACTTGGCGCGACCAGAACGAGATCTCATTGTTTCATGTTTTGCCCTGGGCTGAAAGTGCGGGCGTTGCGCTGGAGGCCCTCGACCCCCAGGCCCCGCTCAGGCTCGAGGCCGAGCGGTTTCGTGAAGCCCTGCGCCAGTATCCCAAAGGGCAGCAGATTTTGCGCCAGGTAGAGCCCCTCGAGGACAACCTCAAATGGGTGCTGACGAACCCCCGCACCCCGGAGGATTTTGCCCAGGAATCGTTGCTCGAGGTGCTAAGGGCCTACCACCAAGGCTATGGGCAGGTGTTTGGTGAAGGGCCCGCCACCGGCTTTCGGCGGGAGCGCATGGCCCAGGTAGCCCAGCGCCTGGTTTCGCAAGAGGGCCCCGCAGCGGTGCTGGTGGATGTGCTCGAGTACCCCTGGCTGCTCGAGGCCCTTCCTGGGGAGCGGGTGGTGCTTCCGGGCCACCACACCCCGACCGAGCTAGAACGCCAGCGCAGCGTGCTGGATCGGGCCTGGCAGCTGAACGAGTCGGACGACTGGGGGGTTTTGTTGCAACAACTGCAGGAGGTGGAAGGCCCTGAGGCCCTGTACTGCGCGGCCCAGATTTATCTGGCGGCGGGCCAGCCCGAGGCGGCTTACCAGCTGATGGAGCAGCTCGTTCATACCGACTTCCAGCACCCCGCCTACCTGCCGGGCTACGCCCTGGCCCGCTACGGACAGCTCGCCGACTGCATGGGCCGGCGCGACCAGGCCCTGCGCGCCTATAGGGCTGTGCTGGGGCTTTCCTGGGCACCCCAGGAAGCCCGGGAAATCGCCCTGGCCGGGCAGAAGACCCCCTTTCGGCTCGAGCGATAGCGCACCCGCGCTGCTGGCCAAGGCCCCAGAAGTAAAGGGACGGCGGGGCCCGGCTGCCGGGGGCTTACCCTGGGGGTTTCGAGGCCTGTTGATGGCAGGGTCGGAGTGGGCGGTGTCGTTCACTGCCCCAGCCGGCGCAATAGCCGGGGAGCCCAGAACCCCAGCAGCTTCATCTGGCCGGGTTTGGGCGGGCCTTCTAGCAGGGCCACCCCCCCTTTCTTAAAGGGAAAAGTGTGGCCTTCCCGGCGGGTGGTGAGGAGCCAGGCGCATAGCTCGCCCATCCAGGGCTCGTGCCCCACCAGGGCCACCGACGACCCCTGCAGGGTCTCGAGGAGGGCCAGGCTGGGCTCGGCGGCCAGGTAGGGGGTCACCTCGGTCTCGCCTTCCAGCAGCGGCACCAGCAGCTCGGCGGTTTGCACGGCCCGCAGCTTGGGGCTGTGGTAGAGCCGGTCGAGCCGAACCCCCAGGCGCTTGAGCCCCCGAACCACCTCGCTAAACTTCTGGATGCCTTCGGGCGAGAGCGGGCGGGCGTCGTCGGACTGGCCCGGGGCGGCCTCGAGCGCGATGGCGTGGCGGATCAGGTAAAGCTCCATGGCTAACCTCGAGGCCTCCATTCTACCAGCAGCTCGAGCCCGAAGGCTTGTCGAAAGAGTTTGGCCTGTTTGCGGGTCTCGGTGAGTTCGACCCAGGGCTCTTCCTGGGCCAGCAGGGTTAGGCGCACCTGCTGGCTGCCGATCTCCACCTCCAGGCCCTCCACCCGCCCGACCCGGCTGCGCTCGAGGTACTCGCTGATGCGCAGGAGGGTGGCCAGCCGCAGCAAGCGCTTGGTATCGCCATCCTGCAACACCGATTTGTAGGCCCCAGGCCGGGGTTCACCCTTGCGGTGGTAGCGCACCAGCAGCCCTAGCAAGGCCTGCTCGCGGTGGGTGAGGCCGGGGATGGCCGCGCTCATCACCAGGTACTCGCCGTGCTTGTGGTGGTCGTAGTAGCCGATGCTCATGCCAATATCGTGCAGCAGGGCGGCCTCGTCCAGGAGCTGCTCCTCGGCTTTGCCGTAGCCGTGCAAAGGGGCCAGCAGCCGGAAGAGCAGGCGGCAGAAGTGGCGCACCCGGGCGGTGTGGTTAAAATCCTGGGGGTAGCGGGCAAACAGGTTGCGCACGTAGAAGCCGCGAACGTCGTTCAGCAGATGCGGAGCGGGTAGGAACTCCCGGTAGAAGGCCCCCTCCCGCACACCCTGGCCGGAGATCCACAGGCCCTCCAGACCGGCCTCGCGCAGCACCGTGCGGTAGACCAGGGCCCCGGCCACAATCACATCGGCGCGGTCGGACTGGAGGCCCTCGAGCTGCCGCCGCTGCTCGGTGGTACGCTGGGCCAGAATACCCACGGTCTCCTCGAGCGCTTCACGGGATAGAAAGTAGCCGTGTACTAAGTCGAGCGGGTAGTCTTCCCGCCGCTGGGCCAGCTTGGCCAGGTTGCGCACGGTGCCGCCCATCGCTACCAGCGGTAGGGGGTTCTGACGCACCTGGGCCAGCACCTCCTTCATCTCTTTGCGTACAAAACGCTCGAGGTCTTCTATCTCCCCCTTCTTGGGCGGGTTCGACCCCAGAAACATCTCGGTCAGGCGCACCGCGCCCAGCGGATAAGCCCGTCCTTCGCGGTAGGCCCGGCCTTTCATAAGCGAAAGTTGGGCGCTGCCCCCGCCCAGATCCATTACCCAGGCCTCCTGGAAGTTGAAGGAGTTGGCCACCGCCAGTACCCCGTAGCGGGCCTCGTCCTCGCCGGAAAGCACCTGCACCTGGAGCCCCAACTTGCGCACCTCGCGCAGAAACTCCGGGCCGTTTTCCGCGTCGCGGCTGGCGCTGGTGGCAATCACCCGCAGCTCATCGAGGTCGGTGGCCTGGGCAAAGTCGGCGTAGAGCTTGAGGGCCGACAAAGCCCGCTGCATTCCGCTCTCGCTCAGGCGGCCCTGGGTGGCCAGCCCCTCGCCCAGCCGGACGCTCTCGCGGATCTCGTCTATTAGCCGAAAGTGCCTACCCGGCTCGTAGGCATACACCACCAGCCGCGCGGTTCCCGATCCCAGGTCTACAATGCCCAGACGTTGCACCGCCCCATGGTAGAGGCTAAGCGTTATCGGCTCAAGTTCTGTCAAGGGCGGGGCCATGTACGCAGTGTTATGCGGCCAGGTCAAGAAGGCGTCAGATAGGGCCAGGGAATCCCTTGCCCACGGCTTTGCACGAAGTTGGCCCCTCAACTCCAGTTGCGCGAGCCTGGGTCATCCGATTCCACGCTTCCTTTTGATCTCCCTTACCTTTTTCTTCCGCCGAAGGATAAACTCAGGCCAGGGTGAAAAAAACTAAGAGCAAAAAGAAAGCCTTATCCTTCCCTGACAAAGCCCCCCAAGACTTGAACGGGATGTCTAAACCGCAAAGCCCCCGCTATGTAGCCGCCCAGGTCAGCCAGGAGGCGAGCTGGCTTTCCTTCAACCGCCGGGTGTTGGAGCAGACCCGGCGGCCCGACTTTCCCCTGCTGGAGCGGCTGCGTTTTCTGGGGATATGGGCCTCGAACCTCGACGAGTTTTTCTCCGCCCGGATTTCACGGGCTTTTGCCGAGGAGCGGGGTAGCAGCAGCTATCAGTCCCTGATGGCGGAGGCCCGGGATCAGACCGAGGAAGCCAGCCGGCTCTATCTGGAGTTTCTCAAGGAGCTGGAAGGCCATGGTATCCACATCCTCGAGCCCTCCCAGCTCACCAAGGCCGAAAAGCAGTATTTCGGGGCCTACTTAGCCGAGGAGG
This sequence comes from Meiothermus taiwanensis DSM 14542, assembly GCA_000482765.1. Lineage (GTDB taxonomy): Bacteria > Deinococcota > Deinococci > Deinococcales > Thermaceae > Meiothermus > Meiothermus taiwanensis. The sequence goes on from AXWR01000015.1 coordinate 9,807, forward strand.
TGGCCCCCCTGACCGACCTGATCCGGCCCGAGGCCATCCCCGAGCTGGCCAGCCAGGCCCTGTACTTTGCCTCGGGAGAGGGTTTGCTCCAGCACCTGATCCGGCTGCCCGAGAGTGTGCCCCGGCTGCTGGAGGTGCCCGGGCGCGAGGGGGGCTTCGTGCGCCTGGGTGCGCTGGTGCGTATGCGCAGCGACCTGTTTCTGCCCGCCAACCAAAAGCTGCCGCTCTATGAGTTTCGCCTGATCCGGCTGGCCCAGCTGGCCCGTTCCCGCGCCGACTGGGACGAACTGCCCGAGGCCCTCGAGGCCCGTCTGGACGGGCAGGTGAGCCACCTCGAGCTCGAGGAGGACTTCCCCCCCTTATGGGCCGAGACCCTCCGGGTGGCCCTGGAACTTGAGCCCTGGGAGGTCTTCCGCATCGCCCCGCCCCTCGACCTGAGCTTTGTGAGCACCATCGTTGCGCGAGGCCCGGCCAGCGAGAAGTTCAAACCCATCACCATCGAAAAACCCAAAGGCTTTGCCAGGGATCCCTTCGCTTACCTGAACCGCCGCGACCTGCTGCTGTATCACCCCTTCGAGGACTACGGCGCGGTAGAGGCCTTTGCGCAGATGGCTGCCCAGGATCCCAAGGTGGAGGCCGTGCGGGCCACCCTGTACCGCATTGGCGAGGAGAACGGCATCGCCCAGTCGCTCATCCAGGCGGCCAGGGCCGGAAAGGATGTGGCGGTGCTCCTGGAGGGCCGGGCCCGCTTCGACGAGCTGGCCAACCTCGAGTGGAGCCTGCGCTTTGCCGGGGCGGGGGTACGGGTGCTGCCCCTGCCCAGCAAAAAGGTGCATGCCAAAGCCCTCTACGTGCGCCGGGCCGGACAGGCCTATGTGCACCTGGGCACCGGCAACTACAACCCCATCAACGGGCGGCTCTACACCGACCTTTCGCTCTTTACCGCCCACCCCGAGCTAACCGCGGACGTGTGGGCTTTTTTCTCGGCCCTCGAGCAGCGGCAGGCCCCGGCGCTGTCTACCTTGCGCACAGGCTCCAGCATCCGCGACCTGCTCATAGAAAGCATCCAGGCCGAGGCCCACAAGAAGGGCGAGATCATCCTGAAGTTCAACCACCTCACCGACCCCCCCATCTTGCAGGCCCTCGAGGAGGCGCTGAACCGTGGGGCAAAGGTGCATCTGATTGTCCGCAGCACCCTCACCGCCCTCTGGGAAGGGCTGGAGGTCAAGAGCCTGGTGGGCCGCTTCCTGGAGCACGCCCGCGTGGCCGCCTTCAAGAACAAGGGCAAGTGGCGGGTTTGGGCTGGCAGCGCCGACGCCATGCCGCGCAACCTCGACCGCCGCTATGAGCTGTTTTTCCCCATCCTGGATGCCCGCGCCAAGCGCAAGGTGCTGGAGATTCTGCAAGCCCAGATTCTGGACGACCGCAACAGCTATATCCTTACCCCCGGCGCTCAGGAGCGGCGCTGGGGGGGTAAGCGGGACGGGCAGCGGCTGGGCAAGCCGTAATGAACCGATCTAGCAGTTGGCCTCGAATACCCTGAGCCTGCCCGCAGGTGATAGCCGAACCTCTTCCCCCGGCTCGGCCTGCAGTTTCACCACCGCTTCCCCTATGCCCAGGTTCACCCGGCACAGCCGCTCACCCCGGCCGCCATACACCGCCAGCACCCGAGCCTCCAGCCCTTCCGGCCCTGGCCGCAAGTCTTCGTAGCGGAAAGCTAGCAGGCCTGGCCCGCTTTGCAGTCCCTCCACCTCCCAGGCCAGGCCGTTGAGTCGAACCCAACCGTTTTGCACCTGTACCGGCAGCAGGTTCAAGCGCCCAAAGGCCCGGGCCGCCGAGAGGGTCTGGGGTTGGGCGTACACCTGGGTGGGGGTATCCACCTGCACGATACGCCCCCCCTCCATCACCGCCACCCGGTCGGCCACCGCGAGGGCCTCGTCGGGGTCGTGGGTGACGTGCAGGGCGCTCACATGCTCGGCCCGCAGCAGCGCGGCCACCTCGAGCCGCAACTCCTCGCGCAGTACCGGGTCGAGGGCCGAGTAGGGCTCGTCTAAAAGCAAGAGCCGCGGCTTGGCGGCCAAGGCCCGCGCCAGGGCCACCCGCTGCTTCTGTCCGCCGGAAAGCTGGTGCGGCTTGCGGGCCTCCAGCCCGGCCAGACCCACCCGGCCCAGCAGTTGGTGGGCGGCCTCGCGGTCGGGCTTTTTCATCACCAGGAGCAGGTGTTCCAGCGCGCTCAGGTGCGGCCACAAGGCGTGATCCTGAAACACATAGGCCAGGCCGCGCTGCTCCGGGGGCTGGTGGGTTACCTCGTCCGGGCCCAGAAAGATGCGGCCGGTGTCGGGCTTCAATAGCCCCGCCACCAGGTTCAGCAGGGTGGTCTTGCCTGAGCCGGAAGCCCCCAGCACCGCCATGATCTCGCCAGGGGCGAGCTCGAGGCTGACCCCGAACACCCCCGCCTTGCCGAAGTTCTTGGATACCTCTTCTAGTCGCAGCATAGCATGGGCATGGAGAACATCTGCAGGGGGTTTACCCTACCACCCCCCGGCGCGGAACCAACAACAGCAGCAGCGACAGGGCCATCAGCATCAGCCCGATGGCGGCGGCCTCGCGGAACAGCCCCCCGTTCAGGGCCGAGAGCACCGCCACCCCCAGGGTCTCGCTGCCGGGTGCATACAGCATGGCCGACAACGTGAGTTCGGCCAGGCACAGGGGCAGCACCAGGAAGACCCCTGCCGCCAGGTAGGGCCGCAACAGGGGGAAGCCAATCTTCCACCAGGCCCACCCCTGCCGCAGGCCAAACAGCCTGCCCACCTCCACCAGCCGCTCGATGCCCGCCTCCAGCCCCGCCTCGATGGAGCGCAGCATGAGTGCGGCGAAGTTGAGCAGGTAGGCCAGCAGCAGAATCCAGGGGGTGGCATACAGCGGGGTGGGGGCCAGCAGCAGGATGAGCCCAATGGCCAGGAGGGTTCCGGGCAGCAGGTAGTGCATATCCAGCACCTGCCGCAGGCGCTTCATGGCCCCGCGCTGGGGCGCCATCAGCAGCCCCAACAACAGCAACAACCCTGTGGCCAGCAGGGCCAGCAGCAGCGAGTTGGCCAGCCCCTGCCGCACCAGGGGCAGCTCCCAGGCCGCCCAAAAGGCGGGCTGAAAAGCCCCCGTAAAGGTGTTGAACAAAGCCCGGCGCAGCAGGCCCACCAGCGGGAAGAGCACCGCCACCAGCGCAAACAGCCCAAAGCCCATCCGGGCCACCCATACCAACCTAGGGCGCAGCAGCCGGGGGGAGGGCTCGCCGCTGGGCTGGCTCGAGAGCAGCAGGGCCGGAACCGCCAGCAGCCCCAGTAGCAGCCCGATGGCCGCCGCCTCGCCCAGGGGGTCGGGGCTGGCGGGGGAGAAGAGCCGCGCATAGGCCAGGGTGGGCAGCGTGTAGACCTGCGCCGGCAGCCCCAGCACCGCCGGAACCCCAAAGTTGCCCAGCAGGGTCAGGTACAAAGCCCCGAAGGCGGCGATCAGGGCCGGGAACAGGGGGGGCAGCAGGGCCCGCACCCGCCGCCAGCCCGTCACACCATGCACCTCGCACGCTACCAGCAGCGGGGCCAGCTTCGATTCCAGGGCCGGGCGCAGCAGCAGGTAGGCCACCGGGGCGTAGTGGGCCGTCCAGGCCAGCAGGATGCCCCCCACCCCGTAGGGTTGCAGACCCACCAGTTGCAAAGCGTACAAAAAACCCAGCGCTCCCACGAAGGGCGGCACCAGATAGGCGGGCAGCAGCAACGCGTCCCAGCCGGGGTGCAGCCGTGCCCGGAAGGCCAGCCAGGCCAGCCCGCCCCCCACCCCTAAACAAAGCGAACTTCCCAGCAAGGCCAGCAGCAACGAGACCCCGGCCACATCGAGCACCCTGGGCAGAATGGCCACATCCCCCAACCCCCGCCAGGCCAATACCAGCAGGGGCAGCGCCACCCCCAAGGATAGGAGCAGCCAGAATGTGGCAGTGGTAAGACGATGGGGGCTCATTCGCAGGGTATATTACCGCTCCAGTTGGGGGTTTACAGCCGCTCCCGATATCACCCAGCCCGGTGGCAACCGTACTGTTTTGAGGAAGGGCGGGCTGCCCGGATCGAAGCCAGTGGATGCGCGGCGTTCCCTGAGCGCGTCGAAGGGAACGCCCCAGACCGCAGCCTTACCTTCACAAACCAGCACCTAGCGCAGGTTGAACAGGGTGTTGAACTGGGTCAGCAGGCTTTGCCGGTTGGCCTGAATGAAGTCGGCGGCTGAAGGTATCGAGAGCACCTCACCGCTCACCCCAGCGGGGCGGGGGGCCGAGGCGATGACCGGGATGTAGCCTTGCTGGGCAAACAGGGCCTGGGCTTCGGGGGACAACAGGAAGCGCATAAAGCGCTCGGCTAAGACAGGGTTGCGGCTGCTTGCCATCACCCCGATGGGGGTGGGTACCAGGATGGCCCCGTCGCGGGGGTAGATGACCTTGAGGGGGGCCCCCTGGCGGATCAGGTCGCGGATGCCAAAGTCGGTGATGATGGCAATTCCATACTGCCCCTCAGCCAGTTTTTGCTGAAGGATGGGGTTGGACTGCTCGACCTTGAGACCGTTGCGCTGGAGCTGCTCGAAGAAGCTAAAACCAAAACGCTGGCTGAAGGTGCCCAGCGTGGAGAGGGCGGCGCCCGAGAAATTGGGGTTGGGCATCCCTATCAGATCGCGGTACTCGGGCTTGAGCAGGTCGCGCCAGGTCTGGGGCTCGGGGAGGTTCCCCAGCTTGCGGGTGTTGATCGCAATGCCGTTGTAGAGCAGCCGCACTTCGTAGTAGCGCCCGCCCTGGTAGGCGAACTTGACCGGGAAGCCGGGGGTGGTGGCCCGCACCGGACGTAAGCGGTTGGCGGCGGCCAGCTCGCGGAAAAAGGTCTCGTCGGCCACCCACAGGAGGTCGGCCTGGGGGTTGCCTGCCTCCAGTTCGGCCCGCAGGCGGGTGATCACCTCGCCGGTGCCGCTGCGGAAGACCTGTACGTTGATGCCCGGATTGGCCCGTTTGAAGAGCTCAATCATGGGGTCGACGTTGGTCAGCACCTCCGAGGTATAGAGGGTAAGGGTTTGCGGCTGGGCGAAAGCCAGACCACAAGCCAGAAAAGAAGCCAGAATGAGTCGTTGCATGAAGCCTCCGTAACGGGTTCAACCCTATTGAGATTGTGCCCTGATTATTGTCAACCCGGTGTCAGGACAAATTTTGTTCCAGGCTGCAAACGGCTCCGGAGGCTTCAGGCGGCGCCGGCAATCATCCGGTGATCCTTGAGGGTGATTCCGCTCAGGCCGTGTTTGGCGCAGAGTTTGTCGAGGTTTTGCTGGCGCTGTTGGACTCGAGCCGCGTACGACATGTTGGCCCCGTGCATGGCCACGGCCACACCCCGACCCGGCAACTGAACGAGGGGGTAGTCTGCCGAGACCACCCGCAGATACCAGTCCCAGTCCCAGTAGTCCGACATCTCCGGGTCAAAGAGCCCCAACCGGTCGTGGAAGAAGCGGGGGTAAGCCACCCCGGAGGCCAGCAAGAGGTTGTCCTTCAGAAGTGACGCAGGGCTGGCCTTGAAGTCGAAGGGGATGCGCTTTAGTTCCAGGCCATCGCGTTCCAAAACCAGGTAGCCGCCCCGGTAGACCAGGCCGGCCTGGCTCTTTAGCGCCCGAACCACCCGGTGCAGGTGGGTGGGGTCGAGCCACCAGTCGTCGTCGTCCAGCAGGGCGATAATCTCGCCGGAGGCGTGGGCCAGCCCGGTGTTGCGGGCCTCGACCTGGCCCTGGCCCTGGTTGCGCACCCCTACGATCCGAGGGTCGCGCAGGTTGTGGGCAGCCAGGATACCCGCCCCATCGCCGTCGTCCACCACCACGGCCTCCCAGTCGGGGTAAAGCTGGAGCTGGAGTGAGCGCAGTGCCCGCAGCAGCAGATGGGGGCGGTTGTAGGTGGGAATGAGCACGCTAACCATGCTTTGCCTCGACATTAAACCGGCTTTGTCAGGTGTTGTTGGTACGCCCCCTGACATTTACTTGACCGATGCCAACCAAGCTCAGAAGTGCGAGGTAGACGATGCGAATCCTGGTCACCAACGACGATGGTATCTACAGCCCCGGCCTGCTGGCGCTGGCCGAGGTAGCCGCGGCCTTTGGGGAGGTGCGGGTGGTGGCGCCCGATGTGGAGCAGTCGGCCATGGGCCAGGCCATTACCATAACCCGACCCCTGCACTACCGTGCCACGCCCATGGGGGGCCTCGAGGCCTACCGGGTCAACGGTACGCCCGCCGACTGTGTGGTGCTGGGTACGCACCACTGGGACAGGGTGGATCTGGTGCTCTCGGGCATCAACCTGGGTTCCAACCTGGGCCACGAGATCTGGCACTCCGGTACGGTGGCGGCGGCCAAGCAGGCGGCTTTGCTGGGGATTCCGGCCATTGCCTTCAGCGCCCTCATGAACGGCCGGGAGCCCGAGTTCGATTTGCTAAAGCCGTGGGTGGGCAGGGTGCTCGAGGCCCTCTTACGCGAGCCCAGGCCCTTCCTGATCAACGTCAACCTGCCGGCCAAACCCAAAGGCATTCTCTGGGCCCGGCAGTCGGTGCGGCGGTACGAGGGCCGGATTGTGCCCGGCACCGATCCCATGGGCCGGGCACACTTCTGGTTTGTGGCCCACCCCGACCACGAGCCCGAGGAGGGCACCGACCGCTGGGCGGTGGGCCACAACTTTATCGCGCTAACCCCCCTGCGCCTCGACCTGACCGATGAGGCCCGCCTGGGCCAGGCGTTTCAGCTGGCAGCCTTGGCCGATTGAGGCTAAACGTTAAACAGAATCAGCACCACGTCGCCGTCCTGCACCACGTAGTCCTTGCCCTCGGTGCGCACCCAGCCCTTTTCCTTGGCACTGGCCCAGCCGCCGGCCTCCACCAGCTTGTGCCACTCGATCACCTCGGCCCGGATGAAGCCGCGCTCGAGGTCGGAGTGAATCTCACCGGCGGCCTGGGGGGCCTTGGTGCCTTTGCGGATGGTCCAGGCCCGCACCTCCTTTTCGCCGGCAGTGAAGAAGGTTTGCAGGCCCAGGGTGTGGTAGGCGGTGCGCACCAGCCGGCCCAGCCCCGACTCCTCCAGGCCCAAAGCGCGCAGGTACTCCTGGGCCTCCTCCTCGGAGAGTTCGGCCAGCTCGGCCTCGATCTTGGCCGAGACCACCACCACCTCGGCCCCCTCCCGCGCGGCCACTTCGCGCACTTTTTGCACGTGGGGGTTGTGAGCGCCCTCCGGTAGGTCTTCCTCGGCCACGTTGCACACATAAATCACCGGCTTGTAGGTGAGCAGGCCCAGTTCGCGGGCGGCCCGGGCCAGCAGCTCGGGGTCGGCCCCGGTGTAGGTGCGGATGGGCTGGCCCTGGGAGAGGTGCGCTAAAAGGGGCTCGAGCGTTTCCAGGAGGGCTTTGTCGTCCTTATCGCTCTTGGCGCTTTTGCGCAGCTTGTCCAGGCGCTTCTCGATGGTCTGGAGGTCGGCCAGGGCCAGCTCGGTGTTGATGGTCTCGAGGTCGTCCAGGGGGTCTACCTTACCCGCCACGTGCACCACGTTGGGGTCTTCGAAGCAGCGCACCACGTGGGCGATGGCCGCCACCTCGCGGATGTTAGCCAGGAACTGGTTGCCCAGCCCCTCGCCTTTGTGCGCGCCCTTAACCAACCCGGCGATGTCCACAAACTCCACGTGGGTGGGCACGATGGGCGGTACCCGCTCGCCCTTGATAAAGAGCTTTTGCAAAGCATTCAGGCGGGGGTCGGGCAGGGTAACCACCCCCACGTTCTTGTCAATGGTGGCAAAGGGGTAGTTGGCTGCCAGGGCGCCCGCTTTGGTAATGGCGTTAAACAGCGTGGATTTGCCCACATTGGGAAGACCGACGATTCCGACTCCGAGCGATGCCATGGGGTTCCTCTGGTCGTCAGGCCCTCCGGCCTGCACACAAGCGAATATTCTACCCCAGGGGAGGCCAAAGCCCCAAGCCCTCGAGGCCAGGACAGCGGTTTTGCGTTTTGTCCCCGCACCTGCGCCAGGAATGGTCGGCTTAGGGTGGTGTAAGGTTTGAAATGGTCAAGCGCCGGGTTAGTAGCAAAGGACAGATAACCCTACCCAAACAGATTCGCAAGCTTCTAGGCCCTGAACCTGGGGGAGAGGTGCCGGGGCGGTGGCAGAGCGTGCCCCTCGAGGCCCTCCGGGGTCGCCTTTTCCAGGCAATGGAGAAAGAACAGCAGGCTAGGGAGCGGGTGTGGGCCCAGGACGCGTAGAGCGCTTTATCCTGCGCCACCTCGCCAACGATTCTCCAGAACTTGCCGCAAAAGCCCTGGTGGGGTGCGTATCAGAGGCCAAGGTGGGCCCTGGCCTCCTCGGCAAAACCGGCCCAGTCCAACATGGCCCTAGCCAGGGCCAGGTAGCCCTGGGTGGTGCAGACCTTGCCCTGCCAGTGATGGGGTGCTTTGCTGCGTTCTAGAGCAGTTCCTGCCAGCGCCTCTGCGGTGATGGGGTGGGCGGCCACCTGGCCCGAAACATGGCCGGCCTCCCACAGCAGCAAAGCGCCGTTGGCCCCGGTGAACACCGCCCGCAGGCTGCTCCACACCTCGTTCAGCCAGTCCTGGTGCTCGAGGTCGCGCCCCAGCTTGCGCATATTGGGGCCGCCGGGTATCACCAGCACGTCCAGCTCGGGCCGTGCCACAAAGGTGTACTTGGGTGTCCAGACCGCACCGGCGCTGCCCTCGAGCGCGGTGCGGCCCCGCGCCACGGTAAACCGCTCCCAACCTAAAAGCCGGGCGGCCTCCATCGCCAGCGCCGCCTCGGCCTCCAGAAAACCTGGTGTGAGTAAGACGCCTAAACGCATGGGCTCATGCTAGGGAGTGCCTGTGGAGGGGTCAAGTTTTGGAGCGGGGCGCTTTGCGCTTGGGCTGGCCTGGGATCGTACTCTGAATGAACTGCTTCAGGTCGGCGGCCTGCTGGGCCAGGGAAGGCAGGTGCACGTACATCATGTGGCCGGCGGGGTAGTAGTGCACCTGGATGTTTTTTTGCAGGTGGGGCTCGAGGCTCAGGTGGTTGAGGGTGTAGTCGGTGGCGAAGTAGGGGGTGGCCAGGTCGTAGTAGCCGCTGCCCACGTACACCTGCAAAAAAGGGTTCATGGAGATGGCCTTGCGCAGGGTTTCAGCCACGTTCAGGTACTGGTTCTCGAACTCCTTGTAGCTCCAGCTGGTGTACAGGTTGGACAGGATCTCGTAGGGCAGGTCGCTCTGGAAGCCCAGCTCCTGCCGCACGTACTGGTTAAAGGTGGCGGTGTAGGGGCCCTGGATGGCGGCGTAGCTGGGGTCGTACTCGAAGGTGGCCCCGGCGGCGTCGCGGTCGGTGCCGGTGAAGCGGCTGTCCAGGCGCCCCACGGTCTTGCGCTCGGCGCGCAGGAGTTCTTTTGTGAAGCGCATGATCTCGAGGCGCAGGTTGCAGGCCAGCACATACGCTTCCGAAAGGCCGGTGTAGCGCGCAAGCTGCTGGGCAATGCGCTTATGCTCGGTAGCCGGTAGCTTGCTGCCCTGCATCAGGGCCAGGGTGTACTCGCCCAGGGCGAAGGCCTCCACTTCTTTCAGGAGGGCTTTTAGCGGCTTTTGCTGCAGTTCTTTGGGCAGTTTGCGGTGGTACCAGGCGGTGGCGCTGAAGGTGGGCAGGAAGAGGATATGCGGCAGGTCGTTGCCGGGGTTGAAGCGGGCGGTGCTGAAATCCAGGATGCTGCTCACCAGCATGATGCCGTTCAGGTACATGCCGTGCCGCTCTTGCAGATACCCCGACAGGCCCGCCGCCCGGGTGGTGCCATAGCTCTCGCCGATCAGGTACTTGGGACTGACCCAGCGCCCGTAGCGGTGGGTGTAGAGGCGGATAAACTCCCCGACGCTCTCGAGGTCTCGCTTGAAGCCGTGGTACTCCTTGGTTTTCTCGCCCTCGAGCATGCGGCTGTAGCCGGTGCCCACCGGGTCGATAAACACCAGGTCGCTTACCTCGAGCAGGGTGTGTTCGTTGTCCACCAGCCGGTACGGGGGTGGTGTAAGCGCCCCGGCGTCGCCCATCTCCACCCGCTTGGGGCCCAGGAGCCCCAGGTGCAGCCAGACCGAGGATGAGCCCGGCCCCCCGTTGAACGAGAAGGTGATGGGGCGCTGGCTTGGGTCGGTTGTGTCGTCCTTGGTGTAGGCCACAAAAAAAACCGTGGCTTTGGGTTTGTGCCCTTCGGCAGTGCCCTCTTTTTCCGACTCCTCGCGCAGCACCAGGGTTCCGCAGGTCACACGGTAGCGCAGCTCCTTGCCGGCGATACGGATGCTGTGGTGGGTGATGGAGAGCTGATCTTGAGGGGTGGGCTTCTGGTCAGGGGTTTTGCTTTCTTCTGGCATGGAGATACTATATCCTGCCCTGTTCGGGGCTTATCCGTTACAAAGAATCCTGCGCTACCCTATGCCAGATGACCGCGAGCTGGAAGTACCTAGCAGGTTTTGTGTTGATGAGCACGCTGGCCCTGGCCCAGGTGACCCCCGATGCAGCGCAGGCGCTGGAAAAGATGCGCCAGGCCCATGGGGGACAGGCCCTGGCAAACCTGCGCACCTATCGAGAGGTTGCAACCCTCACCACTTTTTCCGGGCCACAAGCCGAACATACCCTAACGGTGGTTTCGTATGCGGATTTTTCCTCGCAAAGGCTGCGGGTGGAGTACCGGGATGGTGCCAAGCTGCTTCAGGTGCTCCAGGTATCGCCCGCAGGGGGGCAGAGCTGGAGCGTGCTATCGGGCCGCAAGGCCCTCGAGCCTACCCTCACCAAAGAACTGCGCGACGGCCTTTACCAGACCTGGTACGGCCTGCGTTTTGGTGGACGCGGGCGTGAAATGGCACGGCTTGAAGGCCGGCGCACGTTTGGCGATGTAACCGGGCAAGCGGTGGCGGTGCGTACCCAGGGCAGCCAAACCACCTATCTTTTCAATGCCCAGTACCAGCTTGTTGCCGAGCGCTACCAGAACAGCCAGGGTCAGCTAACGGTGCTCTACTCCGACCTGCGCCTGGTTTCCGGTGTCCGCATCCCTTTCCAGGCCCGCCTGTATGCCGATGGCGACCTGTTCGCCGAGGTCAGGGTGCAGCAGGCACAGGTCAACCCCAGACTAAGCCCCGAGACCTTCCAGCTACCTTAAAGGGGCGAGGATGTAACCTGGGCAACCCATTACCGACGCTCAGGCGCTAAAAATTAAGCATGGACAGCCGGCGGCTCTGGGGGGTTGTATGGGTGTTGTGGGCTGGGCTTGCGCTCGCCAGCCCAGCGCAGGATCTGCTCGACGAAGTAAGCCGTTTGCTGGGCGAGTACTACGGCGGGTTTTCCCAGGTTAGGCTGCAGGAACTAAAGCAAAAGTACCAGGGCGAGCTCGAGAAGGTCTGTGCCCAGGAGGTGAGCTGCCCCAGCAACAAGGCCTACCCGGTCATTCAGGCCCTGGTGGCCGAGTACGGCGACCGCCACACCCGCTACTTCACCCCCGAAGACTACGCCGAGATCCAAAGGCGGCTGGCCGGAAGCAGCAGCAGCCGCCCCCAGCTGGGGGTGCAGCTCCAGGTGGTGTCGGGGCTGGAAGGTCTTTTGGTGGTGGAAGTAAGCGCCCAAACCCCTGCCGAGGAGGCCGGGTTGCGCCGGGGTGACCGCATTCTGGCCATCAACGGCGAGGCGCTGCCCCAGGCCGAGGGCGAGCGCATGGAATTTTTGCGCGAGCGCGTGGCTGCGGGCATGCTCCTCAGGCTCACCATTCAGCGGGCCCAGCAGCGCCTGGAGCTCGAGGTGCTCCCCCGCATTATCTCCCTGCGGCAGCTGCCCACCCTCAGCCTCCGGCCCGATGGGGTGGCGGTCTTGCGCATCCCTTCCTTTAGCGGCTACCAGCAGATCGGGCCGCGCATCCACGAGCTGGTGCGGCAGGCCCAGGCCGCAGGGGCCTGGGCCATGGTCATTGACCTGCGCAACAATGGCGGCGGGGTACTGAGCGAGTGTCTGGTGGGGGCGGGGGCCTTTGTGAAGGAGACCTACCGCCGCTTGCAGGACAACATGCGCTCGAGCGAACAGGGTTATAAAGATGGCTACTACTACTCTCGCTTGGGGGGCCGGGAACGCCCGCAGTACGAGGTGCAGGCCGCCTACTGGAACGGCCCGGTGGTGGTGCTGGTAAATGAGCGCACCGCCTCGTGCGCCGAGTACTTCACCTTCGACCTGCAAGAGGGCCGCCAGGCCCCGGTCATCGGCCAGCCGACCGCCGGGGTGGGCAACACCGCCACAATTTTCCTGCGCCTGAGCGATGGTTCGGGGCTGCAGATCACCACCTCGAGGGCCCAGCGCAAGGACGGCAGCTTCTACCCCGACCGGGTAACCCCCACCCTGCACCTTTCCGACGACTGGTACGCCCTGGCCGAAGGGCGCGATCTGCTGCTGGAAAAAGCCGTCGAACTCTTGATGAGTGCGGATGTGGGCTTGGAGCGGGCCTGGTAACCGCTATGCTCCCGGGTTGACTTTTACAAACCCTCTACCGCTTCGCTCTCCATAGCCCGGATGGCCTCGCGCAGCCAGTCGGGAATGCGGGCGGGTTTGCCGTTCTCCAGCCAGACCACCACCACCCGGGTGCGGGCGGCCAGCTCCCCGCTGGCCCAGGTTTCGCTCAGGGTACGGAAGCTCGAGTTCCCCACCTTCTCCACCCGGATGGCAATTTCCACCGGCTCACCGAACAGGATGGGGCGGATGTAATCCACCTCGGCCCGGGCCATTACAAAGTTGCCGCTGTCGATGGCCGCCCCAGCCCGGCGCAAATAGTGGCCCCTGGCCACCTCGTCGTAGGTCAGATACACCGCATTGTTGACGTGCTTGAGGGTGTCTAGATCGCTAAAGCGTACTTCGATGGGAACGCGCACCGGAAACTGCATACCCCTGGATTCTATCCCGTGGGCCTATACTTGAGCCTATGAGTCAAGCCACCACCGAACTGCCAACCTGGGATTTGGATACTTTGTTCCCTGGCTTTGCCTCCGAGAAGTTTAAGGCTGCCTGGAGCCAGGTAACCAGCCAGCTACAGGATTTGCGGGATTTTATGGAGGCCCACCGCATAGGCCGGGACGATGCCGCCACCGACCGCGCCACCTTCGAAGCCCTGACGGCCAGACTGAACACCTTCGGCGATACCCTGGGGCCCCTGTTTGCCTACGTGCTGATGCGGGTGGATACCGATAGCGCCGACGCGGAGGCCCAGGCCAAGCTTTCGGAGCTCGAGCTTCTCCATCTGGAGTTCCAGAAACTGCGCCCCCGCCTGCAACGCTGGCTGGCTGGCCTCGAGGCCGAGGCGGTGGGCGCCGGCGATTATCGGATTCTCATCGAGGAAGCCAAGGTGCTGGCCCGGCACCTGATGTCGGAAGCAGAAGAGGTGCTGGCAGCCGAGCTTTCCCTCTCGGGGGGGCGGGCCTGGGTCAAGCTGCACGGCAACCTGACCAGCCAGATCACGGCGCTGCTCGATGGCGAAGAGCAGCCCATCACGGCGGTGCGCAACCTGGCCATGCACCCCGACGAGGCGGTGCGCAAAGCCGCCTACGAGGCCGAGCTAAAGGCCTGGAAAGCCCACGAGGTGGCCCTGGCCGCGGCCCTGAACGGCTACAAGGGCGAGGTCTCGACCCTCAACCGCAAGCGCGGCTGGGAAGACGACCTGGCCCCGGCCCTGTTTGAAAACCGCATTGGCCGCAAGACCCTGGAAGCCCTGCAACAGGCCATGGTGGAGAGCCTGCCCCACTGGCGGCGCTATTTTGCTGCTAAAGCCCGGGCCCTGGGCAAAAAGCGGCTCGACTGGTGGGACTTGTTCGCCCCCATCGTGCAGCCCGGCCAGACCCCCAAAAAGTGGAGCTGGGAAGAGGGTCGGCGCTTTATTGTGGAGCACCTGTCGGGCTTCTCGCAGGCCGCGGCCGATCTGGCTGAGCGGGCCTATGCCGAGCGCTGGATGGACGCCCCGCCCCGCAAGGGCAAGGTGGGCGGGGCCTACTGTACCCCGGTAGGGCAGGGGGCCTCGCGCATCCTGCTCAACCACGAGGAGAGCTTCGAGTCGATCTCCACCCTGGCCCACGAGCTGGGCCACGCCTACCACAACCACTGCTTGCGGGAAGTCCCCTACCTGCTGCGCCAGGAGCCCATGACCCTGGCCGAGACGGCCTCCATCATGAACGAGACGGTGGTGGGGGAGGCGGCTCTTAGGGTGCTGCCGCCCGCCGAGCAGCTGGGGGTGCTCGAGGGCGGCTTGCAGAGCGCGGCCCAGGTGATCGTGGACATTCACTCGCGCTTCCTCTTCGAGCAGGCGGTGTTTGCCCGGCGGCGGGCGCGGGAGCTATCGCCCGAAGAGTTCTGCCAGCTCATGCTCGAGGCCCAGCAGGCCACCTATGGCGAGGCCCTGGCCACCTACCACCCCTATATGTGGGCGGTCAAGGGCCACTACTACGGCGCCAACTTCTACAACTTCCCCTATGCCTTCGGGCTTTTGTTCGGCCTGGCCCTCTACCAGCGCTACCGGCAGGAAGGCCCGGGGTTTGTGGCCCGCTACGAGGAGCTGCTGGCCTCGGTGGGCAAGTACCCTGCCGAGGAACTGGCGGCCCGCTTTGGCTTCGATCTGGAGTCGGTGGACTTTTGGCGACAGGGAATGGCCGTGCTGCTGGCCCGCATCGAGCGCTTTGAGCAACTTATAGAAAACGAAGTGTAGCAAAATGTAAAACTTACATTGACAAAATATAAAACCTTGGTTTATATTTAGAACCAAGGAGGGCGGTTATGTTTGGGAGCTTCAATCCAGATGAACTCGCAGCGGTCATCGCCGACAAAATCACGGGCTATCACCGGGAGGCCGAACTGGAGGGACAGCTGCCCAAACACACCCTTCGCCGCCGTATCGCCCGGCTGCTGCGGGCCTGGGCCGAGGCCCTCGAGCCTACTCAGAGCCCAAAAGGCCGCCTGCGTGAAGCCTGATCAAGACAGGCCGCCAAACTTTCCCGTGGAGGTTCCCATGACCGAACAAGCGCGCATCCAGGCCCTGCTGCAAGCAGGCAAAATTACCCAACAAGAAGCCGACTTACTGCTTTCGGCCCTCGCGGAGGGCGAGGCTGCGGCCCAGCAAGCCCAGCAGGTTGTGGGCGAGCAGTATGCCCCCCCAGGGCCTGCTGGCTGGCAGCCCGAGGGGCTGCGCTGGGTGCGGGCCAGGCTCACCGCCGGTGAACTCGAGGCCCGGCTCGACCCGGCCCTACAGATGCCGCAGGTGGAGGGCCCGGCCGAGGTGCGAAGGGTGGGGGCCGACCTGGAAATTGTGCCCGGGCAGATGAATGAGGGCTTTTTGAGCGGCCTGCTGGGCCGGGTGGGTGCGCTGAAACTGCGGCTTCCGCCGGGCTGGGGCCTGGAGGTGGCGGGCCAGGCGGCCAAGGTGGAGGCCCGGGGGATCGATTTTCTCAAGGGCCGGGTGGCTGTGGGCAACGTCGAGCTGGAGGCTGTAAAGGGCCTTGACCTCGAGGTCACCGCCGGCAACATCGAGGGTTCCTTGCTTTTGCAGGAAGGTACGCACCAACTGCGGGTCTCGATGGGCAACGCCGAGCTGGATCTGCTACCCGGCAGCAGCGTGCGGCTTGCGGCCAGCGTGAACCTGGGAAATCGGGAAATTAAGGGCTTTGAACACAACCCCAACGGCGGCGATAGGCAGCTTGGTGAGGGTCGGGCCCGCCTCGAGGTCTCGGTGCGTATGGGCAACCTGGAGATAAAGGCGAAGTAAGCCCCCGGAGAGGAGCCTGGTATGGAAGACAAGAAGCGCATTATGGATATGGTCAAGGAGGGCAAAATTACCGTCGAGGAGGCCATTCGCCTGCTGGAAGCGATGGACTCGGGCGCGCCCAAAACCGCGTCCTTGGGTTCCGGCTACGCCTACGCCGCGGTCGCGGCCCCCCCACCCCCCAAAGGCATCGCCAAGATGATCCGTATTGTGGTGGACGGTGAAGAGGTCAAGGTCAAGGTCAACATCCCGGCGGCCCTTGCCAAGTTTGCCGCCAACTTCATTCCCCCCGAGGCCAAGCAGCAGTTAAGTGCCCAGGGCATCGATATTGCCGGCATCCTGGACATGCTCAAAGGTGAGCTGCCCGAGGGGCGCTTGCTGGATGTGGAGATCAGCGATGTGGGCAAGGTGGGCGACGGCGAAGTTAGGATGACCGGCCCCATGCGGGTCTTGATGGAGGTGGTTTGAGGGTGGCCTCGCATACAATGCCCGCGGTGTCCAAGGCCGCCCTGTCACCCTCTGGCTCGAGGTTGCACCTCTTTCGCCCCCGGTTTGTGTATCTATGGGTGCGGCTGTGGGCGGTTC
This sequence comes from Meiothermus taiwanensis DSM 14542, assembly GCA_000482765.1. Lineage (GTDB taxonomy): Bacteria > Deinococcota > Deinococci > Deinococcales > Thermaceae > Meiothermus > Meiothermus taiwanensis. The sequence goes on from AXWR01000015.1 coordinate 26,218, forward strand.
CCATCCCCATTGTCCTGTTCGCGCCGCTGGTGGTGCTCGAGTTTTTCCTGCTGCTAAGCACCCGTATCCTTGGCAAAGCCCAAGCCCCAGACCCCCAGGTGGAAGCGGCCCTGCGCGGCCAGATCGGGGAACTGCGCAGGATGCCGCCCTTTGTTCTGCTGGAGGTGGAGGTGCGCCCCAGGGCCTTTGAGGCCAGGGCCCCTCGGCAGGTCTATGTCAAGATGGGCCTTTGGTAAATCCAACCTGGAGTCCTCATGAGACCTTTCCCCATGCCCACCCAATGCCCGGTAGAAGGCTGCCACGGGCATCTGCACGTGACCGGGCTGGTCTGCCCCGCCTGTCGCACCGAGATCCGGGGTGAGTTCCAGCCCAACGAGTTTGCCCTGCTGCCCCCGGAGCACCTCGAGTTTTTGCGCCTTTACATCAAGGTGCGGGGCAACCTCAAGGAAGTGGAACGCATTCTGGGGCTTTCCTACCCCACCGTCCGGGCCCGCTTCGAGGCCCTGCTCAGGGTGCTGGGCTACGAGTACCAGGAAGCGCCCGAAGGCCCCAGCCCCCAGGAGAAGGAGGCCATCCTGGATGCCTTGGAAAAAGGCCAGATCAGCGCTGCCGAGGCCGCCGAGCAGTTGAGGGCTCTAAAAAGGCGCTAAAAACGGGGCGGGCGCTTCTCGAAGAAAGCCGCGATGCCCTCGGCTAAGTCGCCGGTCTCGCGCACCCAGGCGTTGGCCAGGGCGGCCAACCGGAAGCCGTCCTCGAGGCCCATACCGGGCAGGGCGTGGAGCAGCTCTTTGGTCAGCTTGAGCGAGGTCGGGGCGTTGGCGCTCACCTCCTGTGCCAGGGCCAGGGCTTCGTCCAGCACCTGCTCGGGCGGCACCACCCGGTTGACCAGGCCCATCCGGTAGGCTTCCGGGGCGGTGATGAGCTTACCGGTCAAGAGCAGCTCCTTGGCGTGTTTTTCCCCCACGTTGCGCACCAGGATCACCCCCACCAGGGCGGCCACAAAGCCGATCTTCACCTCGGTGTAGCCCAGCTGGGCCTGCTCGCTCATGATGGCGAGGTCGCAGGCCGTGGCCAGCCCGGCCCCGCCGGCCACCGCCGGGCCGTTGATGGCGGCGATGGTGGGCTTGGGGAAGGTGTAGACCCGGTGGAACAGCCGCATCAGCTCGAGGGAGTGGGCGTAGTTGGCCTCGGCCCCCGCGGTGGTCACGTTCTTAAGGAACTCCAGATCGGCCCCGGCGCTGAAGGCCGGGCCGGCCCCGGTGAGCACCACGGCCCGGATGGCCGGATCCTGCGCGGCGGCCTCGAGCGCGGCCAGCAGGTCTTGCACCAGGGCGGGGGAGAGCGGGTTGCGCCTGTGGGGGTCGTTCAGGGTGAGGAGCCGGATATGTTGGCGGTCGGTTGTGATGATCATGGTGCCCTTATGCTATCGCCTCCTTGTAAAGCATTGCCGCTCGACCCGCTTTTTGTGTACACTCGAGGGAGTAGGCAACTCAGCTTAGTCGGTTTGTTGCTTGCGGAGGTGAAGTTATAACCAGAGACGTTCCAGTAAATGAGCGGATTCGGGTGCGCCAGGTTCGCCTGATTGACGAAAACGGTACGCAGATCGGGGTGGTGGACACCCGTGATGCCCTGCGCCTGGCTAAAGAGCGTGAGTACGACCTGGTCTTGGTCTCGCCCAACTCGGTTCCACCGGTGGCAAGGCTGCTCGACTACGGCAAGTGGCGCTACGAGCAGCAGCAGGCCGAGAAGGAGGCCCGCAAGAAGGCCAAGCGTACCGAGCTCAAGAGCATGAAGCTGCGCCCCAAAATTGAAACCCACGACTACAACACCAAACTCAGCCACATTCGACGCTTCCTCGAGGAGGGGCACAAGGTGAAGGTGACCATCATGTTCCGCGGTCGCGAGATGGCCCACCAGGAACTCGGTTACAAGCTCCTCGAGCGGGTGGCTAAAGATCTGGAAGGCGTGGGTTTTGTGGAGATGCGCCCGGAGATGCTGGGGCGGGACATGAACATGGTGATGGCCCCCGGCTCCAAGCCTTCAGCCCCGGTGGCGCCTTCCGGCTCATCTGCCAATTCCGCATAAAACCCACCCCCTGTGTCCGGGGCTGTGCCCAGAGCGCGGCCCCGGCTTTCGATGCCGCGAGCGCTGTGCCGCTTGAGCTTTGAACCCCTCTAGGCGGGCGAGGTGATAGACTTCTAAAGCCTTATGTCCGACCTACTTTCCTCGCTCAACCCCTCCCAACGGGAGGCCGTTTTGCATTTTGAAGGCCCAGCCCTGGTGGTGGCGGGGGCCGGTTCAGGTAAGACCCGCACGGTGGTGCACCGTATTGCCTACCTGTTGCGCGAGCGCCGCGTTTATCCAGCTGAAATACTGGCTGTAACCTTTACCAACAAAGCCGCCGGTGAGATGAAGGAGCGGCTGGAAAAAATGGTGGGGCGCTCTGCCCGGGATCTCTGGGTTACCACTTTTCACGCAGCGGCGGTGCGAATCTTGCGCACTTATGGTGAATATGTGGGGCTCAAGCCGGGTTTTGTCATCTACGACGAGGATGACCAAAACACCCTGTTGAAGGAGGTTTTGAAAGAACTCGAGCTCGAGGCCAAGCCGGGCCCCTTCCGGTCTATGATCGACCGCATCAAGAACCGGGGGGCTGGCCTGGCGGAGTATATGCGCGAAGCCCCCGATTTTATCGGCGGCGTGCCCCGGGATGTGGCCGCCGAGGTTTACCGCAGGTACCAGAACAGCCTACGGATGCAAGGAGCCCTGGACTTCAACGACCTGCTGCTACTAACCATCGAGCTTTTTGAGCAACACCCCGAGGTTTTACACAAGGTGCAGCAGCGGGCCCGCTTTATTCATGTGGATGAGTACCAGGACACCAACCCGGTGCAGTACAGACTCACCCGCCTGCTGGCCGGTGAACGGCCCAACCTGATGGTGGTGGGCGACCCCGACCAGAGCATTTATGGTTTCCGAAACGCCGATATCAACAACATCCTCGACTTTACCAAAGACTATCCGGGAGCCAGGGTGATTCGCCTGGAGGAAAACTACCGCTCGAGCAGCAGTATTCTCCGGGTAGCCAACGCGGTCATCGAGAAAAACGCCCTGCGCCTGGAAAAGGTACTGCGTCCGACCAAGCCGGGGGGAGAGCCGGTGCGCCTGTACCGCGCCCCCAACGCCCGCGAAGAGGCCGCCTTTGTGGCCCGGGAGATTGTGAAGCTAGGAGGCTATCAGCAAGTTGCGGTGCTTTATCGAACCAACGCCCAGTCCCGCCTGCTGGAAGAACACCTGCGGCGGGCCAATGTGCCTGTGCGCCTGGTGGGGGCGGTGGGGTTTTTTGAGCGGCGGGAGATCAAAGATCTGCTGGCCTACGGGCGCGTGGCGGTGAATCCGGACGACTCGATCAACCTGCGCCGCATCGTCAATACGCCGCCCCGCGGCATTGGGGCAACCACGGTAGCCAGGCTGGTTGAACATGCTCAGAAGACCGGCATCACGGTTTTTGAGGCTTTTCGTGCAGCCGAGCAGGTGATTAGCCGGCCCCAGCAGGTACAGGCCTTTGTGCGCTTGCTGGACGAGCTGATGGAGGCTGCTTTTGAGTCTGGCCCTACGGCTTTTTTCCAGCGGGTGTTGGAACAGACGGGCTTCCGTGAGGCCCTAAAGCAAGAACCGGACGGTGAAGACCGCCTGCAAAACGTGGAAGAACTTCTGCGGGCTGCGCAAGACTGGGAGGAAGAGGAGGGCGGCAGCCTTGCAGACTTCCTCGACTCGGTGGCCCTTACCGCCAAAGCTGAGGAGCCGCAGGGCGATGCCCCGGTAGAGGCTGTTACCCTTATGACCCTGCACAACGCCAAGGGCCTCGAGTTTCCCACGGTATTTTTGGTGGGCCTGGAAGAAAACCTGCTGCCCCACCGCAACAGCCTGCACCGGCTGGAAGACCTAGAGGAGGAAAGGCGCCTGTTTTATGTGGGTATCACCCGGGCCCAGGAACGGCTCTACCTGTCCTATGCCGAAGAACGGGAGACCTACGGCAAGCGCGAGTATACCCGCCCAAGCCGTTTTTTGCAGGATATCCCCCAAGACCTGCTCAAGGAAGTGGGGGCCTTTGGCGATGGCGAGACGCGGGTGCTCTCACAGGCCCGCCCCGAGCCCAAGCCCAGAACCCAGCCAGCCGAGTTCAAGGGTGGAGAAAAGGTCAAACACCCCAAGTTTGGCAGTGGGACGGTGGTGGCTGCAATGGGTGGAGAGGTTACGGTGATGTTTCCTGGGGTGGGCTTGAAGAGGCTGGCGGTTAAGTTTGCTGGCCTCGAGCGGCTCGAGTGATTAATCCGGATGCAAAAAGATGGTCATCCCAGGTAAAGACCTTCAGGGGCTATCTTTTGGCATCCTAGCGCACGCCCTTCCAAGGGGCGGTATCGCCCTATAACTTCGGTCGGGTTGGTTTGCCGCCAGCGCTTCCTTGCGCAGGTGGCATCTAGCGGAGTAGGGTAGGGGCATGGTCAGGTATATTCGCCGCCTTGGGGTGGTGCTGGTCTTGTTGTCGGGCCTGGCTCTGGCTGGAGGGGCCGATCTTGGTTTTTCTGTGCGCAACGGTTCCAACGGCAATTTCATGGGGCATCTGGGGTTTTACCTGGACGGTTTTCCCATCGATTTTCGCTCGCAGCTGGTGATCGGTGCGCCTGGGGGCCTTTACCTGAGCGGCGAGGCGGTCTATGTGCTGCCGGTTTTCTTGTTGGTGCGGCCTTACCTGGCTGGTGGGTTGGCGCTGGGCATTACCGGCTACACGGCGCAAAACGAACTGCGCCTGCGCCTGGGTGAGCGCTTCTATGCCGTATTCTCTGTGGGGGTTCAGTTTCCCGATCGGGGCTACCGTCCCTACCTCGAGGTCAGCCAAATTGTAGGCTCGGAGAACTTTCAGCGCTTTACGGTGGGCTTTATTGTAGAAGACTTTTGAGGCCGGATGGGCTGGGGGCGTTGTAGATTAGGGGGCGATGCGCGCCCAAGACTACACCGCAACCCGCCCGCTGGTGGTTTTCCATCCGGGTCATAGCCGCTGGTTTGAGCCGCTCCTGGCGGCCTCGCTGCACCATAACCTGCCCTTGTTTGTGTATCCCAGCCAGCCCGGAATCCACCTCGAGGCCGCCCTGGCCGGCCTCCTGCCCTTAGGCTTCCGGGGTGCGGTGCTGGAAGACCCCGGCCTGCAGGCCCTGGCCCTGGATATGCTGCAGCACCTCGAGCCCGAGGCCATCCAGGCCCGACGGGTTGACCTGGTGCTGCCCGAGCTGACCGGGGTTCGTGGGTTTTACCTCGAGCCCATTGCGCTGGCCAACCTGATTCGCCGTTATGCTTTTGGGGACAAAGCCCTCTGGTTGGGCCCGGTGCGTGCTGAGCTGGCCCAGGGCTTGCGCGGCCTGAGCAAAGTCTCGGTGCTGAGCCGAAGCTTTCCAGAAGGTGAAAGTTTTCTGGAGCTGCTGCCGCCTTCGCAACGCGGGGTTGTGGCGGTGGCCGAGGTTCAGGCTGCCGTGGTGGCCCGTCAGGCCGACCTGATTGTGTACGCGGGTGGCAGCCTGCAGCTATCCCTGCTTCAGCCTTACCACCGGGTGATTGCCCTCAGGCCCCTACCCACCGAAGCCCTGCGCCTGGTTGGGGAGTATCTGCCCCCGGACGAGTTCCAAAAGTTTCATCTGGCCGCCCTGCTGGAGGCCCTGGGCTACGCTTTACCACCGGAGGCCTTTGCGGTGTAGTTCCACATCAGCGTTCCTCTAGAACACCCTGCCGTACCAGGCCCGGCACAATCGGTTCGCCCACGCGCAGCAGCGCATAGCTGCCCAGGCGGCGGGCGGTGGTTTTGAGGCGTAGCAGGTGCTGGGCCAGGGCTGCCTGATAGGCCGGTATCTCGGCCTGCCCTACCTCCAGCCGCTGCCCTACTTCCACATCCTGCAACAAGGCCTCGGCAAAGCTGGGCGATACCTCCTCGGGGGCCAGAACCTGCACCAGCACCACCCGCTGGAGTTTCTGCAGCAGGCGCGACCAGTCCAGCTCATCCAGACCATCGGTTATCAGCACCGTGACCCCTTTAGGCCGGGGCAGCGCCAGCAACGCCGAAGGGCCTGGCTCGACCCAGCTCAACCGGCCCTGGTAGCGCCCCCCGCCCCACAAAAAAGCACCTTCTGGCCTGGCTAGCTCCAACAAGATGCGCGCTGCCCGCTCGGCATAGGCTTGTTTGCCGTGTAGCAGCATGCTTCTGGAACCATCCAGAAAGAATGTAAACCGGGCAGGGGCCTCAGCCTGGAAGATGCGGGTATACAGCCGCCCGGTGCGGGCAAAGGCGCGCCAGTCTATAAAGCGGGGTTCGTCGCCCTGGGCGTAGCCGCGCAGCTCGTAGAACTCGAGGCCCCGTCCGGCTACGGCCTGGGTGCGCTCGCCGGCCAAGGGCTGGGTGGGGCGGGCGCGGATGCGGTAACGGGTCACGGGCTCGAGTAGATGGGTTTAGCGGGGGCTGCCCAGGCTGCTCTGGGGCAGACGGGGGAAGGGGATTTTGAGGCGGCGCGGTTCGATCTCCACCAGGCGGGTGGCCTCGTCGTAGATGGCTACAATTTGCTCGGCCACGCGCCGGGCGGTGCGCTGGTCGGCAAACTTACGGGCTCCTTCGCTGAAACGCTGGCGGAGCTGTTCATTCTGAAGAAGCTCGAGGGCCCGCTCGGCCATGGCCCGATAGTCGCCAGGCTGCACCAGGTAACCGCTGCTGCCCACCTCGACCCCCTGCAAAGTGCCCTCGGCGCCCACCGCCACCACCGGCACACCCACTGCCTGGGCCTCCCAGAGCACCAGGCCCTGGGTTTCGGTCTCGCTGGCAAACAGGAACAGCTCGGCCATGCGGTAATACCCGCCGATTTTCTCGTAGGGCACCGGCCCCACAAAGGTGACATGCTCAGATAAGCCCAGCCCCCGGGCCAGCCTCTCCAGCTCATCCCGCTCGGGCCCCATACCCACCAGGGCTAGATGGGCATCCAATTCCTTACGAATTTCGGCCAGGGCGCGGATGACCACATCCACACTTTTTTCCTTCCCCAGGCGGCCCACGTGCAGCAGGCGTCGCTTGCCGCTGGGCCAGGGTGAGACCGGGTCGGGGGCCGCCTGCAAAATGTCGGTATCGATGCCAGTGGGAATTACCCTAATCTCGCGTTCTATGGCGTAGCTTTCGGCCAGCTGCTTGACCGGGTTGGTAGGGGCGATCACCACATCGGCCCGGTTGTAGAAAGCCTGGCAGACTTTCTGCATGATGCCCACGTACTTGTCGAGGGTAGCGACACCGGGGATGTAGTGGGCGTATTTTTCTAGATGGGTGTGGAAGGTGGAGACGTGGGGCAGGCGGTGGCGGTAGGCCAGCCGTGCGCCCCAGATGCCGATAAATAGCGGTGTGTGGGTGTGGAAAATCTCGAACTCGGTGGGGAGCAGGCGGCTGCTGGGCATGGCCAGCCGCTGGTTTTCGAAAAAGGGGTAGGGCACACTGGGCACCCGCACCACCCATTCTTCACGGGGGTCGGCCTCCGGCATCTCAGGGGCCAGCACCCAGGCCTCGTGGCCCATGCGACGCAACTCGCGTTTGAGCAGGTAAACGCTGGTGGCCACTCCATTGGGCCCAGGCAGGTAGGTGTCGGTGAACAGGCCGATGCGATAAAGACGCACGGGTATATGTTAGCACAGCCTGTAATTGCCACTACTGAGGGTTCTCCGGGGCCTTGGCTTTCTTGAGCCACCGGGCCAGGAATTCCTCCCGAGGGATATACCCCAGCAGGGCTGAAGGCAGCGAGCGCTTGGGCAGCTCACCTCGATAGAGCCACAAAAACCACGCGCTGGCTGCGCCGCTAATCAGTCGTTGCAGGAAAGTAACTGGGGCCAGATGAAACCCAAACACCCGCAGCCCTGCAGCGGCCTGGGAAATGCCCCATATACCTCTAATTTCCGGATTGGACTGCACATATTCGGCCAGCAGCGTGAAAGCCTTGCGCCCCTCGCGCAAAAGCTGTATCTGGGTCATGGCAGGGGTGCGTACCGAGTCGAGGTGCACCTCGAGGCTGGGGTCGCCCTTTTGCAAGCCGGGCTGGCTGGGGCCAGGAAAGGCACAGGGGCCTACCGCTAGATAATCGAAGGGCCCCAGCCCCAGCCGCTCTACTTTGTTCTTGATGAAGTATCGTTCGTGCCCGCCCTGGCTGGCCCGCATGAGCCCCTCGCGCCAGGTGAGCGGCCGGGCCTCGAGCTCATCGAGCCGCACCGGTTGATAGCCGAGTTCTTTTAGCCTGGGCAGAATTTCATCCAGGATTGCCAGGGTCTGTGGAAAGCGGTCGTTGTCGTGCAATAGCACAATGGAACCGGGTTTACACCACACCAGAATGCGCCGGGCCAGGGCCTGGGGGTCTTGCTTTGTCCAGTCCTTGGACTCCACGTCCCACAGGGCTACCTGTTTGCCGGCGGCCTTAGCCAGCCAGCGGGTAAAGGGGGTATGAATGCCGTGGGGTGGCCGGTAGAACCGACCCGGTATAGCCCGAATCTGGCGGGCCTCCTGCCAGGGCCACAGCAGGAAGGCCGGGCGGTGTACCTGGCCGTGGGACTCCACCTGGTGGCCTTCGGCCCGGATCTTTTCCAGAAGGTCGGGGTGTTTTTGGGCCTGGCTACCCAGCACAAAAAAGGTGGCTTTCACACCGTGTTTTCGCAGGCGCTCGAGGATGGCCTCGGTGTGGGCACCGGGTCCATCGTCGAAGGTGAGGGCCATTTGGGGGTTGCTTCGGCGACCCCAGGCAATTGAACCCACGCCCATCCAGCGGTAGACCAGGTCGGCCCCCAGATAAAGGGCCAGCAGCAGCAAGAACAGGACGACCACTTCCACAACGGCCTCACTTTAGCGGATGTGATGACACTCCAAGGGGTTATTGTCGCTCGCGGTCTGCGTAGTAGTCGGGGCCGTAGTCCTGCGGAGCCCCTCGCAGGCGGGCCCAGATATTCTTGAGGTGCACTCCGTACATCTTCCAGCGCCCTTTGTTCAGGCGGCGGCCCGAGGTGAGCACCTTGGCCTTGGGCGTGTAAACGATCTTGCCGCGTTGTTTAAGCTTGAGCATCAGCCGCAGATCCTCGCCGAAGGGTACGTCGTAGCCGCCCACCTCGAGGGCCACCTGCCGGCGCACCGCGTGGTTGCCCCCGGCGGTGTTGGGCTGGCCTAGCTTAGCCATGATGCTCAAAAACAGCGGATAGCCGTAGCGCGAGAGCAGCCGGTCGAACAGGGGCCCATCGAAAAACTCGAGCGGGCCGTAGGTCTCCACCACTTCTGGGTCGCTAAAGGCCTCCTGGATGGCGGCAATCCAGCCGGGTTCTACCCTGCAGTCGGCATCGGTGGCGGCCACCACCTCCCCGCTGGCGGCCTCGAGGCCGGTCTGGCGGGCTATGTGCAGGCCGGGTTTGGGCTGGTAGATCACCCGCACCCCCAGGCTGCGCCCGATCTCGCCGGTGCGGTCGGTGGAGCCGTTGTCCACCAGGATCACCTCGTACGGGGCCGGCTCCTGCCTTAAGATGGACTCCAGGCACGCCCCAATCATCTCTTCTTCGTTGCGGGCCGGTACCACCACGCTGACGGTAGGTTTCATCTATTCTCCGGGATGGCAGCGACTTTTCGGGAGTTGGAGCTAATGCTTATGAACTCCCCTTTAGTCACGTGGCCAAAGCAGCAGGTTTATGTTAGCACAGCCCTACCCTCTGCGAAGGGCCTTGTCAAGAGCAAGAACATGGTGGCGGAGCAGCAGCCTTCCGCCACCAGGAAACTCGCCCAGGCTTTTATGCCTTGGTCTTCTCGGCCAGCATGTTCTTCAGCACCGTCTGCAAAATCCCACCGTTTTTGTAGTAGTCCACCTCTACCAAAGTGTCGATGCGGGCCTTTACCTGGAAGCTCACCTGGCTGCCGTCGGCGCGGGTGGCCACCACGGTGAGCTCCTTGCCGGGGGTGATGTCCTCGAGGCCCAGAATATCGTAGACCTCGTAGCCGGTGAGGCCCAGGCTGGCCGCGCTCTGGCCGGGCATGAACTGCAGGGGCAGGACGCCCATGCCCACCAGGTTGCTGCGGTGGATGCGCTCAAAGCTCTGGGCAATTACGGCCTTCACGCCCAGCAGGTAGGTGCCCTTGGCGGCCCAGTCGCGGCTGCTACCGTTGCCGTACTCAATACCGCCGATCACGATCAGGGGCGTGCCCTCGGCTTTGTACTGCATGGCCGCGTCGTAGACGAACATCTCTTCGCCGGTACCGGGCTCGGCCCCGCGCTCGGACTTGGGCAGCTTCTTGGTGTAGGGGCCCTCTTTGCCGTCCAGCATCAGGTTGCGGATGCGGATGTTGGCGAAGGTGCCGCGCATCATCACCTCGTGGTTGCCGCGGCGGGAGCCGTAGCTGTTGAAGTCGGCGGGTTCGACCCCGTGGCCCATCAGGTAGCGGGCGGCGGGGGAGTTCTTGGCGATGTTGCCGGCGGGTGAGATGTGGTCGGTGGTGATGGAGTCGCCTAAGAGCAGCAGCACCCGCGCCCCTTTGATATCGCCGATCTCGCGGGTCTGGTTCAGGTTCTCGAAGAAGGGCGGGTTCTGGATGTAGGTGCTGTTGGGATCAAACTGATAAAGCTGGCCGGTGGGGGCCGGCAGGGCCTTCCAGCGCTCGTCGCCCTCGAAGACGGTGGCGTACTGGCGGCGGAACATCTCGGCGTCCAGGGTTTGGTGCACGGCCTGGCGGATCTCCTCCTGGCTGGGCCAGATGTCTTTTAGGTAGATGGCCTTGCCGTTGGGATCGTAGCCGATGGGTTCGCTGGTGAAGTCGATATCGATGCGGCCTGCGATGGCGTAGGCCACCACCAGCATGGGGCTGGCGAGGTAATTCGCCTTGACATCGGGGTTAACCCGGCCCTCGAAGTTGCGGTTGCCCGAGAGCACCGCGGCCACCACCAGGTCGCCCTCCTTCACCGCCTTGGAGATGTCCTCGGGCAGCGGCCCGGAGTTGCCGATGCAGGTGGTGCAGCCGTAGCCCACGGTGTGGAAGCGCAGGGCCTCGAGGAAGGGGGTGAGGCCGGCGGCGTCCAGATACTCGGTGACCACCTTGGAGCCCGGGGCCAGGCTGCTCTTGACCCAGGGCTGGGTGTCGAGGCCGGCCTCTACCGCTTTTTTGGCCAGCAGGCCCGCGCCCAGCATCACGCTGGGGTTGGAGGTGTTGGTGCAGCTGGTGATGGCGGCAATCACCACCGAGCCGTGCCGGAGGTCGAACTCCTCGAGGCCCCGCTTGACCGTTACCTTGGCGTCTAGCTTGTCGGGGCTAAGGCCAAAGCCGCGCTCCTTGGGGTCTTTGGTGAGGTGCTCGAGGAAGCTCTTCTTCACCTCGCCCAGGTTCACCCGATCCTGCGGGCGCTTGGGGCCGGCCAGGGCAGGCACCACGGTGGAGAGATCGAGCTCGAGGTACTCGCTGTACACCGGCGCGGCGTCGTCGGTGCGCCACAGGCCGGTGGCCTTGGCGTACTTCTCCACCAGGTCTACCTGCTCCTCCGAACGCCCGGTGAGGCGCAGGTAGGCCAGGGTCTCCTCGTCGATGGGGAAGTAGCCCATGGTGGCGCCGTACTCGGGGGCCATGTTGGCGATGGTGGCGCGGTCGGCCAGCGGCAGTTTGGACACCCCAGGGCCGTAGAACTCCACAAACTTACCCACCGCGCCGTGCTTGCGGATCATCTCGGTCACGCGCAGCACCAGGTCGGTGGCAGTGGCCCCCTCGGGCAGCTCGCCGGTCAGTTTGAAGCCGATGACCTTGGGGGCCAGCATGTAGTAGGGCTGGCCCAGCATCACCGCCTCGGCCTCGATGCCGCCCACGCCCCAGCCCAGCACGCCCAGGCCGTTGATCATGGTGGTGTGGGAGTCGGTGCCCACCAAAGAGTCGGGGAAGGCATAGATCCGCCCATCTTCGCCTTTCTGGGTCATCACCACCGAGGCCAGGTACTCGAGGTTCACCTGGTGCACAATCCCCGTGCCGGGGGGCACCGCGCGGAAGTTTTTGAGGGCGTTCTGGCCCCATTTGATCAGGCGGTAGCGCTCCTCGTTGCGCTTGTACTCGAGCTCCACGTTCTGGGCAAAGGCATAGGCGGTGCCGAAGAAGTCCACCTGCACGCTGTGGTCAATCACCAGATCCACCGGTACGGTGGGGTTGATGATCTCCGGGTTGCCCCCGGCCTTGGCCACCGCGTCGCGCATGGCGGCCAGATCCACCACTGCCGGCACCCCGGTGAAGTCTTGCAGGATGACCCGGGCCAGCATCAGCGGCACGTTGACCTCGCCGGGGTCGGGCTGCCAGCCCGCCAGGGCCAGGACGTCGTCTTTGGTAATTTTGTACTCGTCGTGGTTGCGCAGGAGGCTTTCCAGCATCACCCGGATGCTGAAGGGCAGCCTGGACACCGGTGCGATGCCCTGGCGCTCGAGCTCCATGATGTCGAAGTAATGCACCTCACCCATCCTGGTGGAGAGGCTCTTGCGGGTTTTGAAGTCGTCTCGGTAGGCCATAGGTTCTCCTTTGCTGTAAGGTGTCTAGTGCTTCAGGCACGAAACCAAAGCTATTCAACCAACAACGAACCGCCAGATCCGGCTGGCTTTACTCCTTTACCAAGTCCCAATAGTTTACTCCACTGGACTGGGGAGCAAATGAACATTGGGAAACGGAGTGGTTCCGCTTGAGTTGTGGGGCTGGTTTCGCTGCCTGGGCGGGTGCGCCCTGCCTCAGACATCCTTATGTTACAGCAGGAAGCCCTTACTGCAAATAAGTGTCGGTTGCAATAGAGGCGCTTTCCACCTACAGCATCCCGGCCAGGAAGCCCTGTTCGCGCACCGCCCGGATCAGATCCATTACGGTGAGCTGCTGCGGGTCGTACTCGACCTCGAGCTGTCCCTTATCAACCGATTGTACGTTTCGTACACCTTCCAGTCTCTTGATGGCACCTGAGACTTTAGCAACCTGTTCGGGCTGTTCCATGCCCCGCACGCCCAGCAACACTCTGTTCATACCCAGATTTTAATCAGAACCGTACCCATCGGCAGGTTTACTTTTCTGCGGCCACGGTTGCTTTTTCATGCCACCCGATACTCGATAATACGGTCATGTTGGTGGGGCTTCGGGCCGCCGTCATCGGTTTGCTGCTCCTGGCCTTCTGGGGGCCCAGCCTGCCTTTGCAGCCGGTTCAAACCGTGGTTCTGCTGGATCAGAGCCCCTCGGCACGGGAGGCGGTCTGGCAGGTTGCGCCCCAGCTTCAGTTGCCCGGAGCTAAGTACGTGGCTTTTGCCAGTGGGGCTGTCCAGGTGGCCGGCCCGACGGCCCGGAGGTTGGATCTGGGCGAGGGCACCCGCCTGGGCGAAGCCCTGGAGAAAGCGCGAGAGCTGCAAGCGGATCGGATTGTGCTGGTATCGGATGGGCTGTTTCAGGATAGGGCAGAGCCCCTTGGCATACCCATCTACAGCCTTTACCAGCCGCCCAGCCCCAATCTTTCGCTTGTTCTGACCGGGCCAGCGCTTCCAGCCAAGGGTGAGACCATCGAGGTGCGGGCTGTGCTGGAGTCGACCGCGGCGGTGCGGGCCCGGCTCACCTTCAACGGGCCGGCTGGCCTTGTGGAGCGGGTGCTGCAGCTCGAGCCCGGCCGCAGCAGTCTGGGGTATCGCTTCCGGCTGGATGGGCCTGCGGTGGTGACGGCGCGGGTCGAAAGCGCCCTGGGGGTGGAACAGACCCGCCTCGAGCTGAGCCCTGCGGACTCGACGCGGGTCTGGGTGCTGGGGGATGCGGCCCTGGCCCGTTACCTGCGGGCCCAGGGCTTTAGCGTGGAGGAACGGCAGGGGATCACCCTGCCCATCCGGGCCGAGGTGGTGGCCCTGGGGGTGGGGGTGCAGGATCTATCGGCAGCCGAGCTGGATGCTTTGCAGAGCTTTTTGCACCAGGGCGGGAGCCTGCTTTGGACGGCAACCCCTCGAGGCCTGTTCTTTGGCGGCTGGGAGCGCACCAGCCTGGCCGATAGCCTGCCGGTGGAACCGGTGGAGGAGCCGGGCGGGGTGGGAATTGTGTTGGTGCTGGATGTCTCGGGCAGCATGCTCGAGGATGACAAGCTGGGGCTGGCGGTGGTGGGTTCGCTCGAGCTCATCCGCTCGGCCCGCCCCCAGGACTACATCGGGGTGGTGGTTTTTTCCGACCGCCCGCGCTGGCTGTTTCGCCCCCGGCCCATGACCGAACAGGGCCGCAAGGAGGCCGAGAGCCTCCTGCTCTCCACCCGGGCGGGGGGCGGCACCATGCTCCGCCGGGCCTACCTGGAGGCCCTGGAGGCGCTGGAGCCGCTCCCAACCGAGTCCAAACAGGTGATAACCCTCACCGATGGGCTGGCCGCCGATGCAACCCCCGACCTGCTGGATGCGGCCCGCGAGGTCAGTCCCAGGATCAAGACCAGCACCGTGGCCATCGGTGCCGATGCCGACCGTCAGTTCTTGCGCGATCTGGCCCAGGCCGGCGGGGGTACCTTTTGGGATGTGCCCCGCGCACAGGATCTGCCCCGGTTCTTTCTGGAGGAAGCCCAGCGGGCCTTCCGGCGCGAGGCTCTGGAGGGCCGCTTCCCGGTGGCCGTGCGCCCCCATCCCATCACCCGCGCCCTCAACCCCCCGCCCCTCTCGGTGATTCTCCCGGCCAAAACCAAGCCCTGGGCCCAGACCCTGCTCAGTTCCGGCGAGGACACCGTGCTGGCGGTGGGGGAGAGCGGGCGGGGCCGGGTGGCCGCCCTCACCACCGATCTCTCGCGCTCCTGGCAAAGCTGGCAGGGCACCCCTGCGCTGCTGGGCGAACTCCTGCGCTGGCTTTCGCAGACCCCCGCGCGGCCCCGGGTGCAGGCCGTGCGCGAGCCAGAGGGGGTGCGCGTAACCCTGGAGGGCCAGTTCGAACGGCCCCGCCTGCGCGCGGCGGGCCAGGAGCAGTCCATGGCCCCGGTCGGGCCGCTGCGTTTTGAGGCCTGGCTGCCCCGAGAAGCCGTGGGAGAGGCCGTGGTATTCGAAAACGAGCAGCCGCGCTTGCGCTTGCAGCTTCCTAGCCTGCCCGAATGGCGTCTGGAAGATGGACGGGAAAACCTGCGCCGCCTCTCGGAGCTAAGCGGGGGCCGGCTTTTAGCCGATGCCTCCGAGTTGCAAGAACTTGTGAGCCGCAAAGCTTACAGCCTGCAATGGCCCTTGATCGCGCTGGCGGTGATGTTGTTTTTGCTGGAGCGCTACCTCGAGCGACGGGGCATCTCAGCACGTGGGAAATGGCTGGCTTAACACCTCGTAACTATGCGAGGCGGTAATTTGGTTCAGTCCAGCTTGACTTCTAATGCACCAGCGCTAGTGTGTGGAAGATGCGGCGGTGTTCTGCTTTGATGCTTACGGCGGCCCTGTTGGTGGGTTGTGCCGCGACCCCTGTGACCAGCCAGACCATTCCCAAAGAGGTGGTGCTGGAGGGGCTCGAGGGCAGCCTGACCTTGCCGGTGGGTTCCAACGTGGCCTGGAAGATCGAAAACCACAGCACCTGGTTGAGCGTGGCCCCGGAGGCCGGCATCGGCCCAAAAGTTGTGAAAATTCGAGCTGAGTTCGCCGAGGAGGTTCCAAACCAGCCCGAGCACACCGCTAGCCTCCGTCTTACGGGCGATGTGGAGGCCGAGGTGCTGGTTCGGCTGCCTTTGGTGAGGGTTGTGGGTGGGGTGGCGGACTCGAGCCTGGCCGCTGCCTCGGTGGGTGCGGCCCCCCTGGTCTCCCAGCCATTGCACCGCCAGAGTGCTCCGGTTCCCAGCACCGCCGGCAATGAAATTCTGGTTAAGTACCGCACCGACCTGCGCACAGCCGTTCTGCCGCAGGGCAGCCGGGTTCTATCCCACGACCGCATCAGCCGCATCACCAAGCTGCGGGCCGCCAATCCAGAAGCCCTGCTGCAACGCCTGCGTCTCGACCCCAGCGTGGAGTGGGCCGAAATTAACGGTACGGTAACGGCCCAGGGCGAGCCCACCGACCAGTTTTATCCCAAGCAGTGGCACCTGCGGGCCACCGGGGCGCGCTTTACCTACCAGCAAACCTATCCGATACCCATTACCGTAGCGGTGGTGGATACCGGGGTGCGCTACGACCACCCCGATCTGGCCGGGCGCTTGTGGCAGCCTGGCGAGGGGGCTTACGATTTTGTGGGCGATGCCGCACCGCCTGCCAACCCCGCCGACCCCTACGACCCCTGCGGCGAGCCTGCGCCGGGCACCTCGGGCGACGACGACCCCACCGATCCCTGTGACCTCAGTGGGGCCACCGGTGGAAGCCACGGCACCCATGTGACCGGCCTCATTGTGGCAAACAGCGGGCTGTTTGCGCCGCCCTGCCCCAACTGCTCGGCCTCGGGGGTGGTGGGGATGGCCTACAACGCCCCCATCAAGGTGCTGCCCTTGCGGGTACTGGATTCGGGCGGTAGCGGTACGTTTGAGAAGGTGGCCCTGGCGGTGCGCTATGCAGCGGGCATCCCGGTGGAGCTGGGCGGTCGGTTGCTGCAGAACCCGCACCCCGCGCAGGTGATTAACCTCTCGCTGGGGTCAATCAGCTACTCCAACGCGATGTGCGAGGCGGTGGCCGATGCGGTGGCTCGAGGGGTGCTGGTGGTGGCAGCAGCGGGCAATTTCCAGAGCCGCAGTCCAGGGGCGCTGGTCTATCCAGCGGCCTGCCCTGGGGCCATCTCGGTCGCGGCCACCGATATGTACAACCAGGTGGTGTACTACAGTCAGCAGAACGGTGAGGTGGACATTGCTGCGCCGGGCGGCAACACTGCCCAGCCGGGGGGCGGTGTGCTCTCCACCACCTGGAATTACCAAACCAACCTGCCCAACTACACCTTCTACATGGGCACCTCCCAGGCCACCCCCCAGGTGGCGGCGGCGCTGGCCATGGCGCTGTCCAGTGGCCGGGCCAGCACTGCCACAGAAGCCTGGAACCTGATCCGCTCGAGCGCCACCGACCTCGGCGCGCCGGGCCGGGACAATGCCTACGGGCATGGCCTGCTCAACCTGCCGGCGGCCTTTGGCTGGACGCTGCCCAGGGGCGGGTTTCTGGTAAGCCTCAGCGGCCCCATCGCCCGGCAGGTGCCCGTGGTTGATGGGCGCTTCGAGACTTTTTTGGTGCCGGGGCGCTACACCATGGTAGTCTGCCGCGACGACTCGGGTAACAGCTTGTGCGATGGCGGCGAGCCTAAAGTGGAGCGCCAGGTACAGGTGAGCGGCGGGAATACCCTCGACCTGGGGACGATCCAGGTAGGGCCCTGAACACTCGCAGACAGTGGCTTGGCTGAATTGCCTCGAGCGTTGCTTCGGCTATTCTCCGCCGAAGTATTCTGGTAGCTGGTCGCGGGTAATCAGCACATCACGGGGTTTGCTGCCCTGGTGCGGCCCCACGATGCCCATGGCCTCGAGCGCGTCCACCAGCTTGCCGGCCCGGGCATGCCCCACCGAGAGGCGGCGCTGGAGCCGGCTGACCGAGGCGTAGCCCTCCTCGATCACAATCTCGGCGGCTTTTTTGAGCAGGGGATCGCCAAAATCAATCTCGCCTGCGTCGGTGCCGCCGCCCCCGCCCAGGTTCAGGGGGCCCTCAAAGTCGGGGCCGTACTGGGCCACAAAGGCGTCTTCGAAGCTCTGTTCGCGCAAGAACCCGGCGATGCGGTGCACCTCGGTTTCCGAGAGAAAGGGGCCCTGCAGACGCACCGGCTTGGGCAGGCCCGGCTGGTGGAAGAGCATATCGCCCTGCCCCACCAGCCGCTCGGCCCCGTAGGTGTCCAGGATGGTGCGCGAGTCGAAGCCCGAGGAGACCGCAAAGGCCATGCGGGCCGGGATGTTGACCTTGATGAGCGAGGTCAGGATGTCCACCGAGGGGCGCTGGGTGGCCAGGATCAGGTGCATGCCGGTGGCCCGGGCCATCTGGGCCAGGCGCAAGATGGCCTGCTCGACCTCTTTAGGGGCGGTGATCATCAGGTCGGCCAGCTCGTCGATCACGATCACCAGGTAGGGCAATGTGGCCTCGCCGGCGGCCCGCATTTTCTGGTTGAACTGCTCGAGGTTGCGCGCCCCCACCTGGCTCATCATCTTGTAGCGCCGTTCCATGTGGGCCACCGCGCCCAGCAGAACCCCGGCCGCGTCGGCAGGGTTGGTTACCACCGGTCGCACCAGGTGGGGGATGCCCTCGTAGGGGGTGAGCTCCACCATCTTGGGGTCAATCATCAGGAAGCGCAGCTCGGTGGGCAGGTATTTGAAGAGCAGGCTGGCGATGAGGGTGTTGACCGCCACCGACTTGCCCGAGCCGGTGGAGCCGGCAATCAGCAGGTGGGGCATTTTGGCCAGGTCGCGCACCCAGACCTCGCCGTCGATGCTTTTGCCCAGCACCAGGGGCAGGGTGTCTTTGCTGCGGGTGAAGGCGCTGGACTGGACGGCCTCGCTGTAGCGCACCAGTTCGCGCTCGGTGTTGGGCACCTCGAGGCCGATCACGCTCTTGCCGGGGATGGGGGCCTCGATGCGCACCGAGCCGGCGGCCAGGGCCAGGGCCAGGTCGTTGTGCAGGTTCTGTACCCGGCTGATTTTTTCGCCGGGGGCGGGCTCGAGCTCGTACCGGGTAACCGTAGGCCCGCGCGACCAGCTCACCACCCGGGCCTCCACCCCGTGGTGCTTGAGGGTGTTGTTGATGAGCTCAACCTGCCGCTGGGTGATGAGTTCCAGGGCCTTGGGGTCGTAGCGTGGTGGTTCGGGCGGGTCGAGCAGGTCGAAGCCGGGCAGCTCCAGGGCGGTGGTGCTTCGAGTGATAACCGGAGGTGTGGGGGTGGCTTTGACCAGGCTGGGCTTGGGGCTTTCCTGTGCGGGTTTGCTAGCAGATACCACCTTATCGGGTTCGGGGAAGACCAGGTCGAAGTCGAAAGGGGGCTCGCTGGGGGGTTTGGTGGTTGCTACAGCAAAGGCGGGCGGTTCAGCTTGCAAACCCTTTTCCAGCAGGGCCCGCATCCCCGCGGGGTGGGCCTCCAAGGGCGCAGACTCCACCCACTCGGCCCAGCGCAGCCAGCCATCCACCCGCTGCTCGAGGTCGAGCAACAACGCCTCGCTTTCCTGCCAGGCGGCCAGGCGGCTGTGGTGTTCCTCCAGAGCGCTGAGCAGGGCTTGGGTGGTGATGGAGGGAACCAGCGCGCGCGCTGCGGCCTGGCCCTGGCGGGTCAGGGTCTGGGCCTTGGTGAGTAGCGCGCCGACCTCCAGCACCAGAGCGGCGCGGCGTTCCTCAAGGGCCTGGGCCAGGCCCTCGCCCTTGAGCGGCGCGGCCAGGGCGGCGGCCAGGCGTTCGAGTCGCACTGGAAGGGGTCGCGCTTCCGCGGCCAGCCTGCTCGCCAGTTCCTTGATGCGCTCGGTCTTGAAGTCGTCCAGTAGCTTAGCCAGCCCCTCGATGGTCTCCTGATCCCGTGGTGTGCGCCTGAAGGCCTCGAGGTCTTGCTGCAAGGCACGCAAAGCTTTGTGCTCGGGGTAGCGTTCCGATAAGGCCCGAACCTCCCCCAGCAGGCGCTGGGCGGCCTGCGCGAGGCGATAGGCATGGCGCAGCCGCACGCCTGCCAGAATGACCCGGCGCAGACCTTTGCTCAAAAGAAAACCCGGCCGCTGGCGCAGGGCTAGATCGGCCACGAAACTAAGGGCCAGCAGGGGAATGAGCAGACCAAAATTGCCCAGACCGCCCACCAGCAAGGTGTGCAGGTTGTTGCCCAGCAGCCCTCCATAAGGCTTGGCGAGGTGGGCTACCAGGGGTAAGGTGAGCAGACCCCCTGCGAAGAGCAGGGCGGTGCCGCGCACCAAAGGGCCCAGGGGCCGATCCAGCAGCAGCCATATGCCCAGTAGGGCAACCGTCGGTGGAACCAGCCAGGCCAGGTATCCCAGGTTGCCCCAGAACAGGGCCTGAATACCGCTGCCCAGTTGCCCGGCCAGGTTGGAGCCAAAATAAATGGCGGCGCTCAGGAGGGCGGCGATGCCTAGTATCAGAATAGCAAAGGCCTCGAGGTCGCGCTTGCGCTCAGTGGGATTGGCCTTGCTGGCTTTGTCAGCTTTGGATTTGCCCTTCGCCATCGCTTACGATTGTAACATACTTAGCAAATGCCAAAGGCTTGCGTGCCAGACGTTAAATCTTGCCAGGTTGGTATAAAGCCGCGAGCCACAGGCTGTCGAAAAGTGCCTGTGGCTCGCGATGGTTGGCTTACTTGGGTAGGGCTTTGATTACCGCATCGGTGATCTCGAGTTCGTCGGCAGCATAAACCACCAGACCGCTGGTGGCAGCTACTTTTTTGTCCAGAATTATGGCGAAACCCTGCTGCTGAGCGACTCGCGCGATCACCTGATCAATCTCCTCAGTGATGGGTTTGAGCGCGGCGTTGGCCCGGTCGCTCCACTTTTTGCCCGCTTCTTGCAGGCTCTGGGCCAGCACCCGGTAGTCCTGCTGATCTTTGGCGGTGGCATTGCCGGCCCGCAGTTTGGCCTCGAGGGGTTGGAGCTGATCGCGTATGGGTTTTAGCTCGCGCTCGGCCTGGTTACGGATATCCTGCACCTTTTTGAAGTCCTTGTGCGCCTGCACCACCTTTTCGGCGTCCACATAACCGATGCGGGTGGGTACGGTGCGGTTTTGTGCGATGAGCGAACCGCCCAAAAGCAAGCTTAGCAACACTGCAACAAACAACCAGTTTTTGCTCATAGTCTTTCTCCACTACTTATTAGGTAAGGCCTGCACGATGGCTGGGGTAAGGTCGAGCCCCTGTGCAGCATAAACCACCAGGCCGCTGCTGGCCGCCACTTCCTGATCCAAAACCATGGCAAAGCCCTGCTCCTTGGCCACCCGGCTCACAATTTTGTCGATGTCTTGGGTGATGGGCTGCAGCACGCTGTTTTGCTGCTCAGCCCACTTTTGGCTGGCGGCCTGTAGGTTCTGAACCAGGGTGCGGTAGGTTTGCTGTTCCTGTGTGGTGGCGTTGCCCGCGCGGATTTTGTTCTCCAAAGACTGTAGCTCAGCTTGTAGGGGGTTGAGCTCTGCTTCCGCCCTGGCCTGAACCTCCCTGACCTTGGCAAACTGGGGGTGGGCTTCCACCACAGCCCGCGCGTTGAGGTAGCCAATCTTGTCGGCTGTGGGTTGGGTTTGTGCCCCCAGCAGGCCGCTCAATAGCAGGCCAGCCAGGGTGAGCACAAACAGCGGGAATCGCTTCATATCGGCCATACTGTAAGGGTATGGCCTTAGCGTAGCGTGAGAGCAAGCCCCCTGGTCATTTAGGCCGGCCTGGGCTATGGTATCGCCTGCGAGGTCTCTGACCTCAAAAACAGGAGGTGCATACCATGAAACGACTACCCTTGCTGCTTGCCATGGTTTTGCTGGCTTTTGCTTCCACGGGACTGGCCCAGCGCTCTTTCCAGCTGCGCATCTCGGTGCCCTCGCCCACGTTGGGGTTTGGCCTCGAGGCCAGCCTGCAGCGCGACCTGGTGGCCCTGATCTATGGTGATGTGATTTTCCAGGGGCCGGGCTTCCTGATTGGGGGTGAGGTGCTCTTCAAACCCGACCTGGGCCAGTTCGACCGTGACCTGCGGGGCCTCAAGCCCTATTTTGGTGGCGGGCTGGGCCTGCGGCTGCCCAACGCCAACTTTGCCCTCACCCTGGACGCCGGGCTCGAGTTCGCCCTCGACCGCGACACGGGGCTGTTTATTGGCGGCCAGAGCGTTTTCCCCTTCAATAGCTCGCCCTATGGCCGGGTGTTGTTTGGTGCCACCTTCCGCTAGCCCCAATGCTTTACCCAGGCAAAGCGCCCTGACTGCGGGGCGCTTGTTTTATGGTTCCCTGAGCAGGCCCCAGCTTGTAACGGCGGGGTAGGAGCCCAGCACTTTGACAAAAGAAGCCCTGCGCAGCAAGGTTAGCAAGGCCTGGGAGGGGCCAGGATCTTCGGCGTGGCCCTCAAAGTCGGCGTAGAAGATGGGGGAGAAGGGGCGGTCGGGGTCGCGGCGGGGGCGAGACTCGAGCTTGGTCAGATTAATCCCCTGGTCGGCAAAAGCCTGCAAAGCAGCCAGCAGCTCGCCGGGCCGGTGGCGGGTGGTGAAGACCACCGAGGTTTTGTAAGGCCCCTCGCGGCGGGGGAAGTCTTCACGTGAGAGTACAAAAAAGCGCGTGTAGTTGCCGATGAAGTCCTGAATGCCCTCGGCGATGACCGCCAGGCCGTAGCGTTCGGCGGCGCGGCGGCTGGCGATGGCGGCCAGACCGGGCTGGGGGTGTTCGGCCAGCTCGCGGGCGGCCCCGGCGGTGTCGTAGACCGGTTCGGCCTCGAGCTTGTACCGGGCGATGAAGCCGTCGCACTGGGCCAGACCCTGGGGGTGGCTCTTGACTTTACGAATATCCTCCAGCCGGGTTCCGGGCGGGGCCAGCAGGCAGTGGTCTACCTTCAGCACCAGTTCGCCGACCACGTGCAGGTCGGTCTCGAGGAGCAGGTCGTAGGTTTGGTTGATGATGCCAGCGGTGGTGTTCTCAACCGGTACCACCCCCAGGTCTACCTCGCAGTTGGTTACCGCTGCAAATACTTGATGAAATGTGGGCAGGCCGATGGTCTCAGCATTTGGAAAGGCTTTGAGTGAGGCTTCTTCGCTATAGGCACCCTCGGTTCCCTGAAAAGCGATCCGCATAACGTAGCTCAGTATAAGTTTTTTGTGCGGGATTTGTGGTTGGTGCGGATGGGGCATAATGGTGATTTGTGCTAAGGCAGGAACCCATTTCCGACCCCGCCGTTTGGAACCAGATGGTGTCTTCGCTACCCATTACCAGCGCCTTGCAGTCCTGGGGCTGGGGCGAAGTCAAGAAGCTCTCGGGCTGGCAGCCGGAGCGCTGGGCGCTGTTTGAAGGACAGCAGCTTATTGCCGCGGTGCAGCTTTTTCGTCGGCGGTTTGTGGGGCCGGTCTCCATGCTGTATGCCCCCCGTGGGCCAGCGTTGCGCGATTTAAGCGACCTGCCCAGGGTGGTACAGGCCCTCAAGCAGCGGGCAGGGGGGGCTGTTTACCTGAAGCTCGAGCCCGAAGTGGGGTTTCCGGCCGAGTCATCGGTTCCAGAGTTTCCCCCAGCGCGGCTGGCAGAGACCATCCAGCCCGAATACTCCATCTGGCTCGATCTATCGCTGGGCCGTGAAGGCCTGCTGGCTCAGATGGACAATATGCACCGCCGCAACACCCGGCTGGCCGAAAAGCGGGTGGTGACAACCATAGAGGGGATGGAGGCCTTCGAGGAATTCTGGCGGCTGTTCGAGGAGACCAACCGTCGGGCCCGGCTGTTGCAGCATGCCAAAGCCTACTACCAAACCGTTCTGACGGCCATGAATCAACCCTTTGGAGCGTCTTTTATCTCAATCGCCCGCCAGGAGGGCCGGGCGCTGGCCGCGGGCTTGTTTGTGGCTTTTGGGGGTAAGGTAGACTACCTCTATGGGGGCAGCAGCCGGGAAAACTCCAACGCCAAGGCCCCCAACGGTATGCACTGGGGGGCTATCAACTGGGGCCTGGAAAAGGGCTATCGCATATACGATCTGTGGGGCGTGCCGCGCCGCAGCGAGGGTAGCCACGCCGCTGGCATCGATGCCTTCAAGGAGGGTTTTGGCGGGCAGCGGGTGCGCTTTCCAGCCTACGATGTGGCCTTTTCGCCCCTATATGGGCCCCTTAAGAAGGCTTTGCGTCTGAGGAAAAATTGGGTCAACTACCGCACCCGCGGCACAACCCGGGATGTGCTCTAAGCGAAGCCTCGAGCTGATTTTTTATATGAGCTGGTGCAGGGTGCGCGCTTGTAAGCGGTGTCGGAGGGCTAGGAAGAGTTCGGCCGTGGCTAAAGCGTCCCACAACGCGTGGTGCTCGAGGTGGGGCGGCAGGCCAAGCTGTGCTCGAGCCGCCCTTAGCCCGCTGGGATGGGGTTTGCTGTGAGGCTCGAGCTGTCGCCGCCGCTCATCCAGTCGGGCCAGCAGCACCGCGGTGTCGACCACCACAGGTCTGACCCAGCGTCGGCCCAGGGCTTTATGGCTTTGCCGCAGAAATCCCAGGTCTATCGAGCCACAGTGTAGAACCAGCACGTCCCGCCCAATGCGCTGCGTTATCTCCTCGAGCACCTGGGCCAGGGGCGGGGCGGCCTCTAGTTCGTTGGGTAGAATATGGTGCGCTCGGATGCCTTCAACCGAGAGCGCCCCGGGCCGCACGGGCCGAACCAGGCTATAGTAGTGCGCGCCAAACTCGATAACCCCCCCGCGGATGGGCACCATTCCCACCGACAGAATCTGGTCGGATGCCTCCAGGCCACTGGTTTCCAGATCCAAAGCCCAGTAGTTGATCTCGTTCCAGGTGGGGCTTTTGCGCAAAGGCCACAGCATGAGCGATGCGTTTATCTAACCCAGGCGATCGGTATGGAAGCGCTGGCTCATGGCCTCCTGCATCTCGCGAACCTGCAAGAAGGCCTCCTTGAGATGGCGACGCTCGAGCGAAGAAAGCTGCTCGAGGCGGATCTTGTTGTCGGGTGGCAGCTTCTGCCGTAGGTTGGTGAGTTGTTGCCGTAGACGAATCCTCATTAGAAACCCGAAGGCCTCGATTAAGGTTTCGGCCCCCTCTGGGCTCAGCTTGTTCTCCTGGGCGGCAATTTTAAGGCGCTCGACGGTGCCCTTGGCGAGGCTGCCGGCCTCCAGGGCGTGTACTCGAGCCAGGCTGACGATGGGGGCGATGCCCCCTTTCTTGATATCCACGCCGCCGTCTTCTTCCCGGATTCTGCGGAAAAGGCCGATGGGGGGTCGGAAGTGCAATGAGGCCTTGGCTAGGTGGGCCAGGAAGATGGTTTCCTCACCGCTGGTAGCCACGATGCGCTCGAGCGGCTCCAGGGGGAGCTCGCCATGCACACTGCGGAAATCGAAGAAAATCTGGGCCTCGAGCAACTCCTGGGGGGTGGGCATCTTTACCCAGTGCAGGAAGAGCTTTTGCCACTCCGCGATGGGTTTGCACCAGCGGGTGGCCATGTAGCCGCCCGGGCAGGGTGGGAAGCCGGCTTGTATCAGGCCGCCCACCACGAACCCCGCCAGCTCGGCAAAGTAGCGCTGGGCCTCGGGGCTATCCTCGGCGTAGATCAGGGCGTTGTCCTGGTCGGTGAGCAGGGCCTGTTCCATCCGCCCTTCGGAGCCAAACACGATCCAGGCGTAGGGCGTGGGGGGTGGCCCCAGGCACTCTTCGGCCAGGCGCAGCAGAGTCCGAACCAGGTGATCGTTAAGCGAGCTAACGCTACGACCAATTTCGCTGGCCCCCAGGCCACCGGCCAGAAGGGACTCGGCGATGCCGCTTAGCTCCTGGCTGTAGCCTTTGAGATCTTCTGGGTTGCGGGTGCGCTCGAGCCGCCTGAGCAGATGCAGAGGGCTGCGGGCCTGCTGCCGCATGAAGACCGTGTCGGTTACCACCCCCACAATCCGCCCATCCTGCTCGAGCGGCAGGTGGTGTATGCTCTGGTGCACCATGAAGGTCAATGCTTCAAACAGGGGTGTGCTGGCCGGTAAGGTTTTGGCCGGGGTGCTCATCACATCGGCCAAAGGGGTCTGGGGGCCTTTCCCCTCGGCCAGCACCCGGTTGCGCAGGTCGCGGTCGGTCAGAATGCCCAGGGGGTTGCCTTCGACCAGAATCGAGCTGATCTGGTGTTCACGCATGGCCTTGGCCGCTTCCTGCACGGTGGCGTTGCGGGCGATGAATACTGGGGGGCGGGTCACCAGCTCGCTTACCGGTAGGCTCAGGTCGATTGGGCTGACCGCGAGGCCCTCTTGCTGGGCTACCAGGCGCAGGCGGGCAGCCAGACCTTTGGTGAAAAACTCTGCGAAAGGTTGATGCCTCTTCAGCTCACGAAAGACCTGTTCCGACCAGCGGTAGATCAGCAAGTCTTCCTCAGCGATCACATCGAAGGCCGGGGTGCCCTGCGAGATTAGGGAGGGATAGCCAAAAACCTCCCCCTCTTCCAGGTACATCATGGTCTGCCCGTCGCGCTCGAGGCGGGCTGTGCCCTTGCGAATCATGTACAGGTGCTGGCTTTTAGATCCATGCCGGGCCAGCACCTTGCTGTTTTTGGGAAAAAAGGCAATCTCGAGGCCTCGCTCTACCTGTTCCAGCGCTTCCGCTGGTAGCAGATTAAACGGGGCGTGGGCGCGGATGAAATCGAGGGGGTTCACAGCACTATTGTGCTGACTTGGCTGAAACATTGTGCCCCTCTTCGGGCAGGCGGATAATCAGACCCGAGCTGAGCCAGGCTGATAAAGGCAGGATGATGCTTAAAGCTTGGTTGGCTCCGGAAAAAACCTGCAAGGCATAGCCAAATAACAAAGCGGGCAGCAGCATGAAAAAGATCCTGAAGATGCGCTCGAGGCCAGGGGTGGGCGGCAGGGGCCAGAAACGCGAAAAGATTAGCCCTAAAAGACCCCCCAACACCACCGCCGAAGTGATGCGCAAAAGGTCGAGCGGGGTGGGAAAAGGCCAGCCGGTCAGATAGTGTCCAGCCGTGTAAAACAAAAACAAAAAGGCCGAAATCCCCAGCAGCAACCGCAGCAAACGTAAGGTTAGATTGGGGGGTACATAGGCATTGACCTTTTTGGGTTCAATCTTTTTGTTTTTGCTCATGGCTGCAAACAAAGCTTATCACAAAAGAATGGGGGTGGGTTGATCCCCACCCCCGGCTTGGGTTTAGTGATAATGGGCCTCTTTGGCACCGCGCGGAATCCGCACCGATTCCACCAGATCCTGTACTTCTTTGGGCGGCTCGGGGGTCATGCGCGAGACCACCAAGGTGATGATCAGGTTGATCAGCATGCCCACGGTACCGATGCCTTCGGGGCTTACCCCAAAGAACCAGCGGGGCATGCCAAAGTAGCTGGTGCCGATGATGTAGCTGGCTGTGAAGACCAGACCCACCACCATGCCGGCGATGGCTCCCTCGCGGGTGGTGCGCTTATCGAAGATGCCGAGCAGGATGGCGGGGAAGAAACTGCTGGCAGCCAACCCGAAGGCAAACGCCACCAGCTGCGCGATAAAGCCGGGTGGGTTTTGTCCAAAATATCCGGCGATCAGCACCGCCAGAAGAATCCCCACACGAGCGACCAACAGGCGTTGCCCTTCGGAGGCCCTTGGGTTGATGATGCGGTAATACAGGTCGTGCGAAAGCGCCGAAGAGATAACAATCAGCAGTCCCGAAGCGGTGGAAAGCGCCGCTGCCAGACCGCCTGCCGCCACCAGGGCGATGATCAGCGGGGCCAGCTTGGCTACCTCAGGGGTGGAAAGTACGATGATGTCGTTGTTGATGAACACCTCGTTGGCGCTGGTGGTGTCGGGGTTGTTGACGTCGGGACGGGTGGTGCCGGGGATAAACTTGAAGGCATTGCCCCTAGCGACGGTCACAATGCCGTTGCCGTCCTTGTCCACAAAGCGCAGCAGGCCGGTTTTTTCCCATTTGGCCACCCAGTCGATCTGGCGTACTTCCTCAAAGCTTTTACCGTGCAGGGTGTTGATCAGGTTGTAGCGGGCAAACACCGAGATGGCTGGCGCGGTGGTGTAGAGCAAAGCGATAAAGAGCAGGGCCCAACCAGCGGAGGCGCGCGCGTCCTTGACCGTGGGGACGGTGTAGAAGCGGATGATGACGTGGGGCAACCCAGCCGTGCCGAACATCAAGCACGCCGTAATTAGCAGAATGTTCAGCATGTCGAAGCGCTGGAAAGGCTGGGTGTACTGGGTGAAGCCCAGGTCTACTTGTAGCTGGTTGAGGCGAGAGACGATGTCGCTAAAGGTAAGGGCTAGCTGGGGAACGGGGTTGCCGGTGAGGATGCTGGCGATGGCAAACGCCGGGATCAGGTAAGCGATAATCAACACCGTGTACTGGGCCACCTGCGTCCAGGTGATACCTTTCATACCCCCCAGCACAGCAAACAGTGCAGTGACGGCCACCCCAACCCACAGCCCGGTGGTGCTTGGTACCCCCAGGTAGCGGGCAAAAACCGTACCCACCCCTACGAGTTGTGGGATTACATAGGTGAACGAGACGAACACCGCAGCTATCACCGCGACCACACGTGCGGTCTGGGAGTAGTAACGGTCGCCTACAAAGTCCGGAACGGTAAATTTGCCAAACTTGCGCAGGTACGGTGCCAGCAACAAGGCCAGCAATACATAACCGCCGGTCCAGCCCATCAGGTAGATGGTGCCGTCGTAGCCCAGCGTAGAGATCAAGCCGGCCATCGAGATAAAGCTGGCTGCGCTCATCCAGTCGGCGGCGGTGGCCATACCGTTGGCGATGGGGGGCACCCCACGCCCGGCCACATAGAAGCCCTCGGTTTCACGCACACGGGCCCAGATACCGATACCCACGTACAAGCCGAAAGTCAGGAGCACAATGATCCAGGTCCAAAGTTCTACACTCATTGGTGGCCCCCTATTCGTGTACGTCGAACTGCTGGTCAATCTTGTTCATCTGCGAGGCGTAGATGAAGATCAAGATGACAAAGATGATGATGGCACCCTGATGAGCGAACCAAAAACCCAGGGGAACCGATCCGAGCTTGATGTTGTTAAGCACATTAACCAACACAATCCCAAACCCGTAGGAAACCACTGCCCAGACGATAAGCAGGTTGCGGATTAGGGTTATGTTGGCCTTCCAGTACGCATCGGCCTTTGCTTTATCCATGCCTACCTCCATGTAGCACAAGTCCAGCCACCATTGCTACGGGGGTGGTCGCTTTTCCGCGTTTCAGACTTGCGCCATGAATCTAATGCCCTTTTGTTGGCTTGGTCAAGTTATCGCCAGTTTTTGTATATCTGCGAAAAGCGGCGCAATTATTTGTTTTATGAGAGAAAAACGCACCGCCCTGGAGGGTTAAGTGCGGCGTATGGGTTGGGTACAACTGGCCTGAAGCAAAAAAACACTTATGAAAAATCAAGAACCGCTTATTGACGGTCTGTGCTGGGAATCTGTGCGATCAATGGAAAAGGTGCCCTCCAATCTTTTGGCATGGATGTGGTGTGTGTATCTGCAGAAGTACCGTTGAGCCAGGTTGTTTGTTTGAGGCTGTGGTTACTCCTCGAGCGTGCTCAAATCGCCGGGATCCCGCCCCATCTCCTGGGCCTTGAGCAGGCGGCGCAGGATTTTGCCGCTGCGGGTCTTGGGGAGCTTATCCAGGAAAACCAGCTCGCTGGGGGTGGCGATGGGGCCTAGCTCGAGCCGCACGTGCTGCACAATTTCATCCCGCAGGGCCTCGGTTTTTTCGCGCCCCACCCGCAACACCACGAAAGCCTTGATGTTTTCGCCCTTGATGGGGTCGGGCACCCCAATCACGGCAGCCTCGGCCACCGCCGGGTGCGAGACCAGGGCGCTCTCTACATCGGCGGTGCCGATGCGGTGACCGGCCACGTTGAGCACATCGTCGGCGCGGCCCAGCACCGTGAAGTAGCCTTCAGCGGTTTTGCTGGCTACGTCGCCGGCGGCATACACGTTACCGGGTATTTCCGTCCAGTACTGGGTATAGCGGGCGTGATTACCCCAGACCGTGCGCATCATGTGGGGGAAGGGGCGCTTGAGCGCGAGCAAGCCACCGGTTCCGGGGGGGAGTTCGGTGCCCGTGGCGTCCACCACCGTGGCCTCCACGCCGGGCAGGGGCACCCCCACAAAGCCGGGCCGGCCCTCCAGGGTGAGCGGGGTGCCCAGGGTGGGGCCGCCCAGCTCGGTCTGCCACCAGTTGTCGGCTACGAAGCCGCGCCGGCCGCCCTGCATCAGGTGCTCGACCGCCCACTGCCAGGCCTCCGGGTTGAGGGGCTCGCCGGCCACCCCAATGAACCGCAGCGACGAGAGGTCGTGCCGGGCGGGCCATTCGGGGCCAAACTTCATGAACATGCGAACCGCCGTGGGGGCGGTAAACATCACGTTGACCCGGTAGCGCTCAACGGCCTGCCACAAAGCCGCTGGGTTGGGATAGTCCGGTGCACCCTCGCGCAGCACGCTGGTGACGCCCTCGAGCAAGGGCGCATACACGATGTAGCTGTGCCCCACAATCCAGCCGATGTCCGAGGTGGTCCAGTAGACATCGGTATCCTTTACGTCGAAAAAGGTGCGCAGGTGGTAGGCTGTACCCACCATGTAGCCCCCGTGCACGTGCACCACGCCCTTGGGCTTGCCGGTGGAGCCCGAGGTGTAGAGGATAAACAAAGGGTGCTCGCTATCCAGCGGGACGGCCTCGGCCTCGGGTTGGTGTGACCAGAGCAGCTCGTTGAAATCGTGGAAGCGGGGCCCCTCGGGCACGGCTTTGTTGCGGCAGAACCAGACCGTGGGTAGGTTCAAACCTTCGATGGCCTGGAGCACGATGGACTCGAGGTCTACCGCTTTGCCCCGGCGGTAGCTCACATCCCCCGCAATCACCAGTTTGGCCCCAGCATCCATGATGCGCTCGCGCAGCGCCGAGACCCCCAGCCCGGCGTACACCACCGAGTGAATCGCCCCAATGCGGGCGCAGGCCAGCATGGCGATGATGCCCTCCAGGGTCAGGGGCATGTAGATGATCACCCGGTCGCCTTTTTCCACCCCCAACCGCCTGAGCCCGCTTGCAAAGCGCGAAACCCGATCCAGAAGCTCACCGTAGGTGAGCTTTTGCTCGCTGCCGTCCTCGCTTAAGTACAGAAGCGCGACCTGGTTGCGCTTAGAACCCTGGGCATGGCGATCCAGGGCGTTGTAGGTGATGTTGGTCTGGCCGCCCAAGAACCAGCGGTGGTCGGGGAAGTTCCACTCCAGCACCTGCTCAAAGGGCCGGAACCAATGAAACCGCCGGGCCTGCTCGCCCCAGAAGGCCTCGGGGTCTTGCAGGCTGCGGGTGTACTCGGCCCAGAAGTCGGGCAGGTTGGCCTGGTTCCGCTGGGCCTGGGGGGCCTGATAGCTGACTTTTGGTTTTAGCAGCTGCTCGAGTTCCATAAGGGGCCTCCTGCTCTTGCGCTACCGCACGCTACGAGGAAAAAAACCACAAAACCCTGCTAAACCCGAAAAATGGGGAGGGCCGATATTGTGCCAAACCCTGGCCGGGGCGGGCTTGGGGCACTTGGTGAAATGAATCTGCTGCATCTTCACGCTCACGGCTCGAGGGTGGAAAGGTCGCCCGGATCGTCGCCGAGCTCCTGGGCTTTGAGCAGGCGGCGCAGGATTTTGCCGCTTTTGGTGCGGGGTAGCTGATCCACGATCTCGATGACAGTTTGTAGTTGCAGATGCCCTAGCTGCCGGCGTAGGTGGGCTTGCAGCTTGTCGGCCAGGATGGCGCGCACCTCGAGGCTGGTCTCGCGGGTTTTCAGCACCACATACACCTTGATCACCTCGCCGAGCTCGGGGTTGCTAATTCCCACCGCGGCGACCTCGGCCACCGAAGGATGGGAGAGCATGGCCCCCTCGATCTCGGCGGTGCCGATGCGCAGCTCTCCAGCTTTGATAACGTCGTCCGAACGGCCCAGCAGGGCAATGTAGCCCTCGCTGTCGCGCACGGCGATGTCCCCGGTGCTGTAATAGCCGGGGATGCGGCTCCACTGCTCGAGGTAGCGCTCGTTGTTGTTCCAGAAGGTGCGCATGAAGTGGGGGAAGGGCTGGCCGATGACCAGGTGGCCCTTTTGACCGGGGGGTAGCTCACGCCCTAAGGCATCCACTACCCGCACCTCGACCCCCGGCAAGGGGAAGCCGGCCTTGCCGGGCTTGGCCGGCATGCAAAGGGGGGTGGACAGGCAGGGGCCCCCGGTCTCGGTCTGCCACCAGTGATCCACCACGTGGGCTAGGTGTTTGGCGGCCCAGTGCCAGACCTCGGGGGCCAGGTACTCCCCCACGCTAGCAACCAGCCGCAGGTCGGAGAGCCGGGCCTTTTGGGCGAACTCGTCGCCGTGTTTGCGCAGGGTGCGCAGCCAGGTGGGGCTGATGATGAGCACGTTGACCCCGCACTCCTCCAGCATCTCGTAGAAGCTGCTTACATCGGGGTAGTCGAGCCGTTCGGCCCGCAGTACGGTGGTGAGCCCTTCCAGCAAGGGGGCGTACAGACCGTAGCTGTGCCCCACAATCCAGGAGAGATCGGCAGTGGCCCAGGAGATCTCGCCGTCCTTGAGGTCGAAGAGGGTGCGCAGGTGGTAGGTGATGCCCACCATGTAGCCCCCGTGCACGTGCACCACACCCTTGGGCTTGCCCGTCGAGCCCGAGGTATACAGGATAAACAGGGGATGCTCGCTGTCCACCGGCAGGGCGGGGGTGGTGGGGCGGTGGGCCTCGATCAAATCCCAGAATTCCAGCGGTCTGACCGTACCACCCCGGCTAAACCACAGCACCGGTATATCCAGGCCCTGGGTGGCTTCCTCGAGTACGTGGGTGAAGTGCAGGGTGCGCCCACCCTGGTACATGCGGTCGGCGGCCACCAGCAGCCGGGCCTGGGTGTCCACCAGGCGCTCGCGCAGGGCCTGGCTGCCCAGGCCGGCAGGAACAGCCACGTGCACCGCCCCAATGCGGGCACAGGCCAGAAAGGTCAGGGCCATCTCCAGCCCGGTGGGCATGTACACCGCCACCCGGTCACCGGGCTTGATGCCCAGCGACAGCAGCCCACCGGCCAGGCGGGCGGTGAGGTCGCGCAGCTCGCGGTAGGTCAGCTTGTGTACGGTGCCATCCCCGGCCAGGGCCATCAGGGCCAGCTGGTTGCGGCGGGGGCCGTCGGCGTGCCGATCCAGGGCGTTGTAGGTGATGTTGGTGGTGGCGCCCACAAACCAGCGGTGGTAGGGGGCGTCCACCTCCCGAACCCGCTTCCAGGGGTTAAACCAGTGGAAGCGCTCGGCCCACTCGCCCCAGAAAGCCTCGGGCTCTTCGAGGCTGCGCCGGTACTCGGCGGGATAATCCTTAAGGTTGGCCTTTTCTACCAGGGATTTGGGGGCCCAGACGGGGGTTTCCTCGCTGGACGAACCCAGGTAGACCGGTGCGCTGGCGGGAAGGGGCTTGGCCTCATCCGAGGGCGGCTGCTCGGCTCGAGTGCGGCTGGAAGCGGCCCTGGCTACCTCCTGCACCGCCTGCACCAGCCGGGTGAAGGCGTAGGGAAAGCGCCTCGAGGGCACCACCACCCCAAAGGCCCCCATCACCGCACCGTCCGGGCTGAAAATGGGGGCAGCCACCCCGGAGATACCGTCGGAATGCTCTTCGATTTCCACCGCGAACCCCATCTGCCGCACCTTGGCCAGCTCTTCCTCCAGGGTCAGCGGATCGGTGATGGTGAGCCGGGTAAAGGCCTTGAGGTTTTGCAGGTGGGGGGCCTGGGCCTGGCTGTCCATGTAGGCCAGCACGGCCTTGCCTAAAGCCAGGGCATGAAAACCCTCGCCGACCTGATCCTCCAGCCCGGCCAGCTTGGGCAGGCCCTGCCGGCCGCGGGTGGAGAGTCGCAGCCTGCCTTCGCGGTCGAGGAGGGCCAGATAGCTGCGTTCGCGGGTACGTAGATAAAGTTCCTCCAGCGCATCCGATAGCTTCTCGGGCTCGGCCAGGCGGTTGGGTGAAGGCACCAGCGCGCTTTTGGAGAGCCGGTAGGTGCTGCCCTCCCGTTCGGCAAAGCCCTCCGAGACCAGGCTGGCCAGCAGGGCATAGGCCGTGGAAAGACTTTTACCCAGAAAAGCAGCCAGGCGGGCGGCCTCTACCCCCTCGGGGTGCTCGGCCAGGTAGGCCAGTACCCTTAGCGCGGCTTGAACGGTGGTGAGTTTACGACTCTGTGCCATAGGTCTTCGGATTTCTATAGCGTACGATCTAAAGAAGACCCGTACAGGTTCATCGGGGTTCTGCGGCTATGATGGCCCGGATCGGTTTAGACTGTCAAGTAAAGCCGGATTTCGCACATTTGCCGAAGCCCAGTCTTTCTTGACGGCGGCCCTTAACCCACCTATGCTCACCAACAAAAGGCCCCTTGATTTTGCCAGTCTCGGCGAACCTAAAGAGGTAAGTATGGAAAAAATTGAAGCGGTTCTAAAGGAGGAGCGGGTTTTTCAACCTTCAGAGGCTTTTCAGCAAGCAGCCCGTATTCATCGGCTCGAGGACTACGAGGCCCTTTACCGCGAGAGCCTAGAAGAGCCTGAAAAGTTCTGGAGCCGGGTAGCCTCGGAGCTACACTGGTTCAAGCCCTGGGACAAGGTGCTCGAGTGGAACCCCCCCAACGCCAAGTGGTTCATCGGGGGGCAGCTCAACCTTTCCTATAACTGCCTCGATCGCCACCTTGCAACCCGCGGCAACAAGGCCGCCATCATCTTCGAAGGGGAGCCGGGCGACTCGCGCATCCTCACCTACCAGCAGCTGCACCGCGAGGTGAGCAAGTTCGCCAACGTGCTCAAAGGGTTGGGGGTGCGGAAGGGCGACCGCGTGACCATCTACCTGCCCATGATCCCCGAGGCGGCCATCGCCATGCTGGCCTGCGTGCGCATTGGGGCGGTGCACTCGGTGGTGTTTGGGGGCTTCTCGGCCTCGGCCCTGGCCGACCGTATCAACGACGCGCAGGCCAAGGTGCTCATCACCGCCGACGGCGGCTGGCGGCGCGGGAGCGTGGTTCCGCTCAAGGCCAACAGCGACGAAGCCCTTTCAGACGCTAAATCTATCGAGCACGTGGTGGTGGTGCGGCGCACCGGCCACGAGGTGCCCATGGAGCCGGGCCGCGACCACTGGTACCACGAGCTGATGGCCAATGCCGCAGCCGACTGCCCCCCCGAGCCCATGGACGCCGAAGACCCCCTCTTCATCCTGTACACCTCCGGCTCCACCGGCAAGCCCAAGGGGGTTTTGCACACCACCGGGGGCTACTCGGTGTATACCTACCTG
The DNA here is from genome assembly GCA_000482765.1 of Meiothermus taiwanensis DSM 14542. Taxonomy (GTDB): domain Bacteria; phylum Deinococcota; class Deinococci; order Deinococcales; family Thermaceae; genus Meiothermus; species Meiothermus taiwanensis. Next base: position 61,162 of record AXWR01000015.1, read on the forward strand.
ACCGCCCGGTACATCTTCGACCTCAAAGACACCGACACCTACTTCTGCACGGCGGATGTGGGCTGGATTACCGGTCACAGCTACGTGGTGTACGGGCTTTTGCAAAACGGGGCCACCACCCTGATGTACGAAGGCGCACCCAATGCCCCGGACGAGGGCCGCATCTGGAGCATCATCGAAAAATACAGCGTGAGCATCCTTTACACCGCGCCCACGGCCATTCGGGCCTTTATGAAGTGGGGCGAGCAGTGGCCAGGGAAGTACAACCTCTCGAGCCTCCGCCTGCTGGGCTCGGTAGGGGAGCCCATCAACCCCGAGGCCTGGCTCTGGTACTACAGGGTGATCGGCAAGGAGCGCTGCCCCATTGTGGATACCTGGTGGCAGACCGAGACCGGCGGCATCATGATCACCACCCTGCCCGGCGTGCACCCCATGAAGCCCGGTCATGCCGGCAAGCCCTTCTTTGGGGTGAAGCCCGAGATTGTGGACACCTCGGGCCAGCCGGTGAACAACCCCGACGAGGGCGGCCACCTGATCATTCAGAAACCCTGGCCCTCCATGCTGCGCACGGTCTGGGGCGACCCGGAACGCTTTGAGCGGCAGTATTTCTCCCAGTACCCCGGCAACTACTTCACCGGCGATGGGGCCCGGCGCGATGAAGACGGTTATTACCTGATTCTGGGCCGGGTGGACGACGTGCTTAACGTCTCGGGTCACCGGCTGGGCACCATGGAGGTCGAAAGCGCCCTGGTTGCGCACCCGGCGGTGGCCGAGGCGGCGGTGGTGGGGCGGCCCGACCCCATCAAAGGTGAGGGGATTGTGGCCTTCGTGACCCTCAAAACGGGCTTTACCCCCAGCGCCGAACTCGCGCAGGAACTCAAGGCCCATGTGGTCAAGGCCATTGGGGCCATCGCCCGCCCCGACGAGATCCGCCTCACCGATGCCCTCCCCAAAACCCGCTCCGGCAAGATCATGCGCCGCCTCTTGCGGCAGGTGGCCTCCGGCGAGGAAATTAAGGGGGATACCAGCACCCTCGAGGATCGGGGGGTGGTGGAGCGGCTGAAGTCCACCCCCGCGCAATAGCCGTTCTCGAAAACAACCAGGGCCGGCTGAGCTTGCCTCAGCTGGCCCTTCTGTTTGGCTTCAGGGGTGATTTGCCCACCCCGTCGGAACGGCTACTCCTCATCGGCGCTGGCGACCGCCTCCCGCCGCCCGGCCTTCCACTCCAGCCCGGCCCAGATGAGGCTCTCGAGGTCGCCGTCCAGCACATTCTCGGGGTCGTGGCGCATCTCGCCGGTGCGGTGGTCTTTGATGTACTGCTTGTCCAGCACGTAGCTCCGAATCTGGCTGCCCCACTCGATGGGCCGCGACTCACCCTTAAGCCGGGCCAGCTCTTCCTGCTTTTTCTTCCACTCGATCTCGAAGAGCTTGGAGCGCAGGATGTTCATGGCCATCTCTTTGTTTTTCTGCTGGCTGCGGGTGACCTGGCACTTCACGATGATGCCGGTGGGTAGGTGCACCACCCGCACCGCCGAGTCGGTGGTGTTGACCCCCTGGCCGCCCTTGCCCTGCGAGCGCATCACGTCAATCCGCAGGTCTTCGGGGGCAATCTGCACGTCCACCGACTCGTCCACCTCCGGCATCACCTCCACCGCAGCGAAGCTGGTCTGGCGCTTGCCCTGGGCGTTGAAGGGGGAGGGGCGCACCAGGCGGTGCACCCCGGCCTCGGCCGAGAGCAGGCCGTAGGCGTTCTCGCCCCGCACGATAAACTGGGCCTGGTCAATTCCGGCCTCGGCGCCGGGCTCGAGGTCTACTAGCTCCAGGTTGAAGCCCTTGCGCTCGGCAAAGCGGGTGTACATGCGGTAGAGCATCTGGGCCCAGTCGCAGGCCTCGGTGCCGCCGGCGCCCGGTTTGATGGTCACAATGGCGGCGTTTTCGGCGTAGGGGAAGCCGAGCAGGGTCTGGTGGTAAAGGTCTTCTAGCTCGCGCCCGGCCCGCTCGAGCTCGGGTTGCATCTGCTCCCGCTCTTCAGCCGAAAGCTCCGGCCAGAGCTCCAGTAGCCCTTGCAGGTCGGACTCCAGGCGCCGGTAACCTTCCACCGCCTTGCGCAGCCGGGCCGCCTCCTGGGAAATTTTGCGGGCATGGGCCGGGTCGTTCCAGAGGCTGGGGTCGTTGATTTGCGTGTCTAGCTCTTTCAGGCGGGTTTCTTTGCCGGCGATGTCAAAGATACCCCCGAAGGGCCTCGAGCCGGTGTTGTAGGGTCTGCAAATCCATAGCACTTGAGTGTAGGCTTTCTGGGCCCAAACGTCAAACCGGCGGCGAACCAACCCAACCGCAGTTATCTGTGTAGTGGAGGGCGATACCGCCCCTTGGAAGCTGGAGGCCCTGTTAGTCGGCGGCCAGGGCCAGCTCGGGTATTTGCAGGCCGACCTGGGCCCCCAGGCTGCGCAGCCGGTTCTCGATGTCTTCGTAACCGCGTTCGATGTACTGCATTCCGGTGATATGGCTCTCGCCTTCGGCAGCCAGGGCTGCGATAATCAGCCCCCCTCCGGCCCGAATATCGCGGGCCTCAACGGCGGCCCCGGTGAGCTGGCGGCCCTGAATCACCAGGGTGCGGTCTTTCAGGGTGATATCGGCCCCCATGCGGGCCAGCTCGCTGGCGTGGGTGAAGCGGTCGGGGTAAACCCGATCCGAGACCAGCGAGGTGCCGTGCACGGTGGCCAGGTAGGCCGTGGCCGGGGGTTGCAGGTCGGTGACGAAGCCGGGGTATTCGCGGGCCTCGAGGTTGAAAGGCTGGGGGTGGGGGGTGGCTTCCAGGCGGATCCAGTCTTTGCCGGTGGCAATGTGGTGGCCCGATTGCGAGAGCTTATCCAGCACCGCGTCCATGTGGAACGGTTCCACGTTGGTCAAGGTGATGGAGCCTCTGGTAGCAGCGGCGGCAAACAGATAGGTGCCGGCCTCGATGCGGTCGGGGATGACGCTGTAGCGCCCCCCCCGCAGGCTGGGCTTACCCTTGATGTGCAGGATGCTGCTCCCGGTGCCCCTGATCTCGGCCCCCATCATGGTCAGGAAGTTGCACAGATCGACGATCTCGGGCTCCTGTGGGGTGTTTACCAGGACAGCCTCGCCGTCCAGGGCCGCGGCCATCAGGGCCTGCTCGGTGCCGCCCAGGGTGGGAAGATCGTAGACCACCCGACCCGAGGCAGGTTTGAGCCGGCGGGCGGTGTAGGCCAGGCCCTGCTCGGTGATCTCGGTGGTTACCTCAAAGCCCAGCGCGCGCAGGGCCTTGATGTGCTGGTCAACCGGCCGTTCGGCAAAGTTGCAGCCGCCTGGCAGGGGCACAGTGCCTTCACCGGCCCGGGCAGCCAGGGCCCCCAGAACGTTGAAGCTGGCCCGCATCTTGCTGACCAGCTCGAAAGGGGCTTGCGTAGAACGAATTTCGGGTGTGTGCAGGTGTAAGGTGCGGCCTTCCCAGGCGTGGCGGGTACCCAGGTGACCTAAAAGCTCGAGCAAAACATCAATATCGCGCAGGCGCGGAACCTCCGTGAGGGTTACCGGCTCGGCAGTAAGAATGCTGGCGGCCATTAGCTTGAGCGCTGAGTTTTTGGCCGGAAAAATCCGCAGCTCACCGCTAAGAGGAACACCGCCGCGAATAGTTAAGATTCTATTCATACAGGATCGCGTCTCCTGGGTGTGCCCGAGTGTTGTTGTGTATGTTACACATCACCCTCACTATGAGCATATTCAGCTAAAACTATATTGTCAAGCACGAATGTAGCGTGCTAAATTACAGTCATAAACCTATACGAGTATTCTACTGTATCCATACTCGTGCAGCGTCTGAACCAAGCGATTATGCCCAAGAAAGAGAAAAAGCGCCTCCAGGTAGTCATTAGCGATGATCAGGACGCCCTCCTGACCAAGCTGGCCTACGAACTTTCCAGTCCGGAGCAGCTGGTTTCCAAGTCGGAGGTGGTGCGGCTGGCCATCGAAAAGCTCGCCGACGGAATGGAAGAAGGCCAGCAAAAAGCCGAATTGAAAGCGCTGCTGAAACGGCTGGAGGCCCAGGAAGAGTAAACCCGGACGACCAGGGGCTGGAAACACCCCAGAATTTGAGCGGTAGGGACTGTGCTGGGCACTACAGGCTGGTTCTGCCGGGCCGCAGGATGCCTGCTTTGAGCCTGCCCCAGCCCAGGCTGAAGTTTCCAACGGGCGTTTGGAGTGCAACCAGCTTCCAGCCATCGGTGCCCTCCGCTGGGACGGGCTGCCCCAGGGCAAAGGCCAGGGTTCGGGGGTCGTCGCTTGGCAGGAGAAGGGTGTGGTTGACCTGCTCAGGTTTTAGGTAGTGGGCCAGTGGTTGCCCCGGAAGAAAACGTCCAGAGCCTGTGCGATGACCGGCGCGCGCCTCGCCCAGGTAGAGCCCCGGCGCCGGTGCCCGGATGCCCTCGAGGTCGGGTAGGGCTGGGGGCAGCAGGTAGAGGTGTCCGGCGCGCTCGAGGATTTCCCCCTCGAGGGCAGTTTGCAGGTGTTCCTCACTCCAGGCCTGCCACAGCGCTTTGCTCTCGCGGGAAGGCGGGGGGATGCGGGCCTGGGGGGGATGATTTTCTGTGCCATCGATCTTGCGCAGCCTGGCCAAAAAATGCCCCTCCCCGCGCAGCCGATGGGGCCATAGCCGGGCTGTCTGGGCCAGGGCGGGATGACCATCGCCCCAGGCTGGAACCCCGCCGGCAAAAAGCGGGGAGATGCGGGCGTCCTCGAGCGCCCAACCGGGGGTGTGCAAAAAATCGGCAATAACCTGCTCGTTCTCCTCTGGGGCGAAGGTGCAGGTTGAGTAGATCAGTGTGCCGCCTGGGCGCACCAGGTCGGCGGCGGCGGCCAGCAGGTTTTTTTGTATGCGGGCAGCCCGCGATGGAGCCCCCGGCCCCCAGTGTCGAACCACCTCGGGGTCTTTGCGGAACATGCCCTCCCCGGAGCAGGGGGCATCCAGCACCACCCGGTCGAAGTAAGCCCCCCAGGCGTGGGCCAGCCTCTCCACCGGTGCCGAGACCACCGCCAGGTTGGCACCCCAGCGCTCCACGTTTTCCAGCAGCCCGCGCACCCGCTTGCTGTCGATTTCGTTGGAGACCAAAAGCCCCCGCCCCTGCATGCGAGCCGCCAGATGGGTGGTTTTGCCCCCGGGGGCGGCCGCCAGATCCAGCACCCGCTCGCCGGGCTGTGGGTCGGCCAGCACCCCCACGGCCTGGGCCGAGGGCTCCTGGATGTAGTACAGACCGGCGTAGTAGTAGGGGTGCGGCCCGGGCCGGGCCTCGGCGGGGTAGTAAAAGCCTTCGGGCGACCAGGGAATGGGCTCGAGGGGCCAGGGGCTGATCTCTTGAAGCTGTTGGGGGCTTAGCTTGAGGGTATTGACCCGCAGACCGTAGCTCCGGTCGGCCTGGGTAAGGGCCCGCAAAAACTCTGGAAAGGCCTCGCCCAGTAAGTCGGACATTTTGTTCAGAAAGGCTTTGGGCAGCACAACGCTTACAATGCTAACCGATGTCCATCGTAGCGATTGGAACCGATATCGTAGAGCTTGCACGCCTGCGCAAGGTGTGGCAGCGGCACCCTCGGCGGTTTCTGGAACGCCACTTTGTGCCCGGTGAGATCCAATACTGCCTGGCCAAGCCCGATCCCGTGCCTTCGCTAGCGGCTCGCTTTGCCGCCAAAGAAGCCTTTCAGAAATGCTGGCCGGATAGTTTTGGCTGGCTCGAGGTCTGGGTGGAGGTGGAAGGCCGCAGACCCCTGCTGCATTTCGCCCCAAAACTCCGCGCTCGGATGGAGGCCGAACACCTAAAAGCCCACCTTTCACTCACCCACGAAAAGCACTACGCCCTGGCGATGGTGGTGCTGGAAAGACAAGGTGGCTAAAGCCACCCATAAGTTGCGAAGAATGGTGCCGGGAATGGGACTCGAACCCACACGCCCTTGCGGGCAACGGATTTTAAGTCCGTAGCGTCTACCATTCCGCCATCCCGGCAGACCCGCTCTTTAGTTTAGCTGGTATAAGCGATCTGACAAGATAAGGCTGAGTTTCCTGGGGTGAATACGCCGGTGGCAGGGTTTATGTCCTTAGCGGGCTCAGCCGCTCTAAAGGCTTTCTGGGGGCTTTCCACCAGGCGTGCGGTTATTATTTGGGCATGAAACTTGCCTTCATCGGACTTGGCGCAATGGGGTATCCGATTGCTGGTCACCTGGCGCAACACCACGAGACCCTGGTCTGGAACCGTACCTTTGACAAGGCCCTGGCCCACGCCAAGGAGTTTGGTTCAAAAGCGGTGGATCTGAGCGAGGTGGCCCAGGCCGAGATCCTTTTTACCTGCCTGCCCACCTCCCTCGAGGTTGACGAGATGGCCCGCAGGCTCTCGCCCTACCTGCGCCCCGGTACGCTCTGGGTGGATCACACCTCGGGCGAGCCCGAGCTGGCCAGGAAGACCGCCCAGACGCTCCGGGAGAAAGGGGTTTCCTACCTCGATGCCTGCCTGTCCGGCGGCGTGGCCGGTGCGGTGCAGGCCAAAGCCACCGTGATGGCCGGGGGTTCACCCGAGGACTTCGCTCGCGCCAGGCCGGTGATGGAGGTTTATGCTGCCAAGATTGTGCACGTGGGGCCGCTGGGGTCGGGGCATGCCGTGAAGGCCATCAACAACGCCCTGCTGGCGGTCAATCTGTGGGTTTTGAGCGAGGGGATGGCGGCCCTGGTCAAGCAGGGGGTGGAGGCCCGGCTGGCCCTCGAGGTGATCAACGCCTCGTCGGGCCGCTCCAACGTAAGCGAGAACCTGTTTGGTCAGCGGGTGCTCAGCCGCCATTTCACCAACACCTTTGCCCTGGGTTTGCTGGCTAAAGATCTGGGTATCTGCGCAAAGGTGCTCGAGGCCGCCGGAACCCCGGCCCCCATGCTCCGGCAGGTGCGGGAGTTCTTCGAGGTTGCCAGGCGCGAGGTGGGCAATACCGAGGTCGACCACACCGCTGTGGCCCAGCTAATTGAGAGGTGGTCGGGGGTCGAGATCAAGTAGGTACAGATGGAAGCCGGTGTGGGCCCCATTTCCTATGAGAAAAGGAGGGTTCAAACGTAGGGTGTTCTCAGATTGAACCCAGTATTACATCATAAAGTAAAGCATGGAACAGCTCAGGCTGGATTGGTTGCGTACACCGGCTGCAATGGCCCTGCTGGTGTTGATGGCCTTCGGCGCTGGCTACTGGGCCGGCTTGCGCTCGGTATCGGGTATCCAGGGGTCGGTGGGCCCAAAGCAGCACACCGGGCAGCTGGAGTTGGTGCAGTTTGATCGGCAACAGCAGCCCACACCTGCCCCCGATCCGCGCGAGCTCATCCCGCTACAGCCAGGCCCGGGCCAGGGCCCTGGCCAGCCGCAGCCCGGACAGGAGCCGGGCGCGGAGTGCCCCATCCTGATCTACCAGGACGGCCAGCTGTTCCGCTTCGACCTGCCCGGACAACCCCTGCCGGGGCCGGGAGGCCCAATGCCGGGGCCTGGGATGCCGGGGGGCTCGCCGGAGCTAATTCCCCTCGAGCCCAACGCGCCCTCATTGCCCGGCCCTCCCTCACAACCCACCCCTGCGCCTGCACCCACCCCTCCCAACAGCAACCCCGGCCAGAATATCTGAATCCGCCAGCCCCCTTGTATCCGCTATAAGAGAGGTTGTTATGAACGAAGCGCCAAAACCCGCCCTCGAGCCCCAAGCCGTGATGGACGCGGCCGCCAAGCTGCGCACGCTTTTACTGGAAGTCAAGAAGGTGATTGTGGGGCAGGATCTGATGCTAGAGCGCATGCTGGTGGCGCTGCTGGCGCGCGGCCACATCCTGATTGAAGGGGTGCCGGGCCTGGCCAAAACCCTGGCCATCAAGACCATGGCCGAGGCCATCGGGGCCAGCTTCAAGCGCATCCAGTTCACCCCCGACCTAGTACCCGCCGACCTGGTGGGCACCCGCATCTACAACCCCAAGGAGGCTAGTTTCGAGGTGGAGCTGGGCCCCATCTTTGCCAACCTGATACTGGCCGACGAGATTAACCGGGCCCCGGCCAAGATCCAGTCGGCCCTGCTCGAGGCTATGCAGGAGCGCCAGGTTACCATCGGCCACCAGACCTTCAAGCTGCCCGACCCCTTCCTGGTACTGGCCACGCAGAACCCCATCGAATCCGAAGGCACCTACTTTTTGCCGGAGGCCCAGGTGGATCGCTTCATGTTCAAGGTCTGGATCGACTACCCCGCCTTCTACGAGGAGATGACGGTGGTGGATCGGGTCTCGACCAGGTTCGAGCCGGTGCAGGAGGTGCTCACCGGCGATGAGCTGCGCCACCTGCAGGCCATGGCCGACCGGGTGCACGTGCACCAGGCCGTCACCGAGTACGCGGTGCGGCTGGCCCGGGCCACCCGCGACCCCGGCGAGGTGGGCCTCTCGAACCTGAAGAAGTACATCAGCTTCGGCGCTAGCCCGCGCGCCAGCGTCAACCTGATTCTGGGGGCCAAGGCGCTGGCCATCGTGCGGGGCCGCGAGTACGCCCTGCCCGAGGATGTGCGCGACCTGGCCCCGGAGGTGCTGCGCCACCGCATCATCCTTTCCTACGAGGCCCTGGCCGACGAGGTGAAGCTCGAGGAGGTGGTGCAGAAGATTATTGCCGCCACCCCCCTGCCCAAGGTGCACATCGGCGATCCCTACCGCGACACCCGCCCCCCCGCCGAGCACCCCTCGGCCTGAGCAGGACGAGCCATGCTGCTGCGACGACCGCGCAAAAGCCAGATCGAAGTCACCCTCGAGGCCGAGCCCAAGGCCGCCCCACCCCGCCCGCGTGAGCTGCCCGCCGAGCTGTTGCGCCGGCTCGAGTTCCGGGTCTTGAAGCGGCTGGACGGGTTTTTGTTTGGCGACTACACCGGCTTTTTCTACGGCCCCAGCCTGGATCTGGCCGAGGTGCGGGAGTACCAGCCGGGCGACGAGGTACGCCGCATCGACTGGAACGTCACCGCCCGCACAGGCAAGATCCACATCCGGCAGTACCGCGAAGAAAAAGAGGTCACGGTCTGGCTGGTGGTGGATCTCTCCGCCTCGATGCGCTTTGGCACCCGGCGGGTGCTCAAGCTCGAGGAGGCCCTGGAGTTTGTGGGCACGGCGGCGGCCATCGTAGGGCGGCACGGCGATAAGGTGGGCGCGATCGGGTTTTCCGAGGCTGGCATGCGCATGATACCGCCGGGTACCGGCCGCCGGCAGGCGCTGCGGATTCTGCACGAGCTGTATAGGCTGATGGCTTTGCAGGGTGGGGCTGTTCCAGCCTCAAAACCGCGCTCGCAACCTGGGCAGGCCGGCTCGCTGGAAGAGGCCCTCGAGCACGCGGCCAAAACCCTCAGGCGCCGGGCCCTCTTGTTTGTGGTCTCCGACTTTCTCAGCCAAAGCCCTGCGCAGGAGCCCCCCTGGGCCCAGGGGCTTCGACGGCTGGCCTATCGGCACGACGTGGTGGCGGTGCGTATCTTTGATCCCGCGGAAAAAGAGCTGCCCAACGTGGGTGAGCTGCGCCTGCGCGACCTCGAGAGCGGCGAGGAGATCTGGATTGATACCAGCGACCCCAGGGTGCGCCGGGCTCATGCGGCTTTGGTGCAGGCCCGCGAAACCATGCTCGAGCGCACCCTGCGGGCGGCCCAGGTGGATGTGCTGCACCTGTCTACCGCACAGGAAATTGTGGAGCCGTTACTCAAGTTCACCTTGCGCAGAAGGGGGCGAAGATGAGCTTTACCTGGCCTGCTTTCTTGTGGTTGCTGCTGCTAATTCCCGTGTTCATTGGGTTCCTGGCCTGGGTCAACCGGCGACGGGAGCGCACCGCCGAGGCTTTCGCCGACGCGCACCTGCTGGGTGCCGTGGTGCGCCAGCCGCCCAAGGCCCACGTGCGCTGGCCTCTGGTGCTGCAGTTGTTGGCCCTGTTCTTGCTGCTGTTTGCCGCGGCCCGTCCGGTGGCCAGCCCCCCGCTGCCGACCAACAAAGCGGCGGTGGTGCTGGCGGTGGATACCTCGCGCTCCATGCTGGCTACCGACCTGAACCCCAGCCGCCTGGAAGCCGCCAAGGCCACCGCCCGCAAGTTTATCGAGCTGGCCCCGCCCACCACCCAGATTGGCCTGGTTAGCTTCTCCGACTCGGCCTCGGCTTTGGTAATGCCCACCACCGACCGCCAGAAGCTATTGGAGGCCATCGATCGGCTCAAGCCGGCCCAGAACACCTCCCTGGAAAACGCCATCGTCACCGGGGTGCGGATGCTGCCAGGGCGAACCAGCCTCAAACCCCCCACCGAGTTATACCAACTCTACGACGAGGTGACACATAAAGCCTCTTGAATCCAAGGCCAAAAGCAAAGCCGCTTGACCCTAGTTGGATCAGCCGCAAGCTGGGTGAGGAACTCCTCGGCAGCCAGGCGTTTGTGTTCCAGCGAAGGGTACACTTTGCCTTCAATGGCCCGCCTGACCTCCTCAAACACCCGCTCGGCAGGATTGAGCTCGGGCGAATAGGCCGGTTGAAGGATACGACTCCCCGCTAGCTCGGATAGGCTACGACCCCGATGAACCCCCGCCCCATCCCAAACGTTGATGGCTAACCCCCATTGCT
>AXWR01000016.1 GCA_000482765.1 Meiothermus taiwanensis DSM 14542
CAGCTCCTCTGCGCTTTCAGTCCAATCGATTGGGGCAATCCTACGACCCATTCCCCAATCCTACTATAGGTGTCACCTCGAGGGAGATTTGGTATTACAACCCCCCGGTCTGGGCCAGCCCGATCCCCTGCAGGGCATCCCCGATCTGCCCTTGCCCCAGCAGGTTCAGCCCCCAGCCGACCTGCCCCCAGGCAGCGTGGTGATTCTGTCGGACGGGGTCTCCAACGTGAGCAGCAACCCCGCGTTGCCCACCCGCACGACCCTCGAGGTCGCGGCCCGTTTTGCCAAAAACGCCAACGTGAGGCTGTACACCTTCCCCATGGGACAGCCCGGTGGCGCGGTGACCCAGATCGAAGGGCGCAACTACTATATTCCCTTTGAACCCAGAAACCTCGAGCAAATCGCCCAGGCCACCGGGGGGAAAAACACCTACCCACCCACCGAGGAGGCCCTGCGGGCGATTGTAAGGGAGTTGGGGGTGGTTATCCGCTGGGAGGGCACCAGAACCGAGATTTCCTCGCTGCTTTCGGCCCTGGCCGCCGTGTTGATGATTCTGGCGGCTGGGCTGAGCCTGCGCTGGCAGCGGCGCGTACCATAATGACGATGGGCTTTGTGGTACGGGTGATCTGAATGGTTTTTCTGTGGCCCTGGGCGCTGGCTTTGTTGCTGCTGGTTCCCCTGCTGGTCTGGCTGTACGGGCGCGCTTTGCGGCGGCCCTCCGAGCTGGTGGTGCTGCACCCCGACGCGGCGGCGCTGGCCCGCTCTCGCAAAGTCCCTGGCGGGTGGCAGCACCTCCCGGCCGGGCTGTATCTGCTGGCCCTGGTAGCGGTGGTGCTGGCCCTGGCCCGGCCCTCCCTGCCGGTGTGGCAGGCCGATCCCAAGGCGGCGGTGGTGCTGACGGTGGACATCAGCCTCTCGATGCGGGCCACCGATGTGCAACCCAGCCGTTTTGAGGCGGCCCGGGCGGCCCTGCGCACCTTCATCCGCGAGCTACCGGAGGGTGTGCGGCTGGCCCTGGTTACGTTTGCGCGGGATGCCCATCTGGTGGTGCCCCTCACCACCGACCGGAGGCGCTTGCTGGAGGCGGTGGATTTTTTGGAGCTGAACCTGGGTACAGCCATCGGCGATGCCATTCTGGAGAGCATCCAGGCCCTGCCCCCCCTTTCCGAGCGCGCCGAAGACCCTGACCCCAGGCGCCTGGCCACCATCATCCTGCTCACCGATGGGCGCAGCCTGGGCGGGGTAGACCCGGTTGAGGCCGCGCAGGAGGCGGCCCGTCTGCAGATCCGGGTGCATACCATTGGCATTGGCCGAGCCACGGACGGCCCGGTGCCGGGCCTGCCCGAGCAGTATGCCCTGGCGGCCCAGTTCGACGAAGAGACCCTCAAAGAGATTGCCCGGGTGGGCGACGGCCAGTATTTCTTCGTGGACTCGGCGGCCAAGCTCAAGGAGACTTACCGCAACCTTTCCCGGCAGATGTCCTGGCGCGTGCGCCAGGACGAGGTCACGGCGGTTTTTGCCCTGTTGTCGGCCTCTTTGCTGCTGTTCAGCCTGGGGCTGGCCCAGTTGCGGCGCCGGGTGGTTTGAATCAGGCCTCGGCGCTGCTGCCGGCCATCGAGCCCTGGCGCATGAGGGTCTGCGCCAGCTCGAGCCGGGCAATAAGGGAGGGGGCCTCGAGCAGAGCCTGCCGATCCAGTGCAGAGACCCGCAGGTTCACGCACAGAAAAGAGGCCTGGTAAAGGGGATCGTCGGGCAGGTTGGCGATGGCCTCTTCCAGGGCGCTGGGGTCGGCGACCCCGGCCATGTAGCTGCGAAAAACCTCCATGGCATCCCAGGCCGCCACAATTTCCTCGCTGCGGGCGCTGCGCTCGAGGGGCCAGGGGATGTCCAGGGTGGTCTGGTAAAGGTTCTTTTCAAAAACACCCACCCCCTCCACCCGGCAGCGCTCCCCGCCCCGGCACACGATGTTGAAGGTGCCGTCCGGGTTTTCCGAAGCCGCCAGTAAGTCCACGTACCCCCCCACCTCCCGGTAGCCCTGTGCGGTGGCCAGGGTAATCACAAACCGCCGCTGGTCTTCGCTCTGGGCCAGCAGATCCCGCACCATCTGCTTGTAGCGTTCCTCGAAGATGTACAGCGGAATCAGCAGCCCTGGAAAAACCACGGTCTCGGGCAGGGGGAAGAGGGGGAGGCGCTTCACGGTATCAGGTTAAGGGGTGCAGACGGCGGTTGGCAAAGGTGCCATTTACTTGTGCTGACCCTGCCAGCGCGTCTGGAGCTTCTCGAAAATTTGCAGCAGCTTGGCCCTCGGCAGGATCACCTGCTCGGTGTAGCCCACCCCGATCCGGTCGCCCAGCTCGTTCCAGGCGGTGCACCGGGCGTGCACCCGGTTGCCTTCGGTGCGCAGGTGCTCGGCCACAATGCGCACCTTCATGCCGGGCAGGGCCGAGGCCAGATGATCCACGCTCACCTTGGAGCCGATGCCCTCCTCCCCCTCTTCCAGGAAAGGCAGGATGATCTTGCGCCCGGCCAGCTCCATGTGCTTGGCCATCCAGTAGGTGGCGTAGACCGGGTGCAGCTTGCCCAGCTGGGGGTCGTCGGGGTGCTCGAAGTCCACGGTCATCTCCTCGGTGACCACCGTCTCGAAGCTGGCCTGGTAGCCGGGGGGAATGGGTTTCATAGCTTGCGCAGGTCGGCCACCCGCCTGAGCTTGCCGCCCTCGCTGCGGGGGGCTGTGCCGGGGTTGAGGAGGGAGACCTTCACCGAGATGCCCACGTTGTCCTTGATTTTGCGGGCCACTTTCTCGCGCAGGTGGGCCAGCCGCTGGTCGGCCTCGATGACCTCGTCGGAAAGCACCTTCTGCCCGATTTCGCGGAAGAAAGGCTCGGCGACCTCGAGCTTAAGCTCCATCTCGTCCAGGGGGCCCTGGCGGGTGAGCACAATCTGATAGTGGGGCACCACCTCGGGAATCTCCTTCAGCACCGCCTCGATCTGGGTGGGGTAGACGTTCACCCCCCGCACGATCAGCATGTCGTCGGTGCGGCCTTTGATCTGGGCCATGCGGGCGTGGGTGCGCCCCGAGGGGCCGGGCTCGCGGGTGATGTAGGTCAGGTCGCCCGTCCAGTAGCGCAAAATGGGCATGGCCTTTTTGGTCAGGGTGGTGAAGACCAGCACCCCCACCTGGCCCTCGGGCAGGGGGTCGCCGGTCTCGGGGTCGACCACCTCGGGGTAGAAGTGGTCTTCCCAGATGTAGCTGAGCCCTTCGCGCTCGTTCACGTCCTCGTTGGAAACCCCCGGCCCGATGATCTCCGAGAGGCCGTAGATGTTGGTGGCCCTGACCCCCAGCCCCTCGTCCACGCTTTTGCGAATGGCCTCGGTCCAGGGCTCGGCCCCCAGGATGGCGTACTGCAGGCTAATCTCCTCGGGCGCGATGCCGCGCTTTTTGAACTCCTCGGCCAGGGTCTGGGCATAGGAGGGGGTGCAGGCGATCATCTCGGGCTTGAAGTCCTGGATGAGCATAACCTGCCGCTCGGTCATGCCGCCCGAGATGGGCACCACGACCATGCCCAGCTTCTCCGCGCCGCCGTGCAGGCCCAGCCCGCCGGTAAAAAGCCCGTAGCCGTAGGCGTTGTGCAGCATCATGCCGGGCCGGCCCCCCGCTGCCGCCAGGGAGCGGGCCACCACCTCGGCGAAGATCTCCAGGTCGCCTTTGGTATAACCCACCACCGTGGGCTTGCCGGTGGTGCCGCTGGAGGCGTGGATGCGGGCGAGCTCTTGGCGGGGCACGGCAAACATCCCAAAGGGGTAGGTCTCGCGCAGGTCTTTCTTTTTGGTAAAGGGGAGCTTGGGCAGATCCTCTACCCCCCGGATGTCGCTGGGTTTGAGCCCCCGTTCATCGAAGGCCCGCCGGTAGAAGGGCACCCGTTCGTACACGTAGGCGACCTGCTCGCGCAGGCGCTGGTTTTGCAGTTCGGTGAGCTTGGGGCGGGGAAGGGTCTCGAGTTCGGGTTGGAACATGGGCATAGGCACCTCGAGGTCGATTGGCTTCAGAACGATAATTTACACCCGCGGCGGGGTGGTGCTATCTGCAACCCAGGTGGCCGAAGCCTGGCTCATAGCGCGGTCATCCCCCCATCCACCGCCAGAACCTGCCCGGTTACGTAGTCCGAGGCCGGGCTGCACAGGTACAAAGCAGCCGCGGCCAGCTCGCCGGTTTTCCCGATGCGGCCCAGCGGTGTGCGCTCGCGCACCAGCTCTTCGGTACGGGCCAGCAGTTTTTCGGTCATGCGGGTAGGGAAGAAGCCCGGCGCCAGGGCGTTCACGCGGATACCAAAGGGCCCCCACTTGACCGCCAGGTCGCGCGTCAGGGCGATGAGCGCGCCCTTGGAGGCCGAGTAGGCGGCGGCGTCCATCACCTCGCTGGGGCTGCCGGCCAGGCCCGCGACCGAGGCGATGTTGAGGATTTTGCCGTAGCCGCGGGCCTTCATGCCGCGGGCGGCGATCCGCGAGGCCAGAAAAGCCCCGGTGACGTTGATATCCAGCACCTCGCGGATCTTCTCCACCGGCACTTCCAGGGCGTCCTGGCCCCAGGTCACCCCGGCGGCGTTGACCAGGATGTCCACCGGGCCCACCCGGGCAAAAGCGGCCTCCAGGCTCCCTTCGTCCTGCACGTTGCCCACAATGGGCATGGCATCGGGGATGAGCTTCAGGGCCTCCGCAAAGAAGCTTTCCCGCCGGGCCAGCAGGGCCACCCGGGCCCCGGCCTCGCGCAGGCCGCAGGCGATCTCCAGGCCCAGGCCCCTCGAGCCCCCGGTCACCAGGGCGGTTTTGCCCTGTAGGTTGAACTGCTCGAGCACCTTCATACCCGCTCCACCACCATGGCGATGCCCTGCCCCACCCCGATGCACATGGTAGCCAGGCCAAACTGCACCTCGCGGCGCTGCATCTCGTGCACCAGATTGGTCAGGATGCGGGCCCCCGAGCAGCCCAGGGGGTGGCCGATGGCGATGGCCCCGCCGTTGACGTTGAGCCGCTCATCCTCGGGCTCGAGGCCCCACTCCTGCAGCACGGCCAGGCTCTGGGCGGCGAAGGCCTCGTTCAGCTCAATCAGGCCGATGTCTTGCATGGTAAGGCCAGCCCGCTGCAGGGCTTTGTGGGTGGCGGGCACCGGCCCGATGCCCATAATGCGCGGCTCCACCCCTGCGACCGCGATGGCCCGCACCCGGGCCAGGGGTTTGAGCCCGTGGGCCCTGGCGTAGGCCTCGGAGGCCAGCAGAACCGCCGCGGCCCCGTCGTTGAGCGAAGAGGAGTTGCCGGCGGTCACGCTGCCCCCGGCCCGGAAGACCGGCTTGAGCTGGGCCAGGGCCTCGAGGCTGGTGTCGGCCCGGGGGCCCTCGTCGGTCTGCACCAGGGTGCTATTTCCTTTGCGGTCCTTGACCTCCACCGGAACCATCTGGCTGGCAAAAGCGCCGCTCTGCTGGGCCCGGATGGCCTTTTGATGCGAGTGCAGGGCAAACCTGTCCTGGGCCTCGCGGCTAATTTTGTACTGCTCGGCCAGGTTTTCGGCGGTCTCGCCCATCGCCTCGGTGCCGTAGAGCTCCTTCATGCGGGGGTTCACCAGCCGCCAGCCCAGGGTGGTGTCATAGAGGGTGACGTTGCCGGTGGCAAAGCCCTTTTCGGCTTTGGGCATCACCCAGGGGGCGCGGCTCATGCTCTCCACCCCGCCCCCTATGTACACCTGGCCTTCCCCGGCCCAGATGGCCCGCGCGGCGCTGGCTACAGCGTCCAGCCCGCTCCCGCACAGGCGGTTGATGGTGGAGCCGCCCACGCTGATGGGCAGTCCGGCCAGCAGCAGCGACATGCGGGCCACGTTGCGGTTGTCCTCGCCGGCCTGGTTGGCGCAGCCCATATACACGTCCTCCACGTCGCTACCAGGGATACCGGTGCGCTCCAGCAGGGCCTTGAGCGGGATGGCCCCCAGGTCGTCGGGGCGCACCGAGGAAAGGGCGCCCCCATGCTTGCCGACCGGTGTGCGAACAGCGTCCAGAATGTAGGCTTCCATGGTCATAAGGTGTTTTATCCTATCGGGCTTGTATCCACAAGCGCCTTTTGCGAACAGGCTAGCCCTCGGCAAAGCGGAAGACCGTGCCGGTAAAGAGGGCTACCACGCGCCCATTGCTGCGAACCTCGATGCGGTAGGTGGCGGTGCGCCGGCCCAGGTTCTCCTCGCTGGCGTGGGCCTCGAGGTGCTCACCGGCCTGCACGGCCTTGAAGTACTGCATCTGGGTGGTGAGGGCCACCGCGGCGGTGCCGTGCGAGTTGGAGGCCAGGGCAAAAGCCGCGTCGGCCAGGCTGTACAGGAAGCCGCCGTGGCAGGCCCCGTGGATGTTGAGGTGCTCGGGCCTGACCTGGGCGGCCACCACGGCCCGGCCGGGCTCCACCAGCCGGGTTTCCAGGCCCAGAAGCTGCATATAGGGGTCGGTGGTGTGCATGGTCAGGCTTCGGTCTTGCTGCGGATGCCCAGGTACGACTCGATCACCCGCGGGTCGTGCAAGAGATCCTGGCCGCGGCCTTCCATCACCAGCTCGCCGGCCTCGAGCACATACCCCCGGTCGGCCAGCTTGAGGGCCATGCGGGCGTTTTGCTCCACCACCAAGATGGGGGTGCCCTGGGCTTTGAGCTCGCCCAGGATGTGGAAAATCTCCTGCACGATCAAAGGGGCCAGCCCCAGGCTGGGCTCGTCGAGCAGCAGCAGCTTGGGTCGGGCCATCAGGGCCCGCCCGATGGCCAGCATCTGCTGCTCGCCCCCGGACATGGTGCCGGCCAGTTGTTTGCGGCGCTCGCGCAGGCGGGGGAAGAGGGTATAGACGCGCTCGAGGTCCTCCCGGATGCCTTTCTCGCGGCGCTGGAAGCGGGTAAAGGCCCCCAGCAGCAGGTTGTCCTCCACCTCCATCGAGGCGAAGAGTTCCCGCTTCTCGGGCACCATCACCAGGCCCTGGGCGGCCAGGGCTTCCGGGCTGCGCCGGGGCTGGGCCTGGCCCTGGTAGCGCACCGTACCGCTGGCGTTCACCAGCCCCACAATCCCCTTGAGGGTGCTGCTCTTGCCGGCCCCGTTGGGGCCGATGAGGGTGATGGCCTCGCCCGCCCCTACCGTGAGGGACAGGTTGCGCACGGCCTCCACGGCCCCGTAGCGCACGGTGAGGTTTTGCACTTCCAGCACGCTCATGCGGCCTCCCCCAGGTAGGCCTCGATCACCCTGGGATTGCGCTGTACTTCGGCGGGGGTGCCTTCGGCCAGCTTTTCCCCATAATGCATCACCACCACCCGGTCTACCAGCCCCATTACCAGATCCATGTCGTGGTCTACCAAAAGCACCGTCACTCCTTCGTTCACCAGCTTGCGAATCAGGGCGGCGAACTGGCGCTTTTCCCCGGCCCGCAGCCCGGCCGCCGGCTCGTCCAGGAGCAGCACCTCGGGCCCCGAGGCCAGGGCGCGGGCAATCTCCAGCAGCCTGAGCTGACCGATGGCCAGCCCATCGGCTTTCTGGTGGGCCAGGTGGGCCAGGCCCACCCGCTCCAGCGCCCGGTAGGCCTCGGCCAGGGCCGCCGCCTCCTCGGCCCGGTTGAACCCCAGCATGGAGGCCAGCAGGCCCCGCCGGGTGCGGGCGTAGGTGCCCAGGGCGGCGTTTTCCAGCACGGTCATCTCGGGGAAGAGGTGGGGGTGCTGGAAGGTGCGGGCAATTCCCAGCCGGTGCACCTCGTAGGGCATCCGGCCCGCGATGGGCTGGCCCTTGAAGCGCACCGTGCCCTGGCTGGGCGCATAGACCGAGGTAATCATGTTGAAGCAGGTGGACTTGCCGGCCCCGTTGGGGCCAATCAGGGCCAGAATCTCGCCCCGCCGAAGCTGGAAGCTGATGCCGTTGACCGCCAGCAGACCACCGAAGCTCTTGCTCAGATTGTCCACCTCGAGCAGCACCTCGCCGGGCTTGCCCGAAGCCAGCCGGCCCGGCAGGCCGCGGCCGCTGGGGTTTTGCGGGCGGGCTTTGGGTAGGTAGCGCTCGAGGAAGGGCCACAGCCCCTTGGGGGCGAACATCAGGATGAGCACCAGGATCAGGCCATAGGCGATGATCTCGTAGTTGCCGGTGCGGCCGAAAATGCGCGGCAGCAGACCCTTGAGGATCTCCTCGAGGCCCGTGACCAGCCCCGAGCCCAGGATGACCCCCGGGATGCTGCCCACCCCCCCGGCCACCGCTGCAATCAGGTATTTGATGGAGGCCTCCAGGCTGAAGGGGGTGGGGTTGATAAACTTCTGGTAGTGCACATAAAGCCAGCCGGCCACCCCGGCGTAGATGGCCGAGAGCACGAAGACCTGCAGCTTGAGCACCGCCGGGTTCACCCCGAAGCTGGCCGCTGCCACCGCATCTCCTTTGGAGGCCCGCATGGCCCGCCCTATGCGGCTATTGGTCAGGTTCCAGGCGGTCCAGGTGCCCAGCAGCACAAAAAACCAGGCCAGGTAAAAGTAGCTTCTGCTGTCGTTCAGGCTCCAGCCGAACACCGAAACTGAGGGGATGCCGCGCAAGCCAGTGTGCCCACCGGTAAGGCCAATCCAGCTTCCCATCACGATGTACAGGGCCATGCACCAGGCGATGGTGGAAAGGGGCAGGTAGTGGCCCTTGAGCCGGGCGGTGATGCCGCCCAGCACCACCGCGCCCACCACCGCAGCCAGCACCCCCAGCGGCAGGGTCAGCCAGGGGCTAAAGCCCTGGCCGATGGTCAGGAGGGCGCTGGTGTAGGCGGCCAGCCCCATGAAGGCCGCCTGGCCGAAACTGGTCATGCCCGAGAGGCCGGTGAGCAGGTACAGCCCCAGCGCGACCAGCGCGCCAAAGGCGATGTAGTTGCCCACCGTCAGGTAAAACGAGGACGGGGGTAGCAAGAGCGGCAGCAAGAGCAGCATCCCCACGGCCGCCAGGGTGATGGGGGATAGTTGAAGCTTCATCAGTCCTCCTCCCCCAGCTCCTGGCTTTGCAGGCTGCGCCACAAGAGGATGGGCAGCAGCAGGGCGAACACGATGGCGTCTTTATAGGCGCTGGCCTGAAACGAGGCCCAGGACTCCATGGCCCCCACCAGCAAGGCCCCCACCACCGCCAGCGGATAGCTGATAAGGCCACCCAGAATGCCGGCCACAAAGCCCTTGAGTCCCAGCAAGAAGCCCTGGAAGTAGGCCGGGGAGATCAGGGGGGCCAGCAGCATCCCGCTCACGCAGGCGATGAGGGTGGCAATGCCAAAGGAAACATAGCCGGCCTGGCTGGGGCTGATGCCCAGCAGCCGGGCTCCGTAGCGGTTGACCGCACAGGCCCGCAGGGCCTTGCCGTAGATGCTTCGGGTGAAGAACAGGTACAGGCCCACCATGGCCAGAAGCGCGAAGCCGTAGACCAGGAAGGCCTGGTTGTTGACCGGCACCAGCCCAATGGTGGTCTGCCCCCCCAGGATGGCGGGCAGGCGGAACTGCTCGGGGCCGAAAAACACCAGCCCCAGGCCCATAAAGGCAAAGTGCAGCCCCACCGCGATAATCAGGTAGGTGAGCACGCTGGCATTCTTGGCGGGTTCGAAGAAAAGCCGGTAGGAAGCCGGGCCAATGGGCAGCACCACCAGGATGGCCAGCAGCCAGCCCAGCCACAGCGGTACCCCCTGGGCCCCCCACCAGGCCAGGCCCAGCACCCCCAGCGCACTCAAAGCCAGCAAACCGGCACGTCTGAGATTTGTACGGTCTAAAATGGCCCACCAGAGCAGCATGGCCGCCGCCAGCCAGGCTGTGCCAGGAATCTGGCCCTGCAGATTAAGCCCGCTCACCTCGGCCGGCAAAAACCACACATAGGTGAGTGGGGCATAGACCAAAAACTCGCCGAGCGGCACCAGGATCACCCGTGTGACCGCAAACACCAGCACCAGCGAGAGCGCCAGTAGCGCGTAAATGGTGCCGTTTTGCAGCGCGTCGGCGGTGAGGAAAGATAGGATGGTCCAATCCATAAGAAAAGAGCGGGGGAGGGGGTGGGGAGGATTTGTTACCTCGCCACCCCCAGGCCCCTTACCTGAAGGTTCGCAGCAGCTTCCAGTCCAGCTTGCCAGCGGGTGTCTTGATGATTTCCACCATCACCGCAGCCTCGTTGAAGCGCAGGCCCAGGTGGTCGGTGGGCGACATGTTGAAGATGCCGTGGGTGCCCACCACATTGCGGGTGGCCTCGATCTCGTCGCGCAGCACCCGGCGGAAGGCGGCCAGGTTGGTGGTCTGCTCGCGGCGCAGAGCGCGCTCGAGGGCCGGGCGCAGAATAGCCCAGGCGTCGTAGGCGTGGCCGCCAAAGGTGGAGTAGCTGCCGATGCCGAAGCGGGCCTCGTACTGCTGCACGTAACTGGTGGCCACCTGCCGGTTGGGGAAGTCGGGGGGGAGCTGGTCGAAGACCAGCACCGGGCCGGCGGGCAGGCGGGTGCCGATCAGCAGATCGCCGCCTACGCGCAGGAAGTCGGGGTTGGCCACGCCGTGGGTCTGGTAGATGAGGCCCCGGTAGCCGCGCTCGCGCAGGGTGCGCTGGGGCAGCACCGGTGCGGTGCCCGAGCCGCCGATCAAGACCGCATCGGGGTTGCGGGCCAGGATGCGCAGCACCTGACCGGCCACCGAGGTGTCGGTGCGGGCAAAGCGCTCGGAGGCCACCACCTGGATGCCGGCCTCGCGGGCCGCCGCCTCGAAGGCCCGGGCCCAGCCCTCGCCGTAGGCGTCGTTAAAGCCGATGTAGGCGGCGGTCTTGACCCCGGAAGCGGCCATGTCCCGCACGATGGGCTGGCTCATCTGCTGTTCGGTCTGGGGGGTTTTGAACACCCAACGCCGCTTTTCATCCACCGGGAAGACGATCTCGAGGTTGGCCGCCAGGGAGATTTTGGGCACACCGGCCTCGGCCACAACATCGATCATGCCCAGGCTGGCCGGGGTGGTGGTGGTACCAATAATGGCTAACACCTGGTCTTCTTGGATCAGGCGCCGGGTGGCCCGCACCGCCTGGGTGGTGTCCGAGGCATCGTCAATAATCACAAACTGCACCGGACGGCCCGCCACCCCGCCCCGGCGGTTGACCTGTTCTTCCAGGAGCACCAGGGTGTTGCGCTCGGGGATGCCCAGGCTGGCGGCGGGGCCGGTGGCCGAGACCACCACCCCGATCTTCAGGGGGGCCTGCTGGGCCAGGCCCAGCCCCAGTCCAAGGGCCAGTAGTCCTACCAAAACTCGCTTCATACTGCCTCCTCCTCGCGGGTTTGCCAATCTCCCTTGGCGTGTGGGGCCAAGGACAGATTTCCGAAAGTTTCCAGACCTGCAGCCACCATCCGGCGCAGCAGGGGGTGGGGACGGTAGCGATCCTCGCCCAGCTCGGCCTGCAGCCCTTCCAGGGCCCGCAAGAGCGGCTTGAGCCAGAGCCGCTCGGCCCACTCCAGGGGCCCCAGGGGATAGCCCGTGCCCAGGCGCATGGCGCGGTTCAGGTCGGCGGGGCTGGCCACCCCTTCGGCCAGGGCCGAGACGGCCTCGTTGATGAGCAGGGCCAGGATGCGGAACCCCACCCCGCCGGGCTGGTCGGGCAGAAGCAGGGTGTGGTGTCCGTGGGCACTGAAGTAAGTCTGGGCCAGCTTTAGGGCCTCGCTCTCCCCGCTCAGGGGTGCAAAGAGTTCAACGATGGCCTGTTCCCCGATGGGTGGCACCAGGCTGAAACCGGCCACCGGGCGCTCCCGGAACTCGGCCTGCGCGCTGCTGGCCGAGTGTCCCCAGACCAGCGAGACCACCGGCAGGTTCGCGGGAAGGTCGTGCTTGCGCTCGAGCTTGACCCGGCAGTCCAGCACAAACCGGGCCTCGGCGGGGTTTTCGGTGTGCCGGAAGCGGGCCCGCAGCTCCCGGGCCAGCGAGTTGGGCCCCACAATCAGGGGCAGGGGGGTGTCCTGGGTCTGCACCGGGGGCGGGGCGGGCGGCCTGGGCGGGCCGGGGGGGTAGGTGTACCAGCCCTGGCCGGTTTTGCGGCCCAGCATGCCCGCGGCCACCCGCTGGTACTGCAAGGGATGGGGCCGGTAGCGGGGTTCGCCGTAGAAGGCCTGATAGACCGAGCTCGAGGCGGCGTAGTTGACATCCAGCCCGATCAAGTCCATCAGCTCGAAGGGCCCCATGGGGAAGCCCATGCCGCGCAGAATCCAGTCTATGTGCTCTTTGGCGATGCCCTCGCCGTGCAGCCTCAGGGCCTCGCCGTAAAAGGGCCGGGCCACCCGGTTTACCAGGAAGCCGGGGGCATCCACCACCTGCACGGGCTCCTTGCCCCAGCTTCGCATCAGCTCCAGCGCGCGCTCCAGCAGTGTGGGAGCGGTCTGTAGCCCCCCCACCACCTCCACCAGCTTCATGCGCTGGGCGGGGTTGAAGAAGTGCAGCCCCAGCACCCGCTCAGGGTGCTTGACCCTGGCGGCGATGGCCGAGATGGAAAGGGTTGAGGTGTTGCTGGCCAGGATGTTGTCCGGGTTGCGTTCGCCCAGCTGGCCCAGCAGCTCTTGCTTGAGCTCGAGCTGCTCCGGCGCCGCTTCAATCACCCAGGCGGCCCCTGCGCAGTCCTCCAGCGACTGGGTGGGCCGTATACGCGATAGAACCTCGTCCGGCGTGCCCACCAGGCGGCCCTTTTCGGACATCTTTTGCAGGTCGGTGCGAATTTCGGCCAGGGCGCGCTCGAGGGCGGCCTCGAGGGGGTCGTAGAGCCAGACCGCATGCCCGGCCAGGGCCGCCACCTCGGCGATGCCCCGGCCCATTGTGCCTGCCCCCAGTAATGCTACCGTTTCCTTCACCAAGCCTCCCTCAACCAAACAAACACTCGTTTGTTTAACCTTGTGTTGGGCGACAGTCTAAACGCAGGGTTTCTCACTGTCAAGAACGCCGAATCGGTTCTACGCTCAACCGTTTGGGCTATTTAGGTCAGCCGGTTAGATGACGTGCTGCGGCAGCCCCTGTAACTCCGACTCCTGCGGCTGTACCCAGCCCCCCTCGAAGGCCTCCAGAAGCGAGCCCTCCAGGAACCAGCTCTTGGGGGTTTTGGCGCCCCACAGGGTCTGGCGGCGGGGGTCGTTGAGGCTCCAGCGGATGGGCTCGAAATCGGGGTCGACCGTGCTGTAGTCGGAGGTGTACAGCTCGATGCGGTGGCCGTCGGGGTCGCGCAGGTACAGGAAGAAGGCGTTGGAGATACCGTGGCGGCCCGGCCCGCGCTCGATGGCCTCGGTTTGCATGGCCCCGGCCAGGATGTCGCAGGCCCGGATGATGCTCATGGCATCGGGCATCCAGTAGGCCAAGTGGTGCAGCCGGGGGCCGGCGCCGTTGGTGAGGGCCAGGTCGTGCACGTTGCCCTTGCGGTGGATCCAGGCCGCCCAGATCCGGCCCTCGTCGTCCTCGGTGTACTCCGAGAGGCGGAAGGCCAGCCTGTCCATGTACCAGCGGGTCATGGCCCCCACCTGCGGGGTCATCACGTTGATGTGGTCAATGCGCTGGATGCCGGGGCCTCTATGCAGGTCGTAGCGTTGCAGAAGCCAGGGGTATTTCTGGCTTTCGGCGTAGAAGACCAGGGGAACCCCAAAGGGATCCTGCAGGCGCAGCATTCTGGGCCGGTCTTGCTCACTCTCCCAGCGATAGGGTAGGTTCAGGGCCTCGGCCAGCTCGGCCAGGAGTTGCAGATCCAGTTCACCGGCCACCCGGTAGCCCAGGTGCTTGACGCCGGGCTCGGGGGCCAGCTCGAGCTTGAGGGTCCACTCGCGGTCTTCCGTACCGCGCAGGTAGAGGGCGCTCTGGCTTTCGTGCAGCACGTTCAGGCCCAGTAAATCCACGTAGAAGTGGCGCGAACGCTCCAGATCGGTCACGTAGAACACCCCGTGGCCGATGCGGATGATGTTGGGGGTCTGGGTCATAGTCACCTCGCTTCAGGACAGCTGCCGGTAGCCCCGGTTCCAGTAGAGCAGGGGCCGGGCCCCGCTGCCCAGCGTCACGCGTTCCACCTGTCCCACCACAATCTTGTGGGTGCCCCCCGGATAGACCGCCCAGGTTCGGCAGAAGAGTGTAGCCAGAGCCCCCTCGAGGGCCGGGGGGTCTTCGGCGGTAAGGGGCTCGTAGCCCTCGATGGGGCGCCCGGCAAAGTGGTCGGAGATGTGTTCGTGCCCCTCGGGCAGGAGGTTCACGGAAAACTGCCCCGCGCGCTCCAGAACGGGCCAGAGCTGGGCGGTCTGGTTGATGCAGACCAGGATGAGGGGCGGCTCCAGGCTCACGCTGGTAAAGCTGCTGGCGGTCATGCCGCGGGCCTCCCCCTGGAAGCGGGCAGCAATCACTGTGACCCCACTGGGCCAGCAGCGCATGGCCTGGCGGAGCCGGTCTTGGAGGGTGGGCTGGGTGGTTTCCATAAGGTTTGTGGTGCTAGTCGCTGGCCACCACCTCTGGCTGGGCCTGGGCTTTCCAGCCCAGATACTGCCGGATGCGCTCCTTGTAGGGCTCCTTGTCGTAGACCGCGTAGAGGGTCTGGTACATGCGCACCGGGTCGCCGAAGAAGAAGCGCTCGTAAAGGGTCTGGCGCGCGCCGAAGCCGCTCAAGGTCATATCCCAGGCCAGGCGGAAGAGCTGCACGCGCTCTTTGGCCGGTAGGGTGGCCGATTGCAGGAACTTTTCCAGGTAAGGGGCCAGGGGGGAGTCGAAGTCGTGTTCGGAGGGCAGGGTGATCAGGCCCGAGGCCGCGATCTGCTGGACGATCTCGTGGATGCGGGGGTAAAGCCGGGGGTACAGGTTGCGCGCGCCGTCGATGGCCCCCCGGTCGGGGCAGACCAGGCCGTATTTGTTGGGCTGGGCGTCGCGCTCGGCCCGGGCCCAGAAGCCCTTCATGGCCTCCAGATAAACGATAATCTCGGCGATTTTTTCCTGCACGTGGGGGAAGACATCGGCCCCGATGGCCTCGCCCATCAGCGAGACCAGCCCCAAAAAGGCCTCGGTCTTGGCGTTTTTGAGCACCACCACCTGATGCGCCATGTGCATCAGGGCCCCGGTCTCGGCGTAGGCGGTGTTGCAGCGCTGCAGGTCTTTGTAGATGAAGACCCGCTCCCAGGGCACAAAGACATCGTCGAAGACCGTGAGGCAGTCCATCTCCTCCAGCCGGCTGCTCAGGGGGTGGTCGAAGCTCGAGTCCCCCACGGCCATGCTTTCCCGGCTGATGAAGTGTAGCCCTGGGGTGTTGGTGGGGATGGCAAAGGCCACCGCGTACCTGTCGGCCCCCGGCCCTTCCTTAAGCAGGGTGGAGGGGAAGACCAAAAGCTCATCGGCGGTGGGCAGGGTGGAGAGCATCCGGGCCCCCCGTACCACGATGCCTTTTTGGTTCTCGCTCACCACCCCCAATGGGATGTAGGGGTCGGGCTGCTCGAGGTTGCTCTTGGCCCGGTTGACCTGGGGGTTGGTGAGGCAGTGGGTGGTGGCGAGGTCGTTTTCCCGCACGTACTGCACGTAGTGGCGCACATTATCGGCGTAAGGCCCAAAGAACTCGGCGCTCTGCTCGAAGGCCATCAGCACCGCGTTCAGGTAGTCCGGGCTGCGCCCCATCATGCCCAGGTGGGCATCGGCCCAGAGCTTGTAGGCCGCGCTGCGCCGGGATAGGTCTTCCTTGGTTCGGGCCGGTAGCAGGCTCATAGCGTGGCGCTTACCGCCCTCTTCGTAGGTCAAAATCTCGCGGTAGCGCGGGTCGTGCTGCATATCGTACAGCCCGGCCAGGGCCTGGGTGATGCCCCGGAAGACCGGGTGGGTGGTGGGGTCTTCAACCTTCTGGCCCTTGTACCAGAGGTTGGGCGGGTTCTCTTTGAGGGCTTGTAGGTACTCCTTGCCGCTGCGTGCCATAAAAGCCTCCTTCACTTGCCAAACTTGGGAATGGGGTGCTCGAAGAGCGGCAGGGCGATGTGCTTCAGCTCGGTGTAGAACTCCAGGCTGTGCTCGCCCCCCTCGCGGTGGGTGCCACTCATCTTGACCCCGCCGAAGGGGGTGGGCAGGTGCCGCACGTTGTGCGAGTTGATCCAGGTCATGCCGGCCTCGAGGTGCAGGGCCATGCGGTGCGCCCGGGCCACGTCCCGCGTCCAGACGTAGGAGGCCAGGCCGTACTTGGAGTCGTTGGCCTTTTGCAGGGCGTCGGCCTCGTCCTTGAAGGGGATGACGGTCAGGATGGGGCCAAAGATCTCTTCCTGCGCAATGCGGTGATGGTTTTCGGCCACAAACAGGCCGGGCCGTATATAGTTGCCCTCGGTGCCGATCCGCTCGCCGCCGAAGATGTGCCGCGACTCCTGCTTGCCAATTTCCACATAGCCCAGCACGCGCTGTAGGTGCTCGGGGTGGATCAGGGGGCCCACCTCGGTCTCGGGCTCGAGGGGATGCCCCACCTTAATCCGGGCGGCCCGCTCGGCCAGGCGCTGTACGAACTCCTCAAAGATGCTCTCCTGCACCAGCGCCCTCGAGTTGGCGGTGCAGCGCTCGCCGTTGAAGCTGTAGATCTGGAAGACGGTGGCATCCAGGGCCCGCTCGAGGTCGGCGTCCTCGAAGACGATGGCCGGGGATTTCCCGCCGAGCTCGAGGGAAAGCCGCTTAATGTGCTCCGCGCTGTTGCGGGTGATGATACTGCCGGTGGTGGTCTCGCCGGTGAAGGCGATGAGGGGGATGTCCGGGTGGCGCACCACCGCATCGCCGGCCTCCTCGCCAATGCCCTGCACCACATTGAAAACCCCCGGCGGTAGGTCGGCTTCCTGCATGATTTCTGCCAGCTTCCAGGCTGTAAGGGGCGACCACTCGGCGGGTTTCAGAACCACCGTGTTGCCAAAGGCCAAAGCGGGGGCTATACGCCAGGTGGAGAGCATCAAGGGGGCGTTCCAGGGGGTGATAATGCCACAAACCCCCACCGGCACGCGGATGCTATAGTTGAGCCACTCGCCGTCCACCGGGTAGCTGCGCCCGTCCATGGCCCGTTCGGCGTACTCGGCGTAGAAGCTAAAGTTCTCGGCGGCCCGCGCCACCTGGGCCCGCACAATCCGCAAGACCTGCCCGGCGTCCAGGCACTCTATCACCGCCAGTTCGTCGGCGTGCTTCTCCAGCAGCTCGGCCAGCTTGAGCAGGTATTTTTTGCGGGCTTTGGCGCTCTGCTTCCATTTGGGGAAAGCGGCTTTGGCGGCTTTGGCGGCCTTGTCCACGTCCTCGGCGTGGCCCTTGTAGGCGTAGGCCAGCACCTGGTTGTTGGAGGGCTCGAGGCTCTCGAACACCTCGCCCCTAACCCCCGCTACAAACTCGCTGTTGATGAAGTGCATGACCGTATGGCTGGCAATCTTCTGCCGTACCTGCGCGATGAACTCAGGACGGATGGCCTGGGTTTTTTCAGCAACTTTCAAAGGAACACCTCCTGATACAATGGCGCTATGCTCGCGCTTCGGCGAAAAGTTGTAGTGAAAAAAGGTGGGCGCATCGAACTTGACGCGCCTGAGCTGCATGAAGGTGCTACCGCCGAAGTTATTGTTTTACTCGAGCCCGATAGCCCCTTGCCCACGCTCCATAGCCTCTTGGGAAAAGCCAAAGGCAACTTCTCTTCGGCAAAAGAGGCAGAGGATTTCATTCGCAAGGAGCGCGCCGCTTGGGAATCGTAAGTCGGATTGCCGGGCGAAAAGCCTATTTGGATGTAAATGTTTTTATCTATGCCCTTGAGGGTTTTCCAGAATTTGATGGTGTCTTGGAAGAGTTGTTCGCGGCTATAGACAAGGCGGCCGTTAAAGCCGTTACCAGTGAGCTGTCCTTGGCTGAAGCCTTGATTAAGCCATTTCAGACCGGCAACGTTCAGCATCAGGCGGTTTACGACTTCGCCATTCGCAACCGTAAAGCCTTCGAGGTGGTTCCAGTCTCTCGGAGTATCCTGGTGGAGGCGGCTCGACTTTGCGCAACCACCGGCCTGAAGTTGCCTGATGCGATTCATGTCACCACAGCTTTGCAGAGTGGTTGCTCGGTTTTTCTGACTAACGATGAAGGAATCAAGCATCCTGGCCTCGAGCGGATCCTGCTGAGTGAATTCGCCAAGCCCTGATGCGCGCTGGGTGGCCTGGGTTTTTTCAGAGATCCTCATAGTACCACTGACCTATCGCCTTCCTCGGAAATGAGCGGTTCAGCCTCTTCAGTTTCCCACTCAATGTTGTTTTCCAGCGCTCCCAGGCCCTCGATTTCCATTCGCATCAGGTCACCGGGGTGCACCTGGGAGATGCCCTTGGGCGTGCCGGTGAGCAGCACGTCGCCCGGCTCCAGGGTCATGAAGCGGCTGATGAACTCGATGATCTCCGGGATGGAAAAAATCATACCCTGGGTGGTGGCCTCCTGGCGCAGCTCGCCGTTGACGTAGGCCCGCATCCGCAGGTTGTGAGGGTCGGGGATCTCGTCGGCGGTGACGTAGAAGGGCCCCAGCGGGCCGAAGGTATCCCAGCCCTTGGCCCGGATGGGCGGGCGGAAGGTGTTGCTCACGTAGTCGCGCACCACCAGGTCGTTGGCGATGGTGTAGCCCCCCACGTAGTCCATGGCGTCCTTGGCCTTGACCCGGCGGGCGTGGCGCCCGATAATCACCGCCAGCTCGCACTCGAAGTGCATGAACCGGGCCCCCCGGGGGTAGATGACCGTGCCCTTGTGGGGCAGCAGGCTGGTGTTGGGCTTCCAGAAGAGGGCCGGTTCGCTGGGGCGCCGGAGGCCAAACTCCTCGGCGTGTTCGGCGAAGTTCAGGGCCAGGGCGATCACCTTGCCGGGCTCAACCGGGAGCAGCCACTGCACCGCATCGGGGTGGTGGGCCTCACCGGCATGATCGAGCAGCATCCCGTCCTGGAGATACCCTTGCAGGGTGCGGCCTTTGGAGATGAAGCGGGCGAGTTTCATGCCTTAGCCTCTACACATACTGCTTACCCGACGGGTCGGGCAGCACGGGGGGATGGCTCTCTTTGGCGGGAACCAGGCCATACGACTCGGCCATGCGGCGCAGCCGGGCCTCGATCTCGGGGGTGGTGGGGCCCAGGGGCTCGCGCCATTCCTTTTCGCACAGGCCCATCCAGGAAAGCACGGTTTTGAGGGGGATGGGGTTGGTATCCCAGAAGACCGCCTCGTTGGCCTCGAGGCCGTAGTAGTGCAGCTCGAGCGCCTCCTTGAACCGGCCCTCCAGGGTGAGCTGGCACATCTGGGCGGTCTCCCTGGGCAGCCAGTTGGCCGTGGCGGCGATGGTGCCCACCGCCCCCACGCACATCATGGGGAAGGTAAGGGCCTCGAGGCCGCAGTACACGCTAAAGTCGCGCCCCACTCTGCGCAGCAGCTCCGAGACGTACTCCACGTCCTTGGAGGAGTGCTTGAGGCCCACGATGTTCTTGAAGTCCCGCCGCAGGCGGGCCACCGTCTCGACCTTGATCTCGACCCCGGCCCGGCCTGGAATGTTGTAGAGCACGATGGGCATCTCCGGCACGGCCTGGGCCACCTGGCCGAAAAACCGGTAGAGCCCCTCCTGGTTGGGCTTGATGTAGTAAGGCGTGATGACCAGCGCCCCCTGCGCCCCCATCTTGTAGGCGGCCTGGGTGATCTCCAGGGTCTCGTCGAGCCGCAGGGTGCCCGTGCCGGCCAGCAGGGGTACACGCCCCCGGATAAACCGCAGGGCCAGCTCGATCAGGTACTTGCGCTCTTCTACACTCAGGGTGCCCGGCTCGCCGGTGGTGCCGCCCACGCTCAGGGCGTGGGAGCCCGCTTCGATCTGCCGTTCGATGAGCCGCTCCAGCGTGGCTTCGTCGATTGCACCGTTCTTGAACGGTGTCACCAGGGGTACGATACTGCCTTTGAACTCGACCATTGCACTCCTTTGCTATATGTGAGCCAGGCTATAAACAAACGGTTGTGATACTTAATATATTAAGTAAAACCACGTCCTGCTTTGCAAGCCAGGGTACAATTGTCCCCATCCGAGGAACCCCCGATGTCTGCATCCACTCCCAAAGACCCCTCCAGCCGGCTACTGCGCGACCTTACCCACTCGCTGCCCATGGCCCTGCTGCGCACCCGCGAGGCGGTGGTGCAGCGGTTCCGCACCGTCCTCAGCCGGCATGGCCTCACCGAGCAACAGTGGCGTATTTTGCGGGCGCTGGATGGGCACGAGGGGCTGGAGATATCCCAGCTGGCCGAACAGTGCCGGATTCTTCTGCCCAGCATGACCGGCATCTTGCGCCGCATGGAACAGCGGGGCCTGGTGCGCCGCTATGCCAACCAGGCCGATGGCCGCAGTATTCGGGTGCGCCTGACCGAGACCGCGCAGGCCCTGGTGGAAGAGATCAAGCCCGAGGTGGTGGGGGTCTATGCCGAGATCGAGCGCATCCTGGGTCAGCGCAAGCTCGAGCAGCTCTACGCCCTGCTCGAGGAGCTGGAGGCCGGCTTGCTCGAGGGCGGGCGCCGCTCCGAGGCTGTCTAGGACTGTGAGGAGGAGGCCTCGAGCCGGATTGTTCTACTGTAAGCCTCAAACTCCTCGCGCAGCATCCCGAACAGGTGAATGTCTTCCTTGATGCCCTGCCGGGTCTCGTGCTGTCGCAAAACCCCTTCGCGCTGGAAACCCAGCTTTTCCAGGAGGGCCAGCATCCGGCTGTTGGAGCTGGGCACCTCGGCGGTGATGCGCTCCAGGCCCAGCTCGCCAAAGCCGTGCTCGAGCATCTGCAAGCCCGCGGCATACCCCACCCCCTGCCCCCGGTGGCTCTCGTCGCCGATGGCGATGCGCAAGCGGGCCCGCTTCTCCAGCAAATTAACCTCGCGCAGATCCACGAACCCCACCAGGTAACCCTCGGGCTGCTCTGGGGTGGTGATCACAATGCCTTTGCGCACCAGGTCGGCTGGGGGGTTATTGAGCAGCCTTACAAACCAGTCCTGCAGCTGCTCGGCGGGCAGCCCCACCGGCCAGCCGTTGGCTAGGCAGAAGGCCTCATCCTGGCTCCACTCGAGTACGCGGGGCAGGTCGCTCACAGCCAGTGGGCGCAGGCGCACTTCGGTCATACCTGTTACCTTAACACCTCTCCCGGCCAGTGCAGGGTGAAGTTCAACAACATTCACCCCGGTTCGCCGGGTTTAATGCTCAGGTTACGCAGATTGCCGGCTAAATGAAACACTGGTTGCAGGGGCTTTGACCCAGGGCCCGCACCGCGCTAGGCTTGAAGGGTTGTGTCGCGACCTCGAGTACTGCTACGCCTGCACCAGGCTGAGAAAGCCTATGGCGAGCGGGTTTTGTTTAGTCAAGCCGATTTCTGGCTCGAGGCCGGGGAGCGGGCGGCGCTGATGGGGCCCAACGGGGCGGGCAAAAGCACCCTGTTTCAGGTGCTTTGCGGGGAAAAGTCCCTCGACCAGGGCCGCCTGCTGCGCCCGTCCGGTGTGCGGGTCTTCTATCTGCCGCAGGATTTCCGCCCGACCGGGGGCACCGTCTACGGGCTGGCCTATGCCGTCACCCCATTGCACCGGGCGGAACTCGAGCTGCGTAACACCCCCCCCGAAAACGCGGGCGAGGTGTGGTCGCGCATCCGCGAGCTGTCGTTTTGGAAAGGCCAGGTGGCCCGCACCCTGGCCGGCTTTGGTCTGGGTGCGCTGTGGGAGCAGCCCGCCGAAACGCTCTCGGGGGGCGAGGGGGTGCGGTTGGGCCTGGCGATGGCCTTTCTCTCCGGGGCCGAGGTGCTGCTTCTGGACGAGCCCACCACCCACCTGGATCTGCGCATGCGCCTGCGGCTGGAAGAGCTGCTGCTGGCCTACCCTGGGGCCGTGGGGCTGATCTCCCACGACCGCGCGCTGGTGCGCCGGGTGGCTACCACGGTCTATCACCTGGAGGCCGGTCGGCTGTTTCGCGTGCCGGGCGGCTACGAAACCTACTTGCAAGAGCGCGAGCGCATCCGCCGCACCCTGGAAAAAGCCCGCCTGGAAGCGCTCAAGGAGCGGGAGCGGCTGCTGCAGGCCCTGCCCGACCGCAGGCGGCCCGGCCTGGATCGCCGCAAGAGCGAGAAGGCCCTGCTGCAAACCCGGGCCGAGCGCATCCAGGTACCCGACCCGCCCCCTCCCGAGCGCCGCTGGAGCCTGGAGATGGCCGCCGAGGGAACGCCCAGGCTGGTGCTCGAGGCCAAAGACCTGGAAAAGTCCTACCCAGCTGACGCCGCGCAGATGGCGCGGAAGGTCATCCGCCAGGCCACCCTGCGCATCTTCCGGGGCGACCGCATTGCCCTTCTGGGCCCCAACGGGGCGGGCAAGACCACCCTGCTGCGCCTGCTCTTATCGCGGGAACTGCCCGACGCCGGCGAGCGTACCCTGGGCTACGGGGTGAGCACGGCCTACCTCGACCAGCACTACCACGGCCTCGAGCCCGACCGGCCCCTCTTCGCCCAGTTCGCCGCCCGCTTTGGTGAAGCCCGCGCAGCGGCCCTGCTGGGCCGGATGGGCTTCAGGCCCCCCCACTGGGACGATCCCCCTCGCCGCTTTTCCGGGGGTGAGCGGGCCCGGGCCGGCCTGGCCTTGCTGGGGGCCTTGCGGGCCGGCCTCTTGGTGATGGACGAGCCCACCAACCACCTCGAACTCGAGCTTCTGGAGGCCCTCGAGCGGGCTTTGGCCGAGTACCCCGGCACCCTGTTGTTCGTCTCCCACGACCGGGAGCTGGTCAAAAAGGTGGCCACCCGTTTCTGGGGCCTGGAGGATGGGGTGCTGGTGGAGTACCCCACCTACGCCGAGGCCGAGGCCGCCCTGCTGGGCAAACCGGCCTTGCGGCTCCACCCCTACGGCGAGGAGGCCCTGGAAGAAGAGCCCTCCGAAGATGCGCAGGATCTCGAGGCCCTTCGCATGGCCCTGCTCGAGCGCCTGTACGAACCCCACCTGACCGACCGCGCCCGCCTGCGGCTGCGCGCCGACCTGCTGGCGCTGGAAGAGGCGCTGTACCGGCAGTATGCCCATGAGTTTTTCCGGCCCCACCCCTACCGCCACCGGGTGCGGCAGGAAGGCCTGGAGGTGTTTGCTGATGAGGAGCTGGGCCTCTGGCAGTTCTGGAGCCGCGAAGAGACGTGCTGGGGGCAGCTCGCCAATGGGGTGCTGGTGCTGCAAGACCCACCCAGCCCCCGGCTCTTGCGGGCGGTTTTGCGGGTGGCCTTTGAGCTCGAGGGTGTCCAGGTGGTGCGCGTGGGCCGGCAAAGCTACGGCCGTAGCAGCTACCTCGAGCAGTTCGCAGGGTTCGGGGAGGCGGCTCCCGACCAACCGCCCTCGGCCGGTACCCGGCGCTCGCCTCCTCGCAAGCGGCGCCATGCCAGCCAGTCCGCGCCCAAGCCCTGATTTGTCTACCCCTGCGCCTCGCGCACCTGGCGCTTGATGCGGGCCAGTACGGCCTGCAAGCCCCTGAGCCGCAGGGGGGTGATGATTTCTTCCAGTTTGGCGAGGGTATAGAAGTCTTCCGGTACGCCCAGCACCGCCTCGGGTGTCTCGCCTTCCAGCCCCTCGGCCAGCAGCCCAGCAAAGGCCCGCACGGTGGGGGCCTCCTTGGGAGCGTCGAAAAACAGGCGCACCTGGTTATTCTCGAGCTCGGCGTGCACGAAAAAGGGCGTGGTGCATTCGTGTACCTGCTCGAGCTTGCCCTGCATGCCCTCGGGTAAAGGGGGCATCTTCTTGGCAAACTCCAGCAGCATCTCGGTCTTGATGACCTTCGGTGCGCTTCCGAGGGTTTTCACCACGCTTTGCAGTTTGGGGGGTAGCTGGGCCAGGCGTTCTTCAGCGGTCATAAGTATCAGGGTAACGGCGGGGGAATGGGGGGTCTAGGGCTTTGCGCACCATGCAGGGTTCATGCACCCTGCTGTACCAACCTGAACAGATCCCGGCCCAGGTCGGCGTAGTTGCGCACGGGCCCGGCCTGGTTGCCGTAGGTCAGATACAGCACGCGGTGGATGGCCTGGGCGGCTTCTTCGGCGCTCTGAACCGCGGTTAGCTTTTCCACGATTTCGGCCACAACCGGGCCGTAGAGCTGCTCCGGGGGGGCCAGCTCACCCAGGCCCAGCGGGTCGTAGATTTGCAGATAGGTTTGCACCTGTGCGGCCAGGTCTTGCATACCAACAGCATACCGGGTGAACTGCGGGGTTCTTGCAGTTTACGGCGCTGGACTCACGGTAAAGTTGGCGCTCTCACCCAGCGACATATTGAACTGGCCTGTAACCAGGGGCGGGTCGTTGGCGATGTTGCTGCTGGCGGCGTACACCTCCACCGCGTACGAGTCGCTGGTGTTGAGGTTCAGGCTGCTGAAGGTGGTGCTGAGCGAGGTGACCCGTGCGCTGGCAACCACGCCACCGGTGGTGCGGTTGACCAGCCGTACCAGGAAGGCACCTGCGCCGGGTACCTGGTTCCAGGAAGCCGTAACCGAACGGGTGGTGGGGTTGCTCCCGATGCTGACGGTGGGCCGGGCCAGGGTGCTGCTGGCGTCTACCTGCACCGAGACCTGTTCGGTCTGTCCGTCTATGAGCGCCGAGAAGGTATAGGTGCCGCTGCTCAGGGTGGGGCCAGCATTCCAGCCCACCTGCCACCACACCCCCGAGGGGGTGCGGGAGGTGGCGTTCTGCAGGGCGATGCTCTCGCTGTACCCGCCTGGCCCGCTGACATTTACCGTAATGCTGTTGGGCTGCTGCTGGGGGCGCAGCACCAGCACGTACGACCGCCCGGCGGTGCTGGCGTTGTAGGTTCCGATAGAGGCCTGAAGTTTGGCTTGGGGCGGGCTCGAGCACCCACCCAAGAGACCCAAGATTGCAATTCCGGCGAGCAGGTAGTGTTTCACTCATCACCTCGAGCCCGTAGACTAAAACAAGAATGTGAGAGCTGTCCAACAAAGCGCTCATCTCAGCGTTCAGATTTGGATAGCGGTCTTGCCCGGCTTCGGCAGGCTGCACTTAAGTAGACGATGAAGCGCCAGGGCACTTGCTTGTGTTGATGCTGCTTGGCATTATCTGCTGCGCGGTCGGCCTCGAGGCGGTTTATTCCGCGGGCGATGGGCTGCACCTAAACTCGAGGCATTTCGCTAGGCTCAACGAAGAAAGCGCATCCCTTGGGTCGGGTTGGTTCGGCGGCCCCTGGGCTCCGACTTTAGTCCAGGAAGTCCCGCAGCTTGCGGGTGCGCGACTCGTGGTACTTGAGCTTGCGCAGGGCTTTGTTCTCGATCTGGCGGATGCGCTCGCGGGTTACCCCGAAGTAGGCGCCCACCTCCTCCAGGGTATGCTCGCGCCCGTCAATCAGGCCCTTGCGTAGCTTGAGCACCATGGCCTCGCGCTCGGAGAGCTTGCCCAGGGCTTTTTCCAGCTCCTCCGAAAGCATGCTCTGGGCGGCGGAGTCCACCGGCGAGGCCAGGTGCTCGTCGGGGATGAAGTCGCCGTAGAAGCTGTCCTTTTCGTCGCCGATGGGGGTTTCCAGGCTCACCGGCTCCTGGGCGATCTTGAAGGTTTCCTCCACCTTTTTGGCGTCCCAGCCCGGCCCCATGGCCTCGGCAATCTCCTCGTAGGAGGGTTCGCGGCCCAGCTCCTGCTGCATCTGGCGGGCGGTGCGGGTGAGCTTGTTGATGGTCTCCACCATGTGCACCGGAATGCGAATGGTGCGGGCCTGGTCGGCGATGGCCCGGTTGATGGCCTGGCGGATCCACCAGGTGGCGTAGGTGGAGAACTTAAAGCGGCGCTTGAACTCAAATTTCTCAACCGCCCGGATCAGGCCCTGGTTGCCTTCCTGGATCAGATCGAGAAAGGACAGGCCGCGCCCGGTATATTTCTTGGCGATGCTAACCACCAGCCGCAGGTTGGCCTCAATTAGGTGCTGGCGGCAGATCTCACCGTCGCGCGCGATGTGCAAGTAGCGCTTGACCTCGCGGGGTAGCGCGCGTAGACGGGCGTCCACCGCCGCGATGGTCTCGGGGTCGATGCGCAGATCGGTGCCGGGAATGCTGGCAACGCGGCTGCTGCCCTGCACCTGGCTGCGCAGGACGTGGCGGATTAGCTCGGCGTCCAGGCCGGTCTCTTCGGCCAGGCGTTGGGCGGCTGCGACGCCTTCCTCGACCCGGCGGGCCAGATCGATCTCTTCTTCCAGGGTCAGCAGGGGCACCTGCCCGATCTCGTGCAGGTACTGCCTCACCGGGTCGGAGGTGGAGATGCGGGGGAGGGGGAGGTCTTCCTCAATCTCTTCCTCGGCCTCATCAATGGGCAGGGTGCCCAGCTCGAAGTCCGGCTCCAGCATCTCGATGTCCTCGAGGTCGGCCTCGAGCAACTCCTCGGTGAGATCTTCGTCGGAAAGCGCGGCTGCAGCCAGCCCGCCCCCTTTGCGGGGAGGTGGGGCTATCTCGTCCAGGTCGGGCCCGACCTCCAGATCTTCCTCGAGATCAGGGGGCTCGAGCTCGTCAATCTCAACGGCCAGCTCCTCATCCAGCAGATCCTCTTCCGGCTCTGCGACGACCGTACCCTTGGTGCTTTTGGAGCTGCCGGACTTGGCCTTGGAAGCGGCCGTTTTTTTGCTCGATTTGGGGGTTGCTTCGACGGGGCCAGCCTTCTTGGTCTTACGGACGGCTTTGCTGTTCTCGGGTTGTTCGGTGGTTTCAGTTGGTTTACGACTGGATTTTTTGGACATAGCGTGGTTGGTGGTTGCGGCAAGGGTCTTGCTCAAGGGGCTGTTGCTGGAGCCGGCTTGCTTGGAAGCGGGTGCGGTTGGCTCCGGGCTGGGGCGGTTTGGGCCTTTGGTTTTGGTGGATGGCCTGGAGGCGCGGGGCTGCCCAGCGGCTGTTTTCTGAGCGCGAGTGGGCTTGGAGTCACCCTTCGCCTGGGATGGGCGGGTGGCACCATCTGCCAGGGGTTTTCCTTTGCTGCTTGTGGCATCTTTACTCTTGCTCAAGCTGTTCACCTCCCGTCGGGGCCCTGGGCCATCCGGTTACTTATAGGCCACCAGCACCTTGTGACTGTCTACTGCCAGGGTGCGCACGGTGGAAAAACGCGCCTCCAGCAGGGGCTCATAAGGAAGAAAGCGGTTGGCCACAAGATAAAATTTCCCGCCCCTCTCTAGGCGGGCGTGGGCGGCTTCGATAAATGCGATGGCGGTTTCTAACACGACAAGCCCCCCCACGTGGAACGGGGGGTTGGTAATGATGGTAGTAAAGGTTTGATCTGCTGTCAAGGCCTCGTCCACATCGGAGTGCAGCACGGTGGCCGCCTCGCCCAGGTTCTTCTGGGCGCACAGCACGCTAACCCAGTCGTCTTCCAGCAGGGTGAGGCTCTGGGCCCGGCCCAGCAATGGACGGCTCAGTGCGCCATAACCCCCGCCGATGTCCAGCACATGACCCAGGTCGTGGGGCAGCTCGCGCAGCAGCATGGCGCTGCCCGCATCCACCTGGCCCCCTGAAAAAACGCCGGGCAGGTAAGAAAACGATAGGGGCTCGCCCATAAACGCCCAGTCGAAAGATTGCCAGACCTCGGGCAGGCGGGGTGTGGGCTTTTCTTTTTCCAGCACGGCAACGCGCCAGGCCCCTTCGCGCCGCACCAACAGGCCGTAGCCTATCCAGGCCTGGGCCTGCTTGAAGTAGTGTGCAAAACCTTTATCTTTGCTGCCTGCAATCCACAGGCGGCCTCCAGTGCGCAGGGCTCGAGCGGCCCCCAGCAGCGCTAGCTCCACGTAGCGTGTGCCCCGGTGGGCCGGCAGCACCAGGGCTACGAGATCGGCTGAGTCGGGCTCGGTGGCCCAGGGCAGGCCCCGGGTTACCCACACCGATGGGCCAAAACTGGCTTCTAAGCAACGCAGGGCCGCCCTCGAGGTCTCGATGGCCTGCACGCGCAGGCCCTGCTGTCGCAGGGCATGGGTGACCAGCCCGATGCCGGGGTTGAGATCGAGGGCGGCCTGGCCGTGGGGTTCAAGAACTTCAGCCAGGAGCTTATAGGCAGGATCGCTTCCACGGGCGCCCGGCTTGGTGTAGAGGAAGCCTCCTGGCACAGGGGTTTTACGCAGGGTGTGGTAAGTCTCGAGGTTCATAGGTAAAGCGGTTCAACCTGTCCGGGCCGGGCCTTTAGCGCAGCCAGGCCCAGGGCAGCGAGGGCCTGGCCCGAAGGGGGCTCATCGATGGTCAGCAGACCGGTGGGTACCACCTCATCGAACCGGGCCCGGTGGGGAGGCTGTGTGACCTGAACCTGTGACCCCTCAACAACATAACAAGCAGCGTAGCAAAGCGCGTTGCGGGTGCGCTGGATGACGGTGACGGGCCCCTGGTGGCGCAGGGCCACGGCTTCCAGCGTCTCCACGCCCGCCACGGGAATGCCCAGTCCCCGGGCCA
Organism: Meiothermus taiwanensis DSM 14542; assembly: GCA_000482765.1. Lineage (GTDB taxonomy): Bacteria > Deinococcota > Deinococci > Deinococcales > Thermaceae > Meiothermus > Meiothermus taiwanensis. The sequence continues at coordinate 28,385 of AXWR01000016.1, forward strand.
GGCCCAGACCGGCCGCAATGCCCACCCGCAGCCCGGTGTACGAGCCGGGCCCGCGCCCGACCGCTATCCCGGTCAACTCCTTGAGGCTTACCCCGGTTTGCTGCAAGAAGGCCTCGAGCTCCGGCCACAGCACCTCGGCGTGGCGGCGCTCTAAGCGTATGGCGCGTTCGGCGTGGGGGAGTCCCAGCACCAGGTAGGGCGTGGCGGTATCAATCGCGAGCACCAGCACCACCGGAGTATAGCAACACACCAGGCGCCATGGGCGATTCCCCTGTTGGGCCCGCTGGCTTGCTGCTAAACTTGGGGCCATGAAATTGGCTATCGTGGGTGTAGGCAAGATGGGTAAGAGCATTTTAGAAGGTCTGCTGCGGGCCGAGATGCTCGAGCCTGGCGAGATCGGCATCCTCGACACCCCAGAGCGCACCCAGGCAGTGGCGCAGGAGACTGGCGCCAGGCCCCTCCATCTGGAGGACTTGCGACGCTGCGAACGAATACTGCTGAGTGTGCAACCCAAAGACCTGGCCGGCCTGGCCCCCCAGATTGCCCATCCCAACGTGGGCTATATCTCCATCATGGCCGGGGTGTCCACTGCGGTGCTCTCCCGCCGGCTGGGCACCCGGCGGGTGGTGCGCTGTATGCCCAACCTGGCGGCTACCATTGGCAAGAGCTCCACAGCCGTTACCGGCCCCCGCGAGGCCGAGGAGGCGGGTGACCTGCAGTTTGCGCGGGCCCTGTTCGCTACCGTCGGGGATGTCTACGACCTGCCCGAACGGCTCTTCGACGCCTTTACGGGCATGTCGGCCTCGGCGCCGGCGTATGTGGCCGTGGTGGCGGAGGCCCTGGCCGATGGGGGCGTCAAACAAGGCATCCCACGGGCCCAGGCCCTGCGGCTTGCGGCCGATGTTCTGATTGCCACCGGCGAGCTGCTGCGCAGAAAACACCCTGCGGTGCTCAAGGACGAGGTCAGCAGCCCCGGGGGTACCACCATCCACGGCCTGGCTGCCCTCGAGGCCCGCGGTGTTCGCGCAGCCTTGATGGAGGCAGTGGAGGCCGCTACCCTGCGCGGGCACGAACTGGGGAAGGACGAATAGATACGAAGGAAGGCTATGGTCTCGAACGCTGGATGGGGAGGGTGCGCATCGCACCCCGGTTTCCCTAAAAAAGGCGTAGCATTAAGCCGATGAAGCGCTTTGCGATCTTGGGGCTGTTGCTGGTGTGCGCGCTGGCCGCACCAACGGCGTATTATCCCAGTGGGGTGGGCTATTCCTGGACGTATTCCACAGGTATGGAGCAGGTGTTTACCCGCGAGCAAAATGGCCTGCTGGTGTTTGAGCGGCGGCTGGCCAAACAGCCGGTGAGCGCCGATCTGCTTCGCTACACAGACAGCGGTGTGCTGCTCGAGGGTTTATTGGTAGGGCAGGCTGTGCAGCGCTACAGTCCACCCCTGCTGCTATACCCGGCCCCACCCCTGGTGCTTGGACAGGAATGGGGGGGGCGTAGCAGCTTTGGCGGACAGAGTGTGGCCTTGCTGGGGAAGGTTTTGCGTATCGAGGGCGTCAGCGTGCCGGCAGGCCGTTTCAACGCCTACGTGATTCGCACCTCAACCGTTACCAGCGCGGGCGGTAGCCAGGTTATGGAGATTTACTTTGTGCCAGGTGTGGGGGTTGTGCGCTATGCCACCCCCGACGGGGCCACGGTTGACCTGGTGAAGTTCCATGTGCCTAAATAGGGTATGGAACTGCAAATCGTCAGGGTGGAAAAACCCGAAAACCTGAATGTTATCCTGGGCATGAGCCACTTCATCAAGACGGTGGAGGATCTCCACGAGGCCCTGGTTACAGCGGTGCCGGGCATTCGGTTTGGCCTGGCTTTCTGCGAGGCTTCGGGTAAGCGACTGATACGCAAAACGGGCACCTCCGACGAGCTGGTGGAGCTGGCGGTCAAAAACGCCCAGGCCATTGGGGCCGGCCACTCATTCCTGATCGTGCTGGGCGAAGGCTACTTTCCCATCAATGTGCTGCACGCCGTTAAGGCCTGCCCGGAGGTGGTGCGGATTTTGGCCGCGACCGCCAACCCGCTGTCGGTGATTGTGGCCGAGCAGGACGACCAGCGTGGAATTTTGGGGGTTTTAGACGGTTATAAGCCCCTGGGGGTCGAGGCCGAGGAAGACATGCAGTGGCGCAAGGACATTCTGCGCAAGTTTGGCTATAAGGTAAGCTAGCCGCCGATGGGTTGCTAGGTCGCTACGAAAACCGGATCTTGCAACATAGAGAACATTGCCCTGTAGAGGCCTGGGTTATCATCCGGCTGCTATGTTGAACGTTGGTGACCCCGCTCCAAACTTCACCCTACCCGACCAGGAAGGTAAGCTGCACACCCTCGAGGACTACCGCGGCCGTTGGGTGGTGCTTTACTTCTATCCCAAGGACGATACACCCGGCTGCACCAAGGAAGCCTGTAGCTTTCGGGACGAAAAAGGTCGCCTGGAAGAGCTGGGGGCGGTGGTGCTGGGGGTCTCCGCCGATGATGTGCAAAGCCACGGCAGATTTCACGGTAAGTACGGCCTGAATTTTCCGCTTCTGTCGGATTCCGAAAAACAAACCATCCGCGCTTACGGGGCCTGGGGCACCAAGACTATGTACGGCAAGGCTTACGAAGGGGTTTTGCGCCACACCTACCTGATCGACCCTGCGGGCCGGGTGGCCCGGGTGTGGGACAAGGTGAAGCCCGATGAGCACGCCCTCGAGGTCGCGGAGGCCCTGCTGGAGCTCCAGCAGCAGAAGATTGGTGGCAATTCGGTAAGCTAGGGGAGGCCCAGGGTTGGGGCTCCTTCTATGAACGACCAAGAGAACTTCAAACAGCAAGCGGCCCTCGAGGCCGTCAAGTTCGTGCGTTCGGGGATGGTGGTGGGGCTTGGTACGGGCTCCACCGCCCGGTATGCGGTTTTGGAGCTAGGCCGCCGGTTGCGCGAGGGCGAGCTTTCGGATGTGGTGGCGGTGCCCACCTCGGAGGCCACGGCCCGGCTGGCCCAGAGCCAGGGGATTCCTCTGGTGGAGCTCGAGGCCCGGGGTGTTGACCTGGCTATTGATGGCGCCGACGAAATCGCCCCCGATCTTTCCCTCATCAAGGGGTTGGGCGGGGCCCTGCTGCGCGAGAAAATTGTCGAGGCCAACGCCAGGCAGTTTATCGTGATCGCCGACCATAGCAAAAAGGTGGGCCAACTGGGGCGGGGGGTGGTTCCGGTGGAGATCGTGCGCTTTGGCTACCGCGCCACCCTGCACGCCTTGGGGCGAATGGGGAAGGCCACCTTGCGAATGAACGGCGAAGACTTCTTCTACAGCGATGGAGGCAATCTAATCGCCGATATCGACTTCGGGCCAATTGCCAAGCCGGCCGACCTCGAGGTCGAACTCAAGCGCATTCCCGGCGTGGTGGAGAGCGGCTTATTCATCGGGCTGGCTACGCTGGCAATTATAGCCGGGCCGGAAGGCCTGGAGTATCTGGGCACCCCACCCCAGTACGTGTAGCAGCCTGGCCACGGTGCTGACGGCCGGGCCAGACCTGGTATAAAATAGATTCGTGGTAGGCTACCGGTTTACCCGAATGATACGAAAACCCCGACGATAGCAGCGGTGAGGCTATCGGCGGGGCGCGTTTGCGCCCCTTTTTTTGGCAAACCCAGCCTAAAACCGAACACCTAAGGAGTTGACTGTGAGCAAAGTTTTCTACGAGACCGCCGCAATTGACTACGCCAACGCAGCCCCTCACATCGGGCATGTGTACGAGAAAATCATCTGCGATTTCCTGGCCCGCTTCCACCGCCTGGATGGCTACGAGACCAACTTTGTGACCGGCACCGATGAACACGGGGAAAAGATCGCTCGAGCGGCCAAAAATGCTGGCCAGGAGCCCCAGGCTTTTGTGGACTACGTTTCCGAGCAGCTATTCCAGCCGGCTTATCAACGCTTGCTTATTAGCTACGACGACTACATCCGTACCACCTCGGAGCGCCACAAACGCTACGTACAGGAAGTTCTGCGTAAGGTCTACGAGGCCGGCGATATCTACTACGCCGAGTACGAGGGGCTCTACTCGGTGGGCTCCGAGCGCTTTGTAACCGAAAAAGAGCTGGTCAATGGCGTTCTGCCGGGCGACTCGGAGCCGCCCATTCTGCGCAAGGAAGCCAACTACTTCTTCCGCATGGAGAAATACCGGCCCTGGCTGATCGAATACCTGTCTGAACACCCCGACCTGATCCAGCCCCAGGCCTACCGCAACGAGGTGCTGGAGATGCTCAAAGAGCCGATTGGCGACCTTTCCATCTCGCGCCCCAAAGACCGCGTGCCCTGGGGCATTCCCATCCCCTGGGACGAGAACCACGTCACCTACGTGTGGTTCGATGCCCTGCTGGCCTACGCCTCCTCGCTGGCCAGCCGGGGCCTTTTTGAGAAATTCTGGCCCCACGCCTGGCATGTGATTGGCAAAGACATCCTCAAACCCCACGCCATCTTCTGGCCCACCATGCTCAAGAGCGCGGGCCTGCCCATCTATAAGCGCCTGGTGGTGCACGGGCACATCCTGGCCATGGATGGTCGAAAGATGGGCAAGAGCCTGGGGAACGCGGTAGACCCCCTGGCCTTGCTGGACAAGTACGGTGTGGACGCGCTGCACTATGCCCTACTGCGCGATACCACCCTGGGGTCGGATAGCCCCTTTGGCGAAGAGGTTGTGGCGCAACGCCTGAATTCTGATCTGGCCAACGACCTTGGCAACCTGCTCTCGAGGGTGCGCACCATGCTGCTCAAGTACTGCGGTGGTATCATTCCTGCCCCTTCCTCGCCGGATTCCGAGGTGGCGCGCGCCGGGGTTGCCCTGGCCGGGAAGGTGCGCAAGGAGGTGGATGCCCTGCGGATTCACCTGGCTTTGGAGGAGGTGCTGCAGTACGTTCGGGGCCTGAACAAGTTCATCAACGATGTAAAACCCTGGGAGCTGGCCCGTGATCCTGGCCGGCAAAAAGAGCTTGAAGACGCCCTTTACACCGCGGTGGAAGGCCTGCGGATTGCCAGCGTGCTTCTGGAGCCGGCCCTGCCAACCAAGGCCAAGGAGCTGCGGGCGGCTTTAGGGCTTGGCGACTACACCCTCGAGCAGACCGAGACCTGGGGGCTTTCCCCGGCAGGCACGCGCATACCCGAGGAGGCCCCCATTCTCTTCCCCAAGCTCGAGGCCAAAACCGAGAGCGCACAGGCCAAAACCGAGCCCCAGCCGAGCAACGGCCTGATCGGCATAGACGATTTTGCCAAGGTGGACTTCCGGGTGGCCGAGGTGCTCAAAGCCGAAAAGCACCCCAAGGCCGACAAACTGCTGATCCTGACCCTCAACGTGGGCGACCACACCCGGCAGGTGGTCTCGGGCATTGCCCAGTACTACACCCCCGAAAGCCTGGTGGGTAAAAAGCTGGTGCTGGTAGCGAACCTCAAACCCGCGGTGCTGCGTGGGGTGGAGTCGCAGGGCATGATTCTGGCCGGGGAAGACGCCCAGGGCCGAATTGTGGTGATCACGCTCGAGCAAGACCTGCCTCCGGGCGCAAAAGTGCGCTAGCGCCTACCCTTACTGCGCGCTCTCGAGGTCGGGGCGCAGGCGCACCGCCTCACGCAGGTATACGTGCTTGACCTGTTTTTGCGGCAGATCGGTGTTCCATAGCATCATCACCCGTATAACCCTGGGTAGCGCGCCCGGCACTGGAATCTCGCGGGAGTTGATGAGCGGAACCATCTGCATGCCCAACTGCCGCGCGGCCTCGGCTGGAAAAGCGGCCCGCAGGTCGTCGGTTAGCGTGAAAAACATGGCCCCAATGCTGTCGAAATCGGTGATCTGGTTGACCTCGAGCATCTTTTGCAACAGCTCGCGGGTAGCGCTCAGGATGGCTTCCCGGCTATCCTCTTCAACTGTGATGGCGCCACGAACTCCTCGCATCATGGTGTGCGCGATTTTATACTAGCTTGCCCTTCCCGCCTAGACCTGCTATATTTAGCAAGTTGACAGCACGGCAAAATCCGTGCCCAGGAGAGACTATGAAAGAGAAAATTCACCCCAAGCTGGTTCCCTGCAAGATCATCTGCAACGGTGAGGTGGTCATGCAAACCTACAGCACCAAGCCCGAGATTCACGTGGAAGTCTGGAGCGGTAACCACCCCTTCTGGACGGGCCAGCAGCGCTTTGTGGATACCGAGGGCCGGGTTGAGAAATTCCAGAAGAAGTTCGGAGGAACCTACGGCAAAAAGGCCGCCTCGAAACGCTAATTGCTTGCATGAAAGGGCAGGTGGACGGGGTTCTACCTGCCCGATTGATTTTTTGGTAAATCGGCCCGCTCGGTGACAACGATTCACCTTACCGATAAAAACACAGCGCTTTTGGGCTTGCCAAGGGTAGTATATCCTAGGCTCCGGTTATGAGCATGCCCCATCTTCCGCATCATCAGGGTTGGATAGAAGTCGTGGTTGGGCCGATGTTCTCCGGCAAGTCGGATGAACTGATTCGGCGTGTCAAGCGGGCCCTGATTGCCCGCCAGCGGGTGCTGGTATTTAAGCCGCGCCTGGATGACCGCTACCACGCCTCCGATGTCTTTAGCCACGACGGCCGACGGGCAGAGGCCATCGCTGTGCGCGATGCCGCCGAGCTTAGGGCGCACCTATCCGACCCGCTGCCCGACGTGGTGGCCGTGGATGAGGCCCAGTTTTTTGATGCGGGCCTGGTGGCGCTGGTGTTGGAACTGGCGGATAGGGGGGTGCGGGTAATTTGTGCTGGCCTGGACATGGATTTTCGCGGTGAGCCGTTCGGCATCATGCCCCAATTGCTGGCCCGGGCCGAGTATGTGGAGAAGCTTTTTGCGGTGTGTCCGGTGTGTGGGGCCCCGGCAACCCGCACCCAGCGCTTTGTGAATGGTAAACCAGCCCGCTACGACGACCCGGTAATTCTGGTGGGGGCCAGCGAGGCCTACGAGCCGCGCTGCCGTAAGTGCCATACGGTGGTAACCAGAGAAGTGCAGGAGATTCTTTAGGGTTGGAGGGGGGGGCTGCTCCTATTTTTGCCTCTGCGGGCTGCTTTACGTGCTTTTTGCAGCACCAGCTCGAGCACACCCCCCTTGAGGGAGGCCTGGGCACTACCCGGCACGATGGCCTCGGGTAGGGTTAGGGTGCGGCGAAATGCCCCGGAGGGGCGTTCCTGGCGGTAGAACCCTCCTGGCTGGGGGTGGCGTATTCCGGCCAGGGTGATGGTCTGCCCCTCTTCCTTGAGCTCGAGGTCTTCGTTTTTCACGCCAGGCACATCCACCAAAATGCGAAAATGATCGTTCTCATCAATTATATCGACCGCCGGCACCCACTCGCCCAGCGCTTCCTTGGAGGCGAACCGCCGCGAGAGCTCGTCGAGCTGCTGTCGAATGGTTTGCAGGCGTTCAAGCGCATCGAAGCGTTCAATGGTCATGGTCTCGAGAATATCATGACTTCGATTGGGGTAACTGAGCTATGGATTGCGCTGCCCTGCCTATCATTCCAGTCCTGACCGGGCCTACCGGAACCGGAAAAACCGAGCTGGCCTTGCGCCTGGGCCGGCTGTTTCCCCTAGCGGTGGTCTCAGCCGATGCCAGCATGGTCTACCGGGGAATGGATATCGGCACGGCCAAGCCTAGCCAGGCCCAGCGTGAGGCGGTCAAGCACCACCTGATCGACGTGGTATGGCCAGACCAGCGCTTTAGCGTCTCAGATTTTATTCACCTGGCCGAAGAGGCCATTCAGGAAACGCTGGCACAGGGCCAGGTGCCGCTGGTGGTGGGGGGTACCGGCTATTACATCCGCGCGCTTTCAGAGGGCATGCATACGCTGCCCGAGCCCGATTCGGAAGTACAGGCGGAGCTCTGGAAAATCGTCGAAAGGCAGGGGATTGAACCCCTGCTCCAAGAGCTCGAGCGCGCCAGCCCCGAGGACGCCCAGCGGGTGCAGCGCAACCCCCGTCGTTTGGTGCGGGCTGTGGAGGTGCTGCGCCGTACCGGGCTGCCCCCGGCCCGGTTTCCTAAGCGCGTGCCCCGCTTCCGCTACCGCAAGCTGGTGCTGTGGCCTGACTGGGCCTGGCTCGAGCCCCGCCTGGAGCTACGGGTGGCGGGCATGTTTGCACAAGGCCTGGTGCAGGAGGTCGAAGGCTTGCTGGCTGCATACCCCCAGATGCCCACGGCGCTGCAGGGTATCGGCTACAAGGAGGTCGCCGGCTATTTGAGGGGTGCGTATGGCCTGGAAGAGGCGCGAAAAGCCATCATCCGCGCCACGCGGGCCTATGCCAAACGCCAGTACACCTGGTTTCGTAAAGAGCCCGGCGAGGTCACTTTCCTGCCGCACGGCGGCGACGAAGCCTGGCCGGGTGTGCTCGGCTGGTTTCGGCAGGCCCTCGAGTAGCCCCCATGCCTCAGCCCGATTTCCCGTGAGGCTGGGCCAGCCACTCCCTCAGCACCCGCAGGTTGTGGGCGTCTTCCCGCGTACCACGCGGGGTTTCCAGGATAAAGATCTTGTCGCGCAGCCTGGCATCCAGGGCAAAGCGGCGGAGCTCCGGCCCGATCCGGCCCTCCATTAGATTGGCGTGGTGGTCGATCTGGGCGCCCCGCTCGCCCACCGAGTCGTTGAGGTGAATTACCGGAACCCGCTCCAGGCCTACCAACCGCTCGAGCCCGTCCAGGGCCTCCTCGAGGTGATACCCGGCGGCAAAGGCGTGGCAGGTATCGAAGCAAACCCCCAGCCGGGTGCCCTCGATCATCTGGGCCAGGGTATCCAGGCGGGCCCCCAGTTTTTCGCCGCCTCCGGCAGTGTTTTCCAGAAGCAGGCGGGGCCCGTTTTGCCCAAGCTGGGCCAGCTCGAGCGCCCGGAGGGCGTTGGCCCGGGCTGTCTGGGCCGATCCCGAGCCTGGGTGTACCACCACATACTGGGCCCCCAGCGCCTGGGCTTTGGCCAGATCGTCGGCCAGGCTGAAAACGCTTTTTTGCCCTAGCTCGCCTTCGGCAGCCAGGTTTACCAGGTAGGAGGCATGAATGACCGTGGGTAGGCCGCCCAGGTTTTCCTTTCGGGCCCTGAAGCCCTCCACCTCGCCCGGCTTGAGGTTTCGCGTTTTCCAACTGCGCGGGCTCTTGGCGAAAATCTGGATGGCGCCAAGCCCCAGCAGCTCGGCTTCCTGGGCTGCGCCGGCGATGCCGAGTTTGCCGGCGATGGACATATGAAAACCGTACTTCACTTAAGCCACTCCACTCGTACCAGCACAACCCCGCTTTGATGCATCCCGATCAGGCGGGCAGCAGCATAAGATAGGTCGATAATGCGGCCCCGGATGTGAGGGCCCCGGTCGTTGATCCGAACCACCACGCTCTTGCCGTTTTGCAGGTTGGTCACGCGCACCTGCGCATTGAAGGGCAGGGTGCGGTGGGCTGCGGTCAGATGGTATTTGTTGAAGCGCTCGCCGCTGGCGGTGCGGCGCCCATGAAAGCGCGCCCCATACCAAGAGGCCAGGCCCTGTTGAACCAGCCGAGGGGCGGGGGTGCGCACTTCCAGCGGGGCTTTTGGCAGGGGTAGAAAGACCCATGCGGGGGGTTCTTCGGTGGGTTCGGGTAGTGGAAGAACTTCCAGGTTCATGGGATCCCAGGCCGAGGTTGGGATGTTGAGCTGCAAACCCGCCGGCAACGGGTCTTGAATCAATCCGTTGAGCAGCATCAGCTCGGACACGCTCACCTGAAACAGCCGCGCGATGCGCTCGAGGGTGTCACCTGGTTGCACCACATAGCCCTGGGCCCAGGCCAGACCGCCCAGCAGCAGCAGCGATAGCCAGCGCTTCATAGCTCCATCAGATGCTTTGGGCTTCTGGATAGCACCTCGTGGCCCTGCTCGGTGACCAGCACCAGGTCTTCGATACGGCAGCCGCCGAGGCCCGGGATGTAGACGCCGGGCTCAATGGTTATCACCTGGTTGACCTCGAGGACATCCTCCGAAGCCTGGCTCAGGCTGGGGGCTTCGTGTATGAACAAGCCCACCCCGTGCCCCAAGCTGTGGGTGAAGTGTTCTCCGTAGCCAAGCTGTTTTAGATGCGCTCGAGCCAGCGTGTCCAGCTCACGACCGGTTTTGCCGGGGGCGACGGCCTCCAGCGCCAAGGTCTGGGCCTCCAGCACGGCCTGATAGATGCTACGCAGCTCGCTCGAGACCTGGCCCACCGCCACCGTACGGGTCATATCGGAGCAGTAGCCCCCAACCACGCAGCCGAAATCCAGCGTAACCAGCTCCCCCGCCTGGATGATGCGGTTGCTGGCGCCCCCGTGGGGCATGGCGCTGCGTTCCCCCGAGGCCACGGTGGTGCTGAAGGCCAGGCCTTCGGAACCATTTTTCCGCAGGAAGAACTCCAGCTCGAGGGCCACCTCAATTTCCCGCACCCCTGGCTTGATGTAGGGCAGAATATGGGCAAAGCCCTGATCGGCCAGATGGGCCGCCCGCCGGATCTGCTCGATTTCCTGGGGGCTCTTTTGGCGGCGAAGCCGTTCAAAGACACCGCTGGTGGGTACGAACTCGAGGCTGGGGAAATCCTGCTGGAGCCCTTCCAGGGCTGCTACGCTCAGGTGTTCGGCCTCGATGCCCACCCGGCCCCGGAAAAACTCAGCTAGCAGCTTGTTCATCTCGGCACGGTTGAGCAGGATGCGGTATGGGAAGCGCTGCTGGGCGGCCTCTACCAGATAGCGGCCGTCGGTGATAAGGGTGGGGCCGTCCTGGGTAATGACCACTTTGGCATCCTTGCCCTCTACGAAACCAGATAGGTAGCGCACGTTGTGGGGGTTGGAGACAAAAAACGCGTCGAGGTTCAGATCGGCAAGCAAACCTTGAAAGTCCACGAGGGGAACTTTACCCTACCGGGCTGTTCTCGAGCGAATACCATTTTCACAAAGTAAATATCGTGAAAAGTTATGCATAAACTCATAGAAACAAAACCGCTTCGTGCTAAGGTCATCGGCAGGATGATCAAGCGTATAGCTGCTTTGGCGTGGATGGTTGGGCTGGGCCTGGCATGGGCCCAGGTTTCACCCGAGGCCGCGCAGCTCCTCGAGCGCGCGCGCAGCGTTCTAGGGGGTGCGGCCCTGGCTAACCTCAACACCTATCGTGAGGTGACGACCAATATCTACTACCTGCCCGACGGTAAAGAGGAGAGCCGCATCGTAACCTTGCTGCTGGTGGACTTTAGCAACCGGCGCGTCCGCCTCGAGCTTTACGACCCCGAGAGCCTGGGCTCCTCCAACCCCATCCCGCTGGCTTTGCAGCAGTACAGTCCCCAGGAAAGCTTCTTTTGGAGTCGCGAGACCTCCTTGAGGCCCCTTCCACAGAATCAGCGGGAGATTTTGCGCTCGAGCCTCTACACCGGCTGGCTGGGCCTCAAATATGGCAGCAGCAATCGGGAGCGGGCCAGCGTGACCCCGGGCAGCCTACGAAACCAGGCCGGACGCCTGCTTACCGTGAGCACCCAGGGCTGGGTCAGCACCTACCTGCTCAACCCCGATGGGCTGTTGCTGGGTGAGCGCCTGAATATTCCGGGCGTGGGCGAAAGCATCACCTTTTTCACCAACTACCGATCGGTGCAGGGGGTGCGCCTACCGCACAATTGGGAGAACTACGTGGGGGGTGTGCTGGCGGCGCGGGGTGAGGTGATGGAGGTGGAAATCAACCCCGTTCTGGGCGAGGTCGATTTTTTCAAACCGGCCCGCTAGTGCTTGCTGCTTTGAACCTTCTCGCGGCGCGGCCTTTGGTGCGACTTTTTTGATTCTCGTAGCGAATGATGAAAATTGCCCCAGACCTGTGGGGCCATCGATTTTGTCGCCGCTTTGCTGTGCCTTGGGGGCCCGGTAAAGCGGTTCCTGCCGGGCCTACCAGCAGGAACCGCTTCAGCCCTAGGCCTTGCTCAGACCAAACTTGACGGAGCCCTCCTCGTCGGACAGCTCGGTGATGAAACCGAGCGGTGCGCCTGGCTCCAGGGAAAGGGCCAGGGTTTCTTCCTGAAGCCTCGAGCCGAACTTGGCCAGGGACTGCGCGTACTTGCCGTCGGCCTGGTAGGTTAGGTGGATGCGATCCGATACGTTCAGGCCCATCTCCTTACGGGCCTGCTGTACCAGCCGGATCAGGTCGCGGCTGAGCCCCTCGAGCAGCAAGTCTTCATCGAGGCGAACCTCGAGCGCCGCCATATAACCCCCCTCCTCCTGGGCAGCAAAGCCCTCGGGCGAGAGGGCCTCGAGCAGCACCTCCGCAGGCTCCAGCACGATGCGCTCGCCCTCGAGCTCCAGGCTCAAACCCCGCCCCGCTTTGATGGTTTGCGCCACCATCCGGCTGTCGAGCTCGGCCAGGGCTGCCCGGATGGCCGGAACCCGCTTACCATACTTCTTGCCCAGCACCGGCAGGTTGGGCAGCACCCGGTAGCTCAGCAGCTCCTCGCCCAGGCCCAGCACCTCCACCTGCTTGACGTTGAGCTCCTCCGCAATCTCCTCGGCGAAGTGGCGCAAGCCGGCCAGCTCGGCCTCGCTGGGGGCGGTGATCAGCACCCTGGGCAGGGGGATGCGGGTCTTGATGCCGCTGGTGGCTCGAGCCCCTCGAGCCAGCCCCACCACCTTCACCACCGCGCCCATCTGGGTTAGCAGGGTTTCATCCATGAGGCCCGGATCGGCTTTAGGCCAGTCGGAGAGGTGCACCGACTCGGGGGCCTCGGGCTGAACCGAGCGTACCAGGTTTTGCCACAGGGCCTCGGCGATAAATGGTGTGAATGGTGCGGCCAGCTGGGCTACCGTGACCAGGGCCTCCCACAGGGTGGCGTAGGCCGATTCGCGGTCGGTGATGTTGTCGTTTTTCCAGAAGCGCCGACGGTTGCGGCGCACGTACCAGTTGGATAGTTCCTCCACAAACTGCTCGAGGGCCTTACCGCCGCCGCGGGCATCGTAGGCATCCAGGGCAGCCGTGACCTGCTCTATGAGCTGGTGCTGGCGGGCCACCAGCCAGCGATCCATCTCCGGGCGATCCTGCACCGCAGGTCGCTGATTCAGGTTGGGCCTGTCCAGGTTGGCATACAGCACGAAGAAGCTGTATGCGTTCCAGAGCGTGCCCAGAAAGCCCCGCTGGGCCTCCTGTACCAGGCGCTCGGAGAAGCGCTTTTGTTCGCCGGGCTCCGAACCGGTGAACAGATACCAGCGCACCGCGTCGGCCCCATACTTGTCAAACATGGGCAGGGGCTCCACCACGTTGCCCTTGCTCTTGGACATCTTGTGGCCCTTCTCGTCCACCAGGTGCCCCAGGCAGATGACGTTCTTGAAGCAGGGCTGGTCGTACAGCAAGGTCGAGATGGCGTGCAGCGAGTAGAACCAGCCGCGGGTCTGGTCGATGGCCTCGCAGATGTAATCGGCCGGGAAGTGCTTGCGCCACTGCTCGAAGTTGGCCTCAAAACCGGGTAGCGGCTTGCCGTCTTGGTCAACCATCAGATGCCACTGGGCATAGGGCATGGCGCCTGAGTCGAACCAGACATCGAGCACCTCCGGCACCCGGCGGAAGGTTTTGCCGTTTTTGACAAAGGTAATTTCATCCACGTAGGGCCGGTGCAGGTCGAGGTCGCTCAGATCCCGGCCGGCCAGTTCGGAAAGCTCCTGCACGCTGCCCACGCAGATGTACTCCGAGCCATCCTCCGATACCCAGAAGGGCAGGGGCGTGCCCCAGTAGCGCTCGCGGCTGATGGCCCAGTCCACGTTGTCCTTGAGCCAGTTGCCGAAGCGACCGTGCTTGATGTGCTCGGGAATCCAGTTGATTTTCTCGTTGTTGTCGTACAGGGCCTGGCGGAAGTTGGAGGTTTTGATGTACCAGCTCGGCTTGGCAAAGTACAGGATGGGGTCGCCGGTGCGGTCGTGGAAGGGGTAGCGGTGGCGGATCTGACCGGCGTGGTAGATGACCCCCCGTTCCTTCATGATGCGGATGAGACCTTTGTCGGCATCCTTGAAGAACTTGCCGCGCTCTTCCGTGACCTGCATGAGGCCGTACTCGTTGGTGCCAAAGAGCAAGGGTGTGCCGTACTGGCGGGCGAGCTCGAGGTCTTCGGCCCCGTAGACCGGGGCCTCGTGGGCAACCCCCGAGCCGTCCTCGGCGCTCACGAAATCGGCCAGAGCCACGAAGTGCATGACCGGCCGGCCATCGGGGCGCTTTTCCCCTTGCTGCTGTACCACGCCCAGCTCCACGCAGACTTCGGGGAAGGGGGGGGTGTACTCCCACCACTCCAGATCGGCGCCCTTGAGGTGTGCGATTACCTCGAGCTCCTCCTTGTGCAGCTCCTTAAGCCGCTCCACCGCCTCGGCAGCAAAAATCAGGTGGCCCACCGAGGGCGACCGTACCACGGCGTAATCCATTTCTGGATTCACTGCCGCCATGGTGTTGGAGGGCAGGGTCCAGGGGGTGGTGGTCCAGACCAGGATGGCCAGGTTTTCTAAGTCCTCGAGCCGCACCCCCTGGGCCTGGAGTTTTTCCCGCACTGCGGGCGGGGTGGTCTCGAGCTTCAGAGGGAAGCGCACATACACGCTGGGGTCGTCCACTTCCCGATAACCATCGGCAATCTCGTTTTGCGAGAGGGTGGTGGAGATGCGGGGCGAGAGCGGCACCACCTTGTAGTCCCGCACCACCATGCCCCTGTCCCACATGCGCTTGAGCAGGTTCCAGACCGACTCGATGTAGCTGTTGTGGTAGGTCACGTAGGCGTTCTCGAGATCCAGCCACATGCCCATGCGCTCGGTAAAGTAGTTCCAGTCCTCGATGTTGGCGAAAACCCACTCCCGGCACTGCTTGGTAAACTCGGCGATCTCCTGGTTGTTCAGGGCCTTGCGGCCCAGCACGCCGAGCTTTTTTTCCACCGCAATCTCTACCGGCAGGCCGTGGGTGTCCCAGCCCCCCTTGCGGGTGACGTGGTAGCCCTGCATGGTTTTGTAGCGGGGGAAGATGTCCTTGAAGCTGCGGGCCAGCACGTGGTGCATGGCCGGCTTGCCGTTGGCGGTGGGGGGGCCTTCGTAGAAGACAAACTCACCCTTGGGCGCAGCCTTTCGATCCGACTTAGCAAAAATTTGATTTTCACGCCAAAAAGCCAGTACGGCTTCTTCCAGCTTGGGGAAATTGGTCTCGGTTACCTCTTGAAACAGCTTTTTTTCCTCCACCATAGCCTGGTTCCTTTCTGAGGCGGGTCACAAATAAAAAGCGCCCGACCTGTGACCCAAAGTTCCTCAGGTGCGGACGAGAAGCTCAGCTCGAGGTTTCCCGCGTTACCACCGCACTTCCCGAACACTTTTGACGGTGCTCGGGCACTCGTTCGCGCTGTTTCGGGCGCACCCGTTGGGGTCTACTCAGGCCCACCGGCCCTTTCTTCCCAAGCTGCCTGGGGTGATCCTTGGCTTCCAGGTTGCCGCCTGGCTCGCACCCTCCCAGGCTCGCTGCATGGTCTTTGAAAGCCTACCTGTCCCCAGCTCTTTACACCGGTCGAAGCCTGTGCTATATTGCGCTGCTGGCAACCGGCTAACCTGAATGGTAGCAAGCTGCTAACCCCGCGTCAACAACCAGATCACTTGTTTCTCATCGCTGGTCGGCGATATACTCGCCTGGAAAACCCGTCCAAACCTGACCAGAAGCGGGAAGGAGTACATGCGCCATGGATCTGTACCTGGATACTGCTGAAGTGAGTGAAATCAGAGAGATAGCCGCCTGGGGCGTGCTGGCCGGTGTTACCACCAACCCCTCCCTGATCGCTAGATCGGGCCGCCCGCTCGAGCCCACCATCAAGGAAATCTGTCAGATTGTGCAGGGCCCGGTCTCGGCCGAAGTGGTTTCCACCACCGCCGCCGAGATGATTGCCGAAGGGCGCCGTCTGGCTGCCATCGACCCGCACGTGGTGGTCAAACTGCCCACCACCGTGGATGGCCTCAAGGCCTGCAAAGCGCTTTCTGACGAAGGCATCCGTATCAACATGACCCTGGTGTTTTCGGCCAATCAGGCCCTGCTGTGCGCCAAGGCCGGAGCCTGGTGTGTTTCACCCTTCCTGGGCCGCATTGACGACATCTCCTGGGAAGGCATGGATCTAATCCGCGAAATTGCCGAACTCTTCCAGGTACAGAACCTGAGCACCCGGATTCTGGCAGCCTCTATTCGCCACCCCCGCCACGTGACCCAGGCGGCCATGCTGGGGGCTGACATCGCCACCATGCCGGCCAAGGTTTTCCAGCAACTGGTCAAGCACCCCCTGACCGATCTGGGTCTCAAGGCCTTTTTAGAAGACTGGGCCAAAGCCAATCCAAAAGTATAAGAATGCAAAACCTAAGCAAAATGGAGTAACCACCATGCCCAAATCCAGCACTGCCGATCCCAACGCCGAAGCTCAGGTCACCGTGACCCGCACCGGCAAGAAAATACGCCGCAAAGTCGAGAATAAAGTTCCTCTGAGCTACCAGGAGCTTTCGAGCCGCATCCTGCCCGAGCTGCACCTACTGGCTGCGGAAGCCGGCATTCCCAACTACAAAAAGCTCTCCAAGGACGAGCTGGTCATGCTTTTGCTCTCGCAGGAGGCCAGCGAAGAGGGGCTGGTGATTGCCAAGGGCTACCTGGAGATCAGCCAGGACGGCTACGGCTTTTTGCAGGAAGACCTCTACGACCTCGACTCCCGCACGGCCATCGTTTCGGCGGGCCTGATCAAGCAGTACCAGCTACGCACCGGCGACTATGTGGTGGGCAAGGCCCGGGTGGCCCGTGAAAACGAGCGCTACGGCACGCTGATGAAAGTCGAGGCGGTCAACAACCTCGACCCCGAAGCGGCCGCCAAACGCCCCAAGTTCGACGACCTGATTCCGCAGTTCCCCGACCGCCAGATTATCCTCGAGACCACCGGGGAGGAGTCCTCCAACCGCGTCATAGACCTGCTGGCACCCATCGGGCGGGGGCAGCGCGGCCTGATTGTGGCGCCGCCCAAGGCCGGTAAGACCACCCTCTTGAAGAAGGTGGCTCGAGCCGTGCTCAGAAACGAGCCCGATATCAAAGTGATCGTGCTGCTGATTGACGAGCGCCCCGAAGAGGTCACCGACTTCCGCGAGTCGGTCGAGGGGGCCGAGGTGATCGCCTCCACCTTCGACGAGCCGCCGCAGAACCACATCCGGGTGGCCGAGTTCGTGCACGAGCGGAGCCGCCGGATTGTCGAGGAGGGCGGGCACGTTCTGATTCTGCTGGACTCCATCACCCGTCTGGCCCGGGCCAACAACCTGGTGACCCCCCCCACCGGGCGCACCCTCTCCGGCGGTCTGGACTCCGCCGCCCTGCACTTCCCCAAGCGCTTCCTGGGGGCGGCCCGCAACATTCGCGGCGGTGGCTCGCTCACCATCCTGGCTACGGCCCTGGTCGAAACCGGCAGCCGCATGGACGATGTGATCTTCGAGGAGTTCAAGGGCACCGGCAACATGGAGCTGCACCTCTCGCGCCGGCTGGAAGAGCGCCGCATCTTCCCGGCCATCGATATCCTCAAATCGGGCACCCGCCGCGAGGAGCTGCTGCTGGGCGAGGAGGTCATCCAGAAGATGTGGCTCTTGCGCAAGGTGCTGGCCGATATGGATCCCGCCGAGGCCATGGAAATGCTGCTTGCGCGCCTGTCTCGCACCAAGACCAATAAAGAGTTCCTTGCAACTTTGGGTGGAAAGTAGGTATACTTCCACCGGAAGTCATCGGGAACCCAGAAAATGCTCTGCGCTACATTCTGAGGTTCCGCTAAAGGAGCTGCTGCTTTTAGGGATCTTCCAAAGAAAAGCGCAGCCTCGGAGGTTGACTTGGCTATCAGCGAACTCTTGAGCAGTGTCTTGGCGACGGGAATCTTCAGTCTGCCACTGGGGCTGACCCAGCCCAACCTGCCGGGAACTGAGATCAAAGTGGGTGCGCCTGCGCGCAAAGGCTGGGTGATCTACACCGTACGCCCTGGTGATACCCTGAGCCAGATTGCCAGCCGATACCGGGTAGATGCCAGGGCCATCATGTACAGCAGCGGCCTACAAAGCGCTGTGTTGCGGCCTGGGCAGGAGCTGCGCATCCCTCTGGTTGAAGAGATCAACAATGAGACCCGCCTCCCACCTGGGGTTCGAGCCTATATCGTGCGCAACGGTGATACCGTGCAGTCGATTGCCAGGCGTTTCGACCTGACCATTCTGGGGCTGGTTTCGGCAAATCCAGGCTTACAAAGCCTGGATCGTCTCGATGTGGGCTCCACCTTGTACATTCCTACGGGGGAGCCCGGTTTGCTGCTGCAGCTCAAAAAAGGGGAGACCATCCACGATCTGGCTCAGCGTTTTGGTCTTTCGGTTACCGAAGTGGCCAAGGCCAACGGACTGGACTCGCCCACCGATGTGCGAGCCGGCGATATGGTCTTGCTGCCCAGGGTGCAGGCCAGGGCAACCTATCAGCGTCTCCTGCAAATTCAGGAAGCTGAGCGCCGGGCCCGCGAAGAGGAAGCCCGTCGACTGGCGGAGCAGCGCCGCAAGCAGGAGGAGGCCCGACAAAAGCAGTTGGCCGAGCAGCGTCGCTTGCAGGCGCAATCAAGGGCGCGCCTGCAACAACAGACGCAAAGTCAGCCCCGCCTGCGCCCGGCCAATGCGGTGGTGGCTGCGGCCGGCTACCGCTGGCCGATCTCAAACTTTACCATCACCACCTACTTTGGGCGGCGCGGTGTGTTCCAGCGCTTTCATACCGGCATCGATCTGGCCGCACCTGCAGGCACACCCGTTTACGCGGCCAGGGCTGGACAGATCGATACTGCCGGGTGGAGCCGCTATGGTTATGGCTTGCACGTCATTATCAACCACGGCGGGGCACAGGAGACCCTTTATGCCCACATGTCGCGGATTGTGGTTCGCCCAGGGCAGTGGGTAGATAGGGGAGACCTCATCGGTTATGTGGGCTCGACGGGGTGGAGCACGGGCCCGCACCTGCACTTCGAGGTGCGGGTTGGTGGGGCTGCTCGCAACCCGCTGGCCTATCTACCCTAAGGGCTGGATGCTTTTTCAGCGCCACGCAATGTTTTGCCGGAGCTAACCTAAACGCTTGTAAACCCGTAAACTAGTAACGACATGTTTTTCTTTGAGCTCCTAGGTAGAGATCCTTTGGCCTATCTGGTGGCCTTTGCTGCGGCTGCCTTTGGTCTGGTTGTCCATAACCTGTTTCAAGCCTATCTAGCTGATCGTTACAGGGACAGCGAGCCCAGGCGTTACGGTTTTCTGACCGTTGAGCCTCGAGTGCACCTGGATGGTCTGGGTCTGATTTTTCTGGCGCTTCTTGGCTTTGGTTTTCCACGCCTGGTTCCCTGGCGGTTGTTTGGTTCCAAAGGAGCCCAAACTGCGCTGATGGGGCCGCTGGGTTTTTTTGTGGCTGCTTTCTTCTACATCTTATTTGGAAGGCTTCTGGACAGCCTGGGGCCGGCGACCTCGAGCATCGCCCTGGGCTTTACAATAGCCGGTTCCTTGATGATCAGCCACGCCGCGGTTTTTCTGTTCCCTGTACCTCCCCTGGATGGGGCAAGGGTGGTATATGCGATTGGTAGCCCTGAGGCGCGGCGTTTTATGGATCAGCTACAAAGCTACGGCTTTGTAGGCTTCTTCCTTATCTTCCTGGTTTTGAATCTGACCGGGATCCTGCCGGCCATCCGGGAGGGCCTGGGTGGTTTGCTAAACAACCTATTCGCTGCGATTGGCTTGTAGATGGGCTTACTACCGCTTCTGCAAACCGACCCCCTGGCTTTCGGCCTGGTGGTGCTGGTGCTGCTAGTTTCCTTGGCACTGCACGAGTGGGGGCACGCGATCACGGCGCTGTGGATGGGCGATTCGACCGCTAAAGACCAGGGCCGGGTAACCCTCAATCCCATCAAGCACCTGGATCTCATCGGCTCAATTATGATTCTCCTGGTTGGCTTTGGCTGGGCTAAGCCCGTGCCGATTTATCCACCCAACTTTCGCCAGTATCGCCTTGGGCTTTTTGTGGTCTCGATAGCGGGAATTTGCATCAACTTATGCATCGCCGCCCTACTCGCCGGACTGCTACGCTGGATGCTTGTATCCGGTCTTTTAGAGAATCCCAGCCATGGGCTTCTAATCGTGGCCCAGGCTATGGTTGTGGCAGCCAGCATCAACCTGACCTTGGCAGTGTTCAACCTGCTACCTATTCCACCCTTGGATGGCTCCAAAATATTGCAAAGTTTTCTTCCTCTACGCTGGCACCCTTACATCTGGCGTTTGGAAGCAAACCCCACCTATGCCATTGTGGCCATGCTGTTGCTGCTGACGGTGTTCCGGCAACCCCTGGGTAGTTTTCTCGGTCTGGTGCGAACGCGGTTTTTTGATGCCTTTGGCCTTTGATGGCGACCACCATCAAACCAATCCGTTCAAAAGTCCGGGCAGCCAGCGGTTGATACCGGATTATCCAAAGCAAAAACCTCCAGAGGTTATCTTTATTGAATCCTAGAGCAAACCCGACAGGGTTGCTCGCGACCCCGTCGGGTTTCTGCTACAAGCTGCTAGCCAAGTTTGGCGCGTACCAGCTCCACGATGTCGTCGATGGTATCGGCCACGGGTATGTTGGCCTCGGCGAAGGCGGCCAGCTTGCTTTCCGGGGTGCCAACACTTCCCATAATGATGGCCCCAGCGTGGCCCATTTTCTTGCCCTTGGGGGCGCTTCGCCCACCGATAAAACCCACCACCGGCTTCTTCATGTGCTCCTTAACATAGGCAGCGGCATCTTCCTCGTCGGAGCCGCCAATCTCACCACAAAGCACGACCGCGTGGGTTTCTGGGTCTTCGTTGAAAAGGGGCAGCAGATCCTTGAAGGTGGTGCCGATGATGGGGTCACCGCCGATACCAATGCAGGTGGAGATGCCGTACCCTGCGTCCGACAGGGCCTTGGCGGTTTCATAGGTGACGGTGCCCGAGCGGGAGATCAGCCCAACCCGACCTTTCTTGAATACGCTGGCGGGCATGATGCCCAGCTTGCACTCTTCGGGGGTGATAAGGCCGGGGCAGTTGCCCCCAATTAGGCGGACGTTCTGCATGGCCTTGATCTCGGCCACGGCTTTGACCATATCCAGGGTGGGGATGCCCTCAGTGATCAGCACCACCAAGGGCACACCGGCGTGCGCCGCCTCGAGGGCCGCATCGGCCGCGGCTGGAGCGGGCACAAAGATAATAGAAGCGTCCACCCGGTGATGTTTGGTGGCTTCCTTTACGGTATCGTAGACCGGCACGCCCAGCATGGTCTGGCCTCCTTTGCCAGGGGTTACACCCGCAACCACCTTGGTGCCAGCCTTCATCATGGCCTCGGTGTGGAAGGCCCCTTCGCGTCCGGTGATGCCCTGTACGATGACCTGGGTGTCTTTATTAACAAGAATGCTCACTTCGTACCTCCCGTCATCGAGATGATGGCTTTGGCGGCTTCCACCGAGGTGGGATACATATACACGGGGCGGCCTTTCAGAAGGGCTTTGGCTTCTTCTTCAGCAGTACCGGCGACGCGCATAGCCACTGGTTTGGTGAGGAGGCCTTCGTCCAGCGCGCGGATGACCCCCTTGGCCACCTCGTCGGCGCGGGTTATGCCTCCAAAAATGTTGATGAAGACACCTTTCACGTCGGGGTCTTTAAGCACCACCTTGAGTGCGTTGTACACGATGTCGGCTTTGGCACCGCCTCCGATATCTAGGAAGTTGGCCGCCTTGCCGCCGCAGCGCTGAACCAGATCCAGGGTGTACATGACCAGTCCTGCGCCGTTGCCGATCACGCCGATGTTTCCGTCGAGCTTGACATAGCTAAAGCCGTAGTTGGATGCCTCGACCTCGAGGGGGTGCTCGGCCTCGAACTCACGCAGGGGGGTCAGATCGGGGTGGCGGTAAAGCGCGTTGTCGTCGAGCACAATTTTGGCGTCGGCGGCAACCACCTCGCCAGAGTCGGTGATCACCAGTGGGTTGATCTCGGCGGTAGAGGCATCGATGCCTACATAAGCCTGGTAGAGCTTGACCAGCACATCGGCCAGCTTGTTGAGGTTGCCCTCCATGCCGGCGCGCTTGACCAGCTCCCGCGCTTCGAAGGGACGCAGGCCCTTATGGGGGTCGATGGGATATTTGATCAGGGCGTGGGGGCGGGCCGCCGCCACCTCTTCGATGTCCACACCACCCTCTTTGGAGAGCATCAACACCACCCGCTGGCTTACCCGATCCAGGATCATGCCTGCGTAGTATTCCTTTGCGATGTGCAGCCCCTTGGCTACCAGGACTTTCTTGGTAATAAAGCCGTTGATGTTAAGGCCCAGTATCTGGGCAGCCTTTTCGCGGGCCTCTTCAGGGGTTCGGGCTAGCTTAACGCCCCCGGCTTTGCCTCTCCCACCTGTGTGCACCTGGGCTTTGATAACCACCAGGTCGCCGTACTCGCTGGCGATTTGCTTGGCCTCGTCGGCAGTAAAGGCGATCTTGCCGGGGGGAACCGGGATGCCGTACTTGGCGAGGATCTCTTTGGCCTGATATTCGTGTAGGTTCACACTTGCCTCCGTGCATTTAGCGTTTTGCCAACCTAACGGCTACTCATTGCCGCTCGCCATTATAAGTTCTTTTTCACAGGTTATGCGAAACCCGCGGACTTGTTGGATAGATCCTAAATAGCGGATTCAAAAAGATAGCCATCCAAAGCAAAGATCTCCAGGGGCTATTTTCCTGAATCCTAGCGCACACCCCTTGCTATGCACAGCGTATCCCTTTGGTGTCGAACTAACCGAACCCAGTGGGTTCACCTACATAGATCGTTACGGCAAATATCCAGCACCGCCCAGTCGCGTCCCGGCTGGTTGCGTACCACCAGTTTCACCCACAACGTACCGCCCTCGGCCCAGTAACGGTCTCCGGTGCTGTTATCGAAATCGGCTCGCGAGGCCGCTCGAGGCAGTTTATTGCGGTTGTCTATCCAGTAATCGCGGTAGATGAACGGCTCCCCACTGTAAGGGATGGCCAGGTTGATGAACTCCCCCGGTGCACTGTCGTCAAAGCGCAACCTGAGCTTGTTGGGTACGTCTCCGGTTAGGCTGAGCGTGTAGCTGCGCCCCTTGATCACGGTGGCCCCAAACTCGGTGTTGGCCCCCTCTTGGGGCTTGCCCCACATGCGGAAGACCGGATGACTGCCGTCGTTGCGGCTCAGGGAGACCGGGGCGATGTTGCCGCCGCTCTGGTTGTAAATATACAGACGACCGTAGCTGTAGTTGCAAATTCCGGCGTTCCAATCAGTCCTAATTTCGCAGTTGGTATCGAGCAGGAAGGGCGTATTGAGCACGATGGTATGGCCGGGGCGGCCCCCCACCGAACCGTCGATATCCACAAAAACCGCGCCCCGGTATCCGTCGGCATTCTTATCTTCGGCGATTTCTTCAGGGGTGGGCTCGGGGCGTGGGGGCAGGTATACGGGTTTGGCGTTGGTGAATCGAGCGCCCTGGGCAAAGTTGCGGCTGTCAATGGCGAAAGCGGTGAAGCGCAGATAGCTCATGGCGCTGGCTTCGCGGGTGGTGGTGTGGCTGCCCTGGGCATTGTGGATTCGCAAGGGTTGGAAGTTGATGAACTGTACATTGCGGAAGCCAACTTTACCGTCGTAGAACTCGAAGCCGCGAATGGGGAAATTGTCCGCGATGGGGCCCCCGCTACCAGCGGCCCAGGGTCGCGGGAGGCTGCGGCCATCCACACCGCGAAACTCCCAGTTTTCTGGGAAGCCCTTGTTCTCGCTGTCGCCGACGATGAGCGAGTCCTCCAGCGTGCTCTCCTGGGAGGCGAAGGTTACGCCAATGGCGTTGTCGGCCAGCCTGGCCCCGGTGACTTTGTGGTTAATACCGCGCAGCCAGGCTGCATTGTTACGGTTTTTGTAGGCGGTAAAGTTTTTGAACTCAGCCAATACAGGTGGGTTTTCGCTGTCGTTGTTGCTGGGGTTGCCGGGGTTGGTGCGGGGGTTGTAATAGGTGGTCTCCGATTCCAGGGTGTTTTTGTTTGGGCCGCGGTCGACCATCAGGCCATCCCAGTTGGAGTGGGCCACATTCCCCGAGAACTCACCCAATGGGGTGCGGCGGGGCCAGATGCTGGTGGTGGCCGAGGGGCCGGTGGGGTTTTCGGGCAATGCGTACCAGAAGCCGGTGTGGTCGGAGCCGGCGGCCACGTTGTTCCGCACGATGTTGTCGGGGTGGGTGATCCAGAAGGTGGCCGGGGTTTTGTCGGTGGGGATTACACCCTGTTCGCCCTTGGCTGGGTCGGGTTTGCGGGTCAGGATGCCCAGGTTGCCCTCGAGCCGGTTTTTGCTCTCGGCGCCGTCCTCGAGGAAGTAGCAGTGGCCCAGGGTGTTATAGGCCACATTACCCACGACCTCCACCCCGCTGGTGCCATGGATGGTCACACAGCGGTTGAAGCTTTCGTGGATGGAGGAGTGCTTGATGTACTGCCCAGCGGCATTGCCCATCAGGTGCCAGTGGATGGGGTAGCGGGCCAGCAAGTTGCGCTGTCCCATGCGATACAGCTCTACCCCAGAGACCCGCATGATGCTGCCCATCATGGCCATGATGTGGCCTCCAAAACCGGAGCTGCTCGACGAATCGTCCCCCCGGATCAGGATGTTGCGGGAAAGCAGCCCTACCTCGGCCCGCTGATCGACCCCGTAGGTAACCTCACCAAAATGGGGGTATCTGAGGGGGGCGTCCAGGGTAATGGTATTGCCGCTGATTGCCTGGATGGTGCGCACCTCGGCCTGCCGGGGGTTGTAGTCGGTGGAAGCCAGCACAATGCGGTCTCCCACGCGCCAGCCGCTGGCGTCCAGTACGGTGATCTGGGTGGCGCCGGCGGGTGCGGTCTGGGCCAGTTGGGTCCAGCCCTTGCGCGGCTCGCCGTGGAGGTCTAAGATACCGCCCATCACCCCCAGCACCTTGGTGCCCATGCCCATCTGGTCTTCGTTGGGGTTGTTGCCGGTGAGGGTGATGACGGCGCGGTTGCGGAAGGGCTGGCTGGGGGTGCCGACCTCGAGCTTCCCATGCACCATAATCCAGTCGGCGCTCAGCTCCAGGTCTCGATTATCGAAGCGCAGAACGCCGTTGATGGTCAGGCCCTTGAGGGGGGGTGGGTTCATGTCGAGCACCACGGCCAGATTGCGGGGAATCACCACCACCTCGCCGGCGCGGGGTAGCTGTCCGCTGGGCCAGGTGCTGGGATCTGACCACACACCAGTACGGCTGGGGTTGGGGCCGTCGTGGGTAAGGGGGCCTGCGCTATCGGTGTTGCAGGCGGCTAGAATAACGATTATTAGCAGACCGAGCCAGCGTATCATCCAGTTTCCTCTAATGTTCTCTTAGAAAGGTGGCCCCTGCAAGGGTGTTTATGACGCTAACTTTCAAGATACGGGTTAAGTAACTCTAGTTTGTTTGGTGTTGCATTAAGACCTGCTTCATCTAAACACAACCCCTACCATGAGAACCACCCAGCGGCCTAGACAAAGCGTCACGTCCGCTCTATACTCAGTACTCGCTGGCGCCGAGGAGTAGCGCAGCCTGGTAGCGCACCTGCTTCGGGAGCAGGGGGTCGCTGGTTCGAATCCAGTCTCCTCGACCAACTCAAACCATACAGCTCGTGCCAACCCGAGGGTTCTCACCAGGTTAAAATAACGCTCGGTAAAACTCGTAAAGGGTTAAACTAAAGCCCTACAGACTGTAGGGCAGGGTCGGGAGCCTTTCCAGGGTATCCGTACAAAACGGTTCGGGTTATGAAGCGTTTTTTAGTGCTTATCGGCACCCTCGCGGTTGTTGGGATGGCGGCCGCGCAGTCGAGCCCTTACCGCTTAAGGGTGCTGTCGTGGAGCTGCCAGGCCTTTTCGCGAGGGGTGCTGATTCAGGGCACGGTGCGCAACATCAGCAACCGGCCCTTGCAGGACTTGCGGGTGAACGCCCGGATTATTGGCCCAGGGCTGCGCATGGCTACCAACTCGGCGCCTTTGCAGGATCGCAACCTGATGCCAGGGGAGTCGGCCCGCTTTGAGCTGCGGGTTCGTACCAACTTCGATACGGTGAGCCGCTGTGAGCTGTGGTTCCGCAACCCTCGAGTCGTCCAGATTGCTACCCTGGTGCCCAACCCCCGTTGAGGTGCTGAATAGCGGATATTTGGTAACATTGCGGCTATGAGATTAAGCCTCATCGCTTTGGGAATCTTCTTGTTTTTGGGCCTGGGCTGTGCGCAGGGGGTGGTGTACAAGTTGCGCGTAACTGAGTGGAGCTGTACGCCCAGCGCCGGGGTAATGATTGCCCGGGGAACTGTGGTCAACCAGTCGGGCCAGACGCTCAACAACGTGCGCGTCAACCTACGGGTGGTGGACAAGGTTGTTACCACGGTCAACGGGGTTCCGAACCGGAAGGTGTATGGCACCAACTCGGCCCCAATTGCCGTGCGAAGCCTGGTCAACGGGGCCAGCAGCCGCTTTGAGGTGCGGGTTCGGCCCACCCAGAGCCAGGGCGTGCAGTGCCAGATCTGGTTCCGTAACCCGGACATCGTGCAAATCCCCACCCGCGTGCCGGGTCAGTAACTCGTTATGTTGCGAATTTTGGGTGGAACCGCCAAAGGGGTGGCCCTGAAGGTGCCAGACTCGGCGCGGCCCAGCCCGGTGCGCCTGCGCAAGGCCCTCTTCGACTTTTTGCGCTTTAGGTATCCCCGCCGGGGCCGTTTCCTGGATTTGTACGCGGGTAGTGGCGCGGTGGGCCTCGAGGCCGCTTCGGAGGGCTTTGAAACCACCCTGGTGGAAAAGGATCGGCAGGCCATTCAGTTTTTGCGGGAGAATGCCACCAAGGCCCGCCTGAAGGTCAGGATCGAGGGGGTGCCGGTGGAGCGCTACTTGCAGGAAGCCAGGCGCCAGGGCCTGCTTTTCACGGTGGCTTTTATGGCCCCGCCCTATCCCCACGACCTGCTGCAAGACTTTGAAAGGCTGCTCGAGGCGCGGGTGGTCGAAGCGGGGGGGCTGTACATCCTGCAACACCCCAGCGACCTGCACCTGCCGATGGGGGAGCGACGGGTGTATGGCTACAACTGCCTCACCATCATCGAGGCCGAGATGGTCGGGCCGAGGGTTTGACCCGAGGCGCTTTTCCATGTGAAGATACGGGCCGAAAGCGAGGCACTATGCACGTGGTTTACCCAGGCAGTTTTGACCCTTTGCACAACGGGCATTTTGACGTAATCCAGCGGGCCTCGAGGCACTTCGCAAAGGTCACGGTGGCGGTGCTCGAGAACCCCTCCAAGCGGGGGCTATGGCTGTTCACGCCCCTGGAGCGTGTGGAGATCATCCGACGGGCGGTGGCCTCGGCCCGGCTTTCCAACGTGGAAGTGGATACCTTCCACGGCCTTCTGGCCGAGTACATGAAGCAGATTGGCTCGAGGGTCATCGTCAAGGGGCTGCGGGCGGTCTCCGACTACGAGAACGAGCTGCAAATGGCCCACCTGAACCGCCAGTACGGCAACCACCCGGAGACCTTTTTCATCATGGCCGCCACCCGCTGGTCGTTTGTCTCCTCCACCATGGTCAAGGAGATTGCCCGCTACGGGGGCGACGTCTCCAAGCTGGTGCCCCCGGCCACGGCGGAAGCCCTGCGGGAAAAACTCAGCTCTGTGGAGAAGTGAAGTATGCAGACACACCCGAGCAAATACGGCAAAGCCCTGGAAATAGGTCACCTGATCGGGGGAGAAGAGGTCTTCGAGGGCCGGCTGCTCGAGCGCCGCAACCCCGCCGACCATGCCGACCTAATCGCCCGTTTCCCCGAAGCCTCCAAAGAAACCCTGCGTAAAGCGGCTCGGGCAGCCCAGAAAGCCTTCCAGGACTGGTCGCGCACCCCGGCCCCGGTGCGCGGGGCGGTGCTGATGAACCTGGCCGAGGTGCTGACCCGTGAAAAAGCCACCCTGGTGCGGCTGATGGTGCGCGAGGTGGGCAAGACCTTCAAGGAAGCCGGTGGGGATGTGCAGGAGGCCATCGACACCGCGATCTTCTTCGCCTCGGAAGGCCGCCGGCTCTACGGCCAGACCGTGCCCAGCGAGATGAAGAACAAGGAGCTCTTCACCTTCCGCCGGCCCCTCGGGGTGGTAGGGATGATCACGGCGGGCAACTTCCCCATCGCGGTGCCCTCCTGGAAGCTGATCCCGGCCGTTCTGACCGGGAACACCGTGGTCTGGAAGCCCTCCGACGATTCCCCGGCCTTGTCGTATGTTCTGGTGAAGCTTTTTGAGGAGGCGGGCCTGCCCCCTGGGGTGATCAACGTGGTCTTTGGGGGGGGCAAGGACTCCACGGGCCAGTGGCTGGTGGAGCTGATGGACGAGGGGCTTCTGAACAAGTTTGCCTTTACCGGAAGCACCGCGGTGGGGCGCTGGATTGGCGAGGTGGCGGGCCGCAACCTGCTGCGCCCGACCCTCGAGCTCGGCGGGAAAAACCCTTTGGTGGTGCTGCGCGACAGCGACCTCGAGCTGGCCGTGGAAGGGGCCTGGTGGAGCGCTTTCGCCACCGGCGGCCAGCGCTGCACCAGCGCCGGCAACATCATCGTAGACGCGCCCATTTACGAGGAGTTCAAAAAGCGCTTCCTGGAAAAAACCGAGTCTACGGTGGTGGGGAACCCGCTCGAGCACCCCGAGGTCACCTACGGGCCTTTTATCAACGCCCGCCTGTACGAGCGCTGGATGGAGCACTATAGCTGGGGAGAGGCCGACGGGGCCAGGTTGCTTTTTGGCAAGGGCCGCATCACCGCCTCCAGCCCCTACCCTCGCTTCAAAGGCGACCCCGAGGCGGGCCTGTTCGGCTGGCCTACGGTCTGGGAGGCCCGGCCGGGGATGCGGCAGTTTGAGCAGGAGATCTTCGGCCCGACCATCAACCTGGTGCGGGTGGACGGGCTGGACGAGGCCATCCAGGCGGCCAACGCCCACCCCTACGGGCTCTCGAGCGCGGTCTACACCAACCGCCGGGACTGGGCCTACCGCTTCAAAACCGAGATTAGGGCCGGCATGACCAGCATCAACAACTCCACCGTGGGGGCCGAGGCCCACCTGCCCTTTGGGGGTATCCGGGGCAGCGGCAACGGGGCGCGCGAGAGCGGGATCTGGGTGATCGAGGAGTACACCTACTGGCAGGCGGTGAACGAGGAGTACTCTGGCAGGCTGCAGCTCGCCCAGATGGACACCGACTACACCCAGCCCTGCCCGCCGACCAACTGGGGTGAGCTGCTGGGATAGCGCCGTGAATCAGGCTACTTGCGCAACCTGAGCCGCTGGGTAAGCCGGGCGAAGGCTGCGGGGTCTTCGGCGTTGCAGAAGCGGTCGAGGTAGGGCAGGGCTGTGTTCATGCAGTTGGCTCGAGGGTCGTAGCCCTTCTGGCTGAGCAGGGGGTTGAGCCAGATCAGGGCGGCGCTGCGCTGGCGGATTTTTCGCAGGGCAAGTTCCAGGATCTCTGGTGCTCCGGTATCCAGCCCGTCGCTGGCTACAATTACGATGCTGTCGCCGCGAATCAGGCTGCCGTACTGCTGCTCGAGCCGCAACAGGTTTTCCCCAATGCTGGTGCCGCCGCCCCAGGCCCGGCCCAGCCGGTGGAGCCGGGGCCGCTCGGAAAGGCTTTTGGCTTTTTCGAGCTGGCGGGTTATGCGCTCCATCTGGGTGGAGAAAACAAAGACCTCGACCCGGTTGCAGCGCATCCGCAGGGCATAGGCAAACTGCAACAGCCGGTCGGCGTAGTCCTGCATCGAGCGGCTCCCGTCGAGCACGAATATAAAGCGGGGCTGGCGTCTGGGGTGGTGCTGCCAGGCGGGGTAGATGGGGTCGCCGCCGGTGTGCAGGGCTTTGCGCAGGGTGCGCCGCAGGTGAAAGCGCGGCCCTTTGCTGGCCAGCTTCCAGCGGCGGCTGCGCCCCAGGCGCACCTGGTTGACCATCTGGGTGGCTGCCTGCAACATGGCCTCGAGGTCTTGTTGGGGTATCTCCACTTCCGGGGCCTCGGCCCCTTCGATACGGCTGAACATGGCCTTGAGCAGGGGGGCGGCCCAGTCGGCCTGGGTGTCTTCGTGGGGGTGTGGCCGGCCCTTACCGTTCAGATCCCCTGAGCCCTCCGGGTGTTCGGGAGGGGAAGACTGACGGGCCGGTATCGGCTCATGGCCTTCCTCCGGGCCGCCGGGGGTGGCTTTGTGGGGGTGGCTGGGGGCTGCCGGACGCTGCCGGCCCGAGAGGAAGAACTGAAAGAACAGGTCATCGAACACCCGCTCCTGCTCGAGGCTGCTGCACATGACCAGCTTGAGGGCCTGGCGAACCTCCTGCAGGCTGCCCAGGTGAACGGCCTCGAGCGCGCGCAAGCCGTCCTGTATTTCCTGGGGCCCGATCTTGAACTGCTGGGCGGTGCGGCGCAGGTATTCCCCGAAGGCCACCAGGTTTTTTAGCAGGTCGCCGTGAGGAAAACCGTCTTGCTGAGGAAAAGACGACATAACCGCCGGAGACGGTGCTAGACGACCAGCTCGGCAAGGCGGGCTTTATGGGCTTCCACCAGGGCCAGGTCGTCTTTGTCCTTGATGATTACGCCCCAGGTCTGCTCGAGAATGCTCATATCGAGCGAGTCCTTGTGCAGCGAGAGCAGCGCCTCGGCCCAGTCCAGGCTCTCGGCCACGCCGGGGGCTTTGTTCAGGGGCAGCTCGCGCAGGTGGGCCACCACCCTTGCAATTTTTTGCGCCAGCCGCTCGTTGATGCCCGGTAGCCGGGCCCGGATGATCTCCACCTCTTTTTCAAAGCTGGGGTAGTTCTGCCACAGGTACAAGCAGCGCCGCCGGAGGGCGTCCGATAGCTCGCGGCTGCGGTTGGAGGTCAGGATCACGTAGGGCCGGTGCCGGGCCTTGAGGGTGCCGAGCTCGGGGATGGTGACCTGGAACTCGGCTAAAAGCTCGAGCAAGAAAGCCTCGAACTCCTCGTCGGTGCGGTCTATCTCGTCAATCAGCAGCACCGGGGGCCGATCCTGCAAGATGGCCTCGAGCAGCGGGCGGCGCAGCAGGTAGGCCTCACTGAAAATCTCGGCCTCGCGCTGGGCCACGCTCTCGCCCGAGTTCTCGGTCAGGCGGATGTGCAGCATCTGCTTGGGGTAGTTCCACTCGTACAGGGCCTGGGCGGTGTCGAGGCCCTCGTAGCACTGCAGCCGAATCAGCCGGGTGTCCAGCACCTCGGCCAGGGTTTTGGCGACCTGGGTTTTGCCCACCCCCGCCGGTCCCTCGACCAGCAGCGGCTTTCGCAGGGCCATCACCAGCCGCAGGGCGGTGGCCAGGGGCAGGTCGGCGATGTAGTTGCGCTCACGCAGGACGGCCTGGATGCCCTCGACGCTCTGTAGAAGCGGATTCTGCTCAGCCGGGTTCATGCCCTATCCTTCAGGTACTTTTCCGGGTTCTTGAGGAACTTGGCGCGGCAGTTGGGACAGCTAAAGTAGTAGATCTGGCCCTGGTACTCGGCGCTGACGGCTTTGGCGATTTCGATCATCTCGCCGCTGGTGGGGTCGATGGCCATACCACTGGGGATGGCGGTGGGCGCTGAAACCACCGGCGTATCGGCTGCGATGGCTTGAACCTGCTCGATCGCCCGCAAGGGGTTTGGGGGGGCCTCGACGGCTACTTCCTGGGCGGCCTTTTGGTGCTTGAGCGAGATGATCTCGGCCAGGATCGAGATGGCCACCTCGTCGCGCCCGCGCCCCCCCAGGTCGAGCCCGGCGGGGTATTTGAGCTGGGGGAAGGTGGTTTTGGGCACCCCCAGCATTTCCAGGTTGTCCAGCACCGTGGCCCCGCGCTTGCGGCTCGCCACCAGCCCCAGGTAGGCCGGGCGGGGCATGTGCTGGGCGATGAGCATCAGGGCATCTTCGTCGTAGTGGCCCTGGGAGGCCACCACGATGTGAGTTTTGGCGGGGTTTTGCGCGTCGAGCCAGCTCCCCAGCTCGCGCCAGTCCAGCACCTGAATCTCGGACTCGAGGCTCACCCCGGCCAGCTCGGGCTTATCGCAGGCCAGGGTGACGGTGTAGTTCATGCGGGCGGCTATCTGGGCAGTGGTGAGGGCGATTTGCGAACCCCCCACCACCAGCAAGCGGGCTTTGCCGACCAGGGGCTCGATGTAGACGTCCACGGCGCCCTCGCTGGCGCAGGTCATGGGAATGACCACCTCGTCGGCGTGCTCGAGCACGGTTTTAGCCGCCGCCTCCGGGGTAATCCTGACCAGCCGGGGCTTGCCCAAGCGCAAGACCTCGAGGGCCTGCTTGCGCACAATCTCACGCGAACAGGCCCCCCCCACATACCCTTCAAAGCGCCCATCCTCAAAGATGATGGCCTTGTCGCCCAAGTGCGAGGAGACCGGGGCCTGGCGCGAGACCACCGTAGCCAGCGCAAAGGACTGGCCGCTCTGCTTGAGCTCGGCGATTCTGCTGTAGATGTCCATCTATCAAGCCTAAAGCCAGATCAAACTGGAAAATCATCCGCTAATCACAAAACGGGCGACTAAGCTTCGCTCATTTTTTGGCCCATGTTGGCAAATACCGTCTCGATAAGCCGCCTGGCCTGGGCGTCCAGCACCCGCCCCCCCACCGTAGCGGCGGGGCCGCTTACGGTGGCCTGGCCCTGCCAGTCGAGCAGGGTGGTCTGGTCGTCCTGGCCCTTAATATCGGCGCTGGCGGTAAGGTCGACGGCGCTGCCCAGCCCGCCGCCACGGATGCGCACCATCATTTTGTTTTCCTCTGGGCGGGGGTCGAGCTCGATGTTGAACTTGAAGGTACCCCGCACAGGCCCCACCGCCACCCCTACGGTGGCAACCATGTTTTTGTCGTCTTTGATCTCCACGCTCTTGAGGTCGGGCAGGCAGGAGGCTACTTTCTGGGGATCCTGGATGAAGCTCCAGACTTTTTCGGGGCTGGCCTGAACGTTTTCTTGACCCTTGTACTCGAGTTTCATCTTCTACCTCACAGATGCGAGTAGCCGATTAAGCCACCGGCTACCCGCGGCCAGGGATGGCTTTAGAAAGCGTCTATGCCGGCTGAGCGCAACACCCGCCAGACCTTTTCACGGGTGATGGGCATGTCGATATGGCGCACGCCCAGGTGGGCCAAAGCGTCCACCACGGCGTTCACGAAGGCGGCCGGGCTGCCCACGGTGGGGGATTCGCCCACCCCTTTGGCCCCAATGGGATGGTGGGGGCTGGGGGTCACGGTGTGGCCGGTCTCCCACTTGGGGGTCTCGAGGGCGGTGGGCAGCAGGTAATCGGTGAAGTTGGAGGCCAGGTGGTTGCCCTGCTCGTCGAAGGCGATCTCCTGCATGAAGGCCATGGCGAAGCCTTCGGTCAGGCCGCCGTGCACCTGCCCCTCCACAATCATGGGGTTGATGATGGTGCCGCAGTCGTCGATGGCCACGAAGCGGCGCACCTTGACCTCGCCGGTGCCTTTGTCGATGTCCACCACGCAGACGTAGGCCCCGTGGGGGAAGGTCAGGTTGGGGGGGTCGTAGTAGTAGGTGGTTTCCAGCCCAGGCTCCAAGCCCGGGGGCGGGTTGGTGTAGGCGGCAAAGGCCACCTCGTTCATGGTCACGCTCTTGCCGGGCACGCCCTTGACCTGGAACTTCTTGTCCACCCACTCCACGTCATTCTCGCCGACTTCCAACAGGTGGGCGGCAATCTTTTTAGCCTTCTCGCGGATGCGACGGGCGGCCAGGGCCATGGCCCCGCCGGCGGTGGGGGTGCTGCGGCTGGCGTAGGTGCCCAGGCCGTAGGGGGCGGTGTCGGTGTCGCCTTCCTCCACAATAATCTTGTCCACATCCAGGCCCAGCTCCTCCGAGACGATCTGGGCCCAGGTGGTCTCGTGGCCCTGGCCCTGGTGGCGCGTGCCGGCCCGCACGATGGCGGAGCCCGTGGGATGCACCCGAATCTCGGCCCCGTCGAACATCTTGATGCCCAGGATGTCGAAGTCCTTGCTGGGCCCGGCCCCCACGATCTCGGTAAAGGTGGAGATACCAATGCCCATCAGCTCGCCCCGGGCTCGTTTCTCGGCCTGCTCTTTACGCAGCTCGTGGTAGCCGATTCGCTCGAGCGCCACTTTCAGGGTTTTCTCGTAGTCGCCGGAGTCGTAGGTCCAGCCCAGGGCCGAGGGGTAGGGGAACTGGTGGGGCTGGATAAAGTTCTTGAGGCGCAGCTCGGCGGGGTCCATCTTGAGCTCGTGGGCCAGCACATCCATGCTGCGCTCAATCAGGTAGCTGGCCTCGGTTACGCGGAAGGAGCAGCGGTAGGCCACCCCGCCGGGGGCCTTGTTGGTGTAGACCGCCTCGACCTGGGCGTAGGCCTTCTGGAAGTCGTAGGAGCCGGTGCAGATGCTGAACAAGCCCGCCGGGTACTTGCTGGGGTCGGCGGCGGCGTCAAAGGCCCCGTGGTCGGCCAGGGTGTAGACCTTCATGGCCGTGACCCTGCCGTCTTTGGTAGCCCCAATCTCGATGTCCATGTGGAAATCGCGGGCGAAGCCGGTGGTGGTGAGGTTCTCGGTACGGGTCTCGACCCACTTGACCGGCGCCCCCAGCACGATGCTGCCCACGATGGCGCACACGTAGCCCGGATACACCGGCACCTTGTTGCCAAAGCCGCCACCAATATCGGGCGAGATGACCCGGATGTTGTTCTCGGGAATCTTGGTTACCAGCGACAGCACCGTGCGGATGGCGTGGGGCGCCTGGGTGGTCATGTAGACCGTAAGCCGCCCGGTGGCCCTGTTCATATCGCCGATGCAGCCGCAAGGCTCCAGGGGGGCCGGGTGGCTGCGGGGGTAGACCATGTGCTGCTTGATGCGTACCTCGGACTGGGCCAGGGCCTTTTCGGTTTCGTCCTTGGAGCCCACCTCCCAGGTCCAGATATGGTTGGGATGCCGCCGGGGGCCATGGGCCCCGCTCATCTGGTCTTTGATGTCTTCCCGCAGCACGGGCGCGTCGGGGGCGGTGGCTTTGTAGGGATCCACCACCACCGGTAGGGGCTCGTACTCGACCTGGACTGCGGCGGCCCCGTCGGCGGCGGCCTGACGGGTCTCGGCGTATACGGCGGCCACCTCCTGGTGCTGGTACAGCACCTTGCCGTCGGCCAGCACCATCTGTTTATCGCCGGCCAGGGTTGGAATCCAGGAAAGCCCCGCGGCGGCCAGGTCTTTGGCGGTGATAACGGCCTTGACACCGGGAATTTTCAGGGCCTCGCTGGTATCGATGTTCAGAATTTTAGCGTGGGCGTAGGGGCTATGCACCAGGGCCATGTAGAGCATGCCTGGAAGGTTGATATCGTCGAGGTAGTTGCCCTTGCCCACGATAAAGCGAGCATCTTCCTTGCGCTTGATGGCCTTGCCGAGCCCTTGGATGCCCTTGGGCTCGAGGTTGGGGGTTTGGACTGCCATGGGTGCTCCTTTCAGCCAAGAAAACCAGAGAAGTTAATCGTCGGCGGCCGCGCTGGATGGTTGACGCAGCATCTCGGCGGCCTGTTGCACCGCCTTGACGATGTTCTGGTAGCCGGTGCAGCGACAGAGGTTGCCCGAGAGGCCGAAGCGAATCTCTTCCTCGGTGGGGTTGGGGTTGTGTTGCAAGAGCACGTGCGCGGCCATAATCATGCCGGGCGTGCAGTAGCCGCACTGCAGGCCGTGCTGGTCGTGGAAGGCCTGCTGCAATGGATGCAGCTGGCCGCCCTGGGCCATGCCCTCGATGGTGGTAATTTCGTGGCCCTCGGCCTGAACCGCAAACATGGTGCAACTTTTGACGGCGGTTTTACCGTCGAGCACCACCGTACAAACCCCGCACGAAGAGCTATCACAGCCGATGTGGGTTCCCGTCAGGCCGGCATCGCGGATGGCGTGCACCAGCAGGGTGCGGGGCTCCACACTGAGTTTTTTCTCTGAGCCGTTGATTTTTAGTGTGATTTCCATGCTGAGCTCCTACTAAAGCAGCTACAGGCCTCAGGCCACCACCACATTCAGGCGCTTCAGGGCCTTAATCAGGCCCCGGCCTACCAGTACCCGGGCCATGTCCTTTTTGTACTCGGCGGAGCCGCGCGCATCGGGATTGGGGTCGGCAATTTTGCGGGCTTCTTCGGCGGCGGCCCGGATCAGCTCGAGCGTAGGTTTCTGACCCCGCAGGATTTTTTCCCCCTCCTCAACCCGCAGGGGCATGTGGGCCACGGCGGTGATGCCGATGCCGGCTTCCTTGATGGTACCGTCGGGGTTGAGCTCAATCTGTACAGCCGCAGCGGCGGTGGCGTAGTCGCCCACCTTCCGCTCGATTTTTTCGTAGGCCCCGGAGGTGAGCGTGTTGGGGACAGGGAAACGCACCTCCACGGCCATCTCGCCCTCGCCGATGGAGGTGGCAAAGCTATCCACCAGGAATTGGTCGATGGGCTCCACTCGAGCCCCGCCCGGGCCCTGGATGACCATCTGGGCCCGCGCTGCAATGGCCGCAGCCGCCCAGTCGCCGGAGGGGTCGTTGTGGCAAAGGGAGCCCACCACGGTGGCGCGGAAGCGCACAATCGGGTCGGCAACAACCATCGAGACATCGCTAATCAGGTGATACCTGCTTCTGATCTCGGGGCTGAACTCCACGTCGGTATCCCGTACCAGCGCTCCCAGGCAGAGCATCCCATTTTCTTCTTTCATATAGCCCAGGTTGGGTAGTTTGTTGATATCGACCAGCACTGCAGGCTGGGCCAGGCGGTAGCGCATGGCCGGGATCAGGCTCTGTCCTCCGGCCAGCACGCGGGCGTCGGTGCCGTACTGGGCCAGATGGCTCAGGGCCTCCTCGAGGGACATCGGACGTTTGTACTCAAAGGCCGCAGGTATCATGCAGTCCAGCCTCCTTTTTGCTTTTGCAAGCCAGAATAATCTATGGCCTAAACCTATCTAGCAAGAATGTTTAAGCTTACAGTTTGTATCAATTTTCGCCAAGCTGCAATGCTTTACCATGGGCTATGGTGGATGCCATCGTGCTTTCGGCCGGGCGGGCCTCGAGGTTCGGGGTGCCTAAAATGCTGCTACCGGCGGGTGAGGGCCATGTCCTGCTGACACGGGTGCTCGAGCGGGCTGCTTGTGTGGTGGATGGACGCATTGCCGTAGTTGTGGGGCGTGCATCGCAGGTAACCCGCTACGTGGTGGAGCGCTGGGTGGCAACCAGCGGGGGACGGCGGGGCGCGAGGGTGCGCGCGGTGCTCAACCGCCATTACCGTTACGGGCAGAGCACCTCGCTGAAAGCCGGTGTACGGGCCTTGCCGGACGCGGCGGGCGTGCTGGTATTCCTGGCCGATATGCCGGCGCTCGAGCCGAAAAGGCTCGAACAACTGAGAGAGGCCATACAGGCTCGAGCCCCGCGCTCGGTGGCGGTGGCGGCCAGCCTGCAGGGCCAGGTGCTGCCGCCGGTCTACCTGTCGGCCCAGCTTTTCCCGGAGATTCAAAAGCTCAGAGGGGATCAGGGGGCGCGGGCCATCCTGCGGGCCTACGAAGAACGCGTGGAGCGGGTCGAGTGGGGGGCGGGGCCCTGGTTTGCCGATGTGGACGACTGGCCGACCTATCGGCATCTGGCCCAGCAGCAGGGGTGGGCCCTCGAGCAGGCGGTTCCGTTGCCCCGACGGCCCATGGCCCAGGCCCAGGCGAAAGCCTTGGTAGATGCAGCCCTGGCAGGGCGGGAGGTGCCCTGGTTGGCGCCAGGACTCCTGCTGCTACCGTTCCCGGATGAGGCCTGCTGGTTCGATCTAACCCCGCCCTACCGTGGGGTTGGGGGTCTGGTGATGGGGCGTGCAAACACGCCGGAAGCTTACCTGCACTTGCTGCGCAGGGCGGCCCTTGCGGCGCTGGCTTTGGGGGTGTAGTTCTCAAAAATTCAGCCAAAGCAAAGACCTTCAGCAGCTATCTTTTTGCACCCTAGAGCCCTTCCTTTCCATCTCCGGGCTGCTTGTTTGGTAAGGGTTCGGTTTGTGCGCTAAAGTAGGCACGATGGCGCAATACGATGTTCTGGTAGTTGGGGCGGGCATTATCGGCGCGGCCTGTGCGTACCGGCTGGCTGAGCGGGGCCTGCGGGTGGGCGTGCTGGAGAAGGCCCCCGCACCCGCTATGGGATCGACCGGCAAGAGTGCGGCGGGTGTGCGGGTGCAGTTTACCGAAGCCACCAACATCCTCCTGTCCTGGTATTCCATACAGGAATATCGAGCGATGCCCGAGGCGGCTTACCGGCCCATTGGCTATTTATTTCTGGTACCGGGCTCTCGGTGGGAACAGCACCTGGCGGGGGTGGAGTTGCAGCGCAGCCTGGGGGTGCCCGTGGAGGTGCGCGACCTCGAGGCGGCCCAGGAGTGGTTCAGCTTCTCACCGATGGCGGCGGGCCTGGAAGCCATCCGGGGGGCCACCTATGGCCCTGCCGACGGTATCGTAGACCCCCACGGCATCTGCCTGGCCTATCTGCGGCGGGCCAGGGAGATGGGGGCTTTGGTTCATACCGAGACCGAGTTTGGCCTGGCACAACCGACCGCGGCGGGGTGGAAGGTGCAGACCTCCAGAGGGCCGCTCGAGGCCCGGGTGGTGGTCAACGCGGCCGGGGCCTGGGCGGGCGAGGTGGGGCGACGGGCCGGGCTGGAAATTCCCGTGCAGCCCGCCCGGCGGATGGTTTTCTGCACCGCGCCCCTGCCCCAACCTTCCTGGCATCCCCTGACCATAGACCTGTCCAGCGGTTTTTGGTTTCGCCCCGAGCACGACCGGTTGATTTTTGGTCGCAGCAATCCGGCCGATTTGGGCTTCCAGGAAGGGATGGACTGGGGCTGGCTCGAGCCCACCCTGGAGGCGGGCCTGGCCCGCTTTCCCTGGCTCGAGCGGTGTAACCTCGACCAAAAAGCGAGCTGGTGGGGCTACTACGAGGTCACCCCCGATCACAACCCCATCCTGGGCTGGATGCCGGGTGTGGAGGGCTGGGTCAACGCCTGTGGCTTTTCCGGCCACGGGGTGCAGCAGGCCGCCATGGTGGGCCGTCTGATGGCCGAGGAAGTAGCGGATGGACGGGCTTACAGCTTGA
Source organism: Meiothermus taiwanensis DSM 14542 (assembly GCA_000482765.1). Taxonomy (GTDB): domain Bacteria; phylum Deinococcota; class Deinococci; order Deinococcales; family Thermaceae; genus Meiothermus; species Meiothermus taiwanensis. Next base: position 67,546 of record AXWR01000016.1, read on the forward strand.
ATATAGACGCACTGCGCTACGAACGCTTTTTGGAAGATGCCAAAACGCGGGAAAAAAACATCGTCTAGGTGTGCTCGGCCGGATACATGTGAGACTCTGAGCGAAAGAGAATAGGGGGAACCGACTCTGGAAAGGAGGTTCCCCCAGATGCAGCTTACTACAGTTGGAAAACCCCTGCTCAAAGCCGCCAACCAAGCCAGCCAGCTCGAACAAGCAGGCGCCGGCGACCCCGTCGTGGCCGAGCGCCTGCGGAAGCTCAAACTGGTAGAGACCCTCAGAAAAAAGAAAGTTCCCTGGGACGAAGTCCAAAAGCTGGTAGGCATCAGCAAGGCCACCTACCACCGCTGGAAAAAAAGACTCGAAGAACAAGACCTTGCCGGCCTCAAACCCAAAAGCCGCAAACCCAGGAAGCTGCGCCGGAA
>AXWR01000017.1 GCA_000482765.1 Meiothermus taiwanensis DSM 14542
TGGGAGCCCTCAGTCAACAGGTGCAGGAAGTGACGGGGGAGCAGGTGGAAGTGGCCTTTGTGGATCAGGGTTACACTGGGGAGGAAGCGGCACAAGCGGCAGAGGCGGAAGGCATCGCCCTGTGTGTGGTCAAGGTGGAAGGGGCCAAACGAGGATTCGTGCTGCTGCCGAAGCGTTGGGTGGTGGAACGTTCGTTTGCCTGGACATCCCGGTTTCGCAGGCTGGCGCGAGACTATGAGCGGCTGGCTGAGACCTTGCGAGGTTGGCACTGGTTGGCTTTTTCGATTCTGATGACAGCGAAAACTGTGGAGCTTTTACGAACAGCTAGTTAGCAGGCTCTAGGCCTCGACCGCAAAGTGGTCTACGCCTCCATACAGTGTGGCAACATCCAGAAGTTGCCGTTCAAGAGCAAGCGCTGGCTCATCCCTCGCGGCGAGGTCGTGCGCCTGCTCCTAGGTAGGCTCGCCGCCTGAACCCACCCTTCCCCCGCCCCGGCCCCGCGCCGGGGCGTTCGCATGGACCAACTCTCTATCGGTTCCAGCCCAGCCTGGGAGAGGCTGTCATTGAGCACCCTGCTGCAAGGGTCATGTCACGTCGGCACTGTCCAGTCATCCGGGCCGACTGAGGGCGCTGGGGGCGCCGGGTACGCTGGCCTTTTCCCTTGCTCCGTCGGGCCGACGCCCGCTCATGCTGCCGAACAGCCGCGCCAGCTCCTGTGGGGAAGACCCCAAGGACCGGCGCGAGGCTGTAGCGCGGCTAGGCCTCGGGAAGGGGTTCTGTGACGCGCTGCCGCCGCCCCCGCCCGTCCAACTCGGGTATCTCCTCCAGCACGGCCTGGAAGAAGCTTTCCCTGAACTTCTCGTCTTGCTCGAAGCGCTCGGCGATGGCGTCGAACAGGCCCTGCACGATGGTGGACTGCTCCGTATCCGTGCCCATCAGCAGCAGGTCGCGCCGGATGTCCAGCGGCAGCAGGACGTGGGGGGTTTTGACGTAGAAGCTGATTTTCTCGCGCGAGGTGCGCTTGGTGCGCTTGATGCGTTCCAGCAGGCGCTGGTAAGCGTCCGGGTCGCTGTCACGCATCTGCAAAAAGTGATTGGCAATTGCGCGGAAGATGGCCGAGTTGTCAGCAGTAATGCCCCGCCGGCGGAGCTCCAATATGCGCTCCAGGAGCCATACCTGCACCTCCTGGTTGAGGTAGTAGGTCCGCCGGTTCCGGTTGTTGTTGATACTCATCGATACCTCCCTGTGCTCGACGGCCACCGTGCGTGGCGGCCCCAAGGCTCACCCGTTTATACCACGTTAAGTATACAAGGAGTCTTATCGATAGAGCAGAAGCCCTGTTGGCCGGGTACGCAGCCGAGAGCCTACCTGCACGCGCTCCAGCGCTCCGCCAGCGTGGGACCGTCAGCCGCGCCAAGCCGCGCGGCCCGCCGGTGCCGACCCGAGGTCCGCCCGAATTTCCCGCATAAGCATAATGTGGAATGCCTTATGACTCCTGAGGAACTGGCCCGTCAGAGCATCGACCAGCAACTTGTGGCAGGCGGTTGGGCCGTCCAAGACCGTAACGGCTTCAACCCCTGCGCGGCGTTAGGGGGTGGCGGTGCGGGAGTTCCCGCTGACCCACGGCGAGGCCGACTACCTGCTGTTCGTGGACGGCGAGGCCGGGGGCGCGGTGGAGGCCAAGGCGATGGGGACCACCCTGTCGGCCGTGGCCGAGCAAACCCGCAAGTACCCACCGGGCTACCCCCCTACCTAGCCCGCCGCGCCAACCCCCTGCCCTTCGGCTACGAGAGCACCGGGGCCGAGAGCCAGTTTGTGGACCTGCCCGACCCCGAGGTCCGCAGCCGCCGGGTGCTCGGCTTCCACCGGCCCGAGGCCCTGCTGGAGTGGGTGGGGCAGCCCGACACCCTGCGGGCCCGGCGGCGCCGGATGCCCCCGCTCCCCCCCGCCGGGCTGCGGGAGTGCCAGTACGAGGCCATCCGGGGCCTGGAGGCCTCCCTCACCGCCAACCGCCCCCGCGCCCTCATCCAGATGACAACCGGGGCCGGGGAGACCTTCACCGCCGTCAGTGCCAGCTACCAGCTCATCAAGCACGTTGAGGCGAGGCGCATCCTGTTCCTGGTGGGCCAGGGCAACCTGGGCCGCCAGACCCTGCGCGAGTTCCAGGGCTACACCCCGCCCGACGACCCCCGCAGGTTCACCGAGCTGTACAACGTGCAGCACCTAACCTCCAACTGCCCCGACCCCCGGCGGCACCTGACCTTCCGGGAGGTCAAGGAGCTGGCCGAGGTGTTGGCCCGCGCCCACCCCCTGTTCACCCCTGAGCACTTCCGGCAACTGTACGAACGGCTCCAGCCCGAGAAGGTGCGCCGCTCGCAGCCCGAGCGGGTACTCACCGACCTGATTTCGCTGGTGCGCTTCGCGCTGGAGCAGGAGGCCGAGCTCCGGCCCTTCCCCAAGACGTTGGAGGAGCGCTTCGCGGCCTAGCTGGCCAGCCAGACCCACCCCTTCACCGACGAGCAGCTCGAATGGCTAAGGATGATGCGCGACCACATCGCCGCCAGCCTCGCCATCGAGGAGGAGGACCTGGAGTACATCCCCTTCAGCGCCCGAGGCGGGGCCTACCGGGCCAGGAGGCTGTTCGGGGTCGAGCTTGATGAGCTGATGCGCGAACTGACGGAGGCTCTGGCGGCGTGACCCCCCAACCATGATTGACCTATAACCTATTAGCCTGTTATAGTAATTGTTGCTATCCCCTCCACTCGTTTCGACGGTGGAGCGCGAGACCGCCGAAGGGCGGTCTCTGCATTTAATTTTGTAGGCGTTTAGGCGTTTATTAGTTAGTATGTTTCCAGCATGACCTCGTCAGCCCCGCGCACCATCGTCTACATCGACGGGTTCAACCTCTATTATGGTGCCCTTAAGGGGACCCCAAACCGTTGGCTGAACATATATCGAATGAGTCAGCTTGCCCTGAAGGGGCACTCAATCCTGAAGGTCAAGTACTTCACTGCCCTAGTCAAACCCCGACCCGAAGACCCAAGCCAGCACATACGGCAGCAGGTATACCTGCGAGCGCTAAGGACCGTGCCACAGGTGGAAATCTACCTGGGCACCTTCTTGGTCTCCTACCCTAAGATGGTGGTGCATCCGGTGACTTCTCCTCCGAGCTTCGTGACCGTGGTAAAGACCGAGGAGAAAGGCTCGGATGTGAATATTGCCACCCATCTGCTAATGGATGCCTACGAGGACCAATTCGACGTCGCGGTACTCGTCACTAACGATTCCGACCTCTTGATGCCGGTGCAGGTGGTACGCCAAAGGTTGGGCAAGAGGGTCGGGATTCTCAACCCGCAAATTCGTAACCCCAAGGCCAAGCCAAGCTGGGCCTTGCGACGCAATGCGGACTTCTTCCACTCCCTACACAAAGGGGTCCTGGCCGCCAGTCAGTTCCCGCCAGTCATGACCGATGCGAAGGGGACCTTTCACAAACCCAGTTCCTGGTGAGGTCGACCGAGTGAGTGACTTTAAACCTCTGCACGGCCGGGTTAAGGTCCGTCGCGTGAGCCGGTATGTCTCCGACACCGACATGTGTAGGTCCCGGCAGTGGTTGGGGACCCATATCCGCTATGAGGGGGTGTGCCCGGAGCACCGGGAGCACACACACCACGGCCGCACCGACCAAACCCACATCCCTATAGCCACACCAGCACAACACTTTTCCCCACCCGACCACCGGAATCCGTTGCGGGTAGGGGTGTACCTGATAGGATTTTCAGGGCTTAGTAGGTGGGCATTATGTGGTTGACCCCCGGTATGCGCTGTACTACCTCTCCTCTGCTGCTCGAATGTTCAGGGCAATCGGCCGTGGCACTACTATTCTCGGAATTGCCAAGAAACAGCTCACGGACCTAGTCCTAGTAATGCCAATTCCTCACAATCGCGGAACAACGCCGTATAGTCGAAAAGCTCGATGAGTTGCTTTCCGAGCTCGACGCCTCTAAGAGTGCCTTGGAGAAAGCTCTAGTTAAGCTAAAGCGCTACCGCCAAGCCGTGCTCAAGGCTGCGGTTGAGGGGGAGCTGAGCCGGGGGTGGCGGGGGGCGAATAAGCATCATTTAGAACCTGTCAGTGTTTTGCTACAGCGTGTGCTGGCTAGACACCGCGCCTTGAGCTGGGGAGCCAGAAAGTACAAAAAGACTATCCGGCTCTCCCTCAGGCCCACCTACGGGGCGGTGACGGTGACCCGCTTCTCCCCGGACCCTAGGGACCGGCCCATGCTTCCGGCCGCGCAAACCTATCTCCTGCGCTCCCCCGGCTTCCCTACCCCGACGGGGGGAACCCAGGATGAGGCCCCCAGGCCCATCGGCGCGGAGAGCGCGGCACTCAGTGCGAGCTACTACTGCGATTTGCTCGGACTGATAGGCTTCACAAGGCTGCACCTGCCTCTCTTCCAGGAGAACCAGCCGTACTGGAGGTTCCTCCGCTTCGGCCACGCGAGTCGGCAGCTCCTGGCACTCGACCCCGCAGGCTGATTCCGGCTCCCCGTGGACCTCACGCCGGGCAGCCCGTTCGGGGGCCTCCGCTGGCCCCTCGGGGGCTCGCGCCTGTGGCTCGCGCTGGAGGAGTCCGCCCTCGGCTGGATACTTGCCCGAATGGAGGGCGTGCCCGGCGATGCCGAACCGCCCCAGGGGGCCGAGTTCCCCCCGCTGGAGGGGCTGTACCCCGCGTCGGCCAGCGGCCACGACCTGGGGGACTGCGTGCTCTTCCCCGACGGGATGCTGGGGTTCACCAACCGGGCGCTGGGGACCGGGGCGGTGGTGGAGGGGCCTACCCTACTGGAACCCCGAAAGCTGGGCGTTCACCGGGTGAGCCCAGGAGGCCGCGCCCCCACGGCGGCCTCAGAGGGGCGGCTCGACCTCGCCCTCCTCGAAGATGCGACGGATTCCCTCGTCGAAGTCGGGGCCATCCGCACCTTGCCCTCCCAACCCCCCAGCCTGCGCGGGGCGACGCCCCCCCGGTAACGCACCAGCATCGCCACGGGCTCGCCGTCGCGCTCGATGGCCACCGCCTCCCCGCGCTCCGCCTCCTCGACGAGCTCTTCGAGATGGAGCTGGGCCTGCAGAACGTCCACCCCACGTACAAACGCGAGGGTCTTGCCTATGGCGACCTTCAGCATTGCCGCTCACCCTTGAGTCACCCGAGCGGCCGGGCTGCTATAGCGGGGTTCTGTGTGGCCTGTATAGGGCATCCTAGTAGAGGTGCTGCCATGAAGGACGGCACCGCCGATGGAGGAGAACTTAATGGAACATAAGACTCCCGTAAACAAGGCTCTTTCCCAAGATTTCGTGACCGTCGGCCAAGCGGCCCGGATGCTGGGCCGCTCTGCGGATACGGTCGTCCGCTACTGCAAAGCGGGTAGGCTGACCTACGTCCAGGCCGGTTGCAACGGCCCCCGACTCATTGCTAAGGCCTCGGTCGAGCGTCTAGCTGCCGAGTTGCCCAAGAGGGCGGTCTAACCGTGCTAGAGGTCGGAATCCTGTTCTCAGCAGCCTTAATCGTCATCTGCGAGTGCTTGGCCGCACTCGCGCGGCGGAAGTAAGAAGTAAGAAGTAACCCGAGTCCGATGCCAGCCCCCAGGTTCGAACCTGGGGGCTAACTCTTTGCCCGGTGTGGCAAATTGCGGCTGAACAACGCAATTGTAACACGCCGGGAGCTCTTTTGGTGAGCTCCTATGCGAGAAAACATCGTCGATTTGTACACCGAGCTTTTCCCCACCCAAGGCCCCTTCGAGTTAGAGGCGCACCTCAAAACCTTCGACCCTGCCGTGCAGGCAACCCCGGCCCGTGAATGGTTCGCCGTGATTGCCACGGGCGGCTCCAAGGAGGCCATCGAGGCTGAGCTCAGCGCAGTCCGGGCGGTCGTAGAGGCTTACCTCTGCTTCGACGAGGCCTCCGAGGCGGTAAGCATCCTCGTCTTCCTCTCGGAGGCCGTAGATGCATCCCGTCTCAGCGCTTACGCTGCGGGCTTCGGCCGCTGGCTCTCGGGGCGCGTCGGCGCGTCTTTGTTTTGCTCAGGATGCCCCTGCAACAGATTGGTTCTGCCCTACGCGGGCAGTTTAGCAGAGGGGCACCTGAACGGCTTCGGGCGAAACCCTTTGCTAAGCCTGGACGCAGAGTACCTACCGTTGAGCGAGGCTATAGTACGTGTCCGGCGGACCCCAGTGGAGGCCCTGAACAAGCTGCTCCAACCTTACCTGAGCGGGCTTGAGGGCTCCATCCCTGCCGAGCTCAAGGGTTACCCGCAATGGGTAGTGTGGAGGTATGAGGAGCGCAACAGCAAGCAGTGCAAGGTGCCTTACGACCCGAAAAGCGGGCGGAGGGCCAGCGTCAACAACCCCGCCACGTGGGGCAGCTTCGCGGAGGCGCTTGCTCGCGCCGGGGCCGGATATGACGGCATAGGTTTCGTGCTGACCGAGGACGACCCTTACACCGTGATTGACCTCGACGGAAAAGATGGGCAAGGGCTGTCCATGCTCGAAATCCACACCATTGCCGACCGCTTCGGCTCTTATACCGAGCTCTCCCCATCCGGCAAAGGGGTCCACATCTGGCTGAAAGGCACAAGCCCCCTAAGCGGCCGCCGTAGAGGTCCCGTCGAGGTATATAGCTCAAAACGCTTTTTAACCGTTACCGGTCAGCCACTGGAGGGGTTTAATTTGGGGATAGCGGAAGGGCTTGACGAACTCCAACGTTTCTGCGATGAGGTGTTGGCAGGTCTGAGGACCCATGCCCATGAAAGCGACGGGGGTCGCTCCGGGGACAAACTTCCCCCTCTCCCCACCACCTGTGCAATTAAGGAGGGGCCGAAAAATGTCCCTATGACACTCCCAATTGACGGGTGGAGCGTTCCTCCCCAGGCTCTTGAGGCGAAGAACGGCCACCGGTTCACGGAGCTCCTCAGGAGCGGCAATTGGATGGGGCTAGGTTATCCCAGCCAATCCGAAGCCGACCTGGCCTTGTGCCGGTGGCTCTACTTCTGGCTGGGGGAGCCAGAGAAGGTAGACCTGGCATTTAGGAACTCGGCCCTGTACCGCGATAAATGGGACGAGCGTCACGCAGCGGACGGAAGAACTTACGGAGAGCTCACCCTGGGTGCGTGCTCCAACGGACCCGTCTACACAGGTAGGGTCAACCCCGACCGCTTCACGGGCCCGGTGGCCGAGTTCGAGGAAATCCTCAGGCGGCCTGGGGCGTGGTCCGGACGGTCTGGCAACAGCCAGTGGGCGGTGTATAAAGCGCTCGTACACCTGGCGGGCTTGTCCCACCGCCCGGCAGGGGTTGAGGCTTGGGAACACCCCCAGGGTGTTGAGGTAGCCGTGCCCTTGGAGCGGCTGGCCCTCACCACCGGGCTGAGCAGGGATACCGCGAAGACAGCGCTACGGAGGCTACAGGAGAGGGGGTTGGTCCAGCCAGGTCGTCCCCACGACCGTAGAGTTCCCAAATCCTACGTCCTGGTGCGCCAGCAGAAAGACATAGGGGACGTATCCCTCCCCCTCCGAAATACACAGGTGGTGGGGAGAGGGGGAAGTTTGTCCCCAAAATTGCTAGAAGCACGGTGGGGGGCAGGAAGGCTAGGTAAATCAGCCTGGCAGGTTATTGTGGCCCTTCAAGCGCTAGACTCCGTAGCCACCGGCGCGGCCATAGCCCGACAGCTAGGTAAGGACCCCCGCTCCTTGCGCCGCATATTGAGGCGGCTGCTACATTTCAGGGTAGTCCTTCGAAAACCCGACAAGAGCTACGTGCTTCCCGAGGATTGGGAGGCACGGCTTCACAAAGCCCTAGAGGCTGACGGCTCAAGGCGGCAACATGCCAACGCCGAGGCGGCTTATGCCGAGAAGTGCCGCCGACGGCGCGAGGAACTGGAGGGGTGGGAGAAGCAAAAAACCCAGGACGCCGAGCCCGCCTACAAAGGCACGGCCTCACCCCGCCTGTCCCTCCCCCGGCCTCGCCCACGCGAGCAGCATGTCCTCGGGGATGCGGTGTAGCGGCTCATTCTCGTGGTAAACCTTGCCGTTGGTGTACTGGAAGCGCCCCTCGGCCCAGGTGCCGTCCTCGCCCTTGTAGAGGGCGTGGTAGCCCCAGCCGTAGTCGGGCGTCCACAAAGGCACCTTGTCAAAGCCCACCAGCTTCCAGCGCACCCCGTCCTGCTCAAACTCGATGCGGTCGTCAATGGGGAAGTGTTCCGGCGGCAGTCCGTACTGCGGTTCAGCCCAGCGGTGACCGATGCTCATACTCTCACCTCGGGAACAAGATAGCCTAGCGGAGTTTTTCTGTCTAAAAAAAATAGCCCCGCCGAACAGGCCGCCGAACACTCCCAACCCGCTCCAGGACGGCTCAAAAAAGCGTTCCGAACACTCCGAACGCCCGAACACTCCGAACAGGGGCCGAACGCCCAGAACACGCTCCTGGAGGGCAAAAACACGCACGAACACCCGAACGCTTTGAGTGTTCGGACGGCCGGACACTCTGGACATCCGTCCATAGGTGGCCACCAAATACCACCAGGGAAATGTCTACTTATCCGCCCTGGAGCAGCTTCCCACACCTGGGCGATACACAGCCCATGGACATCTGGCCCTGTACCTCACAGCAGGGGGCCACCGCGAGTTCGTCCAAGCCTGCCCCTCACAGCGGTTCCCGATAGAACGCCCTACAAGCTACAAGCCTTCAAGGCTGGTTTGCCCACGCGGGGTATTGTGGGGCGTAGTACTGGGAAACGCTGTCAGAACTGCTACACCGGTGATAAGGGCAAGCAGTATGTCAAGAACGCTGTAGGCATGCACTTTTGCCTGAGCGAGTACAAGAAGGGTGAGCTCCGCCGCAAGCTGGCCGCGTTCATCCTCCAGGGCAGAGAAGCTCTGTTCGTCCACACCCTGGCAGCCCTGTCGGAGAAGTATGGCTACACGGTCATCGCCCACGAGCACGACGGGCTGGTGACGCTGGAGGAAATCCCCCACGCCGCCGTCGAGGAAGCCCAGAACCTGACCGGCATGCCCGAGGTGCGGCTGCTGGAGAAGCCCTTCGAGCATCACCCGGCGATGAACCTGGGGGGCATCCCCCCCTCTCCTTACCCTTTGGTGCTCGAGCCCTGCCCCTGCGGCACCAGCCCAACTTCCCGCATCCACTGGAGCAGCCCCCTCAGGTTGGGTGCCCCCGTGAGTTCCTTGCCCTGGTGCCAGTCGTACTTGGCCTCGTGAATGATTTCCTGGTCGCTGGGCTGGCGGCCCTCGAGCAGGGCGTCGTTCCACACCGCGTAGAGGGTGGTCACCGCCTCGATAAAGTCGGTGTTCTGGCCCATGAAGGCGGTGAAGACCTCCTCCACCTTCCCCACCGCGTCGCCCAGCACGGCGGGCACCTCCTCCAGCAGGCCCTCGATGCCGGGGCGGGGTTGGTATATCTCCATATTCCCGCTGGTGCGGCGCTCGAGCCAGCCATCCTGAATGGCCTTTTGCTCGAGGCGGTACACGACCTCCTCGAACGGCCCGTACTGCCTCCGGCGGAAATGCAGGCCTAGCGGCACGTTCGCGTGGGTCTGCATTAGGTAGAGCATCTTCTGCAGCCGGGTGCGCCCGCCCACGCCGAGCTCGCTGAAGCGCTTGACCAGGTAGGCCAGGGCTACCTCGCGCCGGTCGTGGCGGGGCTGGGGCACGGGCTTGGGGAACACCACCTCGCTGCGGTGCTCCAGGCGGTCCCAGGCCTCGAGCACCAGCCGCATGGTGCGGTACTCGCCGTAGGTTTTCATTTCCTTGTCCCGGAGCACCCGGAAGGTCTCGCTGGGGAAGTGCAGCCCCTTCACGCTCTGGGGCTCGAGGATGTAGCACAGCTCCTCGCGGGAAAGGCCGTAGAGCCTGGCGTAGTAGGCATCCAGCTCGGCCCGCAGCCGGGCGCGGCGCTCTTCGTCCCAGCGGAAGGGCGGGAAGGGGTAGGCGCCTTCGACCCACCCGGGCGGGTTATCGGGATGGCCGCCGTTGGCCTCCCACTGCGCGCGCAACAGCCCCCGTAGCTCCGGCCCCGACTCCTCCCAAACGTCCTGCGCGAAGGGGGCCAGGTCCCAGGCGGTGTAGGTGAGCTCGAGGACGCGGGGGACGATGAAGTGGAGGTCTTGGGGCTGATAGGCGGATGGGGGAAGAACGGGAAACTGACGGAGGTAGTTGTACGTAAGGTGGGTTCCGCCAATTTTCTGGCGGGCATTGAAGTCCAGAACATAGGCCGACATATTTGCCAACAACGCCAGTTGTAATGGAGCGTGTTCATCAGACAATAGTAACGGGCTTGTATTTCCAACCCCCACCCTCGGCATCAGCGAGAAAATCGCCGTGCGCTCATCAGTAGACCGTGCTATGTCCCTGAACCCCAATAACCACCCCCGCGTCCACTGCCACACCACATTCCCCTCTCGGTTTCGCTGCACCAGGCGCTCCTCCACCTCCTCGGCGGGCACCCAGTAGCGCGGCAGGGGCAGGGCCTCGGGGCTGGCGTGCTCGGCGGGGGTCATGTCGCGGGTATCGGCCCCGTCGTAGGTGGCGAAGCGGTGGTCGAAGTGCCAGATGAGCTTGGCCTCGTAGAGGGGCAGGTAGGTTTCTTCTCCCCGCACAAAGCGGTTGCCCTGCAGCACGAAACCCTCGCGCTCGAGCTCCCCCCGCCCTTTGAAGAGGCTCGAGTCGTTGGACATATGAAACATCGCCAGAAACTTGATGCCCCAGGGGTTCTCCTCCGGTTCTTCCCTCCACAGCACCGGCACCCGCTGGTAAATCTTTTTGGTCAGCTCGGCGTCGGCGCGGGTGCGGAAGACCGGGCAGGTGCGGGTGTTGGGGTTCAGCAGGGCGAAGTCTTCCGGGGTGAGGCTGAAGACCCGCTCGGGGTCGCCAAGGTGGGCCACGTTGGTGGCGAAGAAGCTGAGCCTGGCGGGCTCGCCGGTGCGGGACGCCCGGCCCCGCATTGCCAGGACGCTGAACTTGTACGAGCGGTGCACACCGGGGAAAATGCCTTCCCGGTTCTCGAAGTCCAGCAGCGCGGCCAGCTGCCCCTGCGCCACCAAGTCGGCGAAGAAGTCCTTGTTGGAGTCGTCGGTGGCGATGCCGGTGGGCACAATCAGGCCCGCGCGGCCCTGCTGGCCCATCAGCGCGCGGCCCAGCTCGGCGAAAACCTGGTAGGTGTTGACGTCACCCCCGCCCGTGAGGGGGTAGCGCCCGGAGGTGCGCAGGAAGTTGCTAACGTTTTCGGCGGCGTTCAGGGCCTCCTGAAAGGCCGCGTAGAGCGCGGGGTCGCTCTCCCGGAGGCTTTCGATGAGCCGCTTGCGCTTGGCGGCGTTCTCGGCCTGGGCGATTTCCTCGTGGCGGCCCGCAAAAAACTCCTTCTCCTGGAGCTTGACCCGCTCCCACGGTGGATTCCCCAGCACCACGTCGAAGCCGCCCCCCGGCTTTAGCTCGCCGGTCTCGGGGTCGAAGAAGACCTCGGCGAACTCGAGCCACCAGTGGAAGAAGCGGTATTTGCCCTTGGCCTCTGCGATGGGCCCGGCCAGCCCGCTTTTCTGCTGCATCTCCGCGGCGCTCAGCCGGTTGAACTGCTCCTCGGCCAGGGTGATGAGCCCCGCCATGTCCGGGAGTTTCTGCCCGGGCTCCGGGCGGGCGAACCAGGCCGCGGTCCAGTAGTCGGCCAGGAACTCGTACTTGCGCACCAGCTCGCTCTCGCGCCATTCCTGGTAGGCCCGGGCCTTGGCCCGCACCTGCTCCAGCGAGTCCTCCGGGGTGTCCAGGGACGGAACCGTCAGGGGTTCCTCGAACAGCTTGGGGTGGTCTTCCTTGCGCCATCTCTCCAGGGCTTTCTTGCCCAGGGCCTTGCTGAGGCTGCGGGCGGCCTCCGGCACGTCGGCGCGCTTGTGGGCCTCGGTGGGGATGCCCAGCTTGTAGAAGTTGGGCGGCGCACCCAGCAGGGAGTTGCCCACCTTGATGTGGTGGTCCAGGAAGGCCAGGGGCTTGCCCGGCTCGGCCATCTCCATCCACAGGGCCACCTTGCACAGCTCCGCCGACATCTCGTTGACATCCACCCCGTACAGGCAGTTGCGGATGACATCGCGCAGGGCGCTGCGCTGGGCCTCGGGGCTGGGCTCGTCCTCGCCGGAGCGCAGCCTGGCCAGGGCGCGGGCCATGCGGTGGGCGGCGGCAATCAGGAAGTGGCCCGAGCCCACCGCGGGGTCCACCACCTTGAGCGAGAGCAGGGCCTGCTCGGGGTTGTCGGCCTTCAGGGCCTCCTTTAGGCGGGGCTCCAGGGCCTCGTCCAGCACCACCTGCACCAGGGCATCGGGGGTGTAGTAGCTGCCGGTGGTCTTGCGCTCGTTGCCGGAGAGGCTTTTCAGGGCGAAGTGGGCCGCGGCCACCTCCACCTCCGGCGAGAGCTCCAGAAGCTGCTCGTAGACGCTGCCCAGCTCCTCGGCCCCCAGGTTCTTGTAGTCCACCGGGCGCAGCACCCCGTCGTCCTGGGTGAAGGCCAGGGCGCGGATAGCCTCGAGGAAGCTGCGGTTGGCAAGCTCGGCCTGCGCGAGGTAGGGGGTGGCCGCCGGGTCGAAGAGCAGGGAGTTGAGCGGCTTGAGGGCCAGCGCGGGCGCGCCCCCCTCGGCCAGCCAGCCCGCTACCCGCTTGTGCAGGTGGTAGAGGTCGGGGTGGTGGGTGCCCCTGACCCGCTCGGCGAGGCGGCGCAGGCGGGCGGTGGAGTAGTGCTCGAGGTAGGTGCGGCGGGCCTCCGGGGGGGCCTCGGGGTCGAGCAACACCTCGCGGTCCTCGGCCACGAAGAGAAACAGGAGCCGGTAGACCAGGCGCAAAAGCTCGCGGTAGTAGCCCTGGGGGGTGAGGTGGCCCTGCCGCAGGGCCTCCTTGAGGGCGGTGTTGGACGGGTGGGCCAGGAAGCCACGGCCCAGGTGCTCGATGGCCGCGCGCACCCCTTCGCGCAGGCGCTCCAGGGCCCGCTTGCCCTGCTCGGCCCCCTGCTGCTGCCAGCGCTCCAGCCAGCACTCCGTGGGCGGCTTCCCCTCGCTATAGACCCGCGACTCGTGGGCCAGCAGCCATAAGAGGGCGAAGTCGGGGTAGGCCTCGGCCTCGAAGATGGCCTCGAGGTCGAACTCCACGTAGGCCTGGCGGGTGAGGGCCGCGTTGTCGCGCAGCAGGCGCAGCCTAAGCCCGTTGGAGACAAAGCCCCACAGGGCCTCCGAGCGGTTGAGGTACTCCTGTACCAGCCCGTGGGGGCTCTGGCGGGCGGCCCCCACCAGGCCGGGGGTGCGCCGGTCGAGGTCCACGCCCGCCCCCACCAGGTGGATGGGCACCCCGTTCCACAGGTGGGAGATGGGGTAGGGCTTGCCGCCCAGCTCGAGGCCCCGGGCCAGCGGCAGGCGGCCATAGCCCAGCTCGGCAAACAGCGGCAGCAGCAGCTTCTCGCGGGTCAGGCCGGTGGCGGCGTCGCCCGGGGGCAGGCCGGCCCGGGCGGCGCGGAAGCCAGCCCAGACCGCCAGCATCCGACCCCAGCTGCGGCTGATGGCCTCGCCCAGGCGCTCGCCCACCAGGTGGTAGTCGTCCTCCTCGAGGCCGCCCAACCCCCTGTCCAGGGCGGAGATGCGCTGCAACAGCTCGGAGGGCAGCAGGCCACCGACGGTTTTGACGTTGGTAAGAAAGTGATTTTTCGGCATAGTCCTCGGGCGTTCAACTCAAGCTTACCTGGGAACGTAGATGTACACGCCCACCAAGTCCACCGGGAGGATGGGCTCCACCTCGTAACGCAGTTTGAGGTCGGCGGCCTGGCGCACGGCCCGGTGGTCCTCCTCGAAGCGCACGGCCCGCTCGAGGGCCACCCCCTCGAGGTAGCCCTGCAACTGCGCGAGCTCCGGCAGCACCATAGCCGCGAACTCCTGGGCCTGCGGCAGGGAGAGGTTGGCGGTGGGGCGGGCCTGCCACAGGGCCTCCACCTCCGCCTCGTCCAGCCACTGTGGTGCCTCGGGGAAGCCGCGGAAGGCCACCGTGTGCACCTCCTCGGCCAGTTGCTGCCAGCGTGCCCTGTCCTTGCGGGTGGAGGTGGTGGTGAGCTGGTAGCGCAGGCGCAGCAAGAGCAGGGTGGAGAGCTCGCGCACCTGGGCGGTGGCAATCACCCCGGCCCGCCTCGCCCGGCTTGGGGAGAGCGGGTCCAGGGCCCCCTCCAGCAGGAAGCTGGCCAGGGTCTCCACCAGCGGGTGGGTACGGCTTATGTACTCCTCGCCCGGCTGCACCGGCAGCGAGAAGCGCCCTTTGAGGCGGTCGCGGCCCAGCAGGTCGCGCAGGGCGCGGGGCAGGCCAGAGAGGTCGAAGTAGAACAGGCCCTCCCCCGAGGCCTGCACCTGGCCGCCGTGCACCTCCAGCGCCTCGCGCAAGAAGCGCTCCACCTCCACCCCCGAGCCCACCGCCCGGCGGGTCTCGGCAAGCTGGCGGGCGACCTCCTCCGGCTTGAGGCTGTGCTGGGCGAAGAGGGTGCGCGAGCGTTTCTCTCGCTCGGCGGCATTCCGCCACTCTACCTCGAGGGCCTGCTCGTCGAAGGCTTCGAAAAGGCTTTGCATCTGGGCGCGGCGGGTGTCCCTGAGCAGCATGCTCTGCATCACCGCCTGGATGACCGCGTCGTTGTCCACCGGCACCGGCACCGAGACGCCCAGGGTGCTGCGGATGGCCCTGTGCTTGCGCAACAGCACCTCGAGCACGATGCCGTCCACCGGGTTGTTGGCCCCGAAATAGGTCAGGGTCTTGACCTGGCGCCGCGGCTGGCCGTAGCGGTCCACCCGGCCCTCGCGCTGCTCGTGGCGGGTGGGGTTCCAGGAGAGGTCGTAGTGCAGCACCGCGCTGAAGTACTGCTGCAGGTTGATGCCCTCCGAGAGGCAGTCGGTCGCCACCAGCACCCGCACCGGCTGGGCGCCCAGCCGCTCCACGGCCAGTTCCCGCTCGGGCGGGCTCAAAAGGCCCGTCACGGCCTCCACCGCCACCCCCGCGCCCAACGCCTGCCGCAGGTGCTCGGCCACGTACTCGGCGGTCTGGATGAAGCGGCAGAAGACGATGGGCTGGTGGCCCTCGGCCAGCAGGCCCTTCACCAGCTCGATGGCCCCCTGCAGCTTGCGGTCTTTAGCCCCGGCCAGGGCCTCGGCCTCGCGGGCCAGCTCGCGCAGCCTGCGCCGCTCGGCCTCCTCCGGGCCCACCTCGGCCCCCGGGGTGAGGTCGAACTCCTGGTCGTATTCGTCCTGGTCGAGCACCATCCGCTGGCCCAGCTCGTCCACCTCGGCCGCGGTCTCGGCGTCGGCCATCGCGGCCCGGTTGCGCAGGGCCGCCGCGGCGGCGCGGGGGCTCGAGGCCACCGAGCGCAAAAGGGCCAAGGCCGCCCACCAGCGCACCCGCCGGTGCCGCTGGTCGCCCGTGGGGTCGCTGACCAGCTCCCGGGCGTAGGCCAGCACCCTGTCCAGCAGGCGCCCGTACTCGGGCGAAAGGCTGTAGCTGACCTCGGCCTCGAGGCGCTCGGGGAAAGGGGTGTCCTCCTGCATGTAATGCCGGATGTCGGCCCGCTTGCGCTGGACCAGGTAGCGGGCCAGCCGACGCCGCCAGCCCTCGGCCTCCTGGCGGCTGAGGTCGGGGGGCATCTCCCGGAAGGCCGGGTCGAGCAGGGCCAGCAGCGAGCGGAAGGCCTCCTCGTGGCCGGAGTGGGGGGTGGCGGTGACCAGGATGAGGTGGCGCCCGGGGTCCTCGGCCAGGCGGGCTACCAGGGTGTGGCGCTGGTGCTGGCCGCCCCGGTTCACCCCGCCGTAAGCACAGGTGTGGGCCTCGTCCACGATGATGAGCTCGGGGGCGGTGCGCAAAAACTCCTCGCGGCGGCGCTCGCTCTTGATAAAGTCGAGCGAGACCACCGTGAGGGGGTAGCGCTGGAAGAGGGTCTCCCCCACCCGCAGGCCCCGCTCCAGGCGGGCCGCGGTGGAGGAGAGCACCCGCTCGGCCTCGAGGTGGAACTTCTCGGAGAGCTCGCTCTGCCACTGCTCGGCCAGGTGGGGCGGGCACAGCACGGCCATGCTGCGGATTTCGCCCCGGTCCAGAAGCTCGCGGGCGATGAGCAGGGCTTCCACGCTCTTGCCGATTCCCACGTCATCGGCTATAAGCAACCGCACCGGGTCCTGCTGCAAGGCCATCAAGAGCGGTACGAGCTGGTAGGGGCGCGGCTCCACCGCGATGCGCCCGAAGGAGCGGAAGGGGCCGGCCACGTTGCGCGAGGTCAGCCGCACCGCCTCCCGCAGCAGACGCCCTGAGCGGTAGTCGCCCTGGTCGTCCAGGGTGGGGGCTCCGAAGCTGGAAGGGCTGACCTCCTCCAGCTCGGTGTGGATGCCGCTAATTTCCTCCTCGGTGCCGCCGATGGGCCGGGCGATGAGCAAGGGCGGCTGCGACTCGGGCAGCACCACCCATTCCCGCCCCCGCGCCTTGATGAGCGAGCCTGGGGTGTAGTTCAGTCCCCCATCGGGGTAGGTAAGGGATTTGTTCACGTGAGACCTCCAAAGATGTCCGGGCGTGCGCGCACCTTGGCCTCCCATTCCTCGTGCGCGGCGAAGCGCAGGACAGAGTAACCCTTCAAGCGCAGTAGGCGCTCCTGCTGCTGGTCGCGGGCGCGGCGCTCGGGGTAGAGGTGGTGGGGGCCGTCCACGTAGATGACCGCCCGTTCGGCGTCGTAGATGAAGTCCACCCTCGTGGCGGCCTCCTCGATGAACACCTGGGCGCGGCTGGGCAAAGCCAGGTGGCGGGCCTCGAGGAAGTGCAGGAACTCCCGCTCGAGCGCCGACTCGCACTGGCCCAGCAGCCGGGCCAGATGCTCGGCGCGGTGGGCGCCCACCGGAGAGGTGGCCACCTGGCTTCCTGCGAGCTCGAGCAGGTAGTCGCGGATGGCCTTGCGGTCTAGGAGCCGGTGAAAGCGCTGGTTGCTGTAGCTCATCAGGCAGTCGTAGCAGGCCGCCTCGCAAATCTCGCTGGCGTGGACGGCGTGGCCTTTGTCGGTGCCGCTCTCGTCGAAGTGGCAGATTTCCAGGGCCACGCGGGCCACGCGGGGCAGGGCCGCAGGGTCGCTGACCAGCTGGCGCAGCACCCCCGCACCCCCCTCCGCCGCCTCGTAGAACAGGAGCTCGCGCCGGGTCTTTTCGTCGGGCAGGATTTCGGCGGCCAGTTCGCTCTCCTCAAGCTGGTAGCTGACCTGGATGGCGCTTTTGAGCGCGGCCAGCAGCGAGGCAAACTGCACCTCGCTGAGCGGGGGCTCGGGCCGCAGCAGCAGGGCGTTCTTGCGGTCCTCCACATAGGGGATGACCGGCACCGCCCGCCGGCTGGTAGGGTTCTGCTCGTCGAGCTCCTCGGGGTCGCTGGGGCGCTTGAGCCAGGTCCCGCGCTCGGGGTCGAGCAGGAAGCCCTCCTCGTTTTTGTTCCTGCGCTGGGCCCAGCCCAGGTTCATGCGCCAGATGCTGGCGGCCTGGGCAAAGGTGAGCTCGGCCAGCAGCCGGCCCTCCCGGAAGGCCTGGGCGCTCTGGAAAGCGGGCTGGGCGCCGTGGGGCGGGAAGGAGATTCCGGTGAGCACCCGGTAGCCCAGGCGCTGGCGTTCCTCCTCGTCGGAGTTGATGCGCTCGCGCCTTACCGTGGAGACGTTGTGCATGCGCAGGAGGTTGGTGCGCGGCCAGGGCAGCTCGGCCCCGCAGCGCGCGCAAAGGTCGGGCCCCCTCGCCGCGTCCACCGGGTGCAGGTAGCCGCACTGCTCGCAGCGCTTCACCTCGGTCATGCGCAGCTCCTGCTCGCTGCCGGGCGGCAGGATGACCCTGTTGATGACGTATTTCGAGCCCTCGTAGTAGAGCGTCGAGAAGGGGCCGAACTCGGTGATGGCCAGGAAGCGCGGGCGCGAGAGGTAGTCATCGCGCTTGCTCACCCCGCGCCGGGCCGGGATGAAGGCCGAGAGCGGCAGCCGGGGGAAGCTGTAGCCGGGCAGGAAGCCCTCGCTGGCGAAGTAGCGGTAGGAATAGAAGTCCGACTGGGCCAGCTCACTGGTCTCGGTCAGCAGCCTGAGCTGCGACTCGGCCTCGGCCCGCAGGCGGCGGGCCTGGTCCTTCTCGTAGGCGCTGCGGCTGGCGTCCCGTACCACCTTGTCCTGGAGCCGGGCCTGCTCGAGGGCTGCCTTGTAGAGGGTGCGCCAGCGCTCGCAGGCCTCCTCGAAGCGGGCGTAGGCCTGTTCTATTACCCCTTCCACCCATCCCGGGGTGTACCAGGGGGCCTGCTCGAGCTCACCCATCAGGTCGGCCAGGACCCGCTGGGCGCGGGCCAGGGCCTCCTGTCCGGCGGCGGGACGCTGCAGGGCCTCGCGTACAGAGGGTCGCAGGGCCAGGGTGGGCTCGTCGCCCTCCACCTCCAGAATCTCTGCCAGCGAGCGGCCCAGGTCGGCCCCAGTGGCCGCCAGCCAGATGGCCTGCAGGTGCGAGCGGATGAGCTCCTCGTTGCTCAGGTCCAGCCGCGGGGGCGTGACCGCGCCGGCCACCATCAGCCTGGGGCGGCGGAAGAAATACTGGTCGTGGGAGTTGCCGCTGGCCGCATAGGTGAAGACCAGCGCCGGGCTGCCGCTGCGCCCGGCCCGGCCCGAGCGCTGGGCGTAGTTGGCCGGGGTGGGCGGCACGTTGCGCAGGTTCACCACGTTGAGGGTGGAGATGTCCACGCCCAGCTCCATGGTGGGCGAGCAGTACAGCACCGGCAGCCGCCCCTCGCGGAACTCGGCCTCGCGCTGCTCGCGCTCCTCGGAGGGCACCTGGGCGGTGTGCTCCTTGGCCTCGATGCCGCCGAGGTTGCGGGCGGTGAAGCGGTAGAACTCGCTGAAGAAGGGGTTGGCCTCGCGCTCGGCGTTCTCGCGCAGGCGCACCCGCAGGGGGTCGCCGCCGGGCCGGGTGCCGTCCCCGGCACGCCACACAAAGGAGGCGGCCACCACCTGGTAGCCGTCGCCCTCAGGGTCCACCGGCTCGACCAGCCCGGCCACGCTCAGCGCGCGCAGCAGGTCCTTGATGATGGCCTCAGAATCGGCGGTCTTGAGGGTGGAGCGCAGCCCGGGGAAGGTGTTGCTGCGGCGCAGGTACTGGCCGAAGGCCCCGCGCGAGGAGACGTACACCGCCTCGCGGCTTTCGCCCGGGCGCATCGAGCGCGGATAGGCCACGCGGGCGTACTCGAGCTTCTCGTTCTCCTCCAGCGCCCAGGGCGCTATCAGCCGGGCGTTGCTGGCCTGGGCCATGCGCTCCTGGAAATCGCGGTTGAGGTAATCCACCTTGATGGCGAGCTCGCGCCGCAGGTAGTCGAGCAGCACCCGGGCGACCCGCGCCCGCACCTCTGGGGCCGCACCGGCCAGGGCGGGGTGGGTGCCCCGCCACTCCTCCTCCGCCCGGCACAGCTCGTCCAGCGACTCGTAGTCGATGCGCAGCAGGTCCACCTGCTCGAGGTTGGGCGCGGTGATGCGCCAGCCGCGCAGCAGGTCGCGGTAGATGCGGTAGCCCAGCACGTCGCGCAGGGCCCGGTCGGTGTCCTGCCGGGCGGCGAACTTGACCTCCGGGTTGCTGGCGTACTCGGCCAGGGATAGGCCCAGCGCCTCGAAGACTTTCTGGGTGAGCTCGTCGTGGCGCAGCCCCCGTTCGCCCGCCTCCACCAGGGCCCGGTACAGCGCCGAGCGCAGCAGCCCGGTCTGCACGAAGTCGTTGAAGTGGCCCGCCTGCAGCGAGGCATCCTGGCGGTTGTCGGTGAAGGAGAGGAGCTTGCGGGCCTGGGGTGGCAGCTCGGTGTTGCGCAGATGCAGCACGGTGGCGAGGGAGAGCACGGTGGTGGCGGTGCTGCGGCCTTCAGAGCCCAGGGTAGCGAGCTTCCCGAAGTCGGAGGTCTGCCGCGCCCCATAGGCCACCCCGCAGTGGGGGCAGAACTCGAAGGGGGCCTCGAGGTAGTGCAGTACACGGCCGGTGGGGACCTCCCTGCCGTCAAGGCCCACCGTCACCCGCTGGGGCAGCCGCTTGCGTTTATCGCGCTTGAGCTCGCGCTCGACGGGGTCGAGCCAGTCCTCCGGTACCCGTTCCTTGAGCTCCTCCTCGTCCTCGGGCCACTCGCCAGGGTAGAGGAACCCCGGCTCCCCGCCGGTGTCGGAGTAGCGGTCGCTGAGCCGGCGGGCCTCATAGCGGGTGCCCTCCGGGCCCTGCAGGCGCCAGACGGTGTAGAACTCCTGCCCGCACTCGCGGCAGAAGGCCAGCGGCAGCAGCACCTCCTCGCGGCGGCCCGGGACAAACTGCTGGGCCTGCAGGGTGATGTAGCGCTCCTCAGGCTCGCCCAGCGAGGCGTAGACGGTATCGCCGCGGCTGATGAACTGGTGCAGCCGGAAGGCGAAGGCCCGCAGGCCGTTGGCGGGGTTGGTGAGGCGGTACCCGGCCAGCAGGCATTCCTCCAGCGCCCGCCGGCAGTCCTCCAGCGGCAGCTCGACCAGCGCGGCCAGCTCGGCCGCCGCGCCCTCCGGCCCGGTCAGAGGGCGTGGGGTCTGGCGCACCAGCACCCCCCCTTCCTCGCGCACCCCCAGGGTCTGCTCGACCCAGCTCGCTAGGGGGTCCTCGGCGAAGGCCGCGAAGTCCAGCGGCCAGGCGGCCTCTGCCCCTTGCGAAGCGGCCCGCACCCGCTCGCGCAGGCGCGACCTCACCTGCGGGTCGGAGAAGTCGTAGGGCCGGGTGGTGCGCTGGAGGGTCTCTCCGATGACGTTCTCGGGCCTGACCTCCCGCCCGAAGATGCGGGAGGCAACCTGGGCCACGGTGCGCTTACGCTCCTCGGGCCCGCCTTCGCTGGACATGGTGGCTGAGGTGCCGACGCACACCACCTCGTGGGCCTCGAGGCGCTCCCGCAGGCGGCGCACCAGCAAGGCCACGTCGGCCCCCTGGCGCCCGCGGTAGGTGTGGAGCTCGTCGAGCACCAGGAACTTGAGCCCCCTGGCCGCGTGGATGAGGTTCTTATCGCGGGGCCGAGTGAGGATGAGGTCGAGCATGACGTAGTTCGTGAGCAGGATGTCCGGGGGCCGGGACTGAATCTCGGCCCGCTCGGCTTCGTTCTCCTGCCCCGTGTACCGTGCGAAACGCACCGGGCCTTTGCCATCGGGGTAGCCCTCGTTGATGAACTTGTGCAGCTCCCCCCACTGGCTGTTGGCCAGGGCGTTCATCGGGTAGACCACGATGGCCTGGATGCCCCGGCCGCTGCCGTGGCGCAGCACGTGGTCAACGATGGGGATGATGTAGGTCAGGCTTTTGCCCGAGCCGGTTCCGGTGGTCACCACGTAGTTCTCCCGCCGCGCCGCGGTGCGGATGGCCTCCTCCTGGTGGCGGTGCAGCTTGAGCAGGGGCTGGTCGGGGCGGTCCTTGAGGCGGAAGATGCGCAGGGTTTCGGGGTGTAGCAGGCCCTCCTCGACGAGGCGCTCGAGGGGCTGGCCCGGCGCGAAGGTCGGATTCAGTTGTACGAGCGGGTCGGGCCACAGGGCCCCTTCATCCAGCCTGGCCCGTACGTGCTCGGCGATGCGGTCGTCCCGGATGCGGACAAAGCTTTCTACGAAGCGTCGGTAGTCGCGAATAAGGTTGTTGCGCAGTTCAAAGACGTTCAACCGGCCCTCCTGTGGTGTGTGGAGACCCTACAGTTTTCCCTAAGCAGATTACATAAACCCGGCAGATGAGTAAGCCAATTCTAACCATGGCACGAATCCAGGGCCACTTGGTCAATCCCAAGCGTCGAGGAGGGGATAAAACCCCGCTGGTGGCCCTACGGGCAAGCCTGGTTTCGACAGTAAGCTTGCAGAAACTTTTTCCATGCGGACTGTAGCTTTTTTGACCGTTGGATACTAAACTGGAGGTGGAAACAATATGAAAATGAGATTGGTGAAGGCATCGGTGAAAGCCAGCCCCCGTAGACACCAAATCCAGGCCAACAAGCCCCAGTCCATCGACGAGCCTGGGGCTCAGGCTCAGGCAAAAGCCATGACAGCAGGGTTGGACGAGGCTGAGGTAGAGGCGGTGGTTTCTACCACTGGCCCTGACCACTGGCTTAAGCGTGTGCTCGAGACCCTCGGCAAGCACCCCGACATCCTGCTGACGCTGGTGAGGGTACTGCTCCCGCAGGCGCGGGTGGCAGCGGTGGGCGGCAGGCTGCTGGGCTTGGCCAAGCTGTTGGAGTTGGTAGTGAAAGCGCCACAGCCGTGGATGGCCCGCCCCGTGGCCAAAAACACCACACAGTATGCCGGCAAGCTGGTGGAGGTCATCCACAAGAACCCCGAGCTCGGGCAGATGCTTCTCGAGGCACTGGGGCAGGTGCCCGTACCCCCCCGGCTGGCCCCAGTCCACCGGCTGCTGCAGGGGATGCTTGAGTTCGTGCTGAAGAACAAGGACGGCCAGGGGAAGGCATAGCCCCTCTGGCCTGTAAAAGCACAGACAACCCCCCTCGCGGCGGGGGTTCGGCTTGCCGGTGGCTCAGCGCTTGGCTGACAGCGGACTGCCCTTGCGGTGGGCCTCGATGGCGTCATGGACGCTGAGCTTGGAGTACGTGTCCACCATTTTCATACGTGAGTGGCCCATCAGCTGCTGGATGACCTTGCGGCTCACCGCGTTGGCGTCCATCTCCGTGACCATGCCGCGCCAGAAGGAGCGGGAGGTCATGTGGGGCACCCCTGCCTTGTCACACAGCCGCTCGATGAGCTGGCGCAGGCTGAGGCGGTTCATGGCCCTGACGTGGCCCGCGTACCCGCACAGAAACAGTGCTTGCGACTCGTGCTCGCCGCGCTCCTGCCGCAGATAGCGGTTAATGCGAATGCGTACCTGACGGCTCACCGGCACAATACGGTCCTTGCCGCCCTTGCCCTGGCGGATGAGAACGGTGCCATCGTCGCGCAGGTCGGTGAGCTCGAGGTTACACAGCACGCACGCAGTCCCGAGTCGAAAAGCAGGTTGATGATGGCCTGGTCCCGCAGGGGGTTGCGGGTTTTTCCCGCCGTCGCGAAGAGTTTGTGGAAGACCGACGTCTGCACTACAGGCAGGTCCTTGCGGTCGTCGAGCTTGGGGAAGAAAGCCTTGCGAAAGTCCTTCTTCTCGAAGGGGCTTGGCCCAGCAACAACCTCGTACTCGTGCAACCAGTTGACGAAGGTCTGCACCGGGCGCAGCCGGGTATGCACGGCCGAGTCGGGGAGCTTGTCCTTGGTCTTGCGACCCCAATTCTCCCTTGTGCTGCTGGCGGGTCCAGGCCGCAAAGGTGAGGAGGAAGCGCGCGTTGACCTGGGAGGCGTAGACGACCTCCCGGGAGGCGCAGTAGTCGAGGAACTTGTTCAGGGCGAAGCGGTAGTTGCGGTAGCTGGTGGCGCTCAGTTGCTCTTCCTTGAGGGTCATGAACTCATTGAGCAGGTGACGCAAGGATTCTTCCATCTCGGCCTCCTGCCGGGATGAAATGAACACACCAGTGGTGTCGCTATGAGCACATCATTTCGCGCGATTTTGACAAAAACAGGGATTTGTGCATGTACGTCCGAGACGCATTCGGGAACAAAACGACGACCTCACCCTTACCAAGTGTGGCGGTCAACTCCAAGGTTGCACTCAGGTGAAAGCCTGAGTGAGGATTGAAACACGGAAAGGCCAAACTACCTTTCTTCCCTATACGTCGCACTCAGGTGGGAGCCTGAGTGAGGATTGAAACATGACCCGGCCTGGGCGGATGGGCTGGGTGGTGGCGTTGCCCTCAGGCGAGAGCCTGGGTGCTTTTTTGCCCTGCCGTACCCCCTGCACCCAGAAACACAGCGGGGGTATTCCAGTACTGCCCCCACCCGGGCCCGGGGCTTTTTCGACTTCCGGTGCGGGATAGCAAAGAAAAACCGATGCGCATGGGGTTTGCTGATTTTCCCTTTATTTCTCAATAGGCGACATTGCGAAACATGCCTTGCAGTAATAAGCTGGGCCCATGCACCCCCTCCGGCTGGAAGCGAAAAAACGCAGGGCCGCAGCCCGAGGCCGCCCTGCCGGTCAACCCAGGGCGTGGCCACCGGAGGGGGAGCCGCAACCTGGGGCTGCGCTTCGGGCGGCTGTACCGGGAGCTGGGCTTTGGGGACCGGTACCGGGGGCTGCGCACCCTGCGCCACCGGGCCGGCCCCTACAGGACATCCACGCGGTGAGCTTTTACGGCAAAGGGTGGTGAACTTATGAAAGACTCTCAGTGGAATATGCGGTTGAGCTACCGGCCCGAGAAAGACCGCGAAGGCCTCGACCCGGAGGGGTATGAGCGCCTCTCGTTCTACGGCGACTTTTTTACCGAGGATGAGCTGGCCAGTATTGCCCGTGCGCTTGAGTATGTCCGAAAAAATCCTCTGCCGGACGACCCTGAGGAGCTCGAGGCCCAGGTACGGGAGGCGGAGGAGCGCCGAGGGCGGGAGCAGAAGTAGCGCTACTCCTTGGGGGCCCAGTCGGGCAGGCGGTCTTCCTTGTCCATGCGCCGGAAGGGCACGTTCTCGTAGTAGATGGTTCTGTTGTAACTGGAAGCGCCACTCACCCCAGGAGCCGTCGCTGCCCTTGTAGAGGGCGTGGTAGCCCCAGCCGTAGTCGGGCCTCCACAAAGGCACCTTGTCAAAGCCCACCAGCTTCCAGCGCACCCCGTCCTGCTCAAACTCGATGCGGTCTTTGAAGGGGAAGCGCTCCGGGGGTAGACCGTACTCTGGTTCAGCCCAGCGCTTGCCGATGTTCATACCACCAGTGTACCTGCTGGCGGTGCTGGTGCCCAGGCGAGCGATGTTCCGTTTTGCACCCTATGTGGGTGTAAAGCCACCAGGCCAGCAGTCCTCTTTTGCAGGGCTGCTGAATAACACTACGGGTTTTTTAGCAGACCCGGCCCGTGACTTTCACCAACGAAGCCGCCGGCAGCAGCGGCAACTGGAGGCCGAGCACCGGCGGCAGGAGCGGGCCCGTTGCCTGCGCGAGGCCGAGCGGGCCATGGTGCTGCACGCCAAGGAGGCCAAGCAGCGCTACCTGGAGGGCCGCATTAACGAGACCGAGGAGCGCAATGCCGAGCTGACCGCGTATGTCGAGGAGCTCCAGGGCATCCTGGAGCACACCCTCACGGTTGACGACACCATCAGCTTCGAGTCCCTGCTCATCCGCGAGAGGTTCACCCCGGCCCCGGTCCCCCACGAGCTGGTAGCGGGGCAACCCCGGCCCCAGGAGGCCGCCTTCCTGGGCCAGCTCAAGCCCCCTAGCCTGCTGGAGCGGGCTCTGGGGTTGCAGGGCCTCTAACAGCGGGAGCTCGAGGCCGCCCAGGCCCAGTACCAGGCCGAGCAGGAGGCGGACCGTCCCGGCCAAGGCCTAGCCCGCGCCCGGCGACCCCGCGACGCCGAACAGCGAGCCCGGTTTTTTTCGCCCGAGGGGCGGCGGGCCACCGACCGTAGGCATCGGGCACGGACGCCCGCCGCAGGGCAGGAGGAGCCCTTGCCGCCGCGCCCCGGACGGCCTGTCCCTTCCCCCATCCCGGCGTTCGGCCCTGGCGAGCTGTGAGGACCGGGCTCGCTCCATTCCCGTCGGCACCCACGGCGTTCGAGTCCCCCATGGCGAAGACGGCGGCCCCTCGCCGCCGTCGCCAGCCCGCCGGGGTGATTAGGGGTCCTTGCGCTGGTGGCGCTCCTCGTAGGCCTGCAGCTCGGCCTTGACCTGTTCGGGGTCTTCCGGAAGGGGGTGCATCATGCGCTGTTCGCGCAGCACCTGGGCGATTTCCGCCAGTTCCTCCTGGGTCAGGAAGTCGCCGTAGAACTCCAGGTTCTCGTAGCCGTCCGGGTCCAGTCCCTCATGGTCCTTCTGGGGTTGGTAGGACAGGCGTGTGAGCCTGGGGCGCTGCCCCTCCTGCTCCGCCTCGGCGAAGGCCTGGCGCAGCTCCTCGAGGAACTCGGGGCGCTCCGCTTGCAGGCGGCGCGCGGTCTCCCGCGCGACCTCGCGCCACACGTCGCGGGCCTGCTGCCCCGAAAGCCCGGCCCCCTTGCCCCGGCGCTTGAGTTTCGGCCCGGTGACCTGCAAGCGGGCCGGGATTTCGAGTTCGAGAGTGACCTTCAAGCCGGCCGGGCTTTCGAGCTCGATGGTCTCAACCTCCGGCTCGTCCCCCTGCGCTCCAGGCCCAGCCTGTTCGGGCGACGGCGATTCCCCCTGCCCCTCGCGCTCGGGAGCCTCAAGCCCGCGCTTTTTCGAGTCGTCCCGGATATCTGCCATCACACCTCCTGCATCCGCGCGGCTTGGCGGGACATCCCCAGCAGGACCGAGGCGTCACAGCTAATAGCCATCTTGCCTGTCAGGATAAACGGTCTCGTGCCCCATGACTACCTCACCAGGACGTCAGCAGGAAGGGGATATGGCTGGGAGTGGAAATCCGCCTGCTGCCTGTGGACGAGAAGCCCGCCGGTGGGTCGGCGGGCGAGCAGGGCTAGGCGGGGGCCTGCTCCTGGTCCAGCAAGGCGTCCATCACCTGCGCCGCCTGGGTGAGCTCGTCGCTGTAGAGGTGGCGGTAGAGACGGGCGGTGAACTCGGGGGTGGAGTGGCCTAGAGTCTTGGAGACTACCTCTAGGGGCACCCCCCGCAGCCGGGCCAGCGAGGCATACGAGTGCCGCAGCCCATGGAGAGTGATGTACGGCAGCCCGGCCTCCTGCACCAGGCGGCGGAATGTAGCGGTGAGGCTGGTGGGGTAGGCGGGCCTGCCGCCCCGGCCCAGCAGCACGTACTCGGGCTCAGGCCAACCCTTCTTCCTGGCCTCGGCGAGCTGCTTCTCCCGCAGTTCGCTCAGCATCGCCAACAGCCGGGGGCCGAGGGGTAGGCGGCGCTGGGAGAGCTCGGTTTTGGGGGTGCCCTCCACCGTCTCGCGCCGGGCGCGGGTGCGGTTGTTGTCCACAGTCAGGGTGCCCTTCTCGAAGTCGATGCTCGACCACCTCAGGCCGTTGATTTCCCCGCGCCTTAGCCCGGTGAGGGCGGCCAGGTGCAGCACCGCTTCATAGCGGTGGCCCTTGACGTGCTTGAAGAAGGCGCGGGTCTGCTCAGGGGTCCAGACCTGCTTCTTGGAGACCTTGGGGCGGGGTGGGTCCACCCCCTGGGTAGGGTTGGAGGGGATGAGCCGCCACTCCACCGCCTGGTCGAGGGCCATCTTGAGCACCGCGAAGGCGTAGTGGGTGGTGCGCTCGCTGTAACGGCGCACAGACTTGCCAACTATGTAGGTGTCGCGGCGCATCCGGGTGATGAAGTCCTGGATGAGCAGCGGGTGGAGCTGCCCGAGCTCGGTGGTGCCCAGGTAGCGCTTGAGGTGGGCCGCCGAGTGTTGGTAGGAGGTGTAGGTGGTGAGCTTGACCTTGTTCTCCTGGTGGGCTAGCCAGCGGTCGAGGTAGTCGCCCAGGGTGACTTTCTCGGGCTTGACCACCAGGCCCCTGCCGTGTTGGGTCACCAGGTTGGCGAGGGCTAGCTCGACCTCCTTGCGGGTCTTACCCCGGATGCGCTTGCGGATGCGCCTGCCGTCCGGGGAAAGGCCGAGGTCAATCTCGCCGACCCAGCCGCCGCGCTGCTTGTCCTCGAATACTGTGCCAGCGCCTTTTCCTCTCCTGCGTGTCCTGCGTGCCATCGTCGTTGGTGTTCCTTTCCGCTCCGGTATAAAGACTTTGATTGCCTACCAAATGGCTACCATAGCAGACAAAAGCCCCCCTAGGGGGGCTTTTGCACATCGAGGATTTTTGCGTCCTGGGCCTTATTCTTACTGGAGCCGGTGGTCGGATTTGAACCGACGACCGCTCGATTACGAATCGAGTGCTCTACCGCTGAGCTACACCGGCAGGCCTTGGTTATTTTAGCGGCAAGAGCGCATGTGGTAAAGTCTCGGCGATGAAACGCAAGGATGGCCGCGCGGCCGAGGAGTTGCGCCCCCTCACAATACGCATGGGTTATGTGCACTACGCCGAGGGTTCGGCGCTGGTCGAGCTGGGGCATACCAAGGTGCTTGTCAATGTTTCACTAACCGATGGGGTGCCCCGGCACGTCTCGGGCCGCCAAGGCTGGCTGATGGCCGAGTACAACCTGCTGCCCCGCTCCACCAAAGAACGTAAAGAGCGTGAACGCCAGAAAATATCGGGCCGCACCGCGGAGATTCAGCGTTTTTTGGGGCGGGCTTTCCGGGCTGTGCTGGACTTGAGCCTGCTGCCTAACAAAACCGTGGTGATAGATGCCGACGTAATTCAGGCCGACGGCGGAACCCGCGTGGCCTCGCTTTTGGGGGGCTATGCGGCGCTCTATATGGCCATGGATCGGCTGGTCAGGCAAGGCAAGCTGGACGAATGGCCCCTTACCGAGTTCGCTGCGGTGAGCGTGGGCTGGATGAGCGACAATAGCCTGCTGCTCGACCTAACCCAGCTCGAGGATGAAAACGCCTGGGCCGACCTGACCGTGGTAGCGACCCAGTCCGGCGACATCATCGAGCTGCACGGGGCAGGGGAAGGCCGTCCAGTACCCAGAAGCACCTACCAGGCCATGCTGGAGATGGGTCTGACGCATATACCCGAGCTGGTGCGCCGGGTGCACGCCCAGCTCAAGAACCGCGTCTGAGGAAGCATGCCAAACCGCCCAGGCCCGCAACCTCAACAGAACACCACGGCAACCCATCCGCTCAGCTTTTTATGGATTAAGATAGTATAGATGCATCTGTTGATCGCCACTTCCAACCCAGGCAAGTTTCGTGAGATTCGGGAAGGGCTCGCGCCTTTGGGTTGGACGCTGTTTTCCTTGCTCGATTATCCCTTCAAAATGCCGCCCGAGGAAGGCTCTACCTTTGAAGACAATGCCGTGCTCAAAGCGGCCTTTGCCGCTAAGCAGAGCGGACTGCCCACCCTGGCTGACGACTCGGGCCTCGAGGTCGCTGCTCTAGGGGGCGAGCCCGGGGTCTACTCGGCCCGTTATGGCAACAAAAAAACCGACACCGAGCGCAATGTATACCTGCTCGAGCGCCTTAAGGGTGTCCCCCCATCCGAGCGCAAGGCCCGGTTTGTGGCCGTGCTGGTGATGGCCTATCCCGATGGCTACATGGAGCTTTACCGGGGCGAGACCGAGGGAGAGATCCTCGAGGCCCCCCGTGGGGAGTGGGGCTTTGGCTACGACCCTTTGTTTTATCTGCCCGAAGCTGGCAAGACCTTTGCCGAGATGACCCTCGAGGAAAAGGCCGCGTACTCCCACCGGGGCAAGGCTTTGCGGCAACTTCTCGAGGCCCACAAGCTCGGGCTGGCTCGCAAGGAACAACCTTTGCAGGAATAGACCCTTCCCGCGCCGGCACAGCGAGCATACGAAGCAAACCTGACATACGTCCTATCCTGCTGGGCTGGCTGGGCTATACTGACCCTTTGGGTTAGGTATGCTCGAGGTCACTGAATCGCTGGACTTTAATCGCATTCGCCAGGCTTTGGCCGAACGGGCCTCCACCTCCATCGGTCGGGAAGCCCTGCTGGCCCTGCAGCCCAAAAGCACCCTCGAGGAAGCCCAGAGGCAGCAGGAGATCGTAGCCGAAGCCCTGGCCTATCCCTATCGGCTGGGGGGCACGTCCGACCTGCGCCCTCCCCTGGCCGCCGCCCGCCAGGGCCTGCGCTTGGAAGGCCCCCAGCTACGGGAGGTGGCGGCAAGCCTCGAGGCCGTTGTAGCGCTCAAGCACGAGCTGCTGGAGATCGGTGTGCACCTGAAAACCCTGGCGGGCCGGATCGGCGAACACACCTATTTTTTGCGGCGCATCCGGGAGTCGCTCGACGAAGCGGGCAACGTGCGCGACGAGGCCACCCCCCGGCTGCGGGAGATTCGCAGGCGGGTCAACCCGCTGCGCGAGCGCATTCAGGATCGGCTCTACCAGCTCATGGATCGAAACCCGGAGGCCATCCAGGAGCGCTTTGTAACCATCCGACGCGACCGCTACGTAATTCCAGTCAAGGCCAGCCATCAGAATAAGCTCCCCGGCATCGTGCTGGATCAGTCCGATTCCAAGCTGACCGTATACCTCGAGCCCGCCTCGGTGGTGCCCCTGAACAACGAGCTCGCCAGCCTGCGGCTCGAGGAAGAGGCCGAGGTGAACCGGGTGCTCTTCGAGCTTTCCGCTATTCTAGCCAGCGACCCGGAGCTCGAGGCCACCCTGCAAGCCCTGAGCGAGCTCGACATAGCCCGGGCCGCGGCCAGCCTGGCCGAAGACTGGAGGCTGGTGCGACCCCGCCTGAACCGAGATGGAGTCTACCAGCTGCAGGCCGCCCGCCACCCTCTGATTGCAAATCCCGTCAGCAACGATATTGCCCTCACCCCACACAACCGCATCCTGCTCATCACCGGCCCCAATATGGGCGGCAAGACCGCGCTGTTGAAAACCCTGGGCCTTGCCGTGCTGATGGCCCAGTGCGGACTGTACGTGGCCGCCGAGCAGGCCGATCTGGCCTTTCCAGACAAACTATTTGTGGACATAGGCGATCAACAGTCGCTGCAGGAGAGCCTCTCAACCTTTGCCGCACACCTGCTACGGCTCAAAGAGGTGCTGGAAGCCGCCACCCCCCACAGCCTGGCCCTGATTGACGAGCTCGGCTCGGGCACCGACCCCGAGGAAGGCGCCGCCCTGGCCCAGGCCTTCGTGGAGGGGCTGCTGGCTAAAGGGGTGCGCGGCCTGATCACCACCCACCTTTCCCCCCTCAAGGCCTTTGCCCAGGACACCCCCGGCGTGCAAAACGCCTCGATGCGCTTCGACCTGGAACGCCTGCGCCCCACTTATCAGCTAGTGGTCGGGGCTCCCGGACGCAGCTATGCCCTCTCGATCGCCCGTCGGCTGGGCTTTCCACGCGAGCAGCTCGAGCGGGCCGAAGCCCTGTTGGGCCCCGAGGGGGGGCGCCTGGAGCGTCTACTGGCCGCGCTCGAGGCCGAACGCGAGCGCCTGCATACCCTCCAGCAAAAAGCCCAGGCCCAGCAGCAGGAAACCGCCCAGCTCCAGCAGGAACTGGCGCGGCAGCTGGCCGAGCTGGCCGGGCAAAAAGAGCGCCTGATCGAGGAGGCCAAAGCCCAGGCCGAGCAGATCGTCAAAGAAGCCCAGGAGCGCATCCGGCAAACCCGCGAGCGCAGCAAAACCCAGGGCCAGGGCCAGGCCCTGCAAGAGCTTATTCAGCTGCGCAGCCGCTACCAGCGCCCGCAGAAGGCCGCCCCCAGCAACCCCGGCTTGCAGGTAGGGGCCGTCGTCGAGGTGCCGGAGTATGGGGGTCGGGCCACCATCGTGGAGCTCAGGGGCCAGGAAGCCGTCCTGCAGATGGGGGCCGTGCGGCTCACCCTTCCAGTGGAGCGCCTTCAGCCCAAACCCACCCCCCCGTCCAGCCCCTCAGCCGGAGGTGTGGCCCATAAAGCCAAAATTCCCACCGAACTCAACCTGCGCGGCCTCACCGTAGAAGAAGCCCTGCTGGCCGTGGACGACTACCTGGCCGAGGCCAAAGCCACCGCCACCACCCCCGTCCGCTTGCTGCACGGTAAGGGCACCGGGGCCTTACGGAATGCGCTGCGCGAATCGCTCAAGCGCGACCGCCGGGTGGAGAGCTTCCACGATGCCGTGCCCTACGAGGGCGGCCATGGGGTAACCGTGGTGCATCTACGCATCTGATACCAGATTCGGTTAGTTCGCCACCGAATGGTGACGAACTAACCCGACCGAAGGGAGTGCTCTAGGATTCAAAAAGATAGCCTCTGGAGGTCTTTGCTTTGGAAGATTATCTTTTTGAATCCGGTATGATACGGAATCTAGGTAAATAGTCATACCAAATCCCGGTCTGGAAAAACTCCAGCGGACCGCAAGGAGCAGGGTGCCACCAGGGGCACTCCGGGCGCATCTGGGGGTGGTGGGGCTGGGAGCGGCTTTCCGATGTGTGATGATTCACCTAAACTTGGTATGAAAAGGCGGGATTTGCAGGCAATACCGGATAAAGATAGTCCAAGACCTGCATCCCTCGAGCACACCCCTTGCCAGGCCCGGCGAAGAAAGCGCATCTCGCCGCCTTCTAGCCCCGAATCAACCGCATCTGGTAGAAGTGCTGGCTCTCATATGAATGCCCAAAAATGAGAGTATACTTAGTTAGATAGCCATCATTCTCATGAGAAGTGCAGCTACCCTGCTGGTATGGAAAGCATGGATCAACCCCTAATCCTGATCGTCGAAGACGAAAAGGACATCGCCCGCTTTATCGAGCTCGAGCTTCAGGCCGAAGGTTACCGAACCGAGGTGGCCTACGACGGCATCACCGGGCTGTCGCGCTTTCGCGAGACCAACCCCAACCTGGTGGTGATGGATCTGATGCTACCGGTCATGGACGGCCTCGAGGTGGCCCGCCGGATTCGCAAAACCTCCAACGTACCGATCGTTATACTGACCGCCAAAGATCGGGTCGAAGACAAGGTGGAGGGCCTGGATGCCGGGGCCGACGACTACCTGGTGAAGCCCTTCAGCATCGAGGAGTTGCTGGCCCGCATCCGCGCCCACCTGCGCCGGGTAACCCCCGCCATTACCGGCGAAATTCGGGTCTCCGACCTGATCATCAACCTCGAGGGACGCGAGGTCTACCGCTCAGGCCGGCGCATCGAGTTCTCCAATAAGGAGTTCGAGCTGTTGGAGCTGCTGGCTAAGAGCCCTGGCAAGGTATTCAGCCGCTTCGAGATCGAGGAAAAGGTCTGGCCCGGCTACCAGGGCGGCTCCAACGTGGTCGACGTGTACATCGGCTACTTGCGGAAGAAGCTCGAGGGCGCCGGTGAGCGCCGCCTGATACACACCGTGCGGGGTGTGGGCTACGTGTTACGCGAAGACTAAGCGCAAAAGCGCGGTTCCACCCACCGCCTCTGCGGGCATAAAGCGCACACAGCCTGCACACTCGCCCGTACAATAACTGCTGCACTGTCGCTGTACCCAGCGTTCAGCACACCCAGGCCCATCCATGACCCTCCGCACCCGCATTACCCTGCTCACGCTGGCTTTGCTGGCCTTTTCCCTGCTGCTCATCGGGGGATCGGTCTACGGCAGCTTGCAGTTTACCCTGTACGACAACCTGCGCCGGGAACTGATCGAGACCTCGCAAACAGCCCAGCGCCTCATCCGTGAACAGGGCGATCTGGAAGGCTTGCCACTTACCGTCTACGGCCAGGCCCTGTGGGTGCCCTACCCCAACCCCACCCCCAGCGACATCCTGCAAGGGGCCGCCATCCCCATCGCCAAGTCGCTGGCTATGGGTGATGCCAGCCTGACCCTTTCGGAAAAAGGTTTGCAGGAGGTGTTGCGCTCCGGTGGTTTTTACACCCAAACCACCCTCACCCGCGCAGATGGCAGCCAGATTCCCTTGCGCTTGCGGGCCGAACGTCTGGTAACCGAGATCGCCGGCATTCCCCAGGGCCCCCAGTTGGTCATCCTGATGGTGGGCAAGTCCACCGAGGGCATCCAGAGCACCCTCACCAACTTTGCCCGCACCTACACGGCCACCGCCCTGCTGGTACTGGTTTTTGGCGGTCTGCTGGCTTTCCGGCTGGTTCGACAAACCCTCGAGCCCCTCGAGTGGGTAGCTAAAAAAGCCGAACAGGTGAGCAATAAACCCGAAAAACTACCAGAGCTGGAAGGCAACAACGAGGTGGCCTCGCTGGTTAAGTCGCTCAACCGGATGCTCGCGCGGCTCGAGAGCGCCTGGGAGACCCAGGGCCGTTTTCTAGCCGACGCTTCCCATGAGCTGCGCACACCGGTAACAGCCATTCTGGGGCATGTCAACTATTTGCTTCGGCGCACCCAGATTACCGAGCAGCAGCGCGAAAGCCTCGAGATCATCAAGCGTGAGTCCGAACGGATGCAAAAGCTGGTGGGAGACCTGCTCGAACTCTCCAAAACCGGCGGGAGCTGGAAGATTGAGCTGGGTTCGGTGCACCTAAAAACCGTGCTCAACGAGATTGAGGAAGAATACAGCAAGAGCTTCGAAGGCCAAATTGAGGTGCAGGCCCCCGAGCACGTATGGGTGCTGGGCGACCCCGAGCGGCTGCATCAGGTCATGGCCAACCTGGTTTCCAACGCCATCAAAGCCGGTGCCACCCGGATCCGGCTCATCGTGCTCGACCTGACCGAGCGGGCTGTCGTCCGGGTAGAAGACAATGGTGAGGGTATCAGCAAAGAGCACCTTCCCCACCTGTTCGAGCGCTTTTATCGGGTTGATAAGGCCCGCGACCGTGCCCGCGGTGGTAGTGGGCTGGGGCTGGCCATCGTGCGTTCGATTGTGGAGGCCCACGGGGGCCATGTCTGGGCCGAGAGCGAGCTGGGCAAAGGCTCTGTTTTTAGCATCTCCCTCAAGAAGACCACAGCCCCCCACCCCCAACTGGCCTAGCGCTTTCCCAGGCCCGTCCTATGAGAAGATCGGGGCTTCCTGCCCACCACCAGGTTCAACCCCTGGCCGTCTTTGTCTTTTTGGGGACGCGCACCCTGAACTTCCGCTCGAGCTCCTCTGCAAATGCGTAGTTGGTGTAGTCCAGGGAAATGGGGGTAATGGATATGAATCCCTGCTGCACCGCCCAGTAGTCGGTGCCTTCCTCCAGCTCCGCGGTGGGCTTGCCGGCCACCCAGTAGTAAGGCCGCCCATCGGGGTCTTCCCGCTCGACGATGGTGTCTTCATAGCGGTGGGTGGAGAGGCGGGTTACCTTAACCCCTTGTGGGGTGCGGTTGGGAAAATTTACGTTGAGCAGGGTTTTGTTGGGCAGACCATGCTTCAACACCCAGCGGACAATCGGCACCGCATAGCGGGCCGCCTCCTCAAAGCGCAGCTCCTCGCCGGAAGCGTCCAGGCTAAAGGCAATCGAGGGGATCCCCAACGAGGCCCCTTCCAGGGCCGCAGCCACCGTGCCCGAATGGGTCAGATCAAGGCCCATATTGACCCCGATGTTAATACCCGAGACCACCAGATCCGGCCAGCCCAGCAGCCGGCTGCCCAGTACCACGCAGTCGGCAGGGGTGCCATCCACCCGGTAAGCCGGGATCTCCCCAAAGCCTGCCGAGGCGGTGTGCTTGAAGCGCAGAGGGCGTCGGAAGGTGATGCTATGCCCTACCCCCGACTGCTCCACATCGGGGGCCACTACGTTAACCTCGGCCAGCTCACGCAAAGCAAAAGCCAGCGCCTTGATTCCAGGCGAAAAGATACCGTCGTCGTTGGCTACTAAAATTCGCATACTCAAAAAGCCGAAAGGCTAGAACATCCAGACGGCAGGCCACGGCCCCATTCATCCGACCGTTGCCCGATACCGTCCAACCGATGCTTAAGCGTATAGAAGTTCGACCACCACGTAGGTCTGGCTGCCTTTGGGGCCTTTGACGTGTACCTCATCGCCCACCTTTTTGCCCATCAGGGCCTGGCCCAGGGGCGACTCGTTGGAAATTTTGCCGCTGAACACGTCGGCCTCATGGCTGCCCACCATGGTTACATTCATGCGCTGGCCGGTGGCGGTCTCGAGCGCCACCGTTACGCCTATCTGTACCTCGGTAGGAACACCATTCCCCGACTCCACAATCTGCACCCGGCTAAGGATGTCCTCGAGCTCGGCAATGCGGCTATTGTTCTGCCACATGGCCCGGCGCGCCTCGTCGTAACCGGCATTTTCACGCAAATCGCCCTCGGCGATGGCCCGGCCCATCTCTTCGGCAATTTGCTGCATCTTCTCGGTTTTCAAGTAGGCCAGCTCCTGTTCGAGCCGTGCCTTGCCTTCCGCGGTAAGGTATACCGGTTTTTTATCGGACATTCAACAAAACCTCCAGGAGCCTACCCAAGGTAGACCCGAACCTTAGTATAGTACAGCCGATGGCAAGCCGGGGCGAGTATAAGTTTTTATCGGATTTTATCGCAATTGGACGCTGCAACTGCTCGAGATAGGTTTTACGATCTCACTTTTTCGTGGAATAAAATGGCGCCATGCGCTGGATTGCGGGTGTTCTCCTTTGGGGCATGGCACTGGCCCAGAGCCTAACCGTGCCCCCCGAAGCCCAGGTTGGGCAGGCCCTGGAAATACGAGGGGCCGACTTCCCTCCAGGCCGCTATGTCTTGAAAATCTCCTCCGAAACCGCCACCACCGAGGTCAACCTCGAGACCTTTGAGGGCAACCTGGCTACCACCTGGACCCCCCCGGCTGCGGGTGAGTACAGAATTAGCATCCAGGTGGGCGAACGCACCCTCGAGGTTAGAACCACGGTGCGCGCTGTTGCCAGTCCCACCCCACCCGCACAGAACGCACCCGGCACGCCAGCCCTCACCCCCGACGGGCTGGTGTTGGGCGGTTGGAAGTTGCCGCTCAAGGGTGCATGGATCGGCCCAAAGGTGCTGGGGCAGCGGGCCTTTATCGCTCGAGGCCCGCTGCTGCTGGAAATTGATCTGCAAACGCCCAGGGTGGTTGCTCAACACTATCCACCAGGGGAGGTTCGGGCCCTGGAGGCCGATACCGAGCTGACCGTTCTTCTAGAGGATGGGCGGCGGTTGGGCCTCGGGGCTTTCGCCGGCAAACCCTACGAAGGGCGCTGGGAAAGCCTGGCCATCATTCGGGAGTACCTTGACACGCTGGCCGCAGCCAATGCCCGCGGGCTGGATCAGAGTCCGGACTCCAACCGCCCCTACTGGTATTACTTTAGCCTCGATATAAACAGCCTCCGCCCAGCCGACCTCGAGGCCGTTGGCCGGGACTTGCTGCAGCGCGGCCACCGCCCCGAGCTGGCCTGGGGCGAGGGGGTGATGCGCTGGCTCGAGCCCTGGCTGTTGCAGATCCGGGTTGCACGCCGGCAGGGGCTCGAGCAAAGCCTGCTGTGGTCGGACTTTTTCCTAAAGTATCTACCCCAGCTACCCGGTGCCAGAACCCTGCTATGGGAGCAGGTGGGCTGGCTCGAGGCCCAGGGTCGTCCTGACCTGGCCCAGCGTTACCGCGCAGCTTTGCAGCAGGTGGCCGGCTGGCAAACCCCCCTGACTTCCACCAACCTATCCCTGGCAACCTGGGTGCTGCTTGGATTGTACGGCCTGATGCTGCTATACCTGACCCTGATGTACCTGCCAGCCCAGCTTCGCGGGGTGCGACCAAGCGGGGGCTGGCTGCTAGGCTGGTTACGGCATCCCTTGCTACGGCTGCGCCACAGCGTGCTGGCCTACACCACACTGGGCGAGCGGGCTGTGCTGTTGTTGCTGTTTCTACTGGCCGCTTCAGCCTTGCTGGCCTGGGGTGTTATGGCCCGCTCCGAAGCCCTCCTGGCCCAGGACAGCCTCATGCGGGGCACACTGCGCTCGAGCGCAGCCGCGGAAACCCTGCGCAGCTTTGCCAACACCGCACCGCTGCGTGGACTGCTGGCCTATGCCCTGGCAAAAGAAAACCCCAGTGAGTCCCAGCGGCTTTACCAAGAAGCCCCTCCCTGGACTTACATCCTGGTAGGGCGCGGCACCCCCGAGGCCCTGGCCCAGGCCTATCAGCAGGCCCCTACCTCGGCGGCTGTGCAGGAGGCCCTGGGCCTGGGGGGCGACTTCTGGACGGCAGTTTACCGTGAAGCCGGTGTGGCGCGGGATGCTGTTCCTACGCCCCGAATCATTGCCACCGCAGTAGGCCTGAGTAATTTGCAGGCCCTGGCTGCAGATTTCCCGGCCACCTGGCGCAACCTGCCCATCTGGCCCAGCCCGCTGTGGGCCTGGACTGCTGCTGTGCTCATCCTGCTGTTCGCAGCCTACCACCTGCTTTGCTTCTTCCTCCCCAAGCCGCAAAGCGTGGCCCCCAGCCTGGCCTGGCGGCGAGCGGTGCAGTTTTTTTTCCCGGGCAGCCCTACCTACAGCCAGGGCTGGGGCCTGCTTGTCTTGCTGGCTTTCGGCGGCGGTCTATGGCTGTGGCGGCTGGGCAACGACTGGGGGGTTGCGCTGGCCGGTACGGCCCTGGGCCTGCACCTGCTACTGTGGACGCTGCTGGTTTTTCGGGGCAAAGCCAAGGCCCCATAAACCCTTCCCGAAGGCTTCTGTACATTACCGCTCAACCGGCCCAGCAGGCCAGCACCTCGGCCAGGAACCGCGCCCCCACCAGGGCCGAAAGGCCCCCTGGGTCGAGGTTGGGGGCCAGCTCCACGAGGTCGAAGCCTACGAGTTCGTTTCGCCGGACGGTTTCGGCCACCACCGCTATCGCCTCCCCATAGGTCAGGCCCTCCACCTCGGGGCTGCTGGTGCCGGGCAAAATAGAGGGGTCGAGCACGTCGGCATCGAAGCTCAGGTAAACCTTCTGGCCCTTGGGAAGCTGGGCCAGTGCCCAGGGCAGGTTCTCCCGCACCCTGGAGGCGGTAATCAGGGTATGGCCCCGGTTTTTGGCTGCTTGGTAGGCCTCGGGGCTGGTGCGCAGGCCGCGCAGCCCCACCACGGTGATGTGCCTGAGACCTGGAACATCTTCCACCGCCCGACGGAAGGGGCTGCTGTTGGAAAAGCGGGTTGCGTTGCGGCTATCCGAGAAGTCCAGGTGGGCGTCGAGCTGGACGATGTGGAGCCCCTCGAGGTCGTCGTAGGCCCGCAAAATTGGGTAGGTGACCGAGTGATCACCCCCCACAAACACCGGCAGTTTCACCCGCTCACGCAGGGCGCGGGCCGCCTCGGTGATGCGGCGGAAGGTCTCGGGGTACTCGAGCTGGGCCGGGTCCACATCGCCCGCGTCCACCAGGCGCACGCCCTTGAGGCGGTAGGTCTCGGTCTCGAGGTCGAACCACCCCTCCGGCCCCGGTGCGTAGCGCCCGCTGGCCTCGCGCAGGGCGTTGGGGGCAAAACGGGCGCCGGGGCGGTAGCCCACGGCAAAGTCGTAGGGCAGGCCCAGAAAGCCCACGTCGGCGGCCCAGGGCTCGTTCAGGGGGCGGTGGGGTGCTTTGAAAAAGGTGGCCGGGCCGGTAAAAGCGAGTTCGCTGTATCGCATAAGGCATATCCCTGGTTTGCATTGCTGAGCTTCTTATAGTAGCGCCCAGCAACACGCCATACAGCGTATCCTACACGTCTAAACCTGGCCTGTGGCGATGGCCTTCTGTATCTTCTGGCCAATTTCCCGGATCAAATGTATCAGCACCGCGAAGCGCTCGTCGCGGGTGAGACCCTTCTGGTAGCGGGCGTAAATCTGCTGCATAATCACCCCGACCTTAAAGAGCCCGTACACGTAATAAAACACAATATTATCCACGCTGCGACCGCTGCGGGCCGCATAGGCTTCGACCAGCTCGGCCCGGCGCAGGTTGCCCGGTAGATGGGTCAGGCCAAAACGCCGCAGGCCCGGCGGATCGTCGGGCTCTGCCCAGTAGCCCAGGGTGGTGCCCAGATCCATCAGGGGGTCGCCCAGGGTGGCCATCTCCCAGTCCAGCACGGCCACCACCTGGGTTAGGTCGGCGGGGTTCAGCATCAGGTTGTCGTATTTGAAGTCGTTGTGGATCAGGGCGGCGCTCGAGCCGCTCGGGATGTGGGCGGCCAGCCACTCCATGGCCTGCTCCATGCCGGGCACCGTCTCGGTGCGGGCCTTCTGGTAGCGCTCCGTCCAGCCCCGCACCTGCCGCTCCACATAGCCCTCGGGCCGGCCCAGGTCGCCCAGACCGGCTTTCTGATAGTCCAGGCTGTGCAGCTCGACCAGGGCCTCGAGCGCGGCCTCGCAAATCCCCCGCATGCGCTCCGGGGTCAGGTCGGGCGGGGGCTGGGTGCGCAGGATCACCCCGTGCAGGCGCTCCATTACATAAAACGGGGCCCCCAGCACGCCCTCGTCGGCGCAGTACAGGAGGGGCTGGGGCACCTTGGGGTAGACCGGCTTGAGGGCCGAGAGAATCCGGTACTCGCGGGCCATGTCGTGGGCGGTCTTGATGTTGGCCCCAAACGGCGGGCGGCGCAACACCAGCTCCCGCTCGCCCAGCCTGAGCAGGTAGGTCAGGTTGGAAAAACCGCTGGGGAACTGCAGCACCTCGAGGCGGCCCTTTGCCCCTGGCAGGTGCTCCAGCAGGTAGGCCTGCAGCCGCACAATGTCCAGCTCTTCGCCGGGTCGGGTGGGGGCGGGTTGGTCGGTCATGGCAGTACCTCGGGGTCAGAGCGAGATATCCAGGCCGTAGTCCTTGAGCAGGGCCCTGGCCACCACGGTCTTGTGGACTTCGTCGGCCCCGTCGTAGATGCGGGCGGCCCGTTCGTGCCGGTAGAAGAACGAGAGCGGCAGGTCGTCGGACATCCCCAGGCCCCCGTGCACCTGGATGGCCCGATCCAGCACCCGCTGCAGCACCCCGGCCACAAAGAACTTGATGAGCGAGATCTCCACTTTAGCCCCCTCGGCCCCTTTTTGCTCGACCTTTTCGGCGGCATCCAGCACCATCAGCCGGGCCGCGTGAATCTCGGCCTTGGACTCGGCAATCAGGTGCTGGATGGCCTGGCGCGAACCCAGGGGCTTGCCGGGGGCAAGCTCGCGCCGGGCGGCGTGTTCACACATCAGCTCGAGGCTGCGCTGGGCGATGCCAATCCAGCGCATGCAGTGGTGGATGCGCCCCGGCCCCAGCCGCTCCTGGGCAATGGCAAAGCCCTTGCCGCGCACACCCAGCAGGTTCTCCTGGGGCACCCGCACATTTTCCAGGCGAATCTCCGAGTGGCTCATCCAGTCCTCGCCCTCCTCCCCCATCACCGAAATTTTGCGCACCTGCCGAAAGCCGGGGGTATCGGTGGGCACGATGATCTGGCTGGCCCGGGCGTAGGGGTTGGGCTGGTCGGGGTCGGTGATGCACATTACGATGCAGAAGCTCG
Organism: Meiothermus taiwanensis DSM 14542; assembly: GCA_000482765.1. GTDB lineage: Bacteria > Deinococcota > Deinococci > Deinococcales > Thermaceae > Meiothermus > Meiothermus taiwanensis. Next base: position 40,903 of record AXWR01000017.1, read on the forward strand.
AGCCCTCGAAGCCGGTGGTGTACCACTTGTGCCCGTTGATGACCCACTGGTCGCCCTCGAGCACCGCGGTGGTGTTCATCCAGACCGGGTTGGAGCCGGGGTACTCGGGCTCGGTCATGCCAAAGGAACTGCGAACCTCGCCCTTTGCCAAAGGCTCCAGAAAACGCGCTTTCTGCTCCGGCGTGCCGTGCTTGAGCAGCACCTCCATATTGCCGATGTCGGGGGCCTGGGTGTTGAAGACGTAGTGGCCCAGGGGGCTGCGGCCCAGCTCCTCGCTCAGGCGGGCAAAATCCCCCAGGCCCAGGCCCATACCCAGCGGCTTTTGCAGCGGGGGCAGCCACCAGCCCCTTTCCTTTACCTTTTGCCGAACCCGCTGTAGCTCGGGCAGAACGGCCTTGAAGCCATGCTTCAGGAAGATGGGCTCGAGGGGCAGCACCTCGACCTCGAGGAACCTGCGAACTTCCAGCGCCAGGTCGGTGGTTTGTGCGGTCATTTGGCTCTAGTCTACCGCGTGGAGTTTGGCAATGGCAGGCTCAGGCCACACCGAAGATACCCTCGAGGCGCACCTCCAGGCCCAGGCAGGCCACCGGCGCTCCGCCCGACTCCAGCCGCACACCCTGCCAGTGCTGGCTGCGTTCGAAGACCTCGAGGCTGCGTGTGGCGGGGTCTACAATCCAGTAGGTTTGCAGGGTCTCGATGCTTTTGTAGGCTTGCAGCTTTTCGCGGCGGTCAGTGGCCTCGGTGTTGGGCGAAGTCACCTCGGCTATAAAGCAGGGGTACTGGAAAATGTGGCTGTCGGTGTCGCGCGGGTCACACAGCACCATCACATCGGGGTAGTAGTACCGGTTGAGTTGGGGCAGCCAGAGCTTAACCCCCTCGACGGCCATCCGGCAGCCCGTCGCCCTCAGCCTCGGCTTGATCGCCAGCGCAATGTTCAGGACGGTCTCGTTGTGCTCCAGCGACTCGCCCGGCATCTCGTAAACAATACCATCCACGTACTCGTGCCTAGCTTCGGATTGTGCCTCGAGGCGAAGGTACTCCTCCGGGCTTACGTTGGTGGGCAGCGGCCGTGAAGGCATAAGGCGATTGTAGCACCGAAAAGATAGGGGGCGCATGGCCATGCGCCCCCAAAGGGTATCGGAGGATTCAGGCCTTGGGCTGGGGGTAGCCGCCCGCTTCCAGCACCTTCTGGGCAATCCGGCGGCGCAGCGCCACCAGGTCGGTGGGGTCGTGCTTGGTCAGGCGGCGGGCCGCCGAGGCCATCAGGCGCATATCGTCGCCCTCGGCCAGGCGCGGCAGAATGGAGAGTGCCGCGGCCTGGGCGCGATCCAGGGCCTGGTACAGGTAGAGCGCGGCCATCTCGGCATATACTCCACCCCCCAGCCGGCGGGCCCGCAGCAGGGCGCTTTCAGCAGCGAAGACATCTATCAGGATGTCGGCGGCCACCGCCAGCACCTCCTGCTCCTCTTCGATCTGCTTGCCGTACTTGAGGGCGGCCAGGCCCAGCACCGCCAGGGCCAGCTTTTTGAGGCCCTCGAGCTGGGCCATCTCCTTGTCCTCGGGCTCCTCGAAGCTGGGCTCCAGCAGCTCTTTTTGCAGCTTCATGGCCGCATCGAAGAGCGGCAGTTCGCCCTTCATGGCCCGGCGCAGGAGCATGCCCGGAATCAGCAGGCGGTTGATCTCGTTGGTGCCCTCAAAGATACGGTTGATGCGGCTGTCGCGGTAGGCCCGCTCGATCTCGTACTCGGCGGAGTAGCCGTAGCCGCCGTGGATCTGCACGCCTTCGTCCACCACGTAGTCCAGCACCTCGGAGCCCAGCACCTTGATGATGCTGGCCTCGACGGCGTACTCCTCGATGCCCGCCAGCACCGCCTCGGCGGCGTTGGCTTTGTCCAGGCTGCTCAGGGCCTGGTCGATCATGCCCATGGTGCGGTAGACCGCGCTCTCGCCGGCAAAGATGCGCGTAGCCATCTCAGCCAGCTTTTGCTGGATCAGGCCGAACTGGGCAATGGGCTTTCCAAAGGCCACGCGCTCCTGGGCGTACTTGGCCGAGAGCGCCAGGGCACCCTTGGCCCCACCAATGGCCCCCGCGCCCAGCTTGTAGCGCCCCACGTTGAGCACGTTGAAGGCGATCTTGTGGCCTTTGCCCAGCTCACCCAGCACGTTCTCGACCGGCACCTTCACGTCCTCCAGGAAGACCTGGCGGGTGCTGGAGGCCTTGATGCCCATCTTCTTCTCCTCGCCGCCCAGGCGCAGGCCGGGGGTGTCGCGCTCGATCAGGAAAGCGGTCAGGCCCTCCGGGGTCTTGGCAAACACGGTAAAGAGGTGGGCAAAGCCCGCGTTGGAGATCCACATCTTGGTGCCGTTGAGGATGTAGTATTTGCCATCGGCGGAAAGCTCGGCGCGGGTCTTGGCCCCCATGGCATCGGAGCCGGACTGCGGCTCGGTGAGGCAGTAGGCGGCGATGAGCTCACCCGAGACCAGTTTGGCCAGGTATTTGTCCTTTTGTTCCTTGGTGCCCCAGTAAACCAGGGGCAGCAGGCCGATGGAGGTCTGCACCCCGTAGGTCACGCTGAAGCCGCCGGTGCCGGCCAGGGCCTCGGCAATTACCGTGCTGACGGTTTTGGGCAGGTCGAGGCCGCCGTACTCCTCGCCGACCTCTACCCCCAGGAGGCCCAGCTCGCCGGCCTTTCGGAGCAATGGGATGTTGTGCTCGAGCTCGCCGTGCTCCAGGGCTTCGGCCACCGGCCGGTACTCCTTCTCCACAAACTGCCGCACGGTTTCTTGAATCATGCGGGTGGTGTCGTCGAAGTCTTCCGGGGTGAAGATCTGCTCGGGCCTCTCCAGGAGCCAGCCGCCGCCTTTGCTTGAAAGTTTCTTGTCTGCAATCACAGCCAACCTCCACGCTATTTTTGACTCGTTACAAACTTATACTCAGTCAAAGTTTAGCGGCAAAGCCCAGGGCCGTCAATCGGCCGCACCACACACTCAGCGCCCACACCAATCCCCTCCAGCGCTAACGGCCTGCGGTCAGGGTAAAGCGTCGGCCTTCCTCAGCAAGCATCCGCTCCCCCTCCCAAAGCTGCCAGCGCAACCCGTAGGTGCCGGGGGCTACCAGGGGTATCTCGAAGCGGTAGAGCACCTCGAGCCAGGTGGCGTAGCGCAGCACTTCAAAGCCCTCCGGGTCGCGCTCGAGGCGACCACAGCTTAATTTGTAGCTGGCTTCTTGCAGCCCAACGTCAAAACCTGGCGGGGCCTCGAGCAGCACCAGGCGTACCGCGGCGGGTCGTTCGTCGCTCCCACCAAAGCGGCAGGTCTCCACAGGGTTGGGGAAAGGAGGCCTGGGCCACAACCGGCCCCCCAATTCCAGGGTGATCGAAAAATCAAAAACACCCACCGGCCTACGGGCCACAGCCGTCCAGCGACGCTCCTCGTAGCGCCGCAATCCATACAGAGGCTGGCCTGCGGGGCTGGTAAAGACGGGAAAATCGTCGAGATTATAGGGGTAGTAAGGCACACTGCCCAGGTAAGTCGGGGTGCAGGCCGCCAACCACAGCGCAAACAGCGCCAGAATATAGCGCATGATTTAAAGCTAGCATCCCCACCCGCTCCCCACCTCAACCCAAAGCACGATCTACCACAATTAAGCCCGGCACCCGCCTTTGCTGGCGGGTGCTCAAGACTCGATGGGGTTTAGGCTGCCGCTTCTGCCTGGGCCGCGACCGCCTCGACCTCGATATTGAGTTTTACCTCTTCACCTACCAGCAAAGCACCAAACTCGAGCACCTGGTTCCAGGTAAGCCCCCAGTCCTTGCGGTTTATGACACCTGTGGCCGTTGCCCCAATACGGGTCAGGCCCCAAGGGTCTTTGATGGCGGGGCTTACCTCGGCCTCGAGGGCTACCGGGCGGGTGGTGTCCCGGATGGTCAGGTTGCCATGGATCTTGTATTTGTTCCCCCCCAAGGCTTCAATCTGGCTGCTCTCAAAGCGAATCTGAGGGTATTGTTCGGCATCCAGGAAATCGGGTGAACGCAGGTGGGCGTCCCGCTGGGCATCGCCCGTTTCAATGCTAGCGGCCTCAATCGAAACGCTGATTTGGCGCGGCACCCCTTGCTCGTCAGTCGAAACGGTACCGGTCACTTTTTTGAACTGGCCGCGCACAGTAAAGAAGCCCATGTGTTTTACAGCAAAAGCCACGGTGGTATGACTGCTATCCAGGTTCCAATTCATACTTTTCCTCCAGCTTGATCCAGCATTCGCTTTGGATCAACAAGCGCATACTATTTTATATCAGTTTGTTATGTCAAGCATTTGAGCAAAGAAAGTAATAGTATGCTAAGATGTGTTTCAGTATGGCTAAAGCCATTGCAGAAACCACTGAAGCAGACCACAGCTTTTGCCCTGTATACGAAGCCATCAACGTACTGCAGGAGAAGTGGACGCTACACATTATTCGCAGCTTATTGGATGGTTCGAAAGGCTTTAACGAGCTTTCCAGGGCAGTGGGCGGCTGCAACCCGGCCACCCTGGCCCAGCGCGTGGAGAAGCTTGAGCACCTGGGCATCATCTCTAAAACAATCCACTCCACCATGCCCCCGCGCACCAGCTATGCTCTAACGGAGGCCGGCCAGGCACTGCAGGCTGTAATTGAAGCTATAGACCGCTGGGGCCGGCGGTACCTTCCCAAACCACCTGAGCGATAAACCCATCTTTTCTCGTTTTCTCTGCAATTTTTCCCAAACTGACCATATGGTTGCTTTGTAGCATCGGTGTACTTGCTTCGGGCAAGTCTTGGATACGGTATACCTATGGTCCAATCCAAAAGACCGTCCCTCGAGGATTTACTGGAATTATTGGGCCAGCGCGGGGTTTACTTCATACTTCGCTCGCTGCAGCAAGGTGCGCTGCGCTTTGGAGCCTTGCAACAGGCCACCGCCCTGCCGCCGAGAAGTTTGTCGTTGCGCCTGCGGGATCTGGAGGAGATGGGCCTTATCAGTCGAACCGAGTACCAGGAGGTACCCCCCCGGGTGGAGTATGCCCTCACCCCCCTGGGCAAGGCCCTGGAGCCAGCCCTCGAGGCCCTGGCGGCCTGGGGTAAAACCGCTCTAAAGACCCCCTAAAATAAAAAATATCCATAACCGGATTCAAAAGATAGTCATCCAAAGCAAAAACCTCCAGAGACTAGATCCTAGAGCGTTTCCCACGAATACCCAGTGGCACACCCCTCGCTACGCTTGGCGAAGAAAGCGGATCCCTAGCACACAAAAAACCCCCTCTTCTTTGCGTGAAGAGGGGGTTTGGGCACGTGGTTGCTTTAGAAGTCCATGTCGCCGCCCATGCCGCCAGCGGGTGCAGCAGGAGCTTTCTTCTCTTCGGGCTTCTCGGCCACCACAGCCTCGGTCATGAGGATCAGCGAGCCGATGGAAGCAGCGTTCTGCAGGGCCGTACGGGTCACCTTGGCCGGGTCTACGATACCCCACTCCATCATGTCGCCGTACTCGCCGGTGGCCGCGTTGAAGCCGTAGTTCTTTTCTTTCTTGCTGAGGATGTTGTTGACCACCACGCTGCCTTCGTAGCCGGCGTTGGCAGCAATCTGACGGGCGGGCTCTTCGATGGCGCGGAGCACGATCTTGGCACCGGTGGCTTCATCGCCCTCGAGCTCCTTGAGCAGGTTCTTGATGGCGGGCACGGCGCGCAGCAGGGCCACGCCACCACCCGGCACGATGCCTTCCTCGACCGCGGCGCGGGCCGTGGAGAGGGCGTCCTCGTAGCGGTGCTTCTTCTCCTTGAGCTCGGTCTCGGTGGCAGCGCCCACGCGGATCACGGCCACACCACCGGCCAGCTTGGCCAGGCGCTCCTGCAGCTTCTCCTTAGCGTATTCGCTGTCGGAGGTCTCGAGCTCCTTCTTGATGCCATTGATGCGGGCCTCGATGTCTTCCTTCTTACCCTTACCGCCCACCACGGTGGTCTCGTCTTTGCTGATGCGCACCCGCTCGGCGCGGCCCAGCATGGAGAGGGTGGCGTTCTCCAGCTTGAAGCCCAGCTCCTCGCTGATCACGGTACCACCGGTGATGGCCGCCAGGTCTTTGAGCATCTCCTTACGGCGATCACCGAAGCCAGGGGCCTTGACGGCAGCGATATTCAGGGTGCCACGCAGGCGGTTGACCACCAGGGTCGCCAGGGCCTCACCCTCGACGTCTTCGGCGATGATGAGCAGGGGCTTGCCGGTCTGGGCCACTTGCTCGAGCACCGGCAGCAACTCGCGCACGTTGCTGATTTTCTTCTCGGTGATCAGGATGAAGGGTTCGTCGAGCTGGGCCTCCATCGCGTCGGGGTTGTTGACGAAGTAGGGCGAGATGTAGCCCTTGTCGAACTGATACCCTTCCACGAAGTTGAGCTCGGTGTCGAGGCTCTTGGACTCCTCAACGGTGATGACACCCTCGCGGCCCACCTTCTCCATGGCATCGGCAATCAGGTTACCGATCTCGGCGTCGTTGTTGGCCGATACGCTGGCCACTTCGAAGATGGCCTTGCGGTCGTTGACGGGCACGGCCAGCTCCTGGATGGCCTTGACCGCCACATCCACGGCTTTTTCAATGCCCCGCTTGAGCGCGAGGGGGTTGGCCCCAGCAGCCACGTTGCGCAGGCCTTCCCGCACGATGGCCTGGCCCAGCACCGTGGCGGTGGTGGTGCCGTCACCGGTGATGTCGTTGGTCTTGGAGGCGATCTCGATCATCAGCTTGGCGCCGATGTTCTCGAGGTGATCCTCCAGTTCGACCTCCTTGGCTACGCTAACCCCGTCTTTGGTAATGGTGGGGCTGCCGAATTTCTTCTCCAGCACCACGTTGCGCCCACGGGGGCCCAGGGTCACTTTTACCGCATTGGCTACCGCGTTCATGCCGCGCTCGAGGCTACGGCGTGCAGCTTCATCAAAAACCAGCATTTTCGCCATGGTTCTACTCCTTTCAAAACACCGCTGTTAGAAACGTCTTTGGGTTTACAAAACGGCCAGCAGATCGCGCTCGGAGAGAATGATGTACTCCTCCCCGTCGATTTCGATCTCGGTGCCGCCGTACTTAGCAAACACCACGGTATCGCCCTCTTTTACTTCTAGAGGCACTTTAGTGCCGTTGTCCAGCACCCGCCCGCTGCCCACGGCAATTACCTTGCCCCGCTGGGGCTTTTCCTTGGCGGTATCGGGCAACACAATGCCCCCTTTGGTCTTGGCTTCTTCTTCGATGCGCTTGACCACCACACGGTCACCGAGGGGTCTGAGCATGGTTGCGGTTGCCATAGAATTTCCTCCTTACAGGGTTTATTGACAGTCGTGGGTTTAGAGTGTCAACCCAGCTTTATATTATTCGGGTCTTTCCATAAGAATGTCAAGAGGGCTGGGCAAGAAGACCTAAGACAATTGAGTCTGATTATGTCAAGTTGGGGTCAGAGATTAAGTTTAATTTTGGCGTTGCCTTCTGGCTTCGTATAACATCAGGGCAGCCGTTACCGAGACGTTTAGGCTGTCGGCCTGGCCCTGCATGGGAATCTTGACCTTGAGTGCGGCCTGCTCGAGCCAGGTTTGGCTCAATCCCTGGTGTTCTGTGCCCAGCACAATGGCCACAGGCCCCCGCAAGTCCACATCCCAGTAGGTTTGGTGGGTGTGCGGGGTGGTGGCCACCATGGGGATATTGTGCTGCAGTAGCCAGTCCAGCACGGCCGGCTCGGGGGCGGCAAAAACGGGGAGCGAGAAAACCACCCCGGTGGAATTGCGAATCACCTGGGGGCTGTAGAGGTCTACCCCACCCGCCACCAGCACCGCATCGGCCCCGGCGGCATCGGCGGAGCGCAGCAAGGCCCCCAGGTTGCCGGGTTTTTCCAGCCCCACCGAGACCAGCAGCAGGGCGTTTTTGGGTGGGTGGAAGGCCGCGAGGGAGGGCCGGGGCATCCGGGCCACCACCAGCACCCCGGCCGGGTGCTCACGACTGCTGATTTTCTTCAGGGCCGCCTCGGAGAGTTCGTGCACCTCCAGGCCAAGGACTCGAGATAAATGAGCAACTGTGCGGGCTTCTTCGGGGTTGAGGTGTTCGCCGCAGAAGGCTTCAACGACCTCGAGGCCCGCCGCCAGGGCCCGCTCAATCTCGCGAGCGCCCTCAATCAAAAACTTACCCGTTCGCTCCCGGCTCCTGCGCTCCTGGAGTTCGGCAGCCGCCTTAATGCGGGGGTTGGCCGTCGAGGTAATGCGCATGGTTCACTGGTTAGTGGGGCAAAAGCGGGCGCAAATAGGCGCGAACCCGATCGTATTCGAAGGTGTAGACCGAGCCGTTGGGGGTGGTGATCTCCAGCAGATCGCCCCCTTCCTCTACCACCCGGCGTAAAAGCAGGAGGCCCGGCGGACTATAGAGCTCAACCTGGGCGGCACAGTAGGCCCCCTCGAGGTGGGGGCGGTGCTGGGCCGGTTCGAAGGGGGCTGCCGGGGCTTCGGCCACCTCCAGCGCCTCGTGCGACCAGGCGGGTTCGTTGGGGTCAAGCAATTCGCCTTCTTCGAGGTGGGCCAGGCCTTCGGCCAGCTCGAGCGCTGAGAGCCACAGCACCTCTTCCCCCACCCCATCCGACAAGACCAGCTTGAGGTTGTCGTAGTTGTTGTCGTCCTCGAGGTGGGCCCAGAAGCCCTCCGGGGGTTTCATGGTTTCAGTTTACGACAGGTTGCTGTGCCAGAAGCGCAGCCCCGTAGGCGGTGGCCCAGCCGGACAAGGGGGGAATGAGGGGTCTGGGCTCAATCTGGTAAAAGTACCAGACCCGCTCAAAGGCCTTGCGCACAGGCACCAGGTCGGGCAGGTGGCCCACAATCACCATCTGCTTGAACCCGGCAGCCTGCGCTGCGTTGATGGCAATCATGGCAATCACCTGGCCCACCAGCGTCACCAGACCGGCGGCCAGGTCTTCGCGGCTGGGGTGGGGGCCTTCTACCAGCCGCCCAAAGTTGACCGCGGTGGCATCGGGGGGCAGATGGCCGATGCCCCCACCAATCACGTCCACCAGCGTGGAGTCCACACCGCTGGGGTTGCCCCGTTCGGCCAGGCGGGCCACCTCGAGGGGGTCGGCAGTCCCTAGCAGCAGCCGGGACAGACCCAGCAAGGTTCCACCCCCCACCGCCGAGCCGGTGAAGTGCTGGGCCTCGCCTCCCCTGGCCGCAATCATGGCCGTACCGGTGCCCGCCGAGACCACCAGGGCCTCACCCAGGCCGGCCAGCTGCAGCGCCCCCCGCCCCACCGCCTGGGCCTCGCCGATTTTCTGGACGGGAATCCCCTCGAAGGTATCGGGTAGGCGGCGCGACAGACCGCCGGTGCTGGCGATGGTGCCGAGGTCGGCAGGCCGAACCCCCAGGCTGTGCAGTACGGCGGCCAGGGCTTCGCTGCTGGCTGGCCCGGTTTTGATGGTTTGGTGCGCCAGGATGGTCTCGCCCTCGAGCAGCACCGCATCGGTGTTGGAAAGGCCAAAGTCCACGCCCAGTTTCAGCATGATCCTCAGAATAGCGCAAAAAAGCGGGGGCTATCCCACAGGGCGGTGCGCGCGCAACACCTCCCGCACCCCGCGCAGCCGGGTCTGGAGCAGGGAACGGCCCAGCGAGCTATCCAGCGCGCAATTGCCGGGCCGTGGGCCGGGAAACTCGGCGCGGCGCCGGGCCGGAAGCCGGGCCGGGTCACGTCCGTGGAAGGGGGCAATCAGTCGTCCAAACTCGAGCCGGCTCAGCACCTCCGCGCCCCCCAGATGCAGGATGCCCGCATAGTCCAGACCCACCAGTTCCCACAGGGCCTGGGCCAGATCCTCCACGTACACAAAGGAGCGGTACTCGTCGCTAAAAAGCCCGCCCTCCCGCTTGCCATCGGCCAGCTCCAGCACCATCTGGCTGGTCGGGTCGATGGGGTTCAGGCCCCAGATCAGCGAGGTGCGCACGATGGTGGCGCTGGGGAGTATTGCCTGCACCCAGTGTTCGGCCCTGAGTTTGGCCTGGCCGTACTCGGTGAGGGGGTTGGGCAGAGCCGACTCGGCATAGGGCGGGTTTTCGCCATCGAAAACCTGGTCGGTGGAGAGGTGAATCAGCCGGGCCCCGAGAGCCCGACAGGCCCGGGCCACATGGGCCGTGCCCTGCACGGTGATGGCCTCGAGCGCCGCTGGGCTGGCCTTGCTGTAGGCGGTGTGAATGACCACCTCGGGACGAAAGCGGGCCAGGGTTTGCTCCACGGCGGCAGCGTCGCGGATATCCAGCCAAACCCACCCCACCCCCGGCACCGCCGGCGGCTGGCTCCAGTAACTGGCACCCAAAACCCAGGGCCGACCCGACCCCAGCCGCAGCAGCGTACTCCCCAAATAACCGGTTCCACCGGTCACAAAAACCCGCACCCCAACAGCATATCCTAATCTTGTCACTCTTCTGCTTTACTTTTCATAGCACTTTGGATAGCATATAAATGTGACGCTAGACGCCACCAAAACCCTGGCCCTCACCGGCCTAACCCTGCGGGTGCAGAACCTCGAGCGCCAGCTAGCCTTCTACCGCGATTTGCTGGGTCTCGAGGTCATCCGAAGCCAGGGGCCGCAGACCGAGCTGGCCCTGCCCGGCCGGCGCTTTACCCTTACCCTGGAGCACCGGCCCGAGGCCCCCCTGCGCCCCCAGCCCACTTTAGGGCTCTACCACTTCGCCCTGTTGCTCCCCAGCCGGGCCGAGCTGGCCGCGGTCTTCTGGCGGCTGCTCGAGGCCCGCTACCCCCATTTTCAGGGGGCCTCCGACCACGGGGTCTCGGAAGCAATCTACCTGGCCGACCCCGAGGGCAATGGGATTGAGCTCTACCGCGACCGCCCCAGGGCCGAATGGCCCTTCCGGGGAGGCCGCCTGGCTATGGTTTCCGAGCCGCTCAACCTGGAAGCCCTCCTGGCCGAAGCATGGGCCGGCCAAGGGCTCGACCCCCAGACCACCCTGGGGCATATTCATCTGCATGTGCGCGATCTGGACGAAGCCCAGGCTTTTTTCGAGGGGCTGGGGATGGAGCTCATGCAGGGGGATTATCCCGGCGCTCGTTTCCTGGCCGCCGACGGCTACCACCACCACATCGGCATCAACCTCTGGGCCCGGGGCCGCACCGCGCCAGCCCACTCAACCGGGCTGCTCGCGTATCAAATCGCCCTGCAAAACCGCCCCCCCCAAACCCTCACCGACCCCAACGGGGCACAGGTGCAGGTTGTAACGCTGTCAACCGAACGTGTAGATTGAGGCGATGACCACTTTTAGCAAAAGCGACTTTGGCCCGGGCTTCCTGTGGGGGGTGGCTACCGCAGCCTACCAGATTGAGGGCGCGGTAAACGAGGACGGGCGCAGCCCCTCCATCTGGGACACCTTCTCCCATACCCCCGGCAGGATCAAAACCGGCGAGAACGGCGACCGGGCCTGCGACTTTTACCACCGCTACCACGACGACATCGCCTTCATCCGGGAGATGAACATGCAGGTGCACCGCTTTTCGCTGGCCTGGCCGCGCATCCTGCCCGGTGGCACCGGAGCGGTCAACCAAAAGGGGCTGGACTTCTACCACCGGGTGATCGACCGGACGCTCGAGCTCGGCCTGCAGCCCTGGGTGACCCTGTACCACTGGGATCTGCCGCAGGTGCTGGAGGACAAAGGCGGCTGGACCAACCGCGAGATCGTGGGCTGGTTTTGCGAGTACGTGGAGGTGTGCAGCCGGGCCTTTGGCGATAAGGTCAAGCACTGGATGGTGCTCAACGAACCCACGGTGTTCACCGTGCTGGGCTACCTGCAAGGCACCCATGCGCCGGGCCGTAAGGGCTTTGGCAACTTTTTGCCGGCCGTTCACCACGTGGCTCTGGCCCAGGCCGAAGGGGGGCGGGTTCTGCGGGCCAATGTGCCCGACGCCCAGATCGGCACCACCTTTTCGGCCTCCTATGTACAGCCGGCGGGCCCCACCTGGCTGAGCCGCATGGCCGCCGCCAACTACGACGTGATCGCCAACCGGCTGTTCCTCGAGCCCGCCCTGGGGCTGGGCTACCCCTGGAAAACCACCCCCTGGCTGCTGGCCCTCTGGCGCTACATCCGCCCGGGCGACCTGGAAAAGCTGGCCTTCGACTTCGACTTTATCGGCTTGCAGACCTACTTCCGCCAGCTGGTGCGCTTCGACCTCTTCAACCCGGCCACCTGGGGCCGGGAAATCCCCCACGGCGAGCGGGGCAGCGGGGAGCTCACCGAGATGGGCTGGGAGGTCTGGCCGGAAAACATCTATCACCTGCTCAAGAAATTTGCGGCCTATAACGGGGTGAAGCGCATCATCGTTACGGAGAACGGGGCGGCCTTCCCCGACACCCTCGAGGGCGAAGAGGTACACGACCCCAAACGCATCCGGTTCATCCAGGAGCACCTGGCCCAGGTACTGCGGGCCAAGCGCGAGGGGGTGCCGGTGGAGGGGTATTTCTACTGGAGCCTGCTGGACAACTTCGAGTGGGCCGAGGGGTACCGGCCCCGCTTCGGGCTGGTGTACGTGGACTACCCCACCCAGAGGCGCGTTCTGAAGGACTCCGGCAGGTGGTTCCGGGCGTTTCTAGCCAACTGACCGGCGGGTCAGCTAGAATGCCCTGGATGAGTACCTTACCCAAACGCGCCGAACTGCCCAAAGAACAGACCTGGAACCTGGAGGCCCTGTTTGCCTCGGAAGCCCATTGGCGGGCCGCCCTGGAAAAAGCGGCCCAAAGCGTAGAGGAGGTCAGGCCGTTTGCCGGTCGGCTGGCCGAGTCGCCGCAGGTGCTGCTGCAAGCCCTGGAGACCTACTACACCCGGATGCTCGAGGCCATGAAGGTGGCCCTGTACGCCTCGCTGCAGCTCTCCACCGAGGGCACCAACCCCGAGTTTATCCGCATGGCCGGCGAGGCCCGCAGCGTGGTCGCGCAGCTTTCCGCCGCCGGGGCCTACCTCGAGCCCGAGATCCTGAGCCTGCCCCAGGAGACCCTCGAGGCCTTCATGCAGGCCGAGCCGGGGCTGGCCGTCTACCGGCACTACTTCGAAGCCCTGCAAGCCCGCAAGCCCCACGTGCGCAGCAGCGAGGTAGAAACCGTGCTGGCCGCGGTTTCCGACCCCCTGGGTGGGCACAGCGCCACCGCCGCGGCGGCCACCAACGCCGATATGCAGTTCAGGCCGGTGGAGTACCAGGGCCAGAGCCTGCCAGTCTCGCACAGCACTATCGGCGAGCTTCTGGTGCACGAGAGCCCCGAGGTGCGCAAAGCCGCCTGGGAGTCGTATGCCGACGGGCATCTGGCCTTCAAAAACACCCTGGCCTCCACCCTGCAGGGCAGCGTCAAGAGCTTTGCCTTCCAGGCCCGCACCCGCGGGTACGCGAGCAGCCTCGAGATGGCCCTGGCGGTAAGCCGCACCTGCGGTGACAACATCCCCAAGGCCGTCTTCGACAACCTGCTGGCCACCTTCCAGGCCCACCTGCCCACCTGGCACCGCTTCTGGCGCATCCGCAAAAAGGCCATGGGCGGCCAGCTCAGAAGCTACGACGTCCCCATCTACGACGCGCCGGCCCCCCTGGTGCCAAGCCCCAAAATCACCTTCTGGGAAGCCGCCGAGACCATCTGCCGGGGTATGGAACCCCTGGGGCGTGAATACGTGGAGCCCATGCGCCGGGGCCTGTTCGAGGAGCGCTGGGTGGACTGGGGGCAGAACCAGGGCAAGCGGGCCGGGGCCTTCTCCTCGGGGCTCAAGGGCACCTTCCCCTACATCTTCATGAGCTGGTCGGACGACCTTTTCTCGCTCAGCACCCTGGCCCACGAGCTGGGCCACTCCATGCACAGCTACTTCACCCGGCAGACCCAGCCCATCGTCTACGCCCGCTACAGCCTGTTCGTGGCCGAGGTGGCCTCCAACTTCAACCAGGCCATGGTGCGGGCCATGCTGTTGCGCGAGGCCCCCACCCCCGAGTACAAGCTGGCGGTGCTGGAGGAGGCCTTTAGCAACTTCCACCGCTACCTGTTCGTGATGCCCACCCTGGCCCGTTTCGAGCTCGAGCTCTACCAGCGCATCGAGAAGGGCGGGGCCCTCACCGCACCCTTCCTGATCGAGCGGCTGGCCGAACTCTTCGCCGAGGGCTACGGCGGGGAGGTGGAGCTGGACAAAGAGCGCCTGGGTGCGGGCTGGATGAACTTCTCGCACCTCTACAGCCCCTTTTATGTCTACCAGTACGCCACCGGCATCGCCGCCGCCAACGCCCTGGCCAAAGACGTGCTGGAGCAGGGCGAGCCCGCCGCCCGGCGCTACCTGGACTTCCTCAAGGCCGGCGACTCGGTGTATCCGCTGGAGGCCCTGAAAATCGCCGGGATTGATATGACCCGCCCCGAGCCGGTGGAGCGGGGGTTTGCGGTGCTCGGGAGCATGGTAGACGAGCTCGAGCGCCTGGTGGACTCAAACCTGCTGTCAACGCGCTAAAAGCAGCTCAGGGCTAACCAACAAGAGGGGGAAGAGATCAAACCTCCCCCTCAAACAATTTATACTAAGTAAACACACTCAGCGCCTACCTTGTTTTTTTTTTGACCTACCCGGTATCCTCCTGGCGACGTCTTCTTTCCGTCATGCAACCCAGGAGGCTTGTTTATGCTGCATCGCAAAGGGTATTGGCTCGGCCTGTGGTCATTGCTTCTACTGATATTGCTGGCCTGCAGCCCACCACCCCAGCCGGCCAAACCTCCTACCACCACCAACCCCACCCCCACCCCCGCCGCCAGCGCGGTGGGCCTCAACGCCCGGTTCTACCCCAACCCCGGCTTCAGCGGCCCTGCCCTTTCCCGCCTGGAGCCCCGCCCGGCCCTCGCGGGCTTCCCCCCTGGTCTGCGGCCGGGGCCCTTCTCGGCCCGCTACGAAGGCGCCCTGCTACCCCCCAGGGACGGCGAGTACACCCTGCACCTGGTGGGCCAGGGCCAGGCCCGGCTCTACCTGGACGGACGGCTGGTAGCCCAGGAGCTGCCGGTGAGCACCCGGCTCCGCCTGCGCGCGGGCCAGCCGCTGAACCTGCGGCTGGAGTACCAGTCCGCGGATGGTCCGGCCCGGCTAAGGCTGGACTGGGAGGGGCCCAGCCTGTCCCGGGGGCCCGTGCCCCCCTACGCGCTGCGGCCCGCCCAGACCCTGCAGCCGGCCGGGATGGCCCCCCAGGCGGTCAGCCGGGGCTGGGAGCTGTTGTGGAACCCCGACTTCGAGCAGGGTGCTAGCGCCTGGGTGGAGCTGGCGGGGGGACAGCTCAGCCTGGTAGCGGGGCGGCAAGGGGGGCAGGCCCTGCAGGCCCAGAACTGGACCTACGCCGCCCAGAGCCTGCCCTGGATGTACGTGCAGGTAGGCCCCACCTACACCCTGGAGGGCTGGGCCCGCTCGCCGCAGGGGGCGGCCTGCGTGATCGGGGTCAAGGGCGGGGACGCCGCGGGCATCACCTTCGACTACCCCCTGAGCTTCACCGGCCCCGACTGGCAGCAGCAGACCCGTAGCTTCACCCTGCCCAGCGGCACCCTCTGGGCCGAGGTCTACGTCCAGGCCCAGGCCGGGCCCGGCCAGACCTGCCTCTTCGACGACCTCTCGCTCTACGCCGGCAGCAAACGCCCCTTGGAGCCGGCCCCCGAGCTGGCCTCCAACCGGCTGAAGAACCCTGGTTTCGAGCAGAACCTGGACGACTGGACGCTGGCCACCGGCAGCGCCACCACCCCCGCCGAGGGGCGCAGCGGCCAGGCTTTGGTCTACCAGGCCTGGAGCTGGGTTTACCAGATCGTTCCCCTCACCGGGCTGGCCCCTGGGGAGCGGCTGGTCTTGCGAGGGTTTGTGCGCAACCCCAACGCCCAGGCCTGCACCCTGGGCCTGCAAGGGGGCGACGAGACCGCCATCACCTTCGACCGGCCGGTGCACTACCGGGCCCTGGACTGGAAGGAGGTCTACACCGAGATCACCCTGCCCAGCGGCACCACCTGGCTGGGGGCCTACCTGGCCGGGGCGGAGGGCTGCCGCTTCGACGACCTGCAGCTGGGGGTGCCTGAGAACGGCGGCTCCCCCCTGCCCACCGGCATCAGCCTGAACGCCCGCACCGCGTTTGCCGGCAGCGGCTTCTACCTGTCCGCCGAGGGGGGCGAGGAGGGGGTGAGCTATACCTGGAACCTGGGCGATGGCACCACCGCCACCGGCGAGACCGTCTACCACGAGTACCGCCAGCCGGGTTACTACACCATCACCCTCACCGCCACCGCCCCCGACGGCCAGACCGCCACCTTCCAGCAGCAGGTGGCCCAGCTCCCCAGCATCCACGACATGCCCGAGTTCCGGGCCCTGGCCGACCCCTTCCCACTGGCCTTCGATGTGCAGTACCCGCTGACCGGCTATACCTACGAGTGGCGCTTCAGCGACGGCACGGTGCTGAGCGGACCCCGGGTGGAGCGGGCCTTTGGAAACGTGGGCTTCTACGACCTGACCCTGGTCATCTACGAGGAGCCCGGCCCCACCGGCCTGGGCCGCCAGAGCACCGAGCGGCGGGTGGTGGCCATCGAGCAGACCCGCATCAACCGCATCGCCGAGGTGCCCATCGCCGATATCCAGGGTATCCAGACCGGGCCTACCAGCTTCATCTTTAGCGCAGCGGCCTCCGAGGGGGAAGGCCCCCTGACCTACACCTGGGACTTTGGCGACGGCACCAGCGCCACCGGGGCCGAGGTCAGCAAAACCTACAGCGGCAACGGGCGCTACCCCATTACCCTCACGGTGCGCGACCGCTTTGGCCAGACCGACCAGGAGGAGGCGGTGGTCACCCTGGGCACCCAGTACGCCCCCGGCAGCCCGGCCACCCGGGTCGAGGCCGGTTACGGCGGGGGTTCGCAGGGGCAGTCGGTCTTCAGCCAGACCGCACCCAACCCCTTTGCGGGCGCGCAAAGCTCCAAGCTGGGCGTGCGCCCCCGGCCCGACCGGGCCCTCCAGGCCCTCTCGCTGGAGGACGAACTCAACCGCCGCACCCAGCGCAGCCGCATCCGCTACCAAGCCCCCAACACCGCACCCGGCCCCAGCCTGCGGGCCCAGGCCGCCAACCTGGAACTCAGCAACCCCTTCCCCTTCGTCCTCCACAGCGGGGTGAACAGCCTGGCCGCCGTCCACGAACCCCCCAGCGCCAGCGACCCCTTCCGGCTGGGCTCGGCCAGCGTGCAGGTGCGGGGGCTCCCGCAGCCGCAAGGCCTGGCCTGGGACTACGAAGGGGTAGACCCCCAGGCCAACACTGCCGCCCGCATCCGGGTCTTCCGCCCCGCCTTCCCCAGCCCGCTGCCTGCTGGCCTTACCCCCCTGCGCACCGAGGCCCAGCTGCAAAGCGGCACCACGGTGGCATTGGCAAGCGATCTGGCCGCCTTCGCCGGCCTGCGGGTACCGCGGGTCATCCTCTCGGTGCTGCCCGATACCCAGTTCCCCAGCGGACCCAGCGTGCAGGAGTACCTGGTGCAGGTGGGGGGCCAGACCGAGCTGATGGCCCAGGTGAACATCCGCCTGAGCCAGGTCTCCCCCAACGGCTTCGTCTTCTTCGAGCTGCCGGTTTATGCGGTGGACGAGGCCGGTAGCCTCTTGAGCAACGTCTCGGGGGTCTTCTACGCCCGCTTCGCCGACCCCCGCATCATCTCCATTAGCAATGAAATGGTACGGGGCCGGGCCAGCATGACGGTGGCCCTCAACCTGGCCAACTTTGCCGACGGCACCACCCAGTTCGACCTGCGCCCCATCACCCTGTTTTCCGGCAACCCCCAGAACCCCTGTGGTTCCAACAACCAGTACGCCCCCTTCGGCGCCACTCTCTCGGGCTGCACCCAGCTCAGCGCCAGCTACGCGGCCCCGGCAGGGCTGAACCTGGAGACCTACCCCTACACCCTGCCCGAGGACTACCCAAGCCGCACCAACCGCATTCTGATTGGTAAGAACCTGGACGAGGTCGGCTTCTACGACCTGAATCTGCGCGATGCCATCGAGGGCGGCCTGGAGCTAACCGGCCAGAGCCTGCGGGCCCAGAGCTCTGCGGGTGAGATCGCCCGGTTGATCCTGGGCTTTATTCCGATCATTGGGGACAGCGTAGATTTGCTGGAACAGCTTTACAACCGGGCCAGCGGAAGAGGGGTTGACCCGGTGATCGCCTTCCTGGCCGGGGTAGGTCTCGCGCTGGATGTGACCACCGGTGGGGCCGGGGACATTACCGCTGGGCTCAAGGGGGTCTACCGCTTTAGCAAGAGCTCGGCGGGCTTCTTTGCGCTCCAGATTCGTACCTCAGTAACCAGCTTAATAACCGGGCGGGCCCGACCATCCGTCGTCCTGTCAACCCTCAGAGGCCAGTTCCAGACAGTGTCCACTTTGTTTTTCCGCGAGGGCTGGAGCGGTGTTGTCAGTGCTGACCGCTTGGGTAGGGGCTTGAGAAACATTCCGGTGTGTCCGGTGCTAACTGGGCAGGGTATCTCTGCTCAAAACCAGTGCGATCCGGCCACGATTCAGGCGGTGGTACAGAACATCGCCAAGTCTGCCTTTACTGCTGAGGTGCCCGCTACGAGACTACTGCAGGCCCTGATACGCGTGTGCTGCTCGCCTGCGGATGGCGGAGGGGGGTACATAAAAGGTGCCGAAAAACTTGTGGCTAAGGCAGCGAGGCAAAATGAACCAAGCGGAATTCGTGGAATAATAGGGGAAGCAGAAGGTGCAGACACCCTACGTCGGGCAGATCTGACGAACCTGGAGTTCCCATCGTCCCCGGTTTTACTTCCCGATGGCAGGACGGTTGAGGTTGACTTGTTTGCAACAGGCAAAGATGGCGTAGATCGTGTGATAGAGATAAAGTATGATGGCAGGGGTGTTGATAGAGAACAGGAACCGAACTTAATAGCTGCTGCAACTGTTTTGGGTAAGCGTCCAGCAACGTTGGTAACTGATGAAAGTCTACTAAATAACCGCAGGTACCTCAGCAATTTACGAGCCAAGGGAATCGACGTTATTGACGGTAGCGGCAACGTGAGGAACTAGCGAGACTCGCTTCTGAGGGGCCTTATGGGCTTCAAATGCTCCCTCAACATCGTGGTGTCGGAGAGTAGCTTCCTCGATAGGGTATCGCTACTGAAGCCCTACGAGTTGTTGCTTGACGATGAATCCATGGATTCACTCAGAAAAGCCGACCCCACATTCCCGTTCGTACACGATAGGAGCTATTACGTCAATCCAACGCCAATAAGCGACTTTCCAAAACGCTTCGCCCAGCTTCGCCCACTCGCCGATAATCTGGCCATCCGGTCGCAGTACGACATTGAAGAAACCCTCCTGAAAACCAACTTGTACCGCGGCCACCCCAGTGAAGGAATCCTAACGCTGTCCTTCAGTCCCTGGGCACAACACCCACCCCTGCTCGAACACGGCTATCTACTGTTGGATTTGGCCTACCCGAGCGAAAAAAATCAAAGTTTCCTGCCCTGGGATCACCCGAGCCTAGAGTTTATCTGGGAAATAATGCGCATTCTCAACCCCACCTATGGGTGGTTAGAGGGTGACTGGAATCCGCACCCACCTGAGGTGGACTGGCTAGGTAGACCATGGTACATACCCTCCATCCTTCCCTGGCAAGAGGGCGGCGAGAGACCCCAACTGGTGGGCCCACCCCTCAGCGAAGCGGTAAAGGCCGAGTTTGATCTCGGGGATGCCAATAACGGCTTGTACATGGTCAAAGAGATCGCTGAGAGACTCTACTGGATTGCACAACCTGGCACGGTGGCTGAGTGGGAAAAGTATCGGTGGGAGATGTGGCATGAGTTGTATAAGGATACCGAGGTTGGCAAGGCTCACGAGGCCGCGATCTGGAGGCTGCGGGAGGCTTTGGCGAGAATCCCGACCTCCGTACTTGACAAGCAGCGCTAGCTGTTGCCGGGGTCAAGGCCGCCTACCGCATTGGAGGCGCTGATCAACGAAGTCTCGCCAGAACGTATCCGCATACTGCGATAGCCCTGATAGTATCGGACCATGGCGACCATCTGTTTGTACGAAACCCCTGGTACTGGTAAAAACTGGTTCGGTGCTGGTGGCATATACGACGTGATCTGCGAGTATGCCCTGGCCCACCCCAGCGTGCAGGCCCTGCCCGAGTTCGCCAAGGCCATCGAAGACTCGCTGTGGTATAGAGGCCTTGAATTGTACGAACACGACCAGGCGGCCATCAAGGCCTTCACCGAGGCGGTGGGCGACCTGCTGCGCTACATTGCCTCCCCGGAGGGCAAGGCCCGTTGGGGTGAGTATCATCCGGTCATTCTGGAGGCGGTTCAAATTCTCTACGACCTGCTCCTCGACTACGATCCCGAGCGGTACAAGTGAGGCGGGCGGGGTGTCGCGGGGCACAAGGGCCGAAACCAGACCAGGCCAGGAGGGATCCCACCCTGCGCGCCGGTGACGTGAACACAGCATTTCCTATACTGAAACAGAGATGAAATACCGCTTCTTCTGCAAAAAAAATCCAATAAACCACGAATTCGACTGCGACGTGGAACTGGCGGAGCCGATACCCCCAGACAGCCCGCCTTGGCATCTGTTGGTTTTCTTAAAAGCCGAGGTCCGCGCAGGCCTGGAGTACTACAACCGCCGTCGAAGCGACAAGGAGTCGGCAGAACGAATCGGCGAATGGGATGGTGACTGGACCGACTTCATCTACGAAGTGATCAAGAACCCCCAACGCAAGCTGGAAACGGATGTGGGCAACGCCTACATGCTGAGCAACGATGGTCTCACGATACTGGTAACGTGCTACTATGAGGACCCGGAGAACAACACCCAGCGCTTCAAGGCTTGGGAGCTGCTGCGAGCCATTTTCGCCTGGAAGGAGTACCGTTGGGCAGTGAGTTGCGGCCGCAGGGAGCCCTTCGAGATCGAGATCGAGGACGAAGGCTGGGAGAGCCGTCCGGATTTGGGCTATTGAGCAGCGGCTGGGTGGGGGATGAGTGTCACCATCAAGGGCTAACCGAGCG